>DHVK01000024.1 GCA_002412625.1 Cloacimonetes bacterium UBA5210
AAATCTTCGAACAAGAGTGTGGTTCGGACGGCTCCATTGCCCCCGGGGTAAACCTGGGCAAAGAGACCGCTGCAAATTCCCAATCCTACGATCAGGAGTATGAATAACATCTTGTGTCTGTTCATACGTTTCTCCTTGTTTGAGTACATGTTTTTATCTTAATTTTAAGAATTCCATAGTGGCTTCTTAATTAGTACAAATAAATCTGAGCGCTTGTCCAAGAGCGGAATACCCGCAATGGCAGAACACGTCATTAATCTAACATGCCAGAATGATACCAAAACAGGATAAATCTTCGTTATCAAGGATGCAGCGCAGTGATTTATCGCCATGATTCATGGCAAAACATGCTTGTGTCTGCTGCTAAGCCTGATTTGTTGAAGCAGGTTCAAGCTGAGTTCAAGCTGTTATTATCGTATGACCACAGCTTGATAAGGGCTGGAAAAAAGGCTAAAACCAAGACAATGCCGGGAGCTTGTACTATGTTTGCAAGGGCTAAAACATGGCCAGAGAGACTGCCATGATCAGCATTCCGGCGATGAGGCCGGTGATGGCGACATGGTGTTCGGCATATTCCTCGGCTGTGGGCAGCAATTCATCCAGCGAGATGTAAACCATGATTCCCGCCACAGAGGCAAAAACCAAGCCAAACGCCGCGTCATTCAGCACATTCTTTAGCAGAAAATACCCCAGAACTGCTCCCACCGGTTCCGATAAGCCGGAAAGAAAAGAATAGAAGAAGGCTTTCTTGCGGCTTTTGGTGGCGTAATACACCGGCACGGAGACCGCGATGCCTTCCGGGATATTGTGGATGGCAATCGCGATGGCAATGCTGATTCCCAAAGCGGGGTCCTTCATCGCCGCCATGAAGGTTGCCAGGCCTTCCGGGAAGTTGTGGATGGCAATCGCCAAAGCCGAAAACATGCCCATGCGCAAGAGCTTCTTATCATCCGGAATGGCGGTTTTCTTCTGCTCGCAGTCCATGTATTTCATTTCATGAGGATTTTCGTAGGAAGGCACCAGGTTATCGATCAAAGCGATCAAACCCATTCCGGCAAAGAAGGCAATGATGGTGTACCAATGCCCCATCCTAGCGCCGTAGTGTAAACTGAGTGATTCCTGGGCCTTGGGGAAAATCTCCACAAAACTAACATAGATCATCACTCCGGCAGACAGTCCCAGCGCGGCAGAGAGGAACTTTGGGCTGAACTTCTTTTGAGTAAAGGCCATCAGGGAGCCAATTCCCGTGGAGAGGCCGGCAAAAAGTGTCAGCCCAAAGGCAAAAAGAACGTTCTCTTGCATCAGCGCAGTTTCAGGATTTTACCGGTTTGTTTGGCGTTTTCCAAGCGGTAGAAATATACCCCGGCGGGTAGCTCTGAGGCGTCCCAATTTACTTGGGAGCTGCCTTGCTGAAGGTTAATCAGCGGCACGGTGGAGACGATCTGCCCGCGACTATTGTATATTTTCAGATTGGAGTTCAGCCCGGTTTTGGCGCTTTGAAGCTCGAAACTGAGGGTGTTTTGGAAGGGATTGGGCCATGCGCTCCGCACAGAAATCGAGGCGGGAGCCGAGATGGGGTCTGCGTTGCTCACATTCCCAACTCTCAGACTGAAGGGGATGCGATATGTCTCGGAGCCTTCTTTCTGGATCACAAAATCAAACACCGCAAGACCTTCGCTATCGGCTACAACGTTCAGATCAAAGGTTTTGAAGCCATTTGCATCCACCGCGTGAGGTACCTGGAGGCCGCCGGGCAAGCAAGCGCCGTCTTCATCGCAGTAGTTCAGAAACCAGGTGGCGGGCGCGCTATGGATCTCGATGGAAGTGATAAAGGTACCGGCGGGACCAAGGTTGTGGACATAGAAGAAAGGTGAGAACAGAGTGAGGGGTTCGGTTTCGGTGAGGTTCCGGTCAAAGGGCACCGCTACGCGAATCTGTTGCTCGGGGACGGGCAGGGTGCTGACCGCTTGGATCACGGTCTTTGCCGGGACCTGGACAAACGCTAATGCCCAGAGGTTGGCGCTATTCCAGGCGGGGTTTGGGCTCACGCTGAAGTTGAAGGTCTGGAAGTTTCCCTGTCCGGAGAGGGCGATCGCTTGGCTTTGCACATTGCGCACGAGGCGGGTGATGCCGTCTGCCACATTGTCTTCCACCAGATAGAACATCACGTTGCCGGCTTCAATGCTTTGTTCGGGGTGCATCATGGTGACCTTGAAGGCATAGTTTCCGGTGCTGTGATTGGCGTTTTCCACCGTCATTTTGAGGGGTGAGGCCAAATAGCGGAATTGGTTGAGGGCTGTGCGGTAGAGGCTGCCGTCTGCCACGAGGTCATCGGAGCCGTCCACGCGGATCTTGCCATTGAAGAATACTGCGGGGAAGCCCAGGACTTCGTAGTAATCGAATCTCTCGTCCATTTCGGCAAAGCTGTATTCGCCACTTTCGGTAAGCAGACGGGGGATGATGATTTCTCCGGCATGCACTTCGCTTTCGATCACATCCAGTCCCTGTTGAGCAACGTTGCAAGCCGCACACCAGCTGGCGCCGAAGTTTTCTACCAAGGTGGTAGTGGGGTAAAACGGGGCGCTTTGCGCTGCCAGGACGGCGATGCTAAAGCTAAGCATGACAAGCAATATCTGTTTCATTATGTCTCCTAAAATCTGGTAGTAAACTCTGCCCGAAGCCCCTCGAAGGGAGCCACAAAGCGGCACATGCCATTGCGGCAGACCTTTCCGCCCTGTTCTTTGCCGGCAAAGAGGATCAGGTCGCTATGTTCAAACACGGGATATTTGAGCTCGATATTGGGGTTATATTTGCTCTGCAAGATTGTGTCAAAATCCGCCCACCAGCTTTGCAGACCAAGGGAAACACCCAGTTTCCTGATCCGGAAATCCGCCTGCAATAGCGGTTCGTAGTGGCTGGAAGTAGTTGCGCCGTGTTGCTTTTCTACGGTCTTGAATTCTGCCTGCAGATAGAGGGGCATACCGATGTTGCGGATATCAGCCCCAAGGGCAGGGTAGTACTCTTTTTGCCAGGTGCGGGCAGCGTCGTCCACCTTTTCGATGTGGCTCCAGGATGCCAGATAGGTGTTGCTTTCTCCGCTGTATTCCGCGCTGAAAAAGAGATCGTTCATCTGTTTGTCTTTGCTGCTGTCCCAGGCTTCGGCATAATCCGCGATCAGGTAGATGCTTTCAGCCAAATGGTAGGAAGCGCGGGCTTGCCAGCCCTCTTCATCCTGGCCGCTGCCCAGGGCATCAGAGAGGGTCTCGCCATGGTAGTTTGCCAGTGGAATGTCGTTCAGGCGGTAGTCAAAGCCCTCATAGTTTTTGTAGGAAGCGCCCACAATCAGGTCGCCAAACAGGTATTCGGCGTTGGCGTATAGGGCCTGGATGTTCCCGGAAGGGAGATTCCCCAGCCGGTATTCTTTGCCTGCGGCATACTCCGAGAAAGCTTCCAGACTTCCCAGGCTGAGCTTCATGCGTCCCGCGAAGACATCTCTGTGGCTGTAGCTGTTGAGCGGAGTCAGATCCCGAAACGCCATCGCTGAAGCGCCCAGGCGGACACCGGACAGCACGGGGTATTCCGCGTCTGCCCCGTAGGCCAGATCATAGCGGCTGAGATTGATCGGGCTGTTGATGGCACCATAGAGGGTTTTCAGTTTCAGTTTGCCGTCGTAGCGCATCAGGGCGCTTTGCAGGCGGTGATCTTCATCAAACTCGATGTCTTCAAAGCTGCGGAAGACGATGCCGTTACCAAAGGTCTCTTCGGTGGTGCCCACATGCAGGCTGAAGAGATCGCGGTTGAAGCCGGCATAGAGCTCTTCCCACTTCACGCTGAGGCGGGCGGGATCGATCTCTTGCATCAGCTCTGTCTGTTCGTTTGAATATTTGGGCAGTGCGCTATTGAGCACCATGCCAAAGCGAAAGTCCTGATAGCGCAGGTTGAACCCGAAACTATTGGAGAAATATGTATTCAGAGAATCCGGAGCGGTGCGATACACAAACTGTGCTTCGTTGTAACCGTTTATCTGCAGGGCATTCTGTGCCAATAGCCCAAACATGGGCAGGATTAGCAGGATCACCAGTTTCCACTTCATCATCAGTCCTTGTGATGCTCACCGGTGCAGGATCCGCAATGCTCATCTGTGTCACCGTGTTGTTTGTTGTCCTCTGCTTCGTCTTTCAAGCCCAGCAGGTTACGCACGTGGCGCTCATAGACCTTCTCGGTGCCTGCTTCAAAGCCAACGTGGGTATATACTATCTCGCCTTCGCGATTCAGGATGAAGCTATGGGGAGGGTTCACCACATTCAGCTTCTTGGCCAGGGTTTTATCCGGATCAAAGAGGTTGATGAACTTGAAGTTCTTGCTTCGCAGATAGCTCTTGGCGCGAGCTTGGGCTTTGGGCGCGTCGATGGAGATCATCACGACCGTGAGGTCTTCATACTTCTCCACCAGTGTGTTCAATGCGGGCATGGCTTCCTTGCAGGGTTTGCAATAGTCCGCCCAGAAGTCGATAATCACGGGGCCTTTCCCCAGCAGCGAGGCCAGGCTTACGTCTTCATGCGCCATGTTGGGTAGTCTGAAATCCGGCATCTTCTCCGCGAATACCGGTAGCAGCAGCAGGGTGAGGGCCAATAAGGCAAGTATCTTTTTCATATCAATTCTCCCGTTATCTTGCGGATACAGAGTGGACTATGCCACCATATATTGTCGCGTTGTTTACATAGGTCTGGGGGCGGTATTGGGCAAACACCACCAGTTTATAGTTTGAGGGCAAGCCATTTGTCATTTGCAGGCTGATGGGGATGCCCTGCTCCAGATTCTGCCCGGCAAGGGCTGTTCTGCCCACCGCGCGCACCACGTTGTGCAAAGGGTCACCGTTGATATTGGTCTGAGTAACTTCATCGGTGATGATGAGATAGCTGAGATGCACATCGGTCATATCGATCGAGATATTCGGGCTGATATGCACCGTTGCACTGATCTGTTGCGCGTTGTGGGTGATGTTGCTCAGTTCGTAGCTGATGGGTTCATCCACCGTGACCAGGCTGCCCACGATGCTCTCGTAATCAGCCAAAGCGGCGGCACTGCTTCCAATCACTTTAGCCGCGCCTTGAAATACTGCTGAAGGCGCACTATAAGCGCTGTAATAGCCGGAGGTATCATTGCCGGGAACCAACAGCGAGTTCGCGATGTGGTGTTCCAGATAGATGAAGTTCGGATACTGCGTTTGCAGCTGGTGCAGTTTAGCTTCGGAAGGAGGGCAATTGGGGCAGGTGTCGAAAGTGAAGTACTCCGCAATCACCAGTTGTTTGCTTTGCGGGCCGGTACAGACTTTGTTGCCTTCCAGCACCCAGCCTTCGCCTTCACGGCGGATCTTTTCTCCGCTGAACAGGCTATCCGCCAGGACGGCTTTGGCGTCCGGGCCAATGATCTGCAAGCGCCAGTTGACCACGCCATTGTTGTTATCAAAAGTGCTGGACTGAGTATCGCTGATCACAAAGCTGATCTCTCCTCCACCCAGAAAGCTATCGATCCATGCCAGGCGCTCGCTTTTATCCACGCCATTGTGCATAAACTCTTCAGCATAGAAAGCGCGAATGGCATCCACTCCGCTATTGCTCACCGCAGTGAATGCCGTGGCCAGCGGGGCAAAGAACTCGGCATCGACATCCACAGCCTGCGGGGCGGTGAATTCGTGGTCAAAGCGGTCACAAGCCGCAAGGACAAGCAGCAGCAGACCAATCAGTAATATTAGGTTTTGCTTCATAATAGTTTCCTCAATTCGGCACTTTTGCCAGAGCATCCCGAATCATATTTTTACTGAGCAGCTCGGGGAACACCACGGGCTCTTCGCCGGGTATATAGAGCGCGTTGAATGGCACGCCCAGGCGCTCGTGACTTTTGATCCAGTCCAGCAGCACAGGGTCGTTTTTGGTGAAGTCTCCCTTCAATAATACTACGCCTTTGGCGGCAAAATCTTGCATGATATCTTTGGTGAAAAGCACCGTCTTTTCATTTGTTTTGCAATTTTTGCACCATTCTGCGCCCACATCCAGAAACACGCTTTTACCTTCTGAAATCAGCCGGGTATGAAGCTGGGGACTGAAGACATACCAACCCTCGGGAGCGTGGGGGGACTGCAGCATTTCGCTGCCCACGGGAATCACGGTTTGCTGATCAATGTGCTTATCCTTGAGGGGCAGATAGTACCACGAAGCGGCGATGATGATGACAAGCGGCAGGATGCTGAAGATCCATTGGGTGGCGCGGCTGTATTCAAAGCGCACGAACTTGCCATAGAGCCACACGGCAAAGCCCACGATCAGCAGATAGAAGATCACATTTGCCAGATACAGGCCGCTGGTCAGCGCGAGCGTGGTCTTCAGCATGGTATAGACCAGATAGAGCAGCACAAAGCCCATCAGCTCTTTGAAGAGCACCATCCAGTCTCCCGGTTTGGGAACGATCCGGAGCGCTTTGGGGAACATCCCGATCAGGATGAAGGGGGAGGCAAAGCCCAGACCGATCATCAGGAAAAACAGCATGATCAAGGTCGGCGGCATCCGCAAGGCAAAAGGCAAGGCGACGCCGAGGAAGGGTCCCGTGCAGGAAATCGCCATCAGGAAGGCAAAGATTCCGCCAAAGAAACTACCGCTATAGCCGCCTTTAGCAGTAGCTTTGCTGGCAGCGTTCATCCCCGGCGCGGAGATCTCGAAGATGCCCAGCAGTGAAAGCGCAAAGACAAACACGATGGACAGCAGCGCAACCTGGAAATATGGGTTCTGGTTTTGCGTACCCCATCCCGCAGATTGTCCTGCCGCCTGGATGCCGATGAAGATCCCAGCCAGCACCGAAAACGAGATCAACACGCCAATGGTATAGACCATCACATGGCGGAAGACCTTGGAGCGGTCTTTCTGGGCTTGATTGACGATCGCCATGATGCGGATCGGTAAGATCGGCAACACACAGGGAGTGATATTCAAAATCAAGCCACCTAACAAAGCAAAGAGCATGTATTTGATAATCTCTTGCCAGGCAGCGGATCTCGGGGGTGGCGTTGCTTCCGC
The DNA here is from genome assembly GCA_002412625.1 of Cloacimonetes bacterium UBA5210. GTDB lineage: Bacteria > Cloacimonadota > Cloacimonadia > Cloacimonadales > Cloacimonadaceae > UBA5456. The sequence goes on from DHVK01000024.1 coordinate 7,071, forward strand.
GGGAGCATCGGCGGCAGCGGTTTCCGGGGCTGTCACAGGGCTCAGTTCGTCTGTAATGGCAGGCTCATCTTCCGCTAATTGAGTGACGGAGGTGGGCAGTTCTTCCGGCTGAGGGGCTGTTGCGGGAGCCAGAATCACGAAGCGCAGAGTGCCTTCCGCATCTTCCGGAGGGTCGCACATGCCGCTTTCATAACAGAGGTTATAGCTCATCAAAGCGCGCACGCTTTTTTCACCGGGGCGGGCATTGGCTCTCACCCGGAACGGCAAGCTGAGAGTTACTCTGGGATAATATTGCCATTCTGTTTCCGAAACCACTTTGGTGGGCTTGGGCAAAGTGAGCGTAGCGATCTCCAGATCAGGATGCTCCGCTTCCAGAACAAAATAGGGGTTATCGTTGGGGTCCACGCTTTGCTTACGGTCTGCCGGGATTTCCAAGGTGGCGCGGATAAATCCTCTATCGCCGGGTTTTAAGTTCTTTTCTGAAATACTGAATGTGACGGTCTGAGCTATCAAACTAAGGCTCATCAGCAGGAAGAATAAGACCAGCGCTCGGTTTTGGGGGCGCATTAATACCTCCACAGAAATATCTGTTTTATATCAAATATGTTAATGCAGAAAGCATTCCATACCAAAGCTTATTTTATTATTGTGAACGATCATGCAAGCCCGCATTGCTTAAAGCGGAATGAAGCTGATATCAAGCTGTTATAATCGGGTGAAGACAGCAAGATAATGCCTTTATCTTGATGTGATCCCGGGACGATTAATGCGGGGTTCTATCTTCTATGGAGTTGATGCCCGGGGTACGGCCGGAACACGTCTCTCTGAGCCGTTTTTCTGTCAGATAGCACCCAACTCGAAACAAAAACAGCAGCCAACTCGAAGCTAGAACAGCACCCAACAGAAAGCAGCCCCAAAACGAATCAAAAATATCACTAAGCTCTAAAGCAAAAATCCCCCCCACCCAAGATATCCGATTAGATGAATCCTCCGGCAAAATGGTCTTTGGCGGGTAATCGACAGAAAAACGTTTCGGGAGAAACGTGTTCCGGTCGCGTTCCGGGCCACGATAAGTATCTTCTAAAAAAAACCACCACTCCGAAAGCTCGAAGTGGTGGTGGGGATCAAACTAAGGGGCAGTTGTTTAGCCTTGTTCCATCTCGATCAGGGGGATATTCAGTTCTTCAGTGCCGGGGATCACGAAGCGGCCGTCGCGGATGATATCCGTTGCGGAGCCATCTTCCTGAACGGCGCAGATGAAATGTAGCATCTCATAAGGCAGCGTGATATCTGTATGATGCATCAGATAGGCATTCACGGGGTCTTCCTTGCGGGTGGCAGAGTGCTCGTTTTCCACGGCGATCATTTCCTTGCCATTCACAAAGCTGGGGTGAGGGGCGTCTTCTTCGTGGCTGAAACAGGTGTCACCGATGGCGAAGTGGGGTCCCATCTTTTCTATGATCAGAATCGGCAGCAGCTCCATGATGCCATATTTCTTTGACATCTGGTAGGCGGCGGTATTGGTGCCGATGGCAAACTCTCCGATGGGCAGGCTTTTGTGGGGGAGCAACAGGTTTTCGAAGACATACTTGCGTGCTTCTTCCGGGTCCGCGTAATTGGTGCAAGAATAGTCCTTTACCCAGCCGTCTTCGAACTCGATCTTCAGGTTATAGTAGCGCAGGGAGCCCAGATAGATATCTTCCACGTGCAGGATGCCGGTAGTGCCTTTCAAGACCGGGGAAGTAAACACTTCACCCACCGGGATATTGACATCGGCAACGCAGTTTTCGAAGAGGGTTTCGCGAGTGGGATCGTTCAGACGGTGCATCTGCACTTTGATGTCGGTTTGGTTGCCGTCCTTGCCTTTTACGTGCACATAGGCCGCGGTATCCAGCACATCAATGATCTTCTGTTGGATGGTAGCGTAGCGCTTGCTATCCAGCAGATTGATGCGCAGAGTATCGGCAAATATCTCCGGGAACATTTCACCGATCTCGGTGGAAGGGAAGGCGATGATGGTGAAACTGGCTTCGTCGCGCTTGTAATATGAATAGTAGAGCTGACCGCTGCGGGCCTGGAGCTCGCGCATCAGTTGTTGTTGCTCTTCGTTCAGCTTTAAGGTGGTGGATTTATTGACGGGGCTAAACGGAGTCTCGCCAAAGAGTTCCACATAGATGGGGCCGGCTTGCAGAGCGATCTGATCTTTCATCTCTTCCATGACTGATTGGCTGATATTCAGGGATTTCTCCACGTGCTCGCGGTCCAGGATGAGGGCGGAATCGTAGCGGTGATCATAGGGATATTGGCGGTTCACGCCGTTGCCGTGGGGTTGCGGCACCAAAGCGCTGATGCCGATGTTTTCCAGTTCATCGATGATCAATCTGCCCAGGGCTTCCATGCCGATGGGGATCATGAGATTGGCAAACTTCTTTTTCTTATAGTCCTTTTTGGCGCGGACAAAGCCATCGACCCAGCTTTGGACCACGAATCGGGCGATCGCCGCGAGCTCCTGCGGAGGGTATGCCGCGATGAACTGCGCCATTTCCAGATCGTATTTGCTAAGATAGACACCGTAGCGATACATGTAGCGCATATCATCCAGATCGGCATCGCGCACGATCTTGTAGAAATAGTTGTTTTCAGGGGAGTAGCGTTGAGCGTAGGTGGCTTGCACCTGCAGTTCATGATCTCGCTTTGATTCTCTTTTATAGATGTCCCAAAGGGCGTCATAGTCCTCTTTGTCCGGGCTTTCCCACAAGGCAAAAAAGAGGGTCAGGGCATTGCGGATACTAATGAAATTGTTATCGATACCGTGGCGGCGGATAGCTCCCGCGGGGGAAGAAATCGCGCTGAGCAGGGGACCCAGCTTGGGGCCATAGAGTTTCACGGCATAATCCGGGTTTTGGATGCAGGCCTCATATCCTTCGTTCGGCATTAAGTGACTGTATACATCTGCATAAAGGCTTTCGAGCTCTTTATGGGAAGTGTTTTTCAGCAAGGGATCTTGTTCCAGGAGGCGAACATAGTCCCAGGATAAAAGAGCGATCTTCCGGTAGTGGTCAAAGAATTCTCCCAGGGGCGCATCGGTGGATACGTTCAGGGCGCGCAGTTGTTCTGCCAGCAAAGCGCATTCCGCTTTGGGAGCATTGATTTTGTCCATAATTTGTCGATAATCCAGAGCCATAGTTTTTACCTCGATTTGGTTCTAATATGTATTTAACTGCCTATCTTGCCAATGCTCCGCAAAGGCAAAAATTAAGCCCGGAGAGGGTTTTCCCCATCCGGGCAGGAATCTTATTAGTGTTGCTCTGCCAGGCGGCGAGAAAGCACGGCCAGGGAAGCAAACATATCCACATATTCTACGATGATATCCAGAGGCACGATGATCTTGTGCGGCGTGAAATTCCAGATGGCTTTGATGCCGCTGTGAACCATGATGTCCGCGATGAGCTGCGCGGTATCCGGGGGCACGGTGATGATCCCGATGCGGATATTTTGTTTTTGGGCCATGGCGGTGAGCTCCAGAGCGGAAAACACCGGGACGCCGTGCACCTTGGTGCCGATCAGATTGGGGTCGTTATCGAACCCGGCAACGATGGAGAGGCCGCGTTGTGAGAATTCCTGATAGCCCAAAAGCGCGCTGCCCAGATGCCCCACGCCGACCAATATGCTGGAAGAGGTATCGCTCCAGTTCAGCAGTTCTTCGATCGCTTTTTGCAAGGGGTTGACTAAGTATCCGGTCTTACCGGCGCTGATGTTTGTGTATGCGATATCCTTGCGGACAAGGGTCTGGTGGATATCGGCAAACACGGAGATCTTGGTGGCTGAAACTTCTTTCAGCCCGGCCTTTTTCAGACGCTTGAGCACTTCCAGATATTGGGGCAGTCGTTTCAAGGTGGAAGTAGGGATCTTTTCCATGGTTTTCCTCCTTATTCCAGCGGGAAAATGTGAATGAACCAGCTGATGTTTAGGGTGGAGAGGATGGTGCCGACCACGATGCCTGTGATGATGAAGAGCTTGAAGTAATCCTGGGCTTTCAGCATGCTGACCATATCGGGGTTGTGCGATAGATAGGCGCTGGCGGCGTAGAATTCTTCACCGATGAGGGTGTAGTCGCAAGTAGTGATAAAGAACGGGATCTGGGTAACGGCGTCGGTAGCGGCGATCTGGATGGCTCCGGCCTGGTTTCCGGTTTCTGTGAGCAATAGTGCTTCTGCGTTGAAGAAGCCCATGTAGAAGATCGTGGCAACCCGTTCGCGAACCGTGATGCCGTTTACACCGGCGCAGAAGGGGAATTGGTCGTAGCTTACAAAGAAGATATCGTTTTGGTTAAATGAATCCGGGCGTCCCACTTCGCTGTATGAAGTGGAGATGATTTCCTGCGCCAGCGGGAGCACCATGTAGTCGCAATGGGGGTTAATCAAACGGATGTCGTATTCCGCGGTTTTCTTTGCCACCTGCGCCAAGATCATCAGGCTGGCGATGGTGCACACCTCTCCCAGTGAGCCCCAACCCGGAACAAACATCACCGGGCGACCCATCTCAGTGGCGCGGCCGATGGCGTTGTCGATTTCCTGCAAGCCGGCAATCGGGCGGATATATACTTCCTTCCGGCGGGTGATGACAATGGCATAAATCACCAACGCCACCAACAAGAACGAGGCCAAGAGGGTGAGGGTCATGTCTTTGTTGAACCATTGGGAAATCGGGTAGAACCAGACATTGCCATCTGCTTCGGTATAAACCTCAGATATCCGGAACGCGGATCTGGTGTCTGTGGCAACCAGTTTGAACTGGTAGCTGCGCCTGGCAATGTCGCGCCAGGAGAGCATGATCTTGCGCCAGGCTTTGTCGCTTTTGGCTTCAGACGCTTCCAGATATGCGGGATGAGTGGTGATGAAATCGTATTCGCCCTTGAGATGATGCAGTTCGGCTTCGGTCTCGGGGTAGGCGCTTAAGTCCGGCATCGCTTCAATCTCGGTGATTCTGTCCATTCTGGCTTGCATCTCTTTGTTGAATGCTTCGCGGCTGAGCGGCACATCAAAGAAATAACCTTCTTCATCGTTCAGGGCGATGCCCAGACGCGGGTTGAAGAGGAATCTGGAGCTTTGGGTATCAAAACCAGAAATTGGGCGGAAGATGTTGTCTTCAAAGGGGATCATGTGGTCGTAGGTGCGGGTAAGGGCATTGGCACGCACTCCATTGGAGAAAGCCCAGTCCAGCTTTGATTTGCTGAGCACGTCAAAATAGAGTTTGCCGATGTTTGCATCGTTCACAAAGGTGCTTTGGGGCTGGAAGCGGCGGAAGTAGTCGTTATAGATGATTTCCTGGCTAACCACTTCGGGCTCATAGGCCTTACTCTTCAGCAGCAAGACCGAGATCTCGGCGTTGATGTGCCGGAGATCTTGATACTCTTTGGGGATGCGGAACTGGAATACTTTGTCCACATAGTTTTCGGTAATGCTGCCGATCAATCTGCCGTCTTTGGTTTTGAAGGTGAACTTCACCTTGTCCACTGTGAAGTTCTCGTTTTCGGAGATCTCGTAGTTCAGCTTCAGCCTGTCGTGTTTCTTGCTGGTGTATTCAGCCAAAGTGATATAGGCCAGAGGTTTGCCGAAAGAGACCAGAATGTTGTCGCCTTTGTCGTTGGGCTTGTCCATCACGGAAAACTGGGGAAGGGAGGGGATCTGATCCGCTCTCAGATGCCGGAAGCTGTTGGCCGCTACTGCAGCCATCTGCCCGGCATAATCGACGTAAGAAAGTAGCGCGGTATATTGTTCGGCGGGGTATTGACTGGCATCGAACTCTACACTGTGGTAATATACCGAGCTGGCAGACATATTGGGCACTTCAAAGATCTGGATGGCGGTATCCTGCCAGTTATCCGGCAATTGCCGGGGTTCCGGCATAGCTGATTTTGGGATCAGCCAGCCCTGCCAGGCCGCGATGTCGGAAGCGCTGTTTGGCGGCAACCATTCAAAGTTTACTTTTCCCTGGTCCGGATTGTAGCCCGCGTGCACGATGGCGGTGGCATCCGGTGGATTATCTTCCGGGGCGATTGCCAATACTTCGGATCCGGGATACACAAAGCCCCGCTCGTTTACTGCCGCAACGCTATAGTAATATGTGATTCCCTCTTTGGGAATGGCATATACGCCTTCCATCTGGGTCAGCTTTAGCCCGGCAAAGAAGTCTTCTCCCTGCAGCAAGGGCTTGAAGCGTCTGTGCAGGTTGTTCGCTTTGGTGAGGGCAAAGACGTTGTAGCGATCCAGGATTGAGGCCAGGATCACAGAATCGATGGGGAATTTGCTGAGCAGGGGGCTGTTCTCCGGTTGATTCTTTTCCTTGCCGATGCGCATGGGTGAGGTTTCAAACTCGATCAGGGGTTGGTCACCGGTATCGTAGTAATACAAATATGGTGCCAAAACTCCCAGGCGGGGGTCCACTTCCAGATAGGTAAGCAAGAACAGGGAATCCGGGCTCACACCTCGATAGATGTTGTATTGGATAATGCGGTGTTCTTTGGATAGGGGTTTCCACTTCAAGATTACGCCGCTACCATCGTCGTTCGGCAGATCAGATACGCCGAAGTCCGAAATCAAACCGCTTAAGTCAGCGGCAAATGCAGAAGTCATGCTGAATAGAATCAGCATCATGATGCTTGCAAAAAGAGCTTTTTTCATTTGTTCCCCAAAGAAGGGCTGTTAAATATGCGGGTTTCCCCGCCACGCTGTAAAAAGAAAGTCCCGGCGCAGCTAACGCCGCGCCAGGATTATCTCTATATTACTTCAGGATGCCAAAGACATCGTTGACCAAGAACTGAATACGTCCGATCAACAGCGAGATACGAGCCATCACGGTGAGTCCGAAGGAAGCACCGAAACCGATCATCATGTACCACTTGCCCACATTCACAAACTTCCCGTAGATCCCGCTATGGGCTTTGGAGAAGAAGAAATAGAGCAACACGGCGATAGTGCCGACGAAGATCAGGAACAGGTTCACCGTCTCGATCGGGACCATTGCCTGGCGCATCTGCACCAAGATACTGGCGTGTATGCCCATAGGGACGGCCATACCCACGCCCATCATCGAAAAAGCGATCGGGTAGCGGGAAAGCCAGGCCAGCTTGCGGGAAAAGCGGAACAGATACAACATGCCCATAATGGCCGGGATAATCAGCACGAACTGATGTTTGATCACGATGGTTTGCCACACGTAGGGAACAAACACGCGATTGTAAGTATAGACCAAACCATAGCCCAGGGAGATGCCCACAAGCATCTGCTCGGCAGCTTGGTAGAAGGGGTTATCTTTATACAGGAAGGAGAAGATGCACAGCGTGAAGAAGGCTCCTACCAGATTACTGAATATTTCGAAACTCATTTCGCGCTCCTCTTAGTTCTTTGCCGCTCGGGCTTTTTGGATGAAGTAACCGACGTTACCCATGATGATGAACAGGATGATCATGATGTGCGCGACACTCTGGGCGTTCATGCCGATCCGCGCCACCTTGAATTTGTACAGGGTGTTACGGGTCAGGCGATCAATCTCGCGATACATCAGTTCGCCCATTTGGTCACGTAATTCAGGAGTGATCTGAGTGATATCAATCACCGCCATTCCTTCTTCGTCACTGCGCAGGCTGTTCAGCAGGGCAATGTTATCCGGATACTTCGCGCTGAAGGCGGCAAACTCTTCCGGGGTAAACACAGCTCTGGTCTGAGTAGTGATGAGGGAGAGTTCCTTGCTGGATTCATCATCCAGGATCTCGCGGCCGAAGGGGCGTCCGGGCAGGATCTTGTTACCATCTTCGTCCATGGTGAGGGTATAATCGATCTTCGGATCATGATAAGCGGCGAAGACATCCACCAGCTTCTCATATTCAGCAGCGCCTTTGAGGCCGGAGAGCATACCGATCAGCTGGCCGGATTGCAGATAGGGATACATATCTGCCGCCATCACCGCGGTCACGCCGACAGCCACGTTCAAGCCGTATTTCGGGCGGGCATAAGTGATCCACATACCACCGGCGGCGGATCCGGAAAACTCGATTGCCAGGTTCATTTCGCTGTAGTTGTTGATACCTTTCATGATGGGCAGGTTTTCCAGTTTGCGACCCTCAGCGTCTGTATTCATGGTATTGGCGATGTTGTCGCCCATACCCAGCACCATCGCGAAGGCCTGAGGTTTGTAACCGAAGTTACAGTAATCCACACCGCTCTGGATATTCGGGAATTCTTCTTTTACTGTATTGATCGCGAAATCGATGATCGGAGCGCCGGCAGGGAACCAGGTGAGGGTAAAGACCTTCACATTACGTTCAAAAGCATGGCGCAGGATCGCGACTTCCATCGGAAACAGTTCCGGCATGGTTGCAGCATCGTGATAGAAGCTCATCAGGATAGCGCGGTCTTCGCGCCCGGCAAAGCTGTCGATCATCTGATACAGATTTTCCGTGGGCGGAGTGGTCACGTTATCCGAATTATAGGGAATCATCAACGGGATAATAATAGCCAGTGCTACAACGATGTAGATCCAGCGGCGGTCCAGTTTTTGCATTCTTTCAAAGATAGTCATTTTCTTACCTCACCTTGGATCAATCACCGCCGCCCAGATATGAGCGTTCGATGCCTAACAATATTTTCAGCGATGTTGCCACCGAGCCCAGTCCTACGCCCAGCATGATGCCGCGCTTGGAAGCAAGGTTCGGAACGTCCAGAATCCACTGTGAAACAGCGGGCAGGTGTTTGGAAATCTGCACACCCAGGGGTACCTGAGCCAGCATCACCACGATGGCTGCCACCAACAGCACGGTTGCTTCCGGAGAGCGGGCACGGAAGGCCTTGTACGCGGCGGATGCCATATAGAAAGCCAAGAGCGAGAACATAGTGGCGCTCATCGGCATTTGCATGTTTTCGAACATCCACATAAACAGGCTTCCCTTCTGAATGCCGCCAATGAAACCAGCCAAGCAGGTAATCAAGAAGCTGCCGAAGAAGAAATAGCTGAATTGCCATTTCGGGGCTTTTCTTTTGATTTTACTGGAGTGCATCATGCTGAGCGAGATCACGCCCAGAAGCATCGCGAAGGATGATGAGGCCATCGCCCACGGTAGATAGAATTGGTTGTAGAACACTTCCTGGAGCACATAGTGAGGGCTGAATGCCCATGTGACCCAGACCAGTCCTCCAAGAATTACGATTAGTAATGGAATTGTCTTCTTCATTGAAAACCTCGTTTATTTCTCTGGCAGCAAAGTGATTAATCCGGTAAGTTCGAAGCTGGAAAGGATAGCTCCGACGATTACGATGGACAGAATAAAGAATTTGAAATAGTCCTGAGCTTTCAGGGTACCCAAAAGCATCGGTTCACGGTTCAAGTAGGCACTGGCGGCATACAGTTCTTCTCCGATCAGGGTGTAGTCGCAAGTAGTGATGAAGAACGGAATCTGAGTAATCTGGTCTGTACCGGCGACCTGCACCGCACCCACCGTATTTCCGGTTTCCGTCATCAACAGAGCTTCTGCGGCAAACATGCCCATGAAGAAGTTGGTTGCCATCCGCTCGCGGATCATGATACCATTGACGCCTGCCACATAGGCAAATTGGACGTTGGTAAGATAGAACACGTTGTTGCGGTCGTAAGTATCCGGGCGACCCACCGCGTAGTGAGCTTCACGCACGATTTCTTGCGCGATTGGCATCACCAGGTAGTCGTAGCAGGGAACGATGAGTTTGGTGTCATATTCCGCTGCGCGTTTGGCCACCACGCTCAGGATGCCCATGGAGGCGATCGTCGCTACATCTGATATTGATCCGTTGCCCATGCAATAAAGCATCGGACGCCCCATTTCGGTAGCACGGCCAATCGCGTTATCGATTTCCTGCAAGCCCGCAATCGGACGAATATAGAATTCTTTGCCGCGCCTGGACAGGGTCACGAAGGTAACCACGACTCCAAAGAACAACAATGTGGTAAACAGGGTTACCCATTTGTTTTGGTCAAACCAATTTGAGATCGGAGTGTGATATACATATTTGCCATCCACCATTTCCGGGAAGGATTCCACGAACATGCCCCGGTTATCGGTTTTCACCACCATGAAGGTTTGGCTGCGCATATAGTTATCATGGGCGGCAAGCACTTGTTTGACCCGGCTTCGGTTGCTGCCGGCATTCAGAGCCTGCAGCACCAGGTCGTTGTCGATATGCGCGTTCAGAATAGCCTGTTGCCCTTCAATCGCAGCTTCCAGCCTGGCCAGAGTAGCTTCGTCGGCACTTTCTTTCTGAGCTTCCAGTTCCGCGATTTGGGCTCTGGCATCGTTGATCGTCCGTTCATACATCTCGCGTGCTCTTTGGGAAAAGAGACTGGTGCGCACCAAAACTTCGTTCTCGGCATCCCAGGTGAATTCCACTTCGTGGCTCATCAGGGTTACGGGTGCTCTACGGTCTCCCGGCAGCAGCGGGCGCGCTTTGCGTTCCACACCGGTAGGAGTGCTAAGATGCATTATCAGTGAATCCCCCTTGGCATAGCTGATTCCATATACCAATTTCTGGGCATTGTTGCCGTAGGGTATGGAAACATCCAGGGAGTTGTCAAACGAGGTGTTGCGCATGACCATACGCCATGCCGGGGAGTGCATATATTTCCGGTAAACTACGTTGTAGATCCGGGATACATCTCTGTTGTTGCGATACAGCGCTCTGCCGGGCAGAAGGGCCATCATGGCAGGGTTATATTCCAGATCCTGTTCGATTGTATAATCCGCCGGGATTTCGGGGGTTCCGGTCATGCTGATACTTACTTTCAGCCCTCTGCGGAAGTCGTAGCCGACAGGGAGATTCAGAACAATGCTGTTGTCCTGATAAAACTCTTTGAGGGTGCTAATCTCTTCACCGGTATCGGGATCCGAGAAGGTAAACCAGATATTGTCCACTTCCTGAGTTTCGGTTTTATTCAGCTGATAGTTCACGCGCAGACGGGAGTTTTCTTTGTTCAGGGAAGTGGTTTTTACGATGAAGACAATGGGGTTGTCCCACACCACGGTGAGTCTGTCACCTTTGTCATTGGGCTTGTCTTCCACACTGAAGTCGGTGCGGGGAGGCAAGGCACTGCTGTCTGCAATGCGTGCTTTGGAGAGCGGAGAGAAGGATGAAGCGCCACTATAATCCACCAGTTCCAGCACAAAAGCCGCATCCCGATAGTTGGCAATCTCTTCATTCAGATCCACTTTGGTATAGTTTGGCAAGCTTCCGCTACCTACCGCTCCTTGGGTGATCAAGCGGCCTCGGCCTTCCATAGACTGCAGGTCGGCGAGGGTAGCTTCCCAGATCTCGGGGCTCATATTTGCTACCTGCCAGATGCGATACATATTCAATCCGCTTTTATTGATCGGATATTCCCACTCAAAACGCAGTTCTTTGCTATCTTCCATTGCCACACTATATAGTGCGGGGGAGGGATCAGGGCTGTTTGGCACCGGGATGCCATCCATCACCGGAGCGTGGGGCAGCAAGCGTTGACGCTCATCTACTGCCACTACGGTATAATAATACTGCACGCCGGGTTTCAGAAGTCCCAATACGGTCTGCTGATTCGCTTTCAAAGCGGCATAACTGCTAATGTCATCGGCATTGGGATCGTCTATCACTTCCTGACTGCGAAAGTAGAAGTGATCACGCTTAGAGAGCGAAATCATCTGGAAATGCTCCAGCAAGGAAGCGGTGAATTCCAGATCACGGGGAGGATTTCGATACAGAATGCCATCTTTCGGCTGTCCTTTTTCCCGTTTCAGTTTGGAAGGGAAAGTAATATCCGAAAGCTCACTGGCAGAGTTGTCATAATAATACATCACGTCCGAAGCCACACCACTCTTGGGGTTTACCTGGATGGTTTCCAGGAAAAACAGTTGGTCAGGCTTTATTCCACGATATACACGGTATTCGATGATCCGTTTGCTGCGATCCAGCGGTTTCCAGGAAAGCATCAATCCCGTGCCGTCATCTGCCGGAACATCCGACACACTAAAATCTGCAACCACGTTCTCATCTCTTGGGACCTGCTGTTGGGCGGTTATCATCGTGAGTCCGAGGATAAACACCGAAAGCAGGATCAGGATAAGGCGACGCTTGTCTAACCTCATACGTTTCTCTCCTATTTGGTACATTAAAAAATATATTATCTCACTGTCTGTCCAACTGCTTTGAAAAGCCCTATTATGTCAAACACTTTTTTGGAGAAAGTGGAATTGAAGCCCTTGACGGGAGCTTGCTGATCACTGATTAACCCAAAACCGGCACGCGGAACTCTCCCCACGGAAAAATGGCTGCTACAAAAAACACTTGACCTTTCTACGGCACTGTTTGCTGAATGCACCCATGTTTGAGATTAATGATTGCAGAGTCCGCCTTGCCCGGCCGGAAGATAAAGCCGGGCTCATCGAGATTTCCCGGCACATCTGGGATGGGCACGACTATCTGCCCAAGATCGTGGATAGTTGGATCGCCGAGCCTTGGTTCTATGTTTGTGAATATCATGGCAAGATCATCGCTTGCCTGAAACTGAGCCGCTTTCCGGATAAAGTCCTGTGGTTTGAAGGGCTGCGGGTGCACAAGGACTTTCAGGGCAAAGGCGTGGCAAAACTGCTGAACCAGGAGCTCATGCGCCTGGCGCAAAGCCTGAAAGCAGAAGATCCCGCGCTCAGCTTTGAATTTTGCACATATTACAAGAATGTGGAAAGCCTGGCGCTTACCGCCAAGCTTGGTTCCCGGCAGGTCGCAGGATTTTTCAGTATGGAAAAGCACGGAGTTTATCGAGTTGCAGAACCGGAGTTTGTTAGCGATTTTGGCATGGAGATCTTCGTGAACTATCCCTCTTACCTCCCCCTGAACTGGCATGCCGTGCACAACAAGGAAAGCAGTCTGGAGTTTATCCGCAGCCATGCGCGGGTGTTTCGCACACCTCGCGCCACCTATCTCGTGGGCACAGTAGGCGAGCGCTGCATCACTCTGCTGGACGCACCGATGCCGGATATAACGCGAGACCTGCCGTATTTTCAGTACTTCTTTGGGATCGGGAAACGCATCAATGTGACCTTGAGTTCGTCTTTCGAAGAAAGTCTGGAAATGATGAAAAAGTTCAAATTCTATTTTTGGGAAGATGATAGGGAACAAGCGCTGAATATGCTGGTCTTTACTCTGCCGGGGAAACTGCCTTCGGAAAACCGTCTCTCCTGAGGCGGCTCGTTTTCGTCCCAGCCTCGTCCGGAACACGTTTCTCCCGAACCGTTTTTCTGTCAAATAGCACCCAGCTACGAGTTGCTCGTTATCCCCACAGCCCTCTTCACCCTCAAAACTGCCCTTCCTTGCCGCATTTCCAAAGCCGGGATCAAGCTGATCTCAAGCTGTTATTCTCGGATGAACACAGCACAATAACAGCATAACATTGCCTTAAACTTGCATTAACTGATCAGGCATGGAAGCCTTATCCCTGATGTATCCCCGGAACACGTTTCTCCTGAACCGTTTTTCTGTCAAATAGCACCCGGCTACGAGTTGCTCGTTAACTCCATAGCCAGGTTCTTGACCATACCTGCCAGTATAGCCTATCCCCCATTTATGGATTGCCAGTCTCGAAACCAGAATAAACAAAAAAGGCTCTCTTTCAAACTAAGTGGGTAATCAGAAAAAAAGCTCCCCGAAGGGAGCATTTACAGACTGTTGACAAAGCCCATAATCACAAGATTCAAACATCTGCGTCATTGATTGCTGAATCCCGTAGGGATGGCATTTTGGATAGATAATGCATTGTTATATATATTAATAGAGTCCTGTAGGGACGGAATAACATCTTTTTGTTTGGTCAGTTTAGAATATGTCGTCCCTACAGGACTCGAATCAGTTTTATGTTAAGATATAGTCTATCTAAAATACCGTCCCGCTGGGACTTAACTCCTGATAGAAATGTTGCTTTTCATAATGAATCCAATATTATGAAAGCTTGGGATTATCTTCATATCGTAATGTAAGCAAAATCCACGGACTTTGTCAACAACCTAAAAAGGCTCCCCGAAGGGAGCCTTTAGTGTATTCATGGATAAGCTTTGGGCTTATTTCATGAGGATCATTTTCTTGGTTGAGCTGTACTTGCCGGTGTTCATCTTGAAGTAGTAAACACCGCTGGATACTGCGCGACCGTTGTTATCGGAACCATTCCAAACCACGGTATGGGTTCCGGCTTCTCTTACGTCGTTCACAAGCTTACGGACCATCTGGCCTTTCACGTTGTAAATTTCGATAGAAACTGGAGCAGCTTGCTTCAGGCTGAAACTGATGTTGGTTTCAGGATTGAAGGGGTTCGGATAGTTGCCTTTCAGTTCGGTGGTATATACAGGAGCTACGCCGTCTTCATTGGAGACAGGACCGGTGATGGTCACGTCGTCCACGAAGAAGATGAAGGCATCGTTGGATACACATTGGATACCCACATAGATGTTCTGGCCGTCATAAGCGGCTAGGTCGTAGGTATATTCTGTCCATTCAACAGGAGCAGAAACATGGGTTCCGGCACTGATGATGGTGAAGTTTGCAGCAGCGGTTCCGGTGGTGGAAACGCCCACTTTGAAGCTTTCCAAACCGTATAGATCGGTGTAGCTCTTGGCCCAGAATTTCAGCTCACCGCCACCGGGGATTTGCGGGGTGATCATCCAATCGTTGTTCGTAGGAGTTGTTGCGGCAAAGCTGGCAGCCATTTTGGCGCCGCTGTGCGCAGGGGTTTCTTCCAACGGAGGCACGGTGGCAGCCGGGTTGAAGATGATGTAAGCCATTGCGCTACCGCTTCCGGGGAAAGTGATGCCTTCGAAGCCGTAGGTAGGAGATTGGTCGACGTCAAGCAGAGTCCAGGGAGCGAAGGTGAGTGCGAAGTTGTCATAACTTTCGAAATCATCGCTCAGAACCATCGTGCTGGCAGGAAGGTTGAAGTTCACGGTAGTAGTTCCACCGGTTACCACAACGATGCCGGGCTGAGTTACTGCGCTGTAGTTCGGGTGGCTGGCAGTAACGGAGTGAGTTCCGGCAGGAAGGATGAGACTATAAGCACCATTGGTGTTTGTGGTGGCAGTGGTGGTGCCGGATGTAACGGTAGCACCGCTGATGGGTTGGTTGCTTACATTGCGGACGAAACCGGCAATAGTGCCAACCTGAGTGAGTCTTTCCAGAGGATTGGAGAATGCTGCATTGGAAAGAGCACCACCGGTATAAACAGCCTTGACTGCCCATTTGTACATACCATCAGGCAGTGTGTTCCACTGAGTATCCTGATGCGCGGTAGCGGTGATGGTTTGCGGGGTAAGGGCATTCCACTGAGCTTCATTGGATTCCTGACCCTGAAGCAGACGCCATACTTTGTATCCTTCCATGGCGCGTTCTTGGTTGAACTGCTCGAAGTTGGTCTTGGTGTCCAGAGCGATGAGGCCGCCACGGTCGGGACCGCTGTAGCCTACGTAGCCCTGGATGTTCCAGTTGGAGTTAAGGTCAGGATTCAAGGAAATGAGAGTACCCCAAGCGCCTTGGTAGTAAATCATGTTGCCGAAGCCATTGGTGGCAGGACCGGCATCTGTGCCGGCAGGGTAGCCGCTGGTTACGTTGCAGCGATAGCCAAACCACAGTTCTTCGGTTCCGGTGATGGTTACAGGGTTGGTAAGGGTAACGGTGTTGTAAGTATCAAGGACAGGGGTGAAGGTCTGGTCCACAACCATGGTGCCAGGAGCGGAGGCAGTGCCACCGGTCCAGACGCGCAGAGAGAATTGACCGGCAGAAACAGGCCATACCTTGAGGGCATGCAGGCTCATTCCGGCATATTCGGTAAGGGCGCTGGCAGGGAAACGAACGGCAACGTCGAAATCAGCTGCTCCGCCGGTTCCGATACCATCATCGTTTTCACCACTGTCGTAGTGAATCCATTCGCCACCGGCAGTACCGGGAGCCATCCAGGTGATATTTACATTGTTGCCGGCCTGTTCTGCTTGAACAGCAGCAGGTGGCAGAGTGATTTCGGTTAAGGTGAAGTCGGCTGTAGTGGTCTGAGTTCCGGTGACCACGATGTTATTCAGAGTAGCAGCCTGGTAGCCGGTCTTGGCAGCGGTAACTGTGTAAGTTCCGGCATAGACGGGGAAGCTGTAGATGCCGGTAGCGTTGGTGGTTCCGCTGTAGTCACCGGCGGTGACGGTTGCGCCTTGCACGGGCAATCCGGTACCGAATTCGGTAACGGTGCCGGTGAGGGTTCCCATCATGCCTTTGTGCAGTTCAGCAGAGAAGGCTGCGGGAGACATCACGTTATTGGTATAAACGGCTTTCACGGCATATTTGTATATTCCGGAAGGCAGCGGACCCCAAGCATTGTCGGCATAAGAAGTTTGACCATATACGCTAGGAGTGAGGGTGGTCCAGTTGGCTTCGTTGGTCTGATCAGCAGCCAAGAGGCGATATACTTTGTAACCTTGCAGAGCGCGGGTTTCAGTAGTTCTGCTGGGGCTAACGATGTTCACCGGGTTGGCTTCAACGATACTGCGGCCGGCATTGATGTTTCTGAAAGCCGGAGTGGTCGTTGTGTTCGAGACAGAACTGGAAGCAGTGCGAAGCATAGCATCGCCTACGTAGAAATCATCCACGAAGAAGATGAAGGCATCGTCGGATAAGCACTGAACGCCTACGTAGATCTGCTGGCCGGCATAAGCGGAGAGATCATAGACGTATTCAGTCCATTCTACAGGGGCCTGGATATAGCTGGCGCCGCTGATGATGGTGAAGTTCGCGGGAGCAGTTCCGGTGTTGGATACGCCTACTTTGAAGCGTTCCAGACCGTACTGAGCTGTGTAGCTTTTTGCCCAGAATCTAACCTGGCCACCGCCCATTACTTGGGGAGTGATCAGCCAATCGTTGTTGGGAGGAGTGATTGAGGCAAAGCTGGCGGCGAATTTGCTGCCGCTGTGAGCAGGGGTTTCTTCCAGCGGGGGAACGGTGGTGCTGGGGTTGAAGATGATGTAGGACATCGGGGTTCCGGAGTTCGGGAAAGTGATTCCGGTGAAACCGTAGGTATCGGATTGATCTACATCAACCAGAGTCCAATCTCCAAAGGCAACGGAGAAATCAGCATAGGCTTCGAAGTCATCTTCAAATCCGCTTCCGCCAGGAACCGGAGCTTGCCATTCCAGGGCTACATAGGAGAAATCATCAGATTCAGTAGCTACCAAAGCAGATGGAGGATAAGCTACTTCATTGACGATGATGTCGCCCATGTTTACAGGAGTGGTGCCCACTTCCACGGTTCCGGTATTGGCGGCATAACCCACAGCGTTTGCGTTGAAGGTATATGTGTGGCCGCTGAATACGTTCGGAATAGTGAATACGCCACTGGCGTTTGTGGTGGCGGTGTAGGCTTCATAGCCGGCAAGGGTGATGGTTGCATCAGCAATGCCAACTGTGGGAGCGTCACTACCAACGATTCTGCCGGTAACTGCAACCTGGGGAAGCAGGGTCATGGCGAAGTTCTGTGTGGTAGTTTCGTCTTCAATGATGGTCACGTTGTGGGTTGTGTTTGCATAGCCGTGCTTGCTGGCGGTAACAACCTGAGCTCCAACCGGCACATGAGGCAGGGTGAAGGTGCCGTCGGCAGCGGTCATGGTAGAGAATACAGTGTCTTCTACTTCGATGAGCACGCCGGCAAGAGGCGCACCGTTATCGGTGGCCATGCCGGTGAGGCTGCCCATGTCGTCCACAAGCAGGAAGAAGCGGGCATTGGCGCGCATCGTTTCGGTGGATCCGGTGGTTGCCACGTTTGCCGGAGCGGAATCGCTCTGATAGCGCAGGGCGCTATTATACGTGGTAGAAGTGTGGAAAACCGAAGCATTCTGGGTATAGTTTCCGGGAATGAGATCGGTCACGATGTCGATCAATAGGTTTGAAGCGCCATCCCAGAAGAAGGGAGTGCTGAAAACATGCATGTTCCAACCGACTACTGGTATAAACTCGGCAGATTGGAATACTTGGCTATATTCTCCAGCTTCGAAGGTGGTGCTAAGTGTGGTCTGAGTAGTATTTTTAACTCTTACTCTGTAGTTTGGCATCGGAGAGCAAGTGTTCAACGCTGATACATTGAACGCCATCGAGTTGATAAGCCCGGGAGCTGCGCCGGCGGTATACATATCAGCGGCGGTATAGAGATACTGCTGACGGAAGTTTTTGTAGTATGTGCCATAGGGAGTAGGGGTTCCGGTATCTGAGTTCACATCGGTGCCGGTGCCTACTTCAACGACCAGCAGGCCTGCTTCCATCACGTTGACAGTAATCATATTGGTTTCGTCGTTGGCAGGGTTTTCGTCGCCGGCCATTACAACTTTACCATAAAGCTGGGTCTCGCCTACTACAGTAGGAGTCCAAGGCAGGGTAAAGGTTAGAGTTTCTTGGGGTTGAATCATGGTTCCGGCTACGCTGCCGAGTTCCACGCCGCCCACCTGCATCAGTTTCACTGTGTATGTGCTTACGGGGGTCTGGCTGTAGTTCTTAACCGAAACGTTATAGTTCACGGTGGAGTTTACGTTCGGAGTGGTGGTACCGGTGATGGTCATAGCGTTGAGGTCCATGATGTCAAGAGCAGCCATATTGAGCTGCATGTTGGCACGGTTCAAGGAAGTGGTGCCGGTGGTGCCGGTGCTTCCGTTAGCCGTGTCGCTCTCGAAACGCAGAGCGCTGTTGAAAGCGGTTGCAGTAAAAGATGCCGAGGCGTTTTCGGTGTAAGCACCGGGAATCATATCTGTAACGATTTCAAAAATCAGGTTGGCAGCGCCGTCCCAGTTGAAGGGAGTGCTGAAGGTGTGTGTGTTCCAACCTTGTACAGGCATAAACTCCGCAACCTGAAACACTTCAGTGTAGGTGCCGACTTCAAAGGTCGTAGAAAGTACGTTAAGGGTAGTTGTCTTTACACGAATCTTGAAGTTTGGCATCGGGGAGCAAGTGTTCAAAGCCTGAACATGAAACCCGATGGAATTGATGTTTCCGGGGCCTCCGCCGATATCGTTGAGCTCGGTAGCCCGAACCAGATATTGCTGGCGGAAACTTTTGTAGTACGTACCATAAGGGGTAGGGGCGGTGTAGATGGTGTTGGCTTGGGTTCCCTCTCCCAATGTTACGGTTACCTGGGCAAAGATGGTACTGCTAAGACTGAGTCCCAGTATTAACAGCAGCGTGAAAAGCAATAATTTTCTCATTGCGTTTCTCCTTTCTTTAGTTTTATAAATTTGGTGCAAATCCTTATTTATCCTGCCTTGCGGCGAGAGATAACACGCATTTTGCCGGTGAACATCCATAGCCATGTTCACCAAATTATCCAACCGATGCATTCCCGGAACGAGACTTTTTGCTAATAAATCCAGTTTCCAGAATTCATCCACGCTATGTTCTTATCGAGGCGTTTTCACCCCGATACTCACTTATTATCGATTGCAGAATTCTGTCAAGCAAGAATTACGGTTTTAGACCCAATTCAAAGCTAATCTTACCGGAAACGGCATCGTAATCAATATCGATTTTGCTGCCTTCGGGCACAGTGCTACCCAGCAGTTCTCTGGCCAAAGCGTCCTCCAGTTCACTCTGAATCGCTCTCTTCAGAGGGCGCGCGCCATACTGGGGGTCAAAACCCACTTCCGCGATGTGATCGATCAGGTGTTCCCCGAAGTTCAGCTCCAGATCCCGCTTTGCCACTCTGCGGGCCAGAATATCCAGCTGCAGTTTCACGATGCGGCGGATTTGCTCTTTATCAAGGCGATGGAAGATGATTATATCGTCCAACCGGTTCAGAAACTCGGGACGGAAATGATGCCTGAGGACTTCCAAGAGTTTGGGGCGCAGATCATCCAGCTCGCCCTGGTGAGCGTAGATCTCCTGGCTGCCGATATTGGAAGTCAGGATGATCACGCTATGCTTGAAATCCACCGTGCGGCCTTTGCCATCAGTTAAACGCCCCTCATCCAGAATCTGTAACAGAGTGTTGAAGACATCCGCGTGAGCTTTCTCAATCTCATCGAAGAGGATCACGCTATACGGTCTTCTGCGCACTGCCTCAGTGAGGTATCCGCCCTGTTCATAGCCCACATACCCGGGCGGCGCTCCGATCAGCCGGGCCACGGAATGGCGCTCCATGAACTCGCTCATATCTAGGCGCAGCAAGGCTTTTTCGGTATCGAAGAGATAGCCGGCAAGGGTCTTGGCAAGCTCGGTTTTTCCCACCCCGGTGGGCCCCAAAAAGATGAAGGAACCGATCGGGCGGTTTTCGTCCGAAAGCCCGCTGCGGCTACGACGAATGGCATTGGAAAGCGCGACGATGCCCTCTTTTTGACCCACAACCCGTTGCGCCAATACATCTTCCAGATTCAGCAGTTTCATCATCTCACCCGCGGCAAGTTTGGAGACCGGGATGCCGGTCCATTTGGAGACCACTTCTGCGACCAGTTCTTCGTCCACTTGCTCTTTGAGGAGCGTTGTGCCGCTGTTTTTGCCTTGTTCGCGCAGGGCGGTAAGCTCTTTCTCTTTTGTGGCAAGGCTTCCATAGCGGATCTCGGCGGTTTTCTCGTAGTCCCCGTCACGCTCGGCTTTTTGCGCTTCTGTGCGCAGGCTTTCGATCTCTTCTTTTAGTTGCCGGATCTTCTCAATCCCGGCTTTTTCGTTTTCCCACTGAAGTTTCATGCTCTTGCGGCTTTCAGCCAGCCCGGCGATTTCCTCGTTAACTTTGTCCAGCCGGCTTTTGGAAGAGCTGTCTGTTTCTTTTGCCAAAGAGAGGCGCTCGATTTCCAGCCGCCGCAGGTCACGTTCCAGCTCATCGAGTTCCGCGGGCATGGAATCGATCTCCAACCTCAGGCGGCTGCAGGCTTCATCGATGAGGTCGATCGCTTTATCCGGCAAAAAGCGGTCTGAAATATAACGATCCGAAAGATTCGCCGCTGCCACTATGGCGTTATCGGTGATCTGCACTCCGTGATGCACCTCATACTTCTCTTTGATGCCGCGCAGAATGGAGATAGTGTCCTCCATGCTGGGCTCAGACACCAGAACGGGTTGGAATCTGCGCTCCAATGCGGCATCTTTTTCGATGTATTTGCGATATTCATCGATGGTGGTGGCTCCGATGCAATGCAAGGCACCGCGTGCCAGAGCCGGCTTCAGCATGTTTGAAGCATCGACGGAGCCCTCAGCAGAACCGGCTCCCACCACGGTGTGGATTTCATCGATGAAGAGGATGATCTGCCCGTCGGACTTTTCCACCTCGGCCAAAACCGCTTTCAAGCGCTCTTCAAACTCACCGCGGAACTTCGCTCCCGCCACCAAAGATGCCATGTCCAGCTCCAGAAGCTCTTTGCCCAGCAGGTTTTCGGGAACATCCCGCGCCACAATGCGGCGTGCCAGACCCTCCGCGATGGCGGTCTTGCCCACTCCGGGATCGCCGATCAGGATGGGATTATTCTTGCGGCGGCGGGAAAGGATCTGCATCGTGCGGCGGATCTCTTCATTGCGGCCGATTACCGGGTCCAGCTTCTCGGTGCGTGCCAGCCGGGTGAGGTTGCGGGCATACTTTTCCAAGACCTGATATTTGGCTTCCGGGTTTTGGTCTGTGACGCGCTGATTGCCCCGCACCGCCTTGAGCGCATCCAGCAAACGGTCTGCGCTTAGCCCAAAACTCTTCAGGAGATTGGCTGTCTTCGTTTTGGTATTCAGGATTCCCATCAGGATGTGCTCTCCGCTGATGAAATCGTCACCCAGGCGGTCGGCTTCTTTTTCGGCTTGGCGATGGATGTCCAGGATCTCTTGAGAAAGATAGCTTTGACCGCCCTGAACACGGGGCAGCTTGCGCAAGGCGTCGTCCAGCGCAGCTTCCAGCCCGGCGGAACTAAGCTCCAGCTTGGCCAGGATCTGGTGGATCAAAGCATCTTGCTGGCCAAGCATGGCCTTCAGGAGATGTAAATCCCCGATTTCCTGATGCCCCAGCTCTGTGGCCAGGTTTTGCGCTGCCGCCAGCAGCTCTTGCGACTTTATGGTTAAACGTTGTGTGTTCATAATCTTACCTCCAGGATATTAGGGACAAGATAAGCAAGAGCGGCTAAAGCGTCAAGAGATTTTTAGCAGTCCCTGGTGATGATTGCTAATTTTACCCCGGTGGCATCCACGCGCGATCGGGGATGCACCTGTGGAGTTTACATGAAAGCCCACAGGATTCGACACGTCCTCGTGTCGAGCGAGGTAGCAGCCCTGGAATAGTACGCCGCTGCGCTGCTTCTGCAGACGAGACGTCTGCAATCCTATCCCCTCGGCTTTCATCCTTGGTGGCGAGAGCTGGCTCTCAGTTAAGTTCAAGCCTCTTTCCCGCTCTATCTTCTGGTCTGTCATTATTTAGGGGCATGGTATCACACAGCAGAGCAGCGAATCCCGGAAAACAGTCTCGCAATTGGGCTTTGCTTGTGCTTATTTTAAGCTGTTATCAAGCTGTGGGCATAGCTTGAAGACGGCACGATATCAGGCTAAACCCGGCTTGGTAAATTCTGGTGGATTGCAGGCAATGCATAGCGGGGAGAAAATTGACAGAAAAACGCTTCAGAGCAGCGAGTTCCGGGAGTCTCTCTTAACAGATGCATCAGCCAAAGCCAGCGCGAGATCTTGGCACAAAAAAAACGCTCCGCAGAGCGTTTTGAAGTTTATTCGGTTTTGTCCCCGGGTTTGTTATCCCGCTGTCTGCCTGTATTTGGGCGGCGCGGGCGCTGCTTATTGGGGTTATACTTTTTATTGCGCGGATTTGCTTGTGGATTTGGGCTCGAATGTTTCGCAGGCATAAACTTCTTCGCTTTGTTAAGCGGCATTTGCGAAGTCGCTTGTTTAAGCACCAAAGCATCCATACTGTCTTTGTGGGCTTCCAGAAACTCTTCGGTGGCCTCGGTGGCGCGGTTCCAGAGGTCTTTGAACAGCCAGCCCAGAGCTTGTTGAACCACCCGTTCTTTGTCGCGCAAGAGGGGTTCCACAAAGGGGAGGATTTCCTGTGCGGGGAGTGCCTTTTTCAGCCAGATCAGAGAGACGACCGCCGCCCTGCGGGTCCATTTGCTGCGCGAATCCCGCCAGGAGGAAAAGGAACTGAGGTCAACCAATTCCAATTCAAAGAGCACGGGGAGGATCTTGATGCCCAGCATGTCCGCATGAGCCCAGTTTTCCACGCCGGTATCCAGCCATTCTTTGATCTTTTCCCTGATGTAGGGATCCAGGCGGGGGCGGTGTTTTTTGACCAGCATGATGGCCAGGGTTCCAAATTCGTACTTTCCGGTTTTCAGCAGATATAGCCCGAAATCGGCATAATCCCTGGGGCTGAAATCATATGTATCCAGGATCCGGTCGCGCAGGATCTTGATATCTTCATCCTCCAGGCCAAACGCGTCGTAACCCTCGCTGAAATCGTTGAGATTACGGATGGCGCGCACCGGGTCTTCGCGATCGAAGCAGAACTTCTCTATTTGTTTGTATAATTCTTTGAACTTATCGTGTAAATCTTTCATGATGCGTCCTTGCTAATATTGTCCACAGCGTGGGGTTATTCGATAAAGAGTGGAGCAAACTTTGTTCCAAATGTGAGATCATAGTGCAAAGGGACCTCAATCGTAGCCCATTCCCTTGCCTGTTATCAAGACATGGATGCGGTTGAACATCTGGCGGAGGCGATAAACCATCTCTTTGTTTGGGTTCAATTGAGCCAGCATTTTCTTCAGGAAAGCATCCCAATTTGTGGTTTCGTAATTTGTGAAGTAGCCGATATTGCCCAAAACGTCTTTCATGTAGCCATAGATCCGTTCCAGCTCTTCACCGCTGACCGCGTCTGGTTTGCGAGTGCCAAGGTCTTCCTGGTGGCGTTGCTCAAAGCTCTGAACTTCATACGCGGCAAGCGCTACGGCCTGGGCGAGATTGATGGAGGGGAAGTCCTTGTTCGCGGAGAAATGGCAGCGCAGAGGACACAAATCTGCTTCTTCATCCGTAAGCCCAAAGGTTTCCCGGCCAAAGATGAGGCCGAGCTTCAGGTTGGGGAGTTCGTGCACGTATGCCGCCATTTGCATCGGGGAGAGATCCACCGGCTTGGTCTTGCCAATGCGGCGGGAAAAGGCAACCACGCGGTCCAGATCAGCGATCGCTTCTGCCAGGGTGCTGAAGATTGTGGCGTTATCGAGCAGGTGCTCGGAGTGCATGGCGAGGTAGAAATCGTTCTTTTGCGGCACAGAGCCGACAATGCGGAGATCAGAGAAACAGAAGTTGTTCATGATCCTGGCCACCGCGCCCACGTTTCCTTCGTAGATCGGTTCTACCAGGATGATACTGATGTGGGAAAGATCAGCGGGCATTGGCCTTATTGCGCATGTGGAACACGGAACCGAGCTTGTTTCCCATGTTCTGTACGTTGGGGTTGCTGTCCTTCTTCCAGTCTGCGACAGTGCGCTGAGAGATGGAGATAAAGTCACCGCTGTTGTCTTTCTTGCTTTTTTGGGTGAAGATGTTAGCCAGCTTTTTGAGGGTTTGCCAGATCGTGTTGAAGCGGACTTCATCAGCTTCCAGGAGCCAGCGGCGGACGTTTGTATAAGTCTGGATGGGGCGCACTCTGCCTACTTGGGTGAGGATGTGGGAGATCTTCTTCTGAACTTCTTCGCTATCATCATCCAGCAAGCGGGAAAGAAAGGCGAGCACAAACTGGGGGTTCTTGGCGGCAATGCTTTCCATGCCGTGCATGCTGATGGCGCGCTTCTTTTCGTTGTCGCTTTCTGCCCATAGCGGCATATGCTCCCGCATGGCATCGGGGAAGCGTTTCCAGAGCTCAAAGCAGATGGTTTCGCTCTCCCAGGGCACGGTCTCGTAGGTCTTTTCCAGGGTTTGGATGATGCGCTGGGGGTTGTCTTCATATTTGAAGTAAAAATAAAAGAGTCCGGTGGCGCGGATGCCATAGATGAAGTCGGTCAAGAGGTCTCCGCAGACTTCGTCCAGGTTCCCGGTTCCGGTGTATGCCGCCAGTCGTTTGCCCAATTCTTCGCGCACAAAGTAGTTTGCCGTGTTTGCCAGATCGGTGATTTGCTTGATTGCCAGGGTGTCTTTGCCTTTATCCAGATTACGAAAGATTTTCTCTACCTGCGCATCCAGTAATTTATAGTCGTCTTTATTCAGCCGTCCTACTTCTTTGATCATATAGTATTCTCCACGATTGGCGTTGTGCCAGTCATATTAGTATTTTTTAGGGGCAAGAAAAGCCGGGATATATCCCAAAGGCTTAAATGCCGTTTTGTTTTGAAAAAGCCGTAACCATAATTCGCCTGTGAGGCTTGTGGATTGATATGCTACGTTGTTGCATCACATGCTCGGAAGAGATGCTTATTCTGTCAAGACTTTTCTTGATTTTTCCCAAGACCAGAGCCAAAAAAGTCTTGACACTTATGCTGCGCAGTAATTCAGTTAGCTCTTTCAAATTTAAAATAGGAGAGAACAATGAAAGGTATGCTCAGATTCACCGTTCTGGTATTATTATCTCTAGGTTTGCTTCTGCCGGGGCTGAATGCAAGTAACAAAAAAGATGGAGACTTGCCATCGGCGATACACAATTTTGTAAAAGGCATCAACGATAAGTCCTTAGATGTCCTAAAATCTTCGCTTGCATTAGATTTTATGATTGATGGCGTTCCCGCGAGTCTCAATGACATGGTTCTTAGACAGTTGGTAAGCGAAAGAATGCCCGCTTATATTGCATACAGAGTTAAGACTTCTCAAAAACAGGGCACAAGAACTGTCCATACAGTAACGCTTGCCAACAAATACGGTATCTTTGATTACAAGTTTGAGACCGATTCCAAGGATCTGATTACCAGCACTTCGCTACTGTCTCGAGAGATACCCAAGAGTTTGATGCATGCAAATGCTAAACTGCATGACTTTGCCGAGATCCCTATCAGAGTAGAGCATGATATGACCCTGATAAGATGTGAACTTAACGGAGTGGAGGGGGATTTTCTCTTGCGCAATTCAAACCGTAATCTAACTATCAACAGCCGTTTCCTTGTAGCCGAAAAGGAAAACGACAAAACTGATCAAAACGAATATGGAGTTGCTCCGCTGAAAAAATTCGCTTTCGCCGGAGCTACTTACACCAATATCGATGCCATCAGTCAAGATCTGAGTTTTCTGGAAAGGGATTTAGGTTTGGAGATAATGGGCATTGTTGGCACCAGTGTTTTGGAAGCTTTTGAAACGCATTACGATTATCAAAACAGCAAGTTGCTTCTTTATAGACTAGATTCCGAAGGACTAATCGCCGGCGAGATCAAGCCTCCCGCGCCACGACAAAAGCTAAAAATCGAGCAAAAGGGTTCACAGATGTTGGTAAAGGCAAACCTTGGCAAGAAAAACCTTAAATTAGCCTTTGACAATGGATTGCAGCAGAACATCCTGAACCAAACTCTATCTAAGAAGCTTGAAAGAGTAAGCTCTATGGGGAGTGCTAAGAAGATATATACTGCAGATCTTCAAACACTTGATGCTGTAAGTTACAGCGTATCTACAAACAAAATAGGCAAGACGGATTTGGGAAACATGGATTGTGTCTACATGGACATGAGCACATTGATCAAACAATCATATGCCAAATTTGATGGTTATCTCGGTTTGCCTTTCTTTCAAAATCAGAAGATAAGTATCAACTACCGCAGGGCAACGCTGGGAGTATATTAAATCCTGAGATATTCAATAGAAGATTCCCAAGCTGTGGAGGCGTTCGGCATTCCTGGGAAGCAAAGCGCACAGTGACTCCGGTGAGAAATGCTTAAGCGGAGGGAGTGGTTTTTAGGCTGGAGCTGGTTTTGAAGTGAAGTTTGGCGACATCTGCCAAATGCTTATCTCCTTGTTCGTTGATAAACTTTTGCCCCGCTATGATCACCTTTGGCCCTGCCCCTTTGGGGAAGCTGAACTTGAATTTGCGTTCTTGCATGGCCAGAGCTTCCAAAAACTGATAGCGCGCGAGGATGGATGCAGCGGCAACCGCCACGTCGCGTTCTCCGCCGGTGCGTTCCACCACATTCAAGGCCGGGTTGCGCTTGTAGATGCGGCTCTTCACTTTCTGGGCTTTGCTGAACTGATCCACCACGATGCCCTCGGCTTTGTTTTGCTTGGCGACCAGCTCCAGGATCACTTTCTCGTGCACCCAGGTCAGCAGATCGTTCAGGTTTTGGCCCTGCTTTTTGAACTCCGCGATCAGCTCGTTGTAGCGCCCGGGCTTAAGCACGATGCAGGAAGCTTGATTGGGATATTTGAGATAGATCTGTTTTGCGATCTGCACAATGCGGACATCATTCAAGTGCTTGCTATCCTGTACTCCGAGTCTCCGCAAATCCGCCACTTGTCCGGCTTCCACATAAAATGCGCTGCCCACCAGGGGCCCGAAATAGTCACCCTTGCCGCATTCATCGCTGCCAATCCAGCAGTGCCAGTTGTGAAATCCCGCAAAGGTCTCAGCGGTCTTTTCACCATTTAGCAGAAAGTCCAGCTCCTGCTTCAATCCTGAATCCCGCGGTGCGCCCAGCACCTTGCTGAGGCCACGCTTTGCACTGTGGTAGATGTTGATATTAGCGCGATCAGTGCCCCGGGACACTCTTAACTGCACGCCCCAGGCGATCTCTGTTTGGGACAACACTTCCACTCCCTTCTGCATCAGGAGTGGCAACAGATGCGAAAGGTAGTTCTCGATCTCTTTATGCATTGGCATTATGCGCCGAAATCACTTCTCCGACTGTATACAGGGATCCTCCGGCTACCACCACGCCGTCATCTCCCGCTGCTGCCAGGGCGGCGGCATAGGCTTCCGCCACAGAGGGGAAGGCTATTGCGGGAACGCCGTGTTTAGCGATCTCTTTCAGTTGCGCTGCGGCAGTCGCAGCCCGGTCGCTCTTGTTTTGTGCCACATAGATTTGCCCGGCTTTTGTGCAGAAGAGGCGGATCATCTCAGAGTAGTCCTTATCTGCCAGGATCGAGATCACGAAGTGAATTGAGCGGTTGGGATAGACCTTTTCCAGAGTGTTGATCAAAGCTTTCACGCCATGCACGTTGTGCGCTCCATCCACGATCACGGTCGGCTCTCTGCGCAAAACCTGCATGCGGCCTGCCCAATTCACAGTGGAAAGGGCTTTGCGGGCTTTGTGTTCATCGAAGCTGACTCTGTGCTTTTCGCAATAAAGGATGAAGGCGGTGAGCGCCAAGCCCATGTTTGCGGCCTGGTGTTCGCCCATCAGGTTCGCCTTGATGCCGGGGATCAGAGTTTTGCCGAACATATAGTTAAAACATATTCCGGCGGTGTCGTCCGAGATAATCTCCACATTCCAATCCTTGCCATATAGATAGACCGGCGCAGCTTTGGCCAGGGCTTTTTCCTGAATGACATGCAAGGGGGATGCTTCGATGTTGCCCAGAACCAAGGGAACGTGAGCTTTGATGATGCCGGCCTTTTCGCTGGCGATGATCTCAAGATTGTTGCCCAGGGTTTTCACGTGATCCAGACCAATGGTGGTGATCGCGGTAACATCCGGCACAAAGAGGTTGGTAGCGTCCAATCTGCCGCCCAGGCCGACCTCGATCACGGCGACGTCCAGAATGCTGCGGGCAAACAGGATAAACGCGATGGCTGTGGTGATCTCAAAAAAAGAGGCTTCCCATTTGTTGAACAGCGCTTCAAACTCTGTGAAGGCCTCCAGTATAGGCTGGATATCCAGCTCTTTGCCATCGATCCGAAAGCGTTCAGTGTAGTTTATCAGATGCGGCGAAGTGTTCAATCCGGTGTGGCAATCGTGGGCCAAAGCCAGCGCTTCCAGGGTAGCACAGACACTGCCTTTGCCGTTGGTCCCGGCGATATGAAAGCCCCGCAAGCCTCTCTGGGGAGAGCCCATATCCTTCAAAAGCCCTTCCATTCGCTCCAGTTCGAGCTTCACATTGCCCGAATACCGCTGATAGATGTGATCCAGAAATTCCTGATATTGCATTGTTCCTCAAAGCTATAAGATGGTGGTTGTCTTAGGTTTGGGTTCTGGGATTATGGAATCCGTTAGTACGGGCAGCGTCCACAAAAAAGATAGCGGGTATGAAGAACCCGCTATCAGATAGAGTTTTATCACAATTAGTTGCTGGTTGACATGCCAAAGTTTTCGGGAAAGAGGATGGCACGCAGAGCAGTAGTATCGGCTTTACGCTTCGTGAAAGCTTCCGGATCGGTCTTCCAGATCTCGATGTACTTTTCCAGTATTTCTTTCTTTTTGCTGCCGTTGGACCCGGTTTCGCTGTCGATATAATCCATATCGTCGATCATGTAGTTCTGTAGCTGAGTGGGTTCCATGTTTTCATAAAAGACTTTGGGCAAAAAGTGCTTGGGAAACTGGTGCAAATTTGGGCAATACACGATCACGCCAAAGTTATGTTTCACTTCGTCACCGATAGTTTCTGCCACATACTTGCCAAAGACCAAATACTCGTGTTTTTGGCGAGCAGTTTCCGGGCAGTAAGAGGCAGATCCCAGATAGTAGCTCCGGTTATCCATGGCTTTACGGGTAGTGCGCAGAACATTCAGGTCTCCGCTGAAATCCGCGTTTGTATCTCTGAGGTAGTCCGTAGTGGCCACCCAGATTTCTTTCATGTTATTAATACAATCTTCCACGTTTTGCTCTTTGTCCAGGTTATAAAAGTTCGGGATCGCCAGCACAAAGATCAAAGCGGCAAAAAGAATTATACTAAGGACGGTATATACCGAGATTCCGTTTTGGTTACGCAGCATTTTACGCTCCTGTTGATTACTGAATGATATGCAAATTGGAGAGGCATTATTCGTCAAGCCTTTTTTCAAGAGGGCAGGATTTTTCCGATGTAGTTCCAGGTCTCAGGAATATCTCTGAACTGATCCCGGTAGTTTTCTTTTGGGTCGATCTGGGTGCCCTTCATGCGCCGGGAGACGTTTGTTTCTCCCCAGTTATAGGCAGCCAGCACCAAGCTCCAGTTGCCGTTGTATTTCTGTTTCAGATAGTTCAGATACTTTGCCGAAAGGTGCAAGTTATAGACCGGTACAAAGAGCAATCCGCGTTTGTGTTGAGTGTTGACATACTGCGCCGTAGTCTCTTGCATCTGTCCCAAACCGATGGCTTGTTTGCGCGAGATGGCAAAGCTCCGAAAACTGCTTTCCGTGCGGATAAGCCGGTAGAAGATGGCTGGATCTACCTTGTTCCAGATCGCCACCCCGACCGTCATTATGCGCACGGAAACAGGATTATAGGTCAGGATCACAGTCACCAGCAGGAGCGCAAGCAGCAGGCTTGTTAGCCGTTGTTTAGTTCTTTTTGCCATATCCCCGGACTGTGTTCCTCCGTTTAGTTTGCTTAGACTAAAGTCTTCTTGAAATCGTTTAGTTTCAGGACGTGGGAGACTTCCTCATTGATGATGCGGCGCAGCACCTGCTTGGTCTTGGGGTTCGAAACCCCGTCGTTGATGGCATGGAAATAGAGCAGAGTGTCTTTTTCGAAGGTAATGGCATTGTTCACGACTTCCATGAGGTCTTTGGCGTCCGCGGCTTTCTTGATCGCAGCGTCGTTACTGTTGAAGATGCGGCTGTCCACGATGGTCTTCAGATACGCGGAAACCAATTCCCAATCCGCCGTGAGTTCCATATCCTGCATTTCGGCATCGCCGCGCAGGGCCAGGAAGGTCTGTTCATGATTCAGCTCTTCATCGCGCAGAAACTCGATAAACTCTTTCGCTTTGGGATCAAGATCCTTGCGTTTGCTGGCTTCATGATAAAATGCGTAACCGTTTTTCTCGATCTGAACGGCAAATTCGATCACTTCGTTGATTGAGTAAGTTGGCATATTATCCTCCTTAGGGATACAATTTTCATACTGTCTCAAGGATTGCTCACTCCATCATAATTGTCAATCAAAAAGTGCAATCTTACTTCAGAATAATTCTGCTTGACTTCTTTCCTCTAAATCCCAAGCTCGAACTCATGAAACAAACACGAGGAAGATGATGAAGAGATATTTGGCACAATGTGGCTTGTACTGCGGCGCCTGCAGTTCTATGCTCTTGCACGATAAGGCCATGGGAGACAATGAACTGATGGACTTCCAAGTGGAGTATCAGGATTCACCTTGCGGCGGTTGCGCCTCCGGAGTAAATCCCGATTGCGAGTTTATCATCTGTAATCAAGCCCATGGAACTCAGTGTTGCGCTTTCTGCGCAGAATTCCCTTGCCCGATGATTATCAAGTTCTCTCAAGATGAGTGGGAACACCATATTGATGTAATAGACAATCTCCATCGCATCAAAGAGATCGGCATTGATGCCTGGCTTGCGGAGCAGAAACAACAGTGGAGCTGCCCTCAATGCGGAAGCAGAACCCATTGGTATCAAAGCAAGTGTTGCGATTGCGGAGCCACTTGGGCATGCAGGTACAAATAGACAAGGCTAAACTACCCCAATCGCGTTGGTCTTAATGCCCTGAGCATTGATTTATTTCCACTAAATAAAATTCCATAGCCAATATTTTGAATAAATCGCTTGACGAATATGCAAGAACTCGCAGATTGAAGGCATGATCAAAATACGAATATCTGAATGGAGTTTTTCCACTCACAAAGAAAAGGAGGATCCCATGATCCCAAAGAGACGTCTTTCGCTTCTCGTCTTGTCAATTCTTCTCATTGCAGTGATGCTTCTTGTTGCAGCTTGTGACAAGGACAAACCCACCAAACCCAAGAATGAATTCGGCGTTGTAGCCGGAACCGTGTATTCTCCCGGGAAAGCTGTTTTGCCCGGAGCAACTGTAAAAATCGGTGATCTTTCTACCACCACTGATGCTCAAGGGAGATTCATCCTCAGTGGCGTAACAACCGCCAGCCGCGTTTTAGTCGATTTCTCTATGGCAGACAGAACCTCCACCCAAAAGGTCGTCTCTGTTTCCAAAGGCTTTACTACCTATGTCTCTACCACTCTGTTTCAGGTTTTTAGTGCTACGTTCAGCAGTCAAACTCCGATCAATATCGATTCCGGGATCAACATCAGCATCCCCGAACAAGCCTTCAAAACCGCGGCCGGAACAGCTTTCACCGGTTCTGTGAGAGCCGAAGTCCGCTATTTTGATCCCACGCTGCCCGAGTGTCTGGACGCGTTTCCGGGAACTTTTTCCGGCATTCAGACAGACGGAACTACCACCATGTTTGAATCCTACGGCTTTGTCTCTGCGACCTTCCGCAATGCCGAAAACACGGATGAGATTCTCCAGTTGGCACAAGGGAAACAAGCCCAGCTTACCGCTCCAATTCCATATTCCTTGCTCCCCAATGCTCCAAACACTATGCCCCTGTGGTATTATGATGACGAAACGGGTCATTGGAGAGAAGAAGGGTTTGCCACCAAGATTGGAGACAGCTATGTGGGTAGTGTGAGCCACTTCTCATATTGGAACTTTGACGACCCGGTGACGATCGTGGACCAAGCCACTCTTAGCGGCAAAGTGATGGCGGCAGATCGGGGTACTCCGATCGCGGGCGCTCAGGTGGTTGCCACCGGGGTGAACTATGCCGGCTACACAACCGCATACACAAACGATCAAGGTGTCTTCAGTATTTCAGTGAAGGCAAGCGCCACGGTGAAACTGCAAGCCTTTTCCGGCACCAGCGCGAGCATGTCAACTCAGTCCATCAGCACTCCCGCGGGAGGCCAAAACGCGGAAGTGGCAGACCTGATGATTCAGGACAGAAGCTTCATGATTATGGGCAAAATGGTCAATGCTTCCGGCACTCCGCTCTCCGGCTATGGTCAGCTATCGCAGATCAATCCACCGGCGGGTGAAATGGGCCTTACCACCTGGTTGAACATGGACGAAGAAGGCAATTTCAACGCAAGTGCTCAGAACTATAGTAACAGCACAAGCTTCAACGTTATTTTCAGCGTTGACACTCGCGGAACCCTCTTCTCCGCTTCCATCCCCTTCACCGTGCCGCAACCCGGAAATATCTATGACTTCGGCACTGTTACGATGCGCCCGGGAGGTAATATCACCGGGAGAATCAAAGACAATGAAGGAAACTTCCTGTCGAATACGTGGTTTTCTTTCATGCAGGAAGGTGGTTCCGGTGAAGAAGGTCATCTCTCTGCAGAGGTGGACGCCAATGGGAATTTCATTGTGGTCGGACCTCCCAATACAACCGTTTCCAATGTGAGAGCAGAGCTCTGGATGAATAACAATTCCTACCAATCGCCGTTGATGAATCTAAGCTTCCCCGCCTCCGGCTCTACCCGCAGTATCGGAACCATTACGGTATCGCCAGTCCCAACCCCATAATTCTTCTTCATGGGCTGTCCATTGGGCAGCCCTTTTTTTGCGCATGGATTCTACCCTGTCTTCGAGAATGCAGTTGCATGCCTGAAGTGTTTCAGAGCAGGCATATCTGCTGTTCATTCCTCGGCTCATGCCTGTCGCATTGCCCCGGGATGAAGCTTACATCAAGGCGTTATCAAGCTGTGGCGATAGGAATATTACAGCTTGATAAGAGCGCAAGTATAGCCTGAATCGGGAACTGTCAGCAGCGGGCAATGAAATGGAGGTTGAGGGGCAATCACGGAGTACAGAGCATGGCGAACATGGGATCAAACACATTCTGTACATAGCGGGGGAAGATCTCCAGTTCTTCTGCCAGTTCTGCGCCGTTGAATCCGGCTAAATCTTCATATGAGACCGTATTGCGGTAGTCTTCCAGGAATCTTTCCGCAAGTGGCAGATAGCTCCAGTGCCAGGGCTCATAGTTGTAGCCGCCGCTTCGGTTTTGCGTGTAAACCAGGGCGAAACCATATTCCGCAGCGTTATCCTGAAGCCAGCGGAACACTTTGCTGCCTGTGTTACCACGCCAAAAAGCCAGCTCCACGGAGCAAAAATCCACATCGGTGCCCCAATGATGGCGGGAGGTACCGGGCATGGCAGAATAGTTGAGGATGTTTTGCACGATCTGCAGCTGCCGGTTTTTTGTCAAAGCTTGGAAACTGCCATTGCTTTTGGCGCGGATCTTGTTTTCCCAGATGCGCTGTTGAGTGGCGAAATTGCGGGTGGCAGAGATCACATTCAGGTTGATTCCTTCGGCAGCAGCGGCCGCGATCAGCGAATCCAGCGCGAGTTTGGCTTGGCGTTGCAGGTACATCGTGGGATGCGCGTTGTAGCCACGGATACGCTCGAAATCCGGATGTTCGGAAGGCTCGAAGTGACCCAGCAGCACATCCTTGGAATAGGGCTGATACTGCGGCTCAAAGATCAGATCAGGTAGCACGATTGCATAGCTGGAACTCATACGCAGATTACCTGCCAGATTCTGCAAGAGCATCATCAGGATCAGGCAGAGCATTCTGCGCTGAAAGCCCGGATCAATCCTGCGAATCATCCTCTTCTTCCACTGGCAAGAGCAGTTCCGGCAAAGCGGGAGTTTCAGAGGCGGGAAACTCTTCCACTTTACGCAGCTTCTTCTCGATCTGGCGGCTGCGATGCGTTGCGTTGTCCAGCTCTTTGCCCACATCATCGATCTTCTTGCGGGTTTTGTCCAGAACTTCACCAAAGAGGCTAAATTGCTTCTTCACTTCTGCCAGCACCTTCCACACTTCGCTGCTCTTCTTTTGGATGGCAAGGGTCTTGAAGCCGATCTGCAGACTGTTCAGCAGCGCTGAAATGGTGGTGGGGCCGCAGAGAATCACAGAATAATCCCGCATCACCTGCTCAAACAGGCCGGGGATGCGCAGCACTTCCGCATAGAGGCTCTCGAAGGGCAGAAACAGAATGGCAAAATCCGTGGTGACAGGCGGGTTGATATATTTATCGCGGATGTCCCGGGCGCAATTGCGGATGCGGGTGACGATGCTCTTTTGGTGCAGAGTGATCTCGGCGAGGTTGCCGGTTTCATAGGCATCGACCAGCTTGTGGTAGTCCTCGATGGGGAACTTGGCGTCGATGGGCAGATACACCCGGCTGTCCGAGCCGTCTCTGCCGGGCAGGGCAATGGCAAATTCCACCACGGCATCGCGGCGGCTATTGGGTTTGAAATTCTTTTCATATTGATCCGGGGTGAGCAGCTCTTCCAGGATGTTTTCCAGCTGCAATTCACCCAATACGCCGCGAGTTTTTACCCCGATCAGGGCTTTCTTGAGATCACCTACTCCGGTGGCGAGGCTCTGCATTTCGCCCAGGCCCTTGTGTACCGCTTCCAGTTGCTTGGAGACCTGGTTGAAGGATTCTCCAAGGCGTTTTTCCAGAGTGGCATGCAGTTTTTCGTCAACGGTCTTGCGCATCTCTTCCAGCTTGGTCTCGTTGCCGTTGCGGATGGCGTCCAGGCGCTCTTCGATGCCTTTCTTCAGTTTGTCGGATTGCTCCGCGGAGCCGGCGGTGAGATCTGCCAATTTGCGGCTGAGGCTTTCCGAGAGGTTGTTCAGGGCTTTGGAAAGTTCTTCGCGGTTTTTGCCCGCGTCGGTATTCATTTGGGTGGTGAGAGTGGAGAGGGTGGTGCTCAGTTCCGCGCGGGATTCTCCGGCGGCTTTCAGCTGGCTGTCACTGGCGTTTTTGATCTGCGAGGCAAGCTCAATGCGGTTCTCGGAGTTCTGGGTCAGAAGCACTTGGCGCAGGCTGCCGATTTCGTCTTTTAGGATGCGGGAAAGCATCTCTACTTCGGTGCGCAGGCGCTTTAGTTCTTCCCGGTCGTCCAGTGGCTTGCGCTTTAGTAAGATCAGGATCAGGATGATTCCGACAGCGCTGAGAGCTAATAAAACATATTCCAAATTTACCTCCCCGGAATACCGGCTTCCGCCGGAGTGGATACCAAGATCAAATCGGGCTCCCCGCTTCAGGAGGAGCCCGGAGATAGTGTGCTTAGGCTCTCAGTTCAGGATAGAGCGGGAATTTGGCGGTAAGTTGCCTTACTTCTTCCTTCACTTTTGCCAGTTCAGCTTCGTTTTCATAGTTGTCACGCACTTTGCGGATCAGGGCAGCGATGGTCTTCATCTCTTCTGTGCCCATGCCGCGGGTGGTCACGGAAGGGGTTCCCAAGCGGATGCCGGATGCCACGAAGGGGCTGCGGGTGTCGAAGGGAACGGTGTTTTTGTTCGCGGTGATACCAGCCAGATCCAAGGCTTCTTCCAGCTTCTTGCCGCTGGGGCCGCCCTTCTCTTCAGGTCCGAGGTCGATCAGCATCAGATGCGTGTCCGTGCCGTCCGAAACCAGATCAAAGCCTTCTGCCTTCAAAGCTTCTGCCAGAGCGGTGGCGTTTGCCACGACCTGCGTCATATAGGCCTTGAACTCCGGTTTCAGGGCTTCACCAAAGGCGATCGCTTTACCCGCGATGGCGTGCATCAGAGGGCCGCCCTGGATGCCGGGGAAGACCTTGCCGTCGATCTCTTTGGCATATTCTTCTTTGCAGAGGATGAGGCCGGCGCGGGGGCCGCGCAGGGTTTTGTGGGTAGTGGTGGTCACGACGTCCGCGTAGGGCACCGGGTTGTCGTGCAATCCGGCGGCTACTAAGCCGGCGATGTGTGCCATATCTACCATGAATTTGGCACCGACCATGTCCGCTATTTCGCGGAACTTGGCAAAATCGATCTTGCGGGGATAGGCAGAGGCACCGGTGAGGATCATCTTTGGCTGGTGCTCTTTGGCCAGACGCTCGATCTCTTCATAATCAAACTGTTGAGTGTCCTTGCGAACGTTGTAATGGATCACGTTGTACAGCTGGCCGCTAAAGGAAAGGGGGTGTCCGTGGGTGAGGTGTCCGCCGTGGGAAAGCTCCAAAGCCAACACGGTGTCGCCCGGGTTCACCAAGGCAAAATACGCCGCCATGTTTGCCTGAGAACCACTGTGGGGCTGCACGTTGGCGTGTTCGGCTCCGAACAGTTCTTTGGCGCGTTCGATGGCGAGGCGCTCTACTTCGTCGATGTACTCGCAACCGCCATAATAGCGTCCGTAAAGATTATAATTCACCTTGCCGGTCTTCTTGCTCCAGCGGTAGGGATAGCCCTCGGCATATTTGTTGGTCAGCACGCTGCCCTGGGCTTCCATCACCGCCAAAGAAGTAAAGTTCTCGCTGGCGATAAGTTCCAGATTATCTTGTTGCCGATCAAGCTCTTTGGAGATCGCGGCATATACTTCGGGATCCTGTTGTTGGATGTGTTTCACTTCCTTTCTCCTTGCTCTATTTTATCTATTCTGGTTTGATGTCTGCCCCCGGAAAAGGGTGTTTCCAGCCAGGCTTTTACTATTTCCACGGCGTAGGCGGCGGCGGTGAATCTGCCTGCCAGCACCAAGATGTTGGCGTTGTTGTGCATCCGGGAGAGCCGGGCGATATCGGTTATCGAGCACAGAGCGGCACGGATGCCGGGAACCTTGTTGGCGGTGATGCTCATGCCGATGCCGCTGCCGCAGATCAAGATGCCCAGTTCACACTCGCCTTCCGCAACGGCTTCTGCCGCGGGGAAAGCGGTATCCGGGTAGTCCATGCTCTCTTCGCTCTCTGCGCCGAAATCCATGAATTCATGCTCCGGGAAGGCGCGGATGATCGCTTCTTTCAGCGTGTATCCGGCGTGGTCACTTGCTATTGCCAGTTTCATTGTACCTCCGCCATCAGACAACTGAGGGCTATGCAATAATACTTGGAGTTCTCGCTCTCACTGCGGCTCATCACCACCACCGGTTTGGTGGTGCCTTGAATCAAGCCGGCAAGTTCGCCTTCGGCAAAGAGCATCAGCCCTTTATAGAAGGCGTTGGCGGTCTCCAGATTGGGGAAGATCAGGATGTCTGCGTCGCCGTTGATGGGCGTGGAAACACCTTTCACAGCGCCTGCTTGGGGGTCACAGGCCAGGAACACGTCCAGGGGTCCGTCGATGGTACAGCCCTTGATTTGCCCGCGTTCTGCCATCTTGCAGATCTGGGCATAATCCATGGTGTTCGGCATGCCCGGGCTTACTTTCTCGGTAGCGGAAATCAGGGCGACCTTCGGGTTTGCGATGCCCAGGGTGTGCGCCATCTTCACGCTGTAGTTTACCATAGCGATCTTTTGGTCCAGATCCGGTGTGGGTAGCACGGCGGTATCCGAGATCAAGAGCAGCTTGTGATACTTCGGCAATTCAAGCGCGCAGGTATAGCTCATCACCGCCTTGGGAGGCAGGAGGCCGCGCTCTTTGGAAAGTACTTCTTTGAGGAACTTATCCGTGCCCACCAAACCCTTCATCAGGACGTCCGCGTCTCCGGTTCTTACCAGGCGCACCGCTTCCCGCGTGGCTTGGTCTGCATCCGGCATGTCGATGATCTGGTATGCATCCGGCTGCAGGTTGAAACTCGTTAGAAGCTGGGTTATGCGTGCCTCGGAGCCGATCAGGATGGGGAATACGAAGCCGTCGGTGGTAGCTCTGC
The DNA here is from genome assembly GCA_002412625.1 of Cloacimonetes bacterium UBA5210. GTDB lineage: Bacteria > Cloacimonadota > Cloacimonadia > Cloacimonadales > Cloacimonadaceae > UBA5456. Next base: position 45,585 of record DHVK01000024.1, read on the forward strand.
AGATGGCGCCAATGGTATTGGCGTCTTCCGCCACCGCTACTGCGATGCGCACCTTTGTGCCGAGGGCTTGGGCTTTTGCTGAGATTTCGCTAAGGGATTTCATCTGCTAAGCCAGCATTGCTGCCAGGGCGATTGAGTATAGTTTGCTGCGTTCGCTATCTCCCCGGGAGGTTAGCACGCAGGGTACGCGAGCGCCCATCACGATTGCGCAGAGCTCGCTCTTCAAAAGCTTCACGATGGTTTTGTAGAAAGTGTTTCCCGCCTCGATATTGGGGAAGAGGATGCAATCCGCGTCGCCGCACACTTCGCTGGTCATGCCCTTGATGTGCGCGCTTTCTTTATCGATGATCAAATCCATGCCCAGAGGGCCTTCGACCATCGCGCCTTTGATCTGTCCGCGCTGTGCCATCTTGGAGATGATCGCGGCATCGGCGCAGGAAGGGATCTTGGGCAGAGTCTGTTCGCTGGCCGCCATGAGCCCCACTTTTGGTTGTTCGATCCCCAGGAAGTGGGCGGTCTTGATCAGGTAATTGGTGATCGCCACTTTTTGTGCCAGATCCGGCAAGGGGATAATCGCCACATCGCCAAAGATCAGCAGTTTGTGATAGTTCAGGGGTTCTGCCACGGTGATATGCGCAAGGATCGCGCCCGGATTCATCAAGCCGGTTTCTTTGTTCAGGATGGCGCGCATATAGCGGTCTGTGGAAAGCAGGCCCTTCATCAGGAAGTCGCCTTCACCGCGGTTGATCAATTCCACCGCCAGGCTTGCCGCTTCCAGATCGCTTGCAGTATGCACGATGCGAAAGATGGCGGGGTCGATATCGTGTTCTCTGCAAACTTTTGTGATCTTGCCTTCATCTCCCACCAGGATTGCTTCGACGATGCCCATTTTTACTGCCTGAGACACTGCCATGATGGTGTGAGCATCGATCGCCCACGCCGCTACAAGACGTTTCTTTGCCCGGGTTCCCAGAACTTCAAACATCTGGTCCAGTTTACGAATTTCCATCGTTACTCCATATCTGTGTTAATTACAATATATATATCAGAAATACCAGGAAAACACCAGGTTCGGGCTCTGTTGCCCCACCTGCAGATTGCGCACTTCAGTGTGCAGAAGAACACCGTTTATGCCGAAATATTCGATGCGGATGGTCTGTTCCCCTTCTGGGAGGGGGATTTCCGTGATCAGTGCGTCTGAGGGGAAGAACTGCGAGATCCTGAGATCGGCATTTTCGCTCAGGAATACGGCGGCATCCGCCACCAATCCCAAAAGAGCAGCACCCAGATCGCTGGTGTTCTTTTTTGCTTCTTCCTTAGCTTTTTCGGCAGCCAGCCCTTTGATAACGGTGCGGCTGACGCTTTTGAGGATGATCATCGGTTCTTTCAGTTCGAAGCTGCGCCGGGCAACCAGGCTGAGGTCTTCCAGCTTGCTGAGGGTCTGACGCTGGCCATCGGAAGTAACCACGTCCACTCTGCCCACTTTCGGGGGGCGATCTTCCAGATAGGGAATGGCAAACTTGAAATAATAGCCGTCTTCGATCCCCGGCCAGGGGATGGCGTTGAAATCCACATCTTTGCCGGAACTCGCCAGCACCAAGAGGTCTTTGGAAGTATGGATATGCATTTCCAGAGGCAGTTTGGTGGGTCCGCGATTCACAAAGCTTAGCACCCGCAGCATGTTTCTCTCTTTGTTAGCCTCAGGATGCGCGATTGCCGGCGGGGAAAAGGGGTAAAGCTCGGGCTGGCTTTTAAAGGCGTAGTGCAGATTGTCATAATCGATCCGGGCATCGTCCATGCGCCGGTCGGCTTCATACATGATCATGCTGATATAGCTGGCCAGGGCAGAAGAGTGGAATCTGCCGCGAGAGTTTTTGAACTGCACTTTGGCTTCCGAATCCTGCTCCATTTCTTTGGCCATGCGGGCGTATTTCAGTTCCAGAAAGCTCAGCTTTTCATCCACGCGGCGCACTTCGACCATCGCCGCCTCGGGATTGCCCAGTTCCAGAAAGTTAAGGGCTTTGAACACATTGATATAGATGTCTTCATAGTCCTCTCCGGAATACTCCAGAGAAGTGTCGTTCAAGAGCATGGATCCGGCTGCCCGGGCCACGCTTTTGGTATAGAGCTCCTGAATAGCGTCTTCCGCCCGGGTCAGGAGATCGTTGCTCTGTTGCCAATTGCCCTGAATATGATGCAGCATTCCCGCATCCAGATAGTAAAGCAGGCGTTCTTTGTTGCGATACATACCCTGCTTTTCCACAATCTTGAGGGCAGAGTGAACATCGCGCTTGGCCATGGCTTTATCCAGGTCACGCCGCGTTCGGTGGGAATTAATGTTTGCCGCGCACGAAGTTAGCAAAAAGGCACAAAACAGCAGCAGAATCCGCACAGAGATTCTGCGAGCCCGGCCTTGAAGCTTGACTTTGAATAACATCAGTGATATTACTTAAAGCGGCTGCGTTCCACCATCTTCATGATCTCTTTGTTGCCGATCCAAACGGTTTCCGTGGTCTCCATGTCGATCAGTTCCATATCGATCTGATAGAATTTGGCAGAAGTGCGGTCAACGCGATCGGTGATGGTCTTCACGGTGCCTTTCAGCATATAATCCGCGCCCAGTTCTGCTGCCATCTTCTTGGCGGTTTCTTCGGAAGCATAATATTGCTGATCGGTGCGTTCGTCCCGAACTTCATCGCGCATATCGCGGCTGGCTACAAAGCGCACTGCGCCGCTGTTGATGAGCTCGCGGGAGATATCCGTAACGAAGGTGCCCATCTCGATGTGTTCACTGCTGAGGTTGCGCATGGTGCCGATGATCACCACCGGAGTTCTGCCTTTTTGTTGCAGGAAAGTGCTCAGCCAGGGACGCGCCACTACGTCGCGGATCATTTCTTCCGCCACCAGACGGCTATCGGTGTTGTTCCATTTGCCGCTCAGGTCGGCCACGGTATCGGTGGAAACCCGCTGGACCTTTACACTGGGTCCGCAGGCGGAGATGACGAGCGCAAGGGCTATCACAGTCATAATCAATATTTTTTGCATTGTTCCTCCATCGCATTTTGGGGATGATTCTATAGTTAAAGACAAACGAAAAGCAGTATTCCTGCATACATTTAACACTCTTGGAATAGCCGCGCCAAAGGCAGTTTTTTGTCAAGGCAAAATTCCCCTCTTTATAGGGGATTTCATTCACCGCTTTGGGGAAGCGCGTCAGCTCGTCCGGGATTGCCTGATTTGTGAACTCGGGTTTGCGCTGATTTTATGCTGTTATTGTGCTGTGAGCATAGCAGGATAACAGCTTGATATCTGGATAAACCCACTTTGATACATGGTGGATGGAACACGCCGCTCCCGGGGCGTTTTTTTGCCAATTATTTCCCATCTATGAATAGCCAGTTATGCACGCCTCCCAATGATTGGTTATCCGCATACTATACTTGGAGCTAACTGGCAGAAAAACGCCCGAGGACGGGCGAGCTCCAGACTGCGCCATCTGCGTGTTATTCTTTAATCCGCCGACGCTTCGGTATCCGCCACTACCTTGAAAAAGGCCTTGTCTGCTCCGGCGTGCAAATACCAGTTTTCCGTGGTTTCAATCAATGACCAAGTTTCCAGATCATCGGAGATATATACCAGGTATTTATTGGCATAATCCACGGCTTGCCAGTCCAGCCTGATCCCCTCCGGGCTGTGCTCTATGCGCAACTCGGGAGCGGCCAGCACCAAATCCAGATAATGGAAGGTGATCAAAGGCACCGTGTTTGTGGCTGTGGCGCCGGTCAGGGCAGCTGTGGGGTCATAAACGATGCTGTCGCTACGTAGGAAGATGCTGCGGTTGGCTCCCGCGGTATATATCTTAAAGTGGTCTGAAGAGCTATAATAGGCTTGATCCATCACCCGGTTACTGCGGATAGCCAGATTCCCGCCGGTGTAGATGAATGGCGCTGAGAATGGCAGATACAGGATGCGTTCTCCGGGACGGAAATCCACCACATCATCAAAGACCAGCACATAATCGGCAAAAGCCGGGAATTCCGTAATCAGGCTGCTCTCTGTGGTGTTCTTCAACCATACTTTGATCGGGCGTGCTACCAGCGAATCCACAAAAGAATATGAATAATGGATGCCATAAAGCAGGGTTTGGGGCAGATTCAGTTCTTCTGCCAGATAAATGCTTTCTGCCACGCTGTTTTTGTAGAAGAAATTGAAGGGAACGGTATTGACGGTGGAGATCGGCTGGTCGTGCCCGATCTGGGCAAAATCCACCGTCTGCCCCAGGATCAGGATCTGGGCGGACAATGTGCTGTTGTCCCCGATCTCGGTTTCGTCTGCTACAATCAGGCTCGCGTGCAGATTGTATTCTCCGGGTTCTTGGAGCGTGAGCGGGATTGAATATGTGTCCGTTTCTCCGGCGGCCAGGGTCTGCGAGATCTGCACCGTGCTCAGGATGCTGTTATCTTCGCTGCTAAGTATCTGCACCGAGAAGGATTCCACATCCGTGTTTCCGGAATTGGCGACAGACAGCTGAAGCGCGAATTCTTCACTGATAAAAGCCGCCGCGGGAGCAGTCAAGCTTTGAGCGCTGAGGTTGACAAAGGGCAGGTCTGAGGGTACCAGAAACACGTTCAGCTTCGGTGCCAGGTTTGTGAGAGTGCCGGGAGTCGTACCCACATTCAGCGGGTCGTAGGTAGTGCTGTCGCTTTGCAGAACTCTGCTTCGATTGGGATAGGCAGGATTGCCGTGGGCGCAGAAGGTATCCGAACTGCTATAATAAGAAGCATCCATGGGGCGGTTCGTGCGGATGGAGAGATAAGGTCCCTCAAAGAGAAAGGCTTGATCCAGGGGGATTAGCAGAGTTCCTGTGCCGGCGGGGATATCAGCCATGCCGTCAAAGACCAGCTGATAGCCTTCCGGGGAAAGCCAGCCGGCACTGAGATCGGCTGTATCGGTGTTCTTCAGCCAGACCTTGATGGGAGTCTGGGTCAAAGCGGTTACGAAATTGTAATCGTAGGAGATGGCGTGGAGCGTTGATCCGGTGAATATCCCTTCGCCGGGATAGTAGATGCTTTCTGCCACATTGTTCTTGTAATAGAAGTTGAAGGGGATGTTGTTTACATAGTTATCGCTGAATCCGGCGCCGATGCGGAGGCCTTGCACGCCGGGGGGGAAGATGGTGATGGACTTGGCTTGTCCGGAGTTGTTTTGGGCGTCCATGTCCTGAGGGTGGGACACTTTGGCATACACATTGCGAGTTCCGGCGCTGCTAAAAGTATAATTCAGCACGTGTATCGCTTGTTGGCCGGGTTGCAGGGCGGTACTAATGGTTTGGCCGGTAAGCACGGCATCGGTATCCGCGTCAAGGATTTGCAAAAGGTAGTTTTGCATGGCATTCAGGCCGCTGCTGTGCACTGTGATGGAGAAGGGATTGGCTTCATTGATCAGAGCAGTTTGGGGAGCGTCGAGCCCCACAATCCGCAGATCCCGGGCAAGGATTTGACCGATCGTGATATCATCAAGGTAGATGCGGCGATATGTGGTACCCAACCCGTGCTTGAAGGCTATCTGCAGGTCGTTGCCCGGGTAGGGCAAGAAGCTGACTTCATACTCGCTGATCGCGGTGCTGAGGGTGATGCTTTGCATGGTTGTAAAAGCTCCGGTGGCAGGTGAGTATGAACCAACCAGGAGGATTTGGCCATTGCTTGAGGCCTTGGCGCGGAACTTTGTGCTGATGGTATTCAGGCTTGTGGGGAGGACGGGTCCGAGCAGCAGCAGTTCTCCGGCCAGGTCGTTGGCATTGTACAATTCCAGGGCATTCGGGGCGCTATAAGCGTTTGTGGTGGCGATGGTTTTCACATAAGCTGAGGTGGAACTGGAGTTCACCACCGTCGAGAAGAGGGCAGGGACTTGGGGCGGGAGCACTTGATCAAAAGCTTCAACCAGAGGGAGATCGAGGATGCGGGACAGGCGGAGGTTATCGACAAAGATGTTGTTTCCATAGGCACTGATGGCTTTGAGCACCAGATAGTAGTCACCGGGGTTATCTATCGGCAGAGTGAATTCATATTCATACCAGGCGTTGGCGGAAACCGCAGGCGCTAAGGAGCTGGAGCGGTTGATGGTTCCTGCTAATGCCGGATTGTTGGTGAGCTGAGGATCTCTGCCCAGCCAGACTTCAATGCGGTCGGCATTTGTAAGGTAACCGCCGTCGCGATACATGCTCATCTTCAGTTTGTGGCTATATTGTTCGGCGTTATCGATGCGCAGGATGGGGCTCACCAGAAAGGCACTGCTGCCGTTGGTGGCGCTGTAACTATTGTAGCGAAGCATCCTGCTACCATGAGCCGGAGAGCAGGTGGGGGATGAGCCGCTTTGCACGATTTCAAAAGAGTGGGATCCGGATATGGGGGCGGTTGACCAACCATCCGGCATGGCGGCAGAATCGAAGCTTTCCTGATATGTGGGCGTGGAAAAATCCCAGATCACGGGTTCGGGGCTTCCCTTAGAGAAAGTGATGGTGGCTCCTGTGGCAGAACCGATGTTGAATATCTCCAGGTTTCCAGCAGAGCCGTTTTGCAAAAATGGGCTGGGATTGGTATTGTTGTTAATGGCGGTACGCCCGGTTTCCAGGCTGAAATTCGCGTTGTTCACGCTACCGTCTTGCGTGAGAGTTCCACCCGGGCGATATACATACAGCTCATCCGGAGGGCCGTCGGCATTGCCGCTGCAGGAGGTATCGATTCTATAGATGATGATACCGCTGCCGGGGATCGAGTTCTCGAAGGTGCCGGTCTTTCTGCGGTATTCCAAAACATAGTATTGCCCGGCGACAGTGGAGTTGATCCGATATGCCTGCCCCGTGGCTGAGGTTACCGGGTTCAGGCTGTATTCAGTATTGGCGCTGATCGTGGGGATGCTGCTCACCCAGCCGCCATATTTCATCTTCATGTATGTGGTCATGTGTTGAGGCGGGTTTGTATTGCTGTTCATCAGGTCCCAGCTTCCGGCGGGAGAAATGCCGTTGTTGGTGTAATGATACAGATCGGGAGCGCCGAGGCTGTGGTAAAACTCGTGGCAGATCACCCCCACATTCTGCGAAGCCAGGAAGTTCTGCAATTGGAAATTGAAGTCATATACGCGTTTGCCGCGGATATAGACGTAGCGATCATAGAGAGACCAGCGGTGTGGCCAGAGCAAGCTGGACCATGCTCCGGCGCTGCCTTTCACGATGAAGACGACGTTATCCACCCGGCCATCGTTGTTGGCATCGATATTCAAATCTGCCGGAACCATCGATGAAATGGCGGTTGAGGCATTCTGGAGCAGGGTGAATTCCCGATCCCGGCTCTGATTATCATCCTGATAGCCTGTGGGATTGCTTACGGCATCGTAGGGCTGGAAGTATGCGCGGGGGTGGCTGTCCTGCCAGGAAACCACATATCCGGAGGCCGGAGTGGGATAAAAGGTCGTGTTTACGGTTAGCTGGTTGTAGCTCGTTTCCAGAAAGTAATTCTTCAAAGAGCTGGCGTTGGTATTGAACCAGCCGTTATAGAGACTGATGTTTTCCCCATATTCGCCTTCGTCCGAAAAGCGGATATAGATCACCAGGTTGTTGAAGGTTCCGGTGGTGGGAGCGCCACGATCTTCCGGCATTTGGAATTTGGTCTTGCGCGCTTCCTTGTACAGGGCAGGGCTGATGTTGATCCCGGGTTTTAGCCCGGCGGATCGGGGATTGTCCCGCCCGGCAAGCAGTTTTCCGGCTTTCACGCTTTCGCCATCTGGTTCGGCATAGCGATACTCCCCGCTTTTGGGGTCTCTGATGATGGTGAATTGATCAGCGTCGTGAAGCCAGTTGTGAAATTCATCCCCGCTGGCGAAGCAATCCAGAGGGCTGCCATCAGGCTGATAAACTACGGTGGGCATATTCGTTAACCAAGCCGCGAAGAGCGGACTGAGGGATACACATAGCAGGAGGAATAAGGCTTTCTGAAGACCTTTGCCTATTCTCATAAAGAACTCCTTAGGTGAAATTTTCAGTTAGGCGCAAAGTAAAAAAAGGAATCTGTGGCGTCAATGCAAAAATGCCGCGACCAAACCAAATGGGAGGAGACAAGCGGGAGAATCCAGCAAATAGTGCTGATAATTAAAAACACATTAGTATGTTAGCGCAATGTGGAAGAAATGCCGCATTGGGCTTATTTGACCAGCTCATTCCTCAGTACTTGCTCCAGATAGTCCAACAAGGCATTATGATTCGGCAGTTTCTCGATCACTCGCAGAACATTCAACGCGCGCAATTCGTCCATGACCGATTCCGCATTGGCATTCGCGAGCACGATCACCGGGAGATCAGCCGCTTCCTTGCGTAACAGGCGCAGGGAAGACAAGCTGGTTTGGGGATCCGGATCGAGGTCGGTAACGACCGCGTTGTATTTGATATGCTTCAGGCGAGAGATTGTCTTTGAGACGTCGGTGCTGATATCACACAAGTACCCACGCTTACGGCAGGAGTGCATGATCAGCTGCTTGAGGCCTTCTTCCGCATCCAGCACCAGGAGCCGGATGGGCTTGTATTGCTTGCTGAGGATATCGCGGATGATGGGCGCAATTTGTGCGGCAGAGAATGGTTTTGCAATGAAGGGAGTATTATCGTCCCAAATGCCGTGTTGGGCCACGATATCGTCCGCAAAGCCGGACATGATCAGCACTTTCTGCTCCGGGCGGATCTTACGGACAGCATTCAGGAGCTGTTTGCCATCCAGATTGGGCATAATCACATCTGTGATGAGCAGATCCGGGGGTTTGGGCCCCTGAAAATAGCCCAAGGCTACTTCGGGATCGGTGGTGGCTTCCACATTGTAACCCAGATTGCTGAGCATCTTGCGGATCAGCTCGCAAAGTGCTTGCTCGTCTTCTACCACCAGGATGGTTTCGCGTTTATTCTTGTTCGGTGATTGCAGGCGCAATCTGTCCTGACTGTCCGGTTCATCGCACACCGGGAGGAAGATATTTACAATGGTACCCCTCTTTGGCTCGCTCTCGATGTTGATGTGTCCGCCGGATTGCTGCACTATGCCCCAAACCGTGGCCAAACCAAGACCACGGGCGTCGGCCTTGGTAGTAAAGAAGGGCTCAAAGATCTTCTGTTGTATGCTGTGGTCGATGCCCTCTCCGGTATCGGAGATGCTTAACAACACGTAATTGCCCGCCGGAACCCCGAGCTTTACAAGTGAACTATCTGCTTCAACTCTTTCGTTTTGGGTGTGGATGACCAGCTCTCCGCCTTCGGGCATGGCCTCTTTGGCGTTTAAAACCAGGTTCACCAGAACTTGCTCCATTTGTCCCGGATCAGCCTTCACCGGCAGGAGGTCAGCATTCAGTTTCAAGGTTAGAGCAATCTTTTCGTTCAAAAGCCGCACAAAGATGCCCTTCAGGTTGTTCAATAGACTGTTGAAATCCAGTTCCCGGCTTTGAATCACCTGCTTTTTACTGAAGGCGAGCAATTGACGGGTAAGCTTCGCGGCACGAACGCCGGCTTTTACGATCTCTTCCGCGGGTTCCCGAATCGGGCTGTTTTGTGGCAGTTCTTCCAGAATATCTTCCGAATAACCCAGAATTATGGTGAGCAAGTTGTTAAATTCGTGTGCAACACCACCCGCGAGTTTGCCGATGGCTTCCAGCTTTTGACTGGAAAGCAGTTGTTCACGCAGGGACTTACTTTCCGTGATGTCGATGCCGGCACCTTCTACCACCGTTATGCCCTCTTCATTGGTGAACAGCCGGGCAGACAGAGAAACCCACAAGCTATTGCCATCCTTGGTCTTCAGCGCTGCTTCGTAGTTCTCCACAATACCATGTTCCAATAGCTGTTCTTTCAGCCGGATCCGGTCCTGGGGATCGGAATAAATGTCCTTGATGTCTTTTACAGCTTCGATCATCTCCTCGGGCGAGCGATAGCCAAACATCTCGGCAAAGCTTTTGTTTACACTGAGGTATTTGTCGTCCAGGGTGGATTGAAAGACTCCCGCCATGGAGTTTTCAAACAGATTGCGATACTTAGCTTCGCTGCGAGTGAGCGCATCCAAGGTTTTCTTGCTTTGAGTGATATCGGTCATGATGCCCACAGATCCGATAATGGTGCCATCATCGCCTTTCACCGGCGCACCGTTGATGCGAAGCCAGATCAGGCTGCCGTCTTTCTTCTTGCCGCGCACCACATATTCGTCTTGCAAGCCTTGTTCTCGTTGCACGTTCTTGTTTTTGATAATGTGATGGTCGCTGGGAACAATCAGGCATTCATATCCGATCTTGCCCAGAATCTCTTCTTCAGAGACATCAAAAAGCTCGCAGCAGCGGGGGTTGATATATTTGATGACATCGTTGTTGTCCACCATGATGACTGCCTCGCGCATCGTGTTCAGCAGCAAGCGGTATAGCCTTTCCCGCTTTGCCAGCTGAAGCTCTGCGATCTTGCGCTCATGCACGCTGTGGGCAATGGCGATGATGCTTTTTACGTTTCCTTGTTCATCCAAAACCGGCGAAAGGTTCGCTGTGTGCCAGCGATACTCACCGGCGGCGTTTCGGATTCTGTATTCAAAACCGGTCTGAGTCTGCTTTGTCTGAAAGGCTTTTTGCGCATATTGCCTAGCCTTGGGGGCATCCTCCGGGTGAAACAGGGCAGCGAAGAGGCTAAAACCTTTTACATCATCGGGTTGGTAGCCCAGTTGCCGGACCCAGTTGCGAGTCGTGTATAAGACTTTGCCGTCCTCTGTCATTTCGGCGATGGTGTCACTGGCGTTTTCCAGGTAAGATTGGTAGCGGTCGCGCTCTTCCCTCAGGGTGTCCGCTTCTGCCAGTTTCTCGGCGAGGGATTCCAGCAGTTGCGCCCGTATCTCCGGACTAGCTTCTTCGTATCTATGAAGAATATCTGCGATGTAGCGATTCCAATCCATTGAGTCTCCATTATCGTGTTTACCCTACACCTACCTGGCGGGGAGGGTTTCTGTCAATAGCTAAGTGGGGTATCTGAATAGTAATCCAATAGGGATTGTGGATTATATTCAACCACCAGAGCTATAGATTGAGCAAGATCAGGCTCAGAATGAGCAAGCACCACAGCAGATAATCTTTGGCTGCCGGACGGTGTTTCCACAGAAAGATGTCACTGGCGATACTGAACAGCACAATGGACACTGCCACAAGGGGATAAGCGATGGCGGCGGGGATGGAATCCAAGCCTTTGAGGAAGAAAACGGTAGAATAGCGGTTGGGAATACCCAGAGCAAAACCATATAATACTAACTGCGGCGGGAACCGCAAACGGCCCCACAAGATGCTGGCCAGAGTGTAGCAAAAGGCAGAGCCAAAGATCATGAAAACAAAGAAACTCTCGTTGCCTCCTCCCAATTCCTTGAAGATCTTCATGCTGGCATCACTCATTCCGGAGATCAAAAACAGGGCGATGATCCACAGAAAGTTCCTCAGTGAGCGGGGATCCGCCTTCAGAGAAAAGGCGGTGATACCCAAAGCGATGCCCATGATGTTCCACCGGCCCAGGTTCTCACCAAAGAAGACCAGGGAGATCAGAATCGGCAGGATCATGGCAATGCGCATTGCGCCCACGGAGAGCGAAAGGCCGTTCACCACAATGCACTTCTGAAAGATCCAGAAGTTGATCAGAAAGAAAGCTCCGGTCAGAAGGCCGAACAGGATGTCGAAGCTGCCCGCGTTGCCCGGCTGCAAGCTGAGAGCACTAAAAATGCCCGCCACAAAGTAGTTTCCCAGAAACACCGGCAGCATACTGAAGCTGCCCTTTTTGCCCAGCACCATCAGGAAGTTCGCGATCAGGACCGAACAGAGAACGCTTAATCCAAGATACAGCATCGCTTAGACGAGCACTTCTTCCAAATCAGCTCCGGGTTGCAGATAGCGCCATTCCCTGGGCAAGACTTCGTAGAGGATGAAATCCGGATTGGCGGAATCCTGCCAATAGTTGTAGATAAACTTTGCCGTTTCAGCCACTTCCTGCTTCAGAGCGAGGTCTCTGACGACGCGCGCTTCACCGCCGATGCGCAGATATCCGTTTCCCGCATCTCCGGATAGCGGGAGCAGGCACTCCAGATTCGGGTTCAAAGCCCATTGCCGGGTTTTGTTGTCACCGCTTCCGGTGGCCAGAAACAGGCGTTCGTTCATGCAGATCAGGGTCATGAGACGAAGCCTGGGCTTGGATTCGTCCACGCTTGCGACCGAGACGGTCTGGGTAGCGTTGAAGAGATGCCAAAGCGTCATTTTGCCTCCCCTTTGGGCAGATGGTACTTATCAAAGCGTTTGTGCAGATACAGGCGGATGCCCAGATAATCTGTGAGGCATACTCCGCTGAAGATGGCGGTCATGATCATCATCTGATATTTGATTGCCACCAAGGGCGATGCTCCGCCCAGGATCTGCCCGGTCATCATGCCCGGTAAGCTCACAACCCCCATGGAGGCGATGCTCAGCAGCTGCGGCAACAGGGACGCGTGCATGGCTTTGCGAAATGTGGGCAGCGCCGCTTCCCAGAGGTTTGCCCCCAGACCGAGCCGGGTATAATACGCGCGCCAGTTATCTGTGAGCCCGCTCTCAAAGCGCTCCAGTGCCAGTGCCAGACTGTTCATGCTGTTGCCCAAGACCATGCCGTAGATCGGAATCGCGTACATGGGCGAAAACAGCGGATCCGGGCGCACGATCATGATCAATATCCAGGGCATGATGATCAGGCTGCTGCTGCCCAAAGCCGAGATCAGGATGGGCAACATGACGCCTTTTTGAAACTTCAATCTTCCCCGCAGGGTCAACACCGCGTTGGCGATCATCACCAGCATCCACAACAGGGTCAGCCAGAAAGCATTTTTGTTAAAGAGAATTTGCAGCCAGACGCCCATGATGCTCAGTTGTATGATCATTCTGCCAAATGAGGAGAAGAGCTGCCCCAGAAGTTTGAGTTTTAGCTGAATGAAGATCAAGATCGGAAAGATCAGTAAAAGCAATGCCAGGGCGAGCCCGAAGAAAGAAATATCCATGCTTATTGCTCCTTGTTATCCAAGATCTTGCCGTCTTTCAGAGTCCAGCTTCGTTGCCAGCGCTCTTGCCACAAGGGATCGTGTGAAATGGCGATCACGGCACCGGGGTAGTTGTTAAAGATGCAATCGGAGATGATGCCGGAAGTTGCTTTGTCCAGGGCAGAGCTGATCTCATCCAGCAGCAGGATTTTGGGACGCAACAGCAAAACCCGGACCAAAGCCACGCGTTGCTTTTCGCCTCCGGAAAGGAGGTCAGCGCTTTTGTCCAGATGGCTTTTGGGCAGCTGGAAGCTCTCGAAAAGTTCCAGAGTCCGCTGTTCTCTGTCCTCGCTAAAAGCCGCTTTATTTGAAGCAAATTTCAGCGGCTCCAGCAGTACGTCCCGCACCGTCCCTTCGCCCAAGAAGGGTTCCTGCATCACCATGCAGATCATGCTGCGCAGCACTTGCGGCGGATACTCCGTGAGCTCCTTTCCCTCAAACACAATCTGCCCATCGTAACTCTGATTCATCAGGTTCAGGGTATTCAACAGCGAGCTCTTGCCTTTTCCGGTGGGGCCCACGATCAAGATCCGTTCTGCGGGTTCAACTCTCAGCAGCAGATCCGTCAGCAGGGTAACATCTTCATAATAAAGACGTTTTATATTGATCTCCAGCATGCAAACTCCTTTCTGAAGGGGCTATCTCGGCACCCAAACTAAGCGGCAGCATATAAAGATAGCCTTTCATGTCAATGACTTTGCATGGTGAGCGGGTAATTTCTGCTCAAATTGCTTAGAATTTCGCAGCCTTCGTGGTCTAAGCACAAATTCTAAAGCCTGACGGGTAATGGCGCGCTGTGAGCTGTGTTGTATCTGCGAGGATAACAGGCAATGCATAGATGGGTGCTGTTTGACAGAAAAACGGCTCAGAGAAGCGAGCTTGATCTCTGCACGAACCAAGGATTGTAGCAGTACAACGCCGAGATCACGCCGCGAATCTGCCACAATGCGGCGTGATCAGGGCGTGATTGCGGCAAGGTTGCCACACAATCCTTGGTTGGCTAAGAGAGGAAAAGATTGGAGAATTTCATCTAATCTCTTTGCATTACCATCTTTGCGTTACCATTCCCCTTCTCCTCTCTCGTTTCGAGCAGCTCACAAAGCTCAATAAAAAAAGGCCGAAATGGAGAAAAAAGCTTGACTTAATGCAAGAAAGTCTCATTCCTTGTATCTGAGAGATAAGTTTATCTCAAGTAGCGATATAGGAGAGTCGATGGGACCAATTACGGAACATCATCTGATGTTGTTTCTGATTCAGTTTGCTTTGCTTTTAGGCTTGTGTAAGCTAGCCGGATACTTCTTCGAAAAGCTGAAGCAATCCAGCGTCACTGCTGAGCTGCTGGTGGGCATCATCTTGGGTCCGGCCATTCTGGGGAAACTGGCCCCGGAAGTGCAGGCTTATCTGTTCCCGGATGATGTGGTACAACGCTCCATGCTGGAAGCTCTGGCATGGTTCGGAAACTTCTTTCTCTTGATGGAAACCGGGCTGGAGATCAATTTCTCCCGGGTCTGGCAACAGCGCGCAGACGCGATCAAGCTTTCCACCGTGGACCTGATCCTGCCCATCGTGCTTTGTTTCTTGCCCATCTACTTCCTTCCATCTCACTATCTGGCGGATCCTTCCCAAAGAGTTCTTTTTGCTCTGTTTATCTCTGCGATCATGACGATTAGTGCATTGCCTGTGGCGATTCGCGGGATGCGGGATCTGAACATCCTGAAAACCGACGTCGGGTTCCTGATTCTCTCCGCGCTCACCATCAACGACATCGCCGGTTGGGTGATTTTCACGATTATATTGGGTTTATTTGCCCATGGCAGTCTTGAGCTTGGTTTTGTGGCCAGGTTGGTGGGCTTGACTTTGGCTTTTACCATCATCAGCCTCACGCTGTTGCGCCGCGTGGTGGACAAAGCCATGACTTATATTCACGAAAGGATGGGCGAGAGTTCCGGGTTGAAAATCACTTTTATCATGGTGGTTGGGGCAATCTTCGGCGCTGCCACACTGCACATCGGAATCCATTCCCTGTTTGGGTTCTTCATTGCCGGAACCATTTTGGGTGAAGCCAAGCACATCAGTGAAAATGATAGATTTGTCGTGAACCGCCTGGTGTATTCCGTATTTGTGCCCATCTTTTTTGCCAACATCGGCTTGCATTTGGACTTTATCGCCAATTTTGATTGGTTTCTGGTGCTTGTAATCAGTGTAATCGGCATCGGAGCCCGGTTTGTGGCAGCATACATCGGCTCCCGGTGGAGCGGACAGGACAAATCCAACCTGCTCGTGATCGCCATTTCCCACACGCCCGGCGGGCAAATGCACATCGTTGTAGGTATGCTGGCATATTCCAGCGGCTTGATCTCCGAGACCGTTTTGGTCAGCATCATCGCCTCTGCCATCATATCCACCATCATCTTCGGTCCCTGGCTCTCGCAGGCAGTGCGCAAGCTGAAGAAGAGCATGTTCGACATCGTCTTCGCGGAAGAAGATGTATTTATCGATGCCGACAGCAGCACTCAGGATGAGCTTCTGCACCACATGAGCGCGGTCGTCGCCCGCAAGAGCAAGCTGAACCGCGAGATGATCTACCATGAAATCAAGCTGCGCGAAGATCAGATGAGCACGGCAATGGGGCGTTCCATCGCCATTCCCCATGCCCGGCTGGAGGGTCTGAATAAATCATACGTCTTTGTTTTTCACACCCGGCAGGGCCTGGAATGGGATAGCCCGGACGGTAATCTGGTGCGCTTGGTAGTGCTGGTGATTACTCCCAAAGAATCGCCCAATGCCCAGCTGCAGATCTTGCAAAGCCTTGCCAGCGCCTTGCACGACCGGCAAAAAGCCCGCAACATGGTCACCAGCCGGGATCGCCGCTTTGTGTGGGCAACCATCCGCAGTGAACTAAACGCTTGCCAGCAGTGCAACGTGGAGGCATAAGCAGACTGATGTTAGCCGCAACCACTATTTGATATCAAGGGCTGCCCTGCCGGAGATATCTAAAGAAAACTCTTCCTGGTTACTATCCGCTGAATCAAAGCCACCCGGGGAGAGATTAAGAAGCTAAAGGAGATTTGATGGGTCCCATCACCGAGCACCATCTGATGCTGTTTTTGGTCCAGTTTGCTCTGGTTCTGGGGCTTTGCAAGTTGTTCGGCTATTTCTTCATGAAGATGCGGCAATCCAGCATCACCGGGGATATTCTTGTGGGCATCATCCTGGGTCCGGCGATTTTGGGCAAGCTGTTTCCAGCCCTCCATTTGAGCATCTTTCCTGATGATACCGTGCAACGTACGATGCTGGAAACGATTGCCTGGTTCGGCAATCTCTTCTTGTTGATGGAAGCTGGTCTGGAAATCAATTTCTCCAGAATCTGGCAACAGCGGGGGGATGCCGTGAAGCTCTCCATATCGGATCTCACCTTGCCGATTATCATCAGTTTCCTGCCGATCTATCTGCTCCCGGCGCACTATCTGGTGGATCCTTCCCACAGGCTGCTGTTTGCCCTCTTCTTGTCCGCGGTGATGACCATCAGCGCGCTGCCGGTGGCGATCCGGGGGATGCGGGATCTGAATATTCTGAAGACGGATGTGGGCTTTTTGATCCTCTCCGCGCTAACCATGAACGATATCGCCGGCTGGGTGCTCTTCACCATTATCCTTGGCGTGTTTGCCCATGGCAGCCTGGAGCTGTCGTTCATCGTCCGCCTTGTGCTGCTCACGCTTGGCTTTACCTTCATCAGCCTTGTTCTTCTGCGTCGTGTGGTGGACAAAGTGGTTACCTTTATTCACAACATCAGCGGCGAGGCATCCGGGCTCAAGATCACTTTCATCATGCTTGTGGGCGCGCTGTTTGGCGCGATCACGCTGAAGATCGGCATCCATTCTTTGTTTGGGTTTTTCATCGCCGGTACCATCCTGGGAGAGGCAAAACACATCAGCGAGCGCGACCGTTTTGTGGTTAATCGCCTGGTATATTCGGCGTTTGTGCCCATCTTTTTTGCCAATATCGGCCTGCATCTGGATTTTATCGCCAATTTCGATCTCCCCCTGGTCCTGATCATGCTTTCGGTAGGCATCAGCTCTCGCTATATGGCGGCATATCTCGGAGCCCGGTGGTCAAAGCAACACAAGAGCAATCTTTCGGTGATCTCCATTGCCCACACTCCCGGGGGTGAAATGCACATCGTGGTAGGCATGCTGGCCTACTCCGGAGGGCTGATCAGCGATAAAATCCTGGTCAGCATCATCTCTTCCTCGCTGATCTCCACGATTATCTTTGGGCCCTGGTTGTCGCTCGCGGTGCGCAAACTGCGCAAGAATATCCATGAAGTAGTCTTCCGGGAAGAGGATGTGTCAATCGATGTGGAGGCTGGCTCGCAAGAGCAAATGCTGGTCGTGATGAGCCGGACCGTGGCCAGGCGGAGCAAACTGCATCAAGCCCAGATACTCCAGGAGATCAAACTCAGGGAAGAGCAGATGAGCACCGCAATGGGCAGCTCCATTGCCATTCCGCACGCCCGGGTTGAAGGGCTGAAGCATTCGCATATCTTTGTTTTTCTTAGTCGCCAGGGTCTGGAGTGGGACAGCCCGGATGGCAGTTTGGTGCGCTTGATTGTGCTGGTGATCACACCTAAAGAATCGCCCAATGCCCAATTGCAAATTCTGCAGAGCCTGGCCCACACCCTGCGTGATCGCCAGAAAGCCCAAAGCCTGGTGAATAGCAGGGATAGCCGCTATATCTGGGCTGCGCTGAAACATGAGATTGATCAATGCAGCGAGTGTGATGTTAGGTAGTTCTTAGTCGTGGTTCGTGGTTGGGATTCTTGCCGCTCTGATAGCGCAAAAATGGTCAAGCCATGCCCAATATACCAATGCAGAAGTACAGGGAAAAGCTAACAAATTTGTGGGCAAAAAAAATGGCATCCCGTAGGGGAATCGAACCCCTGTTGCGTGACTGAGAATCACGAGTCCTAGGCCACTAGACGAACGGGACGCAATAAAAAAGGCGCTGACGCACCTCGATATTGAATATTTGGCGACCCCTAGGGGAATCGAACCCCTCTTGCAAGAATGAAAATCTTGAGTCCTAACCG
>DHVK01000018.1 GCA_002412625.1 Cloacimonetes bacterium UBA5210
CCAGCATGATGTTCATGATCCCGATTCCCCCTACGAGTAGCGAGATTCCGGCGATGGAAGCCAGCAGAATGGTCATGGTATGAGAAACGCTGTTCGCGGTTTCAGCAAGATCCGTTTGGGAACTGACCACAAATTCTTCACTGGTAGTACCGCGATGTCTGGCTTGCAGAAGATCCATGATGTCTTGTTGCACGATATGGATGGCGTCTCTGCTAACCGCGGAGACCATGATGGTCATGTTTCTCCAGCGCTGCCCCAAAAGTCTTTGATATACCGTCGTGTAGGGGGCAATCACGGTGTCATCCTGATCGTTTCCCATGATACTTTGGCCCTTGGCAGTCAGCACTCCGGTTACGGTGAAGGGAATATTGCGAATCCGGATGATTTTACCCACCGGGTCGATATCGCCAAAGAGGTTGTCTGCCACCGTCTTGCCGATCACGCAGACCTTTGCGCCGTTTTCAACATCCGAGCTATAGAACAAATCTCCCGTGGAGGTTTGCATATCCCGGATGAAGAAATAATCAGCATCAACGCCCATGACTCCGGTTCGCCAGTTTTTACTTTCAAATTTCAACTGACCCCAGGAATTGTAAACCGGAGAGGCATAGAGTACGCCATTCAGCTGATTGCGAATGGCTTCCACGTCCCCGATATTCAGAAGATTTCCGCCACCGGCAGCTTGCCGAACAGCGGATTGACTGAAGTTCGAGTAAACCATGATCACGTTTGTGCCCATGGAGTTCACTTGATCCTCGACGATTTTCTGGGCTCCCTGACCGATGGCGAGCATGGCAATAACTGCCGCAACACCGATAATGATGCCCAGCATGGTAAGAAATGTCCTCGTTTTGTTACGCGTGAGCGATTTGAGCGCGATGCGGATAATTCCCAGAACAGACATCAATCCTCCTCATCCGGTTTTGGTAGTTTTTGCAGGTCAGATGCGGCTACTCTGGGGTTTGGATTCACTTTATCGCTGATAATCCGGCCATCGCGGAAAGTGATATGCCGGTGCGCGTATTGCGCGATGTCCGGTTCATGAGTTACCAAAATCACGGTTTTCCCCTGGGAGTGAAGCTCCTGAAGCACTGCCATTACTTCCACGCTGGTCCTGGTATCCAGGTTGCCGGTGGGTTCATCGGCAAGGATGAAGGAAGGGTTGTTCACGATAGCCCGGGCAATGGCCACGCGCTGTTGTTGGCCACCGGAGAGTTGATTGGGAAAGTGTTTCGCTCTGTCGGCAATACCCACCGTTTGCAAAGCTTTCATGGCCTTATCGTGGCGTTCGTGTAAGCTGCATTTTTGACAATAGAGTAGTGGTAGTTCCACGTTTTCCAGGGCTGTGGTACGGGGTAACAGATAGAAGCTCTGAAACACATAGCCGATCTTCTGATTGCGGATCAAAGTAAGTTCCTCATCAGCCATTTGGTGCACCGGGATATCGTCCAGAGTGTATTCACCTTCGCTCGCTTTATCCAGACAGCCTAAT
The DNA here is from genome assembly GCA_002412625.1 of Cloacimonetes bacterium UBA5210. Lineage (GTDB taxonomy): Bacteria > Cloacimonadota > Cloacimonadia > Cloacimonadales > Cloacimonadaceae > UBA5456. Next base: position 1,493 of record DHVK01000018.1, read on the forward strand.
AGGTTCATGAAAGTGGTTTTTCCGCTACCGCTGGCACCCATGATGGCGATAAAATCTCCCTTTTGAACTACCAGATCCACACTTCTGAGGGCATGCACCCGGATGTCTCCCATCACATATGTTTTGGAAAGAGCTTTTGTGCTTAGTAGTACGTCCTTCATTAGAAGCGTCTCATACCCGGAGCGGAGCTTGAATTTGCCTGCTTGAGATCTTTATAGATTACGCCGGTTACTAATACGGATTTCTCATTCAAGCCATCAACGAGCTCCACAAAAGCGCCGTCGGATACTCCGGTGCGCACCGCAACGGGTTTGGGCTCGTTGTCTTCCAAAAGCCAAACTACAGCCATTCGGGAAGCAGTGCCTGTGCCGGTGGTTGCGCCAGCATTGCGACGCATTCCGGAACCTCGTTGTGCTGGAACGGATACGGAATCCGGCTTACTCGGCTGGCTTTGGCTTTGCATTGCATCTTGTATTGCTTTGCGCCCGGCATTGAGCAGTTCATCATCCCACTTGAGTCCAAATTGCTCCCAAATCTCTTTGCTGGGGCGGAAGCGGGTGGAACTTTCCGGGATGCGGAGCACGTTTTCGCGCGCATTTATGATAAAAGTAACGTTTGTGGTCATTCCTGGCAACAACTTGCGATCAGGGTTCTCCGCATCGATTATCACGCTGTATGTTACCACGTTGGATTCTGTGTTGGGGTTCAGTCTTACCTGTTGCACACTGCCCTCAAACCGCTGATTGGGGTGCGCGTCCACGGTGAATTCGACCGGCATATTCAGCTTGATCTTGCCGATGTCGGCTTCATCCACTCCGGCTGTAATCTGCATTCTATCCAGATTATTAGCGATGATAAACAAAGTGGGGGAGTTCAGGCTGGCTGCCACGGTCTGTCCTTCATCCACAGCACGGGAGACGATCACGCCGTCGATAGGGCTGGTGATATGGGCATTAGCCAGGTTCTTTTCTGCCCTTTGCAGGCTTAAGCGCGCATTAGCCAGGTTTTGCTGGGCGGTTTGCACCCGGAATCTGGTTTTCTTCAAATCATACTCCGGGCTCATATTCCGTTCAAACAGCTCGCTTTGCAGGTTGTAATCAAGTTCAGCTTCTTCAAGAGCGGTCTGAGCCTTGGCAAGATCCCCGCGGGATGCTTCCAGTGATGTTGCCAGAATTTCAGTGTCCAGTTTCGCCAGCAAGTCGCCCTTGCGGACAGTGTCATTAAAATCTTTATAGAGTTTTTCCAGTTTACCGCTCACTTCCGTGCCCACGTTTACCAAAACATAAGGGTTCAGCGAGCCTGTGGCAGTAACTACTTCACGCACAGAGCCACTGCTCGGGAGGTCTGTTCTCCATTCCGGAGCGCGTTTGGATTTGCGATAGTTGCCCCACAAAATGACCGCAACTACGATCAATACGATGATCAGGATGTATTTGATATACTTCTTCATTATTACCATTTTCCTAAGATCTGGTTGGATAGCATGTGGTTGATGTCTTCCTGTTTTTGGATTATTTGATAGCGGTTGGCATTGTACTGGATATCCGCATCGATATATTCGGTTCTGGTTTTGTCCAGCTCCAGAAGCTGAATCATGCCGAGGCGATAGCGCTCTTCAGCGATGTTGATTTGCTGAGTGGATTGTTCCAGTCTTTCCCGGTACAATTCATCCAGACGTAAAAGGTATTCCAGCTCGATCGTAGCGCTGTCGTAGGCCCTGCGGCTTTGATCCCTGCTATCTTCAATGCTTAATATGGTGTTCTGTCGCGCGATCTTGGTGCGTGTGCTGCTTTCTTTGTTTGTAAAAAAGTTCCAGATCGAGTAAGAAAGATTCAATCCGGCATTGTGAACCGTTTGATAGCGGTCAAAATCGAAATCCTCTCCGGAAACCCTGCGCGAGAAACCGTAGGACACGGTAAGCTTGGGCAGATTATCGAGTTTGTTTTGGGTGAGGTTGAGTTCGTTCTTTCTCAGGGATTGTTCCAAGAGCTTCAGTTCAATCATATTTTCCGTGCTGTAAGCGGGGATAGCTTGATCGACACTTACTTCAAGATCAGCCAGAGGAAAGCCCTGATCTTGCATTTGGGCCAGCGAAAAGAGTTTGGCACGGGCGTTCTGGATTGTATTCTCAAGCTGGATGATGCTGATTCTGGAGTTCATTACGGCGATTTCATTTTGTTTTACTTCAAATGGGGTGGTCTTTCCCAGTTGCAGCAGTACCCGGCTTTGCTCGAAGACCCTGGTTTGAATCTGCAGGTTTTCTTCCAGAGCGCTTTTGCGTTTGGTGGCAGAAAGGGCGTCCAGATATGCCTGCACAACTTGGTAAGCGTAGGCTGAGTAGCTTCTTTGCAGCTCAAGATCCGCCATGTCTGAATCTACCAAATTCTGGCGATAGTTAAAATATGCGGCATCGTTTAAGCTGATGGTTTTGTTCAGTTCGAAACCCGCGGAGCTACTGAGTCCGCTTTTGGGTGATACCGGATCCAGATCTTGGGTAATGCCAAGGCTAAGATCTGCGTTTGGCAACAGATTCCATCGGGCGGAATTCAGCGCACTTTTGGTGCCGGTGTTACTTAGTTCTTGCTTGCGGATCTGGTAGCTGTGTTCCAAACCGTGATCCACCAATTGGTCCAAAGTATACTCATTTGCTGCCAGTAAAACGGGCAACAGCAACAGGATGATGAAATAGTGTTTCATACTGCCTCTCTATGATTCTGCATTTTGAATTCTAGCTTTGTATAAACTTATTACGCTCGGGAGCCCGATATCCTTCGAATATTCAAGCATTAGAGCATTGAAAAGTACAAAAGAATCCGGGCGCAGGATTTGTGCAAGGAAAATCCTTGCCCGAAAATGCGGGTTATTTAAATTGGTCTTTAGAAAACAAACAAAAAAATCTAAGGAGCTTAACATGGCTTTTAACTTGAGAAACAGACACTTCCTAACCCTTATGGATTTCAGCCCGCAAGAAGTAAAATTCCTGCTTGATCTCTCGCTGGAGCTCAAAAGAGCAAAATATGCCGGAACCGAGCAACAGAAACTGAAAGGCAAGAATATCGCGTTGATTTTTGAAAAAGACAGCACCCGCACCCGCTGCGCGTTTGAAGTTGCAGCTCTGGATCAAGGCGCTCACGTAACTTATCTGGGCCCTACCGGAAGCCAAATGGGCAAGAAAGAATCCATCGCCGACACTGCCAGAGTGCTAGGCAGAATGTATGACGGTATCGAATACCGCGGCTATGGACAAGAGATCGTGGAAGAGCTGGCCAAATACGCCGGCGTTCCTGTCTGGAACGGTCTTACCGATCAAGATCACCCCACCCAGGTTCTGGCAGATTTCCTCACCGCCATGGAGCACCTGAATAAACCCTGTAACGAAATGACATTCGTGTATGCCGGAGACGGTCGCAACAACGTGGCCAATGCCCTGATGATCGGTGCCGCTAAAACCGGCATGGATTTCAGGATCGTGACCCCAAAATCTTTGTTCCCGGAAAAGAAACTACTGGATAACTGCAAAGCAGTAGCCAAAGAAACCGGAGCCAAGATCACAGTAACCGATGATATCGCAAAAGGCGTCAAAGGCGCGGATGTGATCTATACCGATGTTTGGGTTTCAATGGGCGAGCCGGATAGTGTCTGGGAAAAACGTATCAAACTGCTCAAACCATATCAAGTGAATGCAGAAATGATGAAGCTGACCGGAAAATCCGGCACCCTGTTCATGCACTGCCTCCCCGCTTTTCATGATCTTAAGACCAAGGTTGGCAAGGATATCAACGAGAAATTCGGCCTTACCGCGATGGAAGTGACCGATGACGTCTTTGAAGGCCCGAATTCCGTCGTTTTCGACGAAGCCGAAAACCGCATGCACACAATCAAAGCCGTGATGGTGGCAACACTGGGGCAGTAAGAGAATATTCAATCAATTGTTACAGGGACCTCCTGATGGGGGTCCCTTCATTATAATTGCAGATTTGGAATGTGGTTTGCATAATTATGTAGTTAGAGAATAAAATCTAATTTGTAAGGTAGAATTATGAAGACATTGACGATCTGCGTTAGCATGCTCATGATGGTTGCAGTACTTTGTGCCGGTATCACTTACCGGTATCAGATGGAAACACCGATTTTTAAGGACAGTACTCTTGGCATTCAAGTGAAATTACGCGGAGCCGAAAGTTATGGAACTCCGGGTGAGCCGGATCTGCCATTTTTCGGCTATAGTCTGCTGCTTCCGGAGGGAAACGAAGCTACTGGTATCACTGTGAAACGAGAAGGAGCGGTTGTGTATCCCCTGGGCAGCAAGATCGCACCGGTCCAACCTCAGTATCCGCTTTCTCACCCGATCCTTGAAGAGCTGACAATGCCGGATCCCTTGATCTACAAATCGGAAGAGATGTTTCCCCCAAATCCGGCGAAGGGGCTTCGCACAGAATTTCTGAATGGTCATGCGATCGCTTTCGGTGCATTCTCCCCCTTCGAGTATCACCCCCAGAGAGACGAGCTGGTTTTCTATAAATATGTCACGGTGGAAATCGACTATCAGACCGGAGAGCGTGCCGCAAATGCGCTGAATCTTATGAAAAAAGATGCAATCATCGCCAAACGCCTGCAAAACAGTGTGGATAACATGGACGCCATCCCGCAATACAACAGTAATCGTGATACCGGAGTGGAATACCTGATGATCATCGATGGCGAGAAGTTGACCAATTGGCAACCTCTGGCAGACTTCTATGAAAGCTATGGGATATCTGTAATGTTCAAGCCGGTTTCCGAGATTGCCGCATCTGGTACGGGGCAGGATCTTCAGGACAAGATTCGCAACTACATTATCGGGATGTATCAGGCCAACCCGTTACGCTATGTATTGCTCGGTGGGGATACGGATGTGATACCCCACCGTGGGTTCACTGTCGATTTAGGTGCCGGGAGCGAAAGAGACGAAGATATTCCCGCAGATATGTATTATTCCTGCTTGGATGGCAATTGGAATACCGATGGTGACGCTTTTTGGGGAGAACCCATGGAAGCTGACCTGGCCCCGGAACTGGCCATCGGGAGAATTTGCTATAACAACGATGCCGAGATCGCAAATCAGATCAACAAGATCACTCTGTATCAATTACTTCCGGTCGAAAGCCAGGTCAAGACAGTCAATTTTATCGGCGAATGGCTTTGGGATGGACCCACCTGGGCGGGAGATTATATGGACGAGATGATAGGAGGCTCCGGCGCTAATGGGTATAGCACAGAAGGAGTTCCCCCGAGCTGGAATATTACTACCCTTTATGACCGGACTTACGGTTATGCAGATGCCTGGGGCGCGGCGCAAGTCCGTCCCCTGCTTTCCCAGGGTGCGAACCTGGTGAATCATCTGGGACACTCTGCTACTACTTATAACATGAGGCTTTCTAACAACGGGGTGAGCGCTACCAGCATCACGAATAACGGTATAGACTCAAACTACTCCATTTATTTCACTCAGGGTTGTTATGCGGGGAGCTTCGATAATAGAGACACATCCCCCGGCAGCTACACTTCGGATAGCATCACCGAGAAGTTCACCTCCATCACCACTGCCGCAGCCGGAATGATCTCCCACTCCCGCTACGGTTGGGGCGTACAGGGCTCCACAAACGGTGCAAGCCAGAGATTTCACCGCCAATATATCGATGCCATTTTTGGCGAAAACATCCATGAGCTGGGTTACACTCTGGTGGATTCCAAAATCGATAACATCCCCTACATTACAAACAACCCTGTGATGTATTGGGTTTCTTACGAAACAAATCTGTTTGGATGCCCGGTAACCAATGTCTGGAGTGATACTCCTCAGTTAATGACTGTGAATCTGCCCGGATCATGGCTGGTGGGCTTGAATACATACACGGTTGTCACGAACGCCGCGGACGCGCATCTGAAGCTGAAACAAAACGGAGAGCTGGTCTATGAAGGATATGCGGACGCTATGGGCACCATCAACGTTTCGCTGACGCAAAACCTCGTTCCCGGCCCCTATCAGGTCTTCATCAATGCGCCAAACTTTCACCCTTACAACAACACAATATATGTGACTGCCAGCCAGATGCCTTACATTGTTTGCGAAGACGTGGTTTTGAGCGATGAAGACGGTCTGTTGCACACCGGAGAAGCTATCAGCGTTTCCGCCTCCATCAAAAATCTGGGCTTAGTTGATCTTCAGGGTTCAGGCACCATCAGCATGAGCAGTGAATCTTCCAACATCGAAATTTTGCAGGGGACATTCAGCTTTTCCGATGTGGATGCGGGAGATAGCCTGGATGTAAGCAATGTGTTCCAGTTCCGTGTAACTGGATCATTTGCCGATCACACTTTTGCAACCTTGGTCTTTAACGCCAGCTATGGTGAATATCAAACTCAATCTTTCCACCGGGTCACGCTGGCGGCTCCGATCCTCTCTCTTCAGGGATATCAGATTCAGGCTCCGGGTGTGTATGTGATGCCAGGAGACCATGCCACAATCAGCTTCGAGCTTGCTAATGCCGGTAGCGGCCATGCTTTCAGCCCCTTGCTGTTGATCTTCCCTGGAAACGAAGAGATCAGCTCGAACGTCTATGAACTTGCGCTTGATCCTGTGTACTCCGGTGAAAGCACGGTTTATGCGAACTCGATCCCCATATATATCTCCGAAAGTGCCGAAATAGGGACTACGCTCTCAATGAACTATATGATTGCCGCAGAAAACGGAAACAGCATGGAGGGGAGCTTCCAGGTTCATATTGGTCTGATGAGTTATGGTTTCGAGCCCGATTATCAGAACTGGAGCACCGCTCAGTTAAATTCTCAGTTTGTGGATCAATGGCATCGATCTTCAGCCCGGAATAATACTCCGGGAGGAAACTGGTCGATGAAGTTCGGCGGGCAAGGTTCCGCACAATACGCTGCCAGTGCTCATGGTGCCTTGATCTCTCCTGAAATCGCGATCGCTCATAACAGTACGCTCAAATTCTGGCATTGGATGGATGCGGAAGATCATGACGACTACCAGAATCAAGCCTGGGACGGTGGGTTTGTACAGATGTCCGTAAACGGTGGTAGCTGGAACAACATTGCACCTGTGGGCGGATACCCCAAGATCATATACAACAACCCCGCATCGCCTCTCAGTGCCGGAACCCCGGTCTATTCGGGGAGTTTCAGTTGGACAGAGGCAGTCTTTAACCTGGGCAAGGTCTCCGGTATCGCACAATTCCGCTTTGTCTTTGGTAGCGATAGCTATGTGGGCGGAGAAGGCTGGTACATCGATGATGTTCGGGTGGAAGCCGACCCCACCTCCAATAGCGATGACGTGCTGCTGCCCGCGCAAGTAACTCTGCAGCAAAACTACCCCAATCCTTTCAACCCGAATACAAACATCGCATTCTTTATGCCCAAAGCGGGGAAGGTGCAGCTCAGTATCTACAACTTGAAGGGGCAATTAGTAAAAGACCTGGTAAACCAGGAAGTTCCTGCCGGACACAGTGTTTTTGCCTGGGATGGCAGAGATTATCGCGGAACTCCGGTTGCCAGCGGAATATACAGTTATCGGCTGCACAGCGAAAACTACACAAGCAGCAAGAAAATGATCCTCATGAAATGAAAAAATACCTCGTACTTACAGGCGCCGGGATCAGCGCGGAATCCGGCATCAGAACCTTTCGGGATACCGGAGGACTGTGGGAAGAGCACAGCGTTGAAGAAGTAGCGACTCCCCACGGTTTTATCCGAAATCCCAAACTGGTGTGGGATTTCTACAAGGAACGCTATAGCCAGAGCCTGACCGTGAAGCCAAACCCCGCACATTACGCGCTAAAGAAACTGGAAGACAGGCTGGGCAACAACTTCCACCTGATCACCCAGAACGTGGATGGTTTGCACGGACGCGCCGGCAGCAAAAGAGTGTATGAAATGCACGGAAGATTATGTAGCTGCTATTGTACCAATTGTAAGAGCCGTTATCATATGGATGATGTAAACTTGGCAGAGGATATCCCCTGCTGCCGCAAGTGTGGAAACTCTCTCAGGCCAGATATCGTCTGGTTCGGAGAGATCCCGTTTTACCTTTACGAAATCGAAGAACATCTGAAGACCTGTGATGTGTTTATGGTGGTCGGGACAAGTGGAACCGTGTACCCCGCCGCAGGCTTTGTGATGACAGCTAAGCTCTTTGGCGCGCGCACAATTGCTGTGAATCTGGATAAACCGGACAACCTGGGTTTTATCGACGAGTTCTACCTGGGCAAATCCGGGGAACTGATTCCGGGTATTGTGGAAGACATATTGGGATGTATATAATGCAAGATGATCTATTCTTTGGTCCGGATTTCCTATCCGAGGATGAAGCCGAGCAAAAGCTGAGCCTCAGGGATGGAGAGCTGCGTGAAGTAGCAGTGCTCTTTGCCGATATCAAAGGCTTCACGAATATCTCAAACCTCTTTGAACCTGAAGTAATTCACGGTAAGATGGATGAGATCATGAAGATCTTTAGCCGGTGCGTCACCTTTTATGGTGGTTTTGTCGATAAATATATGGGCGATGGAATCATGGCGCTGTTTGGCGCAAAGAAGGCAACGGAACAGGATACTCAACGCTGTGTGCTCGCAGCGATCAAGATGCAGGAACAGCTACGCTTATATAACAAGCTGCTGAACCGAGAACCCGGCTTCGAAACGGTGGAGCTCGGTTTACGGGTTGGTATCAATACCGGCATGGTTTCGGTGGGCAAAGTTGGTGAATCACGAGAAGGGGATTTCACAGTTTATGGTCCCCAGGTAAATCTTGCCAGCAGAATGGAAAGCAATGCCCCCGTGAATCGCATTATGATGCCAAAAAAAACGATGGAGATGGTCAAATATATCTTTGAGTTTGAAAGCCAGGGCCTGGTGAATGTGAAGGGTATGGACGATGCTATCGACTGCTGGTTGGTGGTGGGGCAGAAGACTGAAAAGCACAGCCCAGCCAAGTCAGTCTTTATCGGGCGCGAGCAAGAGCTGAGGATATTAGCGGAAGAGTATGAGCTTTCCCGGGGGTCTCTGCGCATTCTGGGCCTGAAGGGCGATGCCGGAATCGGGAAAAGCAGGCTTCTGCAGGAGTTTTGTTCCACCAAGATAGATGCTCTGATCTTGCAAGGTTATTGCTCTGCCATCAGCCCCTCGCCATTCAATCTCTTTACTAGGGTTTTGGAGAACTATTTCAGGATCAAGCACACCAGCCCTGCCAAAGAGAAGAAAGCACAGTTGATCGGGGGATTGCATGACCTGGCTAGTGCCTGCGATAATCCCACAGAGATTCATGATTGCATGCCCCTGATTGCCATGCTGATGGAAGTGCGGGTGCCGGATCCACGGGTGGAGCAAAAAGGTAAAGACTTGCTGAATCATCTGCAGAAAGCGGTTGAAGTGCTACTTCTGGCGATACTTAGCTCTGCCCGAAAGTCAAACAAAAGAGTGATCCTGATCTTGGACGATCTCCACTTGATCGATGCCGCCAGTGCGCAGGCTTTGGAGTTCTTGCTGGAGCGTTTTCAGCAGAGCGTCACAGATATCCTGATCCTGGCGATTTATCGAGTTGACTATACGCTTATCAAAGCAATTGGAGAGTTTGAAGGATTTCGTGAAATCGAACTCATGCCATTTACCGAAGAACAGATACTGGAACTGCTGAAACTCTACGCCGGCGCCAAGAACCTGAGTGAGGTTACCCTTAAGCTGGTCTCCGAGTTATCGGCCGGTAATCCTTTCTATCTGGAAGAGTGGTGCAATTACATCGGAAATCTGCCAAAAACTGAAATGGATGAATATCCTGTTCCGGGGAACCTTCATGCTTTGATCCTCTCCCGCCTGGACAATCTACCCCAGAATCTACGATTGCTGCTGCACAAAGCAGCAGTAATCGGAAACGAGTTCTTTGTGGAGATCCTGCGGGAAGTGGAAGCCCGGTTGAATGACCCCGTGAATATTGAAAGCACTTTGGGTTTACTGGAAGAACACTCCATGATTATGAAGCTTCTGGGCTTTGATTTTTCCACATACTTTTTTAAGCATGTGACCACCCGCGAAGTTGCGTATCAGACCCTTTTGCACCAGAACCGTAAGCTCTTGCACGAACTCACTGCGCGGGCGATCGAGACCCTGTTTGCGGATCGCATCGATGATTACACCTTTGCTTTGGCGGATCATTATGTAAAAGCGGAATTGCCGGATGTTGCAATGCCGTATCTGATGCAAGGAGTAGATAAAGCGGCCAAGATCTACGATAATGTTTTGGCCCTCAGGCTAGGCAGGAAGTTGCTTGAATCTCTAAAAGACGACCAGCAAAGAGCAGAGCTGTTGATCAAACTGGCAGATATTCTTTGGCTTACCGGTAACTGGGCGGAGGCGGCACAGTATATCGATGAAGCGGACTTGCTGGTAGCAGATGATTCTATCCTGAAGTGCGAAATTTACCGGTTTAATGGCGTTGCATCATTCTACACTGGAGATTTTGAACCTGCCCTGCAGCATTTCCGTGATGGTCACGCTCTGGCGCAGAGGCTGAATGACAAGCTTCAGCTTTGCATTTCTCAAAGCAATCTGGGTATCTGGAATCAGCATCACGAAAAGTTCAGCGAAGCGCTAGACTACCATGCCAATAGCCTCAAGCTGGCGGAAGAACTGAGAGAGCATCAAAGACAGGCAAAGACATTCTCAAACCTGGGGCTCATCTACCTCGAACAAGGGCGTTTAGAAGATGCTTACACAGCTTTTGAACAGAGCTTAGCCCTGAGCCGGGATCACCGCTACATGCGTGATGAATCCATCGCTTTGGGAAATCTCGGCTGGGCATGTTTACACATGAACAAGTTGGAAGACGCGCGGATCCTGATGCAGCAGAAACTGGATCTTGCCACCGGGATGAATGACAAACTGGAAATCATCAAAGCGCTGGGGAACCTGGGCAACATTAGCTTTGAAGAGGAGGACTACGCCACAGCGCTTTCCTTCTACGAACGTAGCCTTGCCTTGAAAGAAAAGCTGGGAAACCGGCAAGAAATCGAGCGCAGCCGGAATGCCATAGAGATTTGCCGGGAGAAACTGGAGCAGCAGGCTTAGAGACTGCTCTTCTGCAACAGGTTCGAGGCGACGATCAATACCAGGCCGATCACCGTGGCCGGATGAATGGGCTCCTTCAATATATTCTGGATAAAAAACATCGAGATGAAGGGCGTCAGAAACACCATATTCGAGATTTTTGCGGTGTTATCGGTCAGTTGTAAAGCCTTGAGCCAAAGCAGGAATGTCAGCCCCATCTCGAAAATGCCCACCCAGACCCCGCTCAGGATCGCGGCTCTTAGCGTGGCCCCGGATAACAGCAATTGGCTTTTACTGATAATGATATGCGCCATTATGAACCCAGAGCCGATCAGAAAGTTATAGAACAGTTTCTGTTGATTATCGCGTTTGTCTCTCAGGCTTACAACCCAATATAAGGCCCAGACCAAAGATGAACCTAGCGCGAGGGCAGTGCCCCAGGCGTCATCAAAACTCAACGATAACACTTTGCCGCGCGTAGAGATCACCAACACGCCCACAAAGCTGATCAATAAGGCACCCATATCTTTGATCCGAAAACTCTCTTTCATGAAGACAACCATCAACACAGAAAGCACTATTGCCCATGTATAATTCAGGGACTGAGCTTCCTGTGCGCGCAATCTGGAATAAGCAGTGAAGAGGATCACATAATAGAGATAGGGATTCAGGAAGCCTGCCGGAATGGAGCGGATCGCGTTGCGGCTAAAACCGGCAAATCCTTGGCATGTAAACGCGTTTACTATTGCCAGAAAACCAGTTGCTACAAGTGATGAAATGAATAGCAAGCCCACCGGACTCAGATGTCCAAGCCCCAGTTTGAACGCTGTTGAAACGCTACTCCACGCCAGGATTGAAAACCCTGCATAGATATAACTGTTCTGCTGTTTTGTCATAAAAAAAAAGGGGTGACCAAGCACCCCTGTCGTTCAGTTGTTAAATTTTACTGTTGGCGCATGTTTTGCAGGATCCTGGAGAACGTAGTCACCAAGGCTGCGTTTCCGTTACGTTCGGCGCCCAAGATGATGAACTGCACAGCATCTTCACTGTTGTTATCCCACTGATACCATTTTTGCGCATAGCTGATCATTTCATCATAGTTCTGAGTTTCGTTTAGCAGCATGCAGATCTGAGTATAATCAGTTTCGTTCGATCTGATGTTGATCAGACGTTTCAGGTAGCTAATGGTCAGCTCTTTTTCACCACCGCGTAAGGCAATCTCTTTAGCGTTTTGTAAGACGTCGATATCCGCAGGTTGGAGGTCCAAAGCAGCTTGTGTTACTTCCAAAGATTTACTGAAATTTTCCATCTCAAAATAGGCATAAGCCAGATTCATGAGGTTGTCTGTGTCAGCAGGGGAGATCTTGCGTACTTTCTCGAAATACTTAACCGCTTCCGCGTAGTTCTCACTGTTAAAATAGAAAGCACCGGTTTCCAGCAGATAGGTCTTATTCTCGGGATCTTGTGCGATGAGAGTCAGCAGGATTTCTTCAGCTTTAGCATCGTCTTTCAATTCTTTCTGATAGATGTCCTTGAGTCTGACCATAGGTTCGTAACGACTTGGATTAAGTTCTTGAGCGAGCTCGAAGATTTCCATGGCTTCCTGGGTATTACCCGCGGTTAGCTCAGCTTCTCCGGCTCTGTAGATTCGGGTCCAGGCCCCTTCACGGCGACGGGTCATATCCCGGATATCAAGTACTTCTTCGTTGGTAGGGTTTTCATAAGTTGCAAATATATCAAGAGCTTTGCTATACAATTTGAAAGCTTCGGAGTTGAATTCCACTGCCCGGTTGGGAAGTTGTTCAGCTTTAAAAAGATTGATGTCTGCCATGCGGCGTAGGGAAAGGGCATGATCCGGATGATCATCTAAAACCTTTAGATAGAATTCCTCGGCTTTCTCTACATTTTGCTGCGCATAATATACACCTGCGGTCTTGGCATTCACGTTTGCCTGGGGGCTTAGCTTTTGTCTGGCAGTACTGCAAGCACCAAGAGCCAATGCCAGAGCCAGCAGGATCATAATGAGTTTTCTCATACGGAATCTCCTGTGATATTCTTTTCTTTCAATAAAAATCGCAGGGCAGAATAAGTCAAGCCCTTTTTATCGCAAAGGGATCTTTGAGTAATATGGCAACTGATATATCTATGCCCGGCAAGTAGATAATCAGTTTGTTTGCTTTAGAGGTGATTTTTATACTTGACGAATGCTGCCCCGAGTTCAAAGTGGAACAAATATACCTTTAATCAACGCCAGTGAGCGTGAAAGGAGCAACAATGAATCCTCAATTCCTCGGCCGAAACGTCTACGACCTGGACGATTACTCACGTGATGAAATTATGTACATTCTGGAAGCCACCAAAGGCATGAAAGAAATCAATACGCGTGAATACAAAAAAATCCCTACCCTGCGCGGAAAAACTGTCTGCACGCTCTTTGTTGAAAACAGCACCCGCACCAGAATGAGCTTTGAGCTCGCCGCAAACCGTCTCTCAGCCGATGTCGTCAGTTTTCAGGCTAGTGTCTCCGCCCTCCAAAAAGGAGAAAGCCTGCAAGATACTGTTTACACACTGAACGCCATGGGCATCGACCTCTATTGCATTCGCCACAGCTCCCCCGGAAGCCCCCAGTTGGTACACAAGTATTCCCAAAAGCCCGTTATTAATGGCGGTGACGGACGCCATGCTCATCCCACTCAGGCGCTCTTGGATATCTACTCCATCTGGGAAAAATTGGGCGATTTGAATGGTCTGAAGATCACCATTGTGGGAGACATCCTGCATAGCCGCGTGGTTCGCTCAAACCTGATCGGGATGGCCAAGCTTGGTGCCAAAGTAACAGTATGTGGTCCCAAAACCATGATGCCTTCAAACATGGAAAGCGTATATGGGTGCAGAGTAGAATACGACCTGGGCCGCGCTCTGAGCGGAGCTGATGTGGTGATGGGCCTGCGTATGCAGCTGGAGCGGATGAGTGAAGGTCTGTTCCCCAGCCTGGAAGAATACAGCAAACACTATGTGCTATCCAAAGACACCTTGAAATATGCCAAACCCAACGCGCTGATCATGCACCCCGGCCCTATGAACCGCGGAGTAGAGATCTTGCCCGAAATCGCAGACAGCAAGCACAGTGTGATCGTGGAACAAGTTGCAAACGGCGTTGCAGTACGCATGGCGCTGATGTTCCTCATTCTTGGTGGAAAAGCCTAAACGCAAAGGAGATTATAGGATGAAAACCATTATCATAAACGCCCGTGTCTATCAGGATGGCAAGCTGGTGAAGCGTGAACTTCTGCTCGATGGCAAAAAGATATCCAAGATTGCAGAGCATATCACCGACAAAGCAGATAAAACTATTGATGCAGCCGGAGCGGCCGTATTTCCCGGATTTATCGATCTTCATGCTCATCTTCGGGATCCCGGACACACCTATAAAGAAGATATCGTGACCGGTACCAAAAGTGCGGCAAAAGGTGGTTTCACTGCTGTCTGTGCCATGCCGAATACAGAGCCTGTAGCGGATAACATCGCCTCCGTGGAATACATCCAGCTGCGTGCCAAAGAGCATGGAAGCGCCAAAGTATATGTAATCGGAGCCCTCACCAAGCAAAGCAAGGGAGAAGAGATCAGCGAAATGGCCACCATGAAATCAGGTGGCATAGTAGCGGTCAGCGATGACGGTAAGTGTGTGCAAAATGCCCGGTTGATGCTCTCCTGCTTGCGTTACGCGGCGAACTTCGACATCCCTGTGATCGTGCACCCGGAAGATTACGCTCTTGCCGGAAAGGGTCAAATCCACTCCGGCAAGATAGCCACCAAGATCGGGCTCTCGGGAATCCCCGGTTTAGCCGAGGAAGTAATGATCGCCCGCGACATTATGTTGGCAGAAAGTGCCGGAGCTAAACTACACATTGCCCATATTTCCACAGCCAGATCTCTGGAGCTGGTGCGTCAGGCAAAAGAACGCGGACTCCCAGTGACTTGCGAAGTGACCCCTCACCACCTTGTGCTGAACGAAGAAGCCTGCGAGACCTTTGATACCAATACCAAGATGAAGCCTCCATTACGCAGCGAAAAGGACCGTTTGGCCTGTATCGCCGCGCTCAAGGATGGGCTCATCGATTGTATCGCTACAGACCACGCGCCGCACGCGGATTTTGAGAAAGAACGCGAGTTCGACCATGCTCCCTTTGGCATCATCGGCTTCGAAACGGCCTTCGCGGTGCTATACGAGAATCTCGTGCTGACCAAGATGATCAGCCTGGAAACTTTGGTGGATAATCTCAGCCAAAATCCCGCGCGCATCCTGAATCTTCCGGGCGGTGTGCTGAAACCCGGTGCTGCTGCTGATCTTACGATTATCGACCTCAAAGGCAGCACGACATTCGATAAAGACAGCATACTATCCAAGAGCAAAAACAGCCCCTGGCTGGATAAAACTGTCAAAACCAGGGTTAAATTTACTTTCATGAACGGCAAAATCACTTATCAGGATAACTAAATGATCAATCCTCAATATCGCCAACGTGCCATCCAGCTAAGAGAAGAGCTCTCGGATGACTACTTTATTCTGTGGATTTGGGATGAAGCGTTGGGCGCTGCCGGAAGTCCCGGGCAGTTCTATGAGATCCGGGCTTTAGCCAGCTTAGCAAACCTGCAGGCAGTCCAGGCTATTCCCAAACTATTCAAGCCGGTTAGCATCTACGACAATCAGGGTGGCAGAATCGGCTTCATGATCAAAAAAGTAGGAGCCGGCACAAACGCGCTCTCACGCCTCCGTGCCGGGGATACCCTGGAACTAATTGGCCCCTGCGGAAACGGCTTTCCGCTCACCCGAAGCAAGCGCGTATTGCTACTTAGTGGCGGCATCGGTTATCCGCCCCTTTGGTACTTGCAAAAAGAGCTGATTAATCACAACCAGATCTATTGGATGCATGGCGGTGCCTCACAGGGCGATATCTTTCCCTGCGACGAAATCTGGACAGAGGATGGCTCAATCGGCAGAAAGGGCAGAGTTTGCGACCAGTTGCAAGAAACCCTCGTAAAGCAAGAGATCGACATCGTGTATAGCTGCGGACCGGAAGGCTTGTTAAGGGCTGCCACCGCCGTAACTACCGAAATGAAAATCGAGCATTATTGCTCGATGGAAGCCTATATGGCGTGTGGAATCGGTGTCTGCCACGGTTGCGCGGTGCCAATCGGAACCCCGCAGGATTGGACTTACCGGCGGGTGTGCAAAGAGGGTCCGGTATTCAATGCGGATTCGATAAGATGGGAATTATTATGAACGATATCTGGCGCAACAGCAGACATGCCGGGCACTTGCTTAAATCCCGGTTAGGCAAGCTGGAGCTAAGCACTCCGCTCACTGTGGCTTCGGGCACTTTTGATCTG
Source organism: Cloacimonetes bacterium UBA5210 (assembly GCA_002412625.1). Taxonomy (GTDB): domain Bacteria; phylum Cloacimonadota; class Cloacimonadia; order Cloacimonadales; family Cloacimonadaceae; genus UBA5456. Next base: position 17,977 of record DHVK01000018.1, read on the forward strand.
GAAAACTTCGAGTTCTTCGATCCCGCCTGTTTGGGCGCGTTCGTGTGCAAAACCATCACCAAAGAACCCAAAAAGGGAAATCCTCCCCCACGGTTGTTTGAAACCGAGGCCGGCCTGATCAATTCAATCGGTCTGCAGAATCCGGGTCTGGATGTGTTTATCAATGAAAAACTACCCCAATACCGGGATAAATTGTCCATGCCTCTCATCGTTAGCTTTTCCGGTTCTACCATAGCGGAGTTCTGCGCGATGCTGGAAAGCCTGGAACGCTGCGAAGGCATTGCTGGTTATGAGATCAATGTCTCTTGTCCCAATGTGGAAAACGAAGGTATCGCGTTTGGGATAGACCCGGACGTGGTCTTCGCGCTTACCCGGGAACTTGCGGCAATCACCAATCGTGAGTTATGCGTCAAGCTGAGCCCCAATGTCACCGATATTGCTCGCATCGCCCAAGCGGTTGAAGCCGGTGGCGCGAGTTCGATAGCGCTGATTAACAGTCTGTGGGGCATGGCTATAGACTATCGGACAGGTTGCTCACGGATCAAAAAAGGGGTTGGCGGTTACACCGGAAACGGGATCAAACCTGTGGCTCTGGCGCTCACCTATAAGGTTTCACAAGCAGTCAAACTGCCCATTCTGGCCATGGGTGGAATATATGACTGGCAGGATGCCTTGGAATTTATCTGGGCGGGAGCTTCAGCGATTGCGGTGGGAACCGCGAACTTTGTGAACCCCTTGGCAGCCCCGGAGCTAATCATGGGCCTTGGCGAGTTTCTGCTAACACAGAACAAAGCTGTCCGGGATCTGGTGGGGAAGGTACAGATCTAAGTGATTGCCTGAAACAAGGCTTTGATATCCTTTATTTTGTGGACCTTCGTGCTGGATTTCAAGCGCGCGAAACCGGAAACAAAGATGTTTGTGTATCCCAGTTTGCTGGCTTCAGAGATTCTGGCATCAAGCTGGGATACAGGTCTGATTTCGCCATTTAAGCCCACTTCTCCGATGAATACGGAGTTCTCCGGCAGGGGGCTATCCTTCAGACTGCTGATTATCGCAGCGATAATAGCCAGATCCAGAGAGGGGTCTGCCGAGCGTATTCCTCCGGCAAGATTGATGAAGACGTCGTTGCTCCTGAGGTAAAGCGATAAATTCTTCTCCAGGATTGCTAACAGGATCGCCAGTTTCTTTTGCTCCAAACCTACCACAACCCGCTGCGGCGTTCCGTAGTTAGACCCCGTTGCCAGGGATTGAACCTCCACAATGAAGCTTCTGGTGCCTTCAATAATGCACCCGATGGAAGTTCCGATCTGCGCCAGTTCGTTGCTCAGAAATACAGAATTGGGGCTTTCCACCTGCATCAGTCCCAAGTTTGTCATTTCGAACAGGCCGATCTCGTTTGTGGAGCCAAATCTGTTTTTGACCGCGCGCAAAATCTTATACTGATTACGCATTTCGCCTTCGAAATATAGCACCGTATCAACCATGTGTTCCAATATTTTGGGACCTGCCACATAACCTTCTTTAGTTACATGGCCTACCATAAATATAGGTACACCATGTTCTTTGCCACATTTTAATAGCCGGTTTGTGCTTTCTCTCAATTGGGTGATGCTGCCGGGAATGCTGTCGATACTGCCGATGCTGATGGATTGCACGCTATCAACGATGGTCAGATCCGGTAGTTCTTCTTCGATGCTTTCTACGATGTGTTCCGTGTCGTTTGTGCACAGCAAGAGGATGTTTTCGCTCTTAACGCCCAGGCGTTTGCTGCGTAAATGGATTTGGGCTGCGCTTTCTTCGCCGGAACAGTAGAGCACTTTCTTGCCGCTTTGCCCCAGCCATTCCGCTAATTGAAGCATCAGGGTGGATTTTCCTATGCCGGGTTCTCCACCGATGAGGATCAGCATCCCGGATACAATGCCTCCGCCCAGGACAAGATCCAGCTCGGAATTTCCGGTAAGTAGGCGGGCTTCTTCCACCCCACTGATTTTCACGATCTTTTCCGGTTTCTTTTTAGAACCGGTCTGTATGAGAGTTCCGCCCTTCCCGAGGACTCTTCCGCTCTCCTTCATCGTGCTCCAGCTACCGCAGTTCGGGCATTTACCGCTCCATTTACCGGTCTCAAAACCGCAATCTGTACATACAAAACTTGATGGCATTTCGTTTCCCCATTTCGTTACTTGGGCACGCAAGAAAGTGCCTCAGATTATTATGTGCCATCATCAGGCTGCAATACTATTTGGCAAGCATTTTTTCAGCCCAAGCACTATCCAGGGCCCGGCAGTTCTTTGTTTGAAGAACCTTGTGCGGTACAATGTCACTTTCATCATGAAGCAGACATTAGCTGGGCTTGGATGTTTCAGGATTGCATCCGGGGCTTAGGCATGAACTACTGTGCTTCAATAAGGCTGTTGTTAAGCAGTAATCATCCTATGCTCACCCGAAGATAAGAGCTTGAAATCAGCCTGATCTGAGGACAATGCTTCATGGTGTGGATCTGGGCGGTAGCATTGAAGCTGGGTTTGTGCGTAAACTATTCTCCGGAACCTGCCGCGGCAGCTTAGTTCATTGGCACAACGCGGGAGGAAGACGAGTGGTCTGTAAACTTCAGCGTGCTTAAGATAAATACTACAAAAGAGAAAAGATAACTATACTTGGGGTCATTTTGGATTAAGGGTATTTAATCTAATTTCGCAAAATCAAAAAAAAGTTTTGGCTTTTTGAATGATTGCCCTATTATGTCTTTCATGGAGTAGGAACCATGAAAGCAAACATAATTGTATTCAGCACTGCTACGTGCTCATGGTGCAAGAAGCTGAAGAGCTATTTGAAATCAAACGGCTTTGCGTACAAAGATATAGACGTGTCACGGGATGCGAAAGCGTTGAGCGATATGATAAAAAAGACCGGTCAACAAGGTGTCCCACAAATGTGGATTAATAACCAACCGGTTGTCGGTTTCGATAAACCCAAAATTGATAGACTATTGGGAATCAATAAGTAAACTAAATATACGATAAGGAGTACACAATGTCAAATTATCCAGAAAAATTCCACGATCTGATCACTCGGCTGCAGGTTGCCCTCAGCGATATCGATTACATCCAAAAGGCTTGCCTGCAAGCAGGGCGCATGGAGTGCATGCTCCTCAACCACCTGCATGCTACCAAATCTCCGGCAAACATGAATGAACTTGCCAGAGTATTGAACGTTTCTCATAGCCGTGTAACACGGATTATGGACAACCTGGTAAACAAACAATTAGTTACCCGCAAGCCCAGTGAAGACGATCGTCGCTGCTGGTTTGCTTTGATCACAGAAAAAGGCACAAAGCTAGCTGAAAACAGCCAAAAGACAGTTCTGGACCAGCAGGTTAGCCTTATCGAAAAGCTTCCGCAAAAAGAAGTAGCGGATATCTATAAAGCCTTCAAAACTTATGTTGAAAAATATGAAGAAGTTCTGAAGGATTCATTCATCGAGGTCTGATTATGGCAGGCGCAGTAATCACAAAATGGACTGGGGAGCTTAGTTTTGACTCCTTGGTCACAGGCCATCACCTTAAGATGGACGGAGACAAGGAATACGGTGGAAACGATACAGGTCCCCGCCCTAAACCTCTGCTGCTAGCCGCTTTAACCGGCTGCTCTGGCATGGATATTGTCTCTATCTTGAAAAAGATGCAGGTTGAAGACTATAGCTTTGAGATGGAGGCAGATGGGGAGTCCACCGAAGAGCACCCTGTCGTGTATCATACGATCACGGTTAAATTCAAGTTCGCGGGCGAGAACCTACCGCAGGATAAGATCGTGAAAGCAGTAACTCTATCCACAGACCGCTATTGTGGTGTAAATGCTATGCTCAAGCAAGCGGCGAAAGTGAATGTGCAAATATATATCAATGAGCAGGAGCTTGTGCTATGAAATATTTACTGATAATAGTCTTGGCTTCGATGGTTGCGGTGCTTAGCTGCAGCCCGGCTCCCAAGTCCGATACTGCAGATGCGCAAACTCAGGAAACCACAGAGATAGTCAACTCTTCGGAATATGAACCCGGAACCTGGATCGATAACTGGGATCTTGCCATTGCGGTTGCCCGTGAAACAGGACGCACCGTTCTGGTGAATTTCACCGGTTCTGATTGGTGCAGTTGGTGCATCAAGCTCGCATCCGAAGTCTTTGAGAAGAAAGCATTCGAAGCCTATGCCCAGGAAAACCTGGTACTGTTAAAACTGGATTTCCCTCGCAAGATCGCCCAGAGTGCTGAGCTGAAAATGCAAAATAATAACCTTCAGCGCCAGTTCGGAATCCAGGGTTATCCCACCATTCTCCTGGTGAACGCGGAAGGAAAAGAAATAGGCAGAACCGGCTACCAACCCGGTGGTCCCGATGCGTATATCAAACACCTCGGCGAGTTGATGAAGAAATAAATAAACGTTTGAACATAGAGAAAGACCATCGGTTTGCCGGTGGTCTTTTTGCGTGGACTCTATGACGATCTCCGGATCGAACAGTGGGCAGAGGAATACTTTTCTGAATCACTGATAACCGGAACTGTAGTCCAGACTGTTGACAAAGCCCATAATCACAAGATTCAAACATCTGCGTCATTGATTGCTGAATCCCGCAGGGATGGCATTATAGATAGATAATGCATTGTTTTATATATTAATTAGAGTCCTGTAGGGATGGCATCACATCTATGTGTTTGGTCAGTTTAGAATATGTCGTCCCTACAGGACTCGAATCAGTTTTATGTTCAGATAAAGTCTATCTTAAATAACGTCCCGCTCGGACTTAACTCATGATAGAAATGTTGCGTTTCATAATGAATCCAATATTATGAGAGCTTGGGATTATCTTCATATCGTAATGTAACCAAAATACACGGACTTTGCCAACAACCGGAACTGTAGTAGGAACAAGCAGAGCGTTCACTGGCTCTTGTTCATTCCCCCGAAACGTCAGTTATGCCCGGTTAATGCAATTGGAATTTACATGAAAGCTCATAGGATTCGACATGTCCTCGTGTCGATAATGGAACACCGTATCGTAAATAAGTGCAGACGAAACGTCAGCAATCCTATCCCCTCAGCTTTCTCCCTTCATACAAGTCTCAATTACCCGGATTGCCCTATGCTTTAATACCCAGAGAAGCACTCATGGATCGCTCAAAGAGTTCCCGAGCCCCGTTTGGGAGCCCCTTGGGAGGTCTTAGGAGGGCTGTAAGGATGAAAGCACCCAACAGTTGATCCATATCCAGTTGTGGGCTCATGAGGGTCTCAGAAACGCGAAATGCGACCGGGAATGAAAAATCTGTTTGACAACATCCGGCAATTCAGGACTTTGCACAGATGTAAGCATATAGCATAAAGAGAGATATAAATGAGCCTTATACAATGCATTGACATAGGGATAGAGTTCAGCGGAACCTACATCCTGCAAGGGATCAATTGCACAATCGAACATAATAGCCGTATCGGGTTGATCGGACCGAACGGCAGCGGAAAAAGCACCCTCATCAGGATGATGCTGGGAGAACTGCGCCCCACCGAGGGTCAGGTAATCAAAGCACGTAGCTGTCGAGTGGCCTATCTGGCACAAAATGCTACTTTGAACCCCAATATCAGCCTCTTGCAGTACATCGAATCCGCCCGCGAGGATATCCGCGACCTGGTGCATCGCATGAACGAGCTTTCAGGGAGTCTTGCCCAAAAGGGAGACGCCAAAGTTCATGCGGAACTGGACGCTGTGATCGAGAAAATGCACGAGTGTGGCGCGTTTGAACATGAAAACGAGATCAAATATGTCCTGGAGTCGCTCGGTTTTACCCTGCGCGATTGGACTAAACGGATCGGAGATTTCAGCGGGGGAGAGCAGACCAGAATCTGCCTGGCATATCTGCTCCTGGCGCAGTTTGACCTGCTGATCCTGGATGAGCCGACCAATCATCTGGATATCTCCATGACCCGTTGGCTGGAGCGCTATCTGAGCTCGCATGAGCGACCCTATTTGGTTGTATCCCACGATCGGGTGTTTCTGGATAACGTGTGCCGCAGCATCTACTACCTGGAGCGGGGCAAGCTGAGCATCACCAAAGGCAATTATAGCAGTTGGTATGAAGCCAGACAAATCGAACAGAAAAGCCTGGCACGCCAATATGAACGGAGGCAGAAGTTTGTGGCGGAAACCCAGGACTTCATCCGCCGCAATATCGGCAGCCAAAAGACAGCTCAAGCCAAAAGCCGAATCAAGATGCTGGAAAAACTGGAGGTAGTGGATGCGCCCAAAAGAGAAAGGCATGTACAGCTGCGGATGGCTTCGGCGGAGCGCAGCGGGAACGATGTCTTTGCTTTCGAGAATGCCACCATCGGGATTGATCAGGACCTGATCCTTGCCCGAGAGATCAATATCGATGCCCACTGGCAGGATCGCATCGCCCTCATCGGCGCAAATGGTTGCGGGAAATCCACCTTACTCAGGATTCTTTTGGGCAAACACGGATTGATGGCAGGCAGATTCAAGAGCGGAGCCAGCCTGAAAATTGCATATTACGATCAGCATCAAAACGCGCTGGATGAAAGCAAGACGGTGATGGAAACTCTGTGGAGCATCGTTCCGGAAGAACCACGGGGTTATGTGCTGAGCTGGCTTGCCCGCTTTGCCTTCACCGGTGACGATGTGGACAAGCGGGTCGGGGTGCTTTCCGGAGGAGAGAAATCGCGGCTCTACCTGAGTGTGCTGATTCATCAAAGACCGAACCTGCTGATCCTGGATGAACCCACAAACCACCTGGATATTCTCATGCACGACGCGCTGCTGGAAGCACTGGACGCCTTCGACGGGACCATCATATTTGTATCTCACGACCGTCATTTCATCAGTTCACTCGCGGATAAATTCTGGGTGTTTCGCAAGCTCGAGCGTTCCGGGAAAATCTATACTACTATCCAGGATTGTGAAGGCCCTGCCGAGCATGCAATCGAACTGACCTTCGCCGAACCTGAACTGAGCAAGACGGCTCCCCCTCCCCGGGAGCGCAGAAAAAGGATCAATCCCTGGCATTTGGAGCAATTGCATAAGGAAATCGAGGATAAACAGACAGAGCTTTCACTGCTGGAAGAACGTCGCGAAGAGATTCATCGCTTGCTGGCAGATTCTGCCACTTACAACGACAGTCTCAGAATAAAAGGGCTCAACGAAGAAGACAAGACCCTTCAGAGCGCAATCGGGCAAAAGAATGGCGAGATCAGCAGATTGGAAGATAAATATCTGGAGCTGGCCTGCGATGACTAAACGCATCGGATTTACCACCTCGCTCCCGGTTGAAGTGCTTTACGCCGCGGGACAGATACCGATTGACCTGAATAATATATTCCTCACCCAGGATTCCTCCCAGCACATCCACGACGCAGAGCTGAAGGGCTTTCCCCGCAGTTTATGCTCCTGGATCAAGGGCAATTTCTCCGCGGCGCTCAGCTCTCAGCTGGATGAAGTAATCGGGGTTGTGCAAGGAGATTGCTCGAATTCGAGTTCATTGTTGGAAATGATAGCCGAAGAGCAGATCGCCATATGGCGGTTTTCATTTCCCCCTGAGCGTGATTATGCAGCCCTGGACAAAGAGATAGCAAAGCTGGAGGAACACTTCGGAGTTAGCCGCAAGCAGACCATGGAAGCGAAAGCCTGGCTGGATGCGATCCGGCTGAAGCTGACCAAACTGGATAAGCTTACTTATGCGGATCGTAAGGTTTGCGGCAGAGATAACCACTTGTGGTTGGTTAACTCCTCGGACTTCCGGGGTGATCCCGGCCGCTTTGAGAAAGAACTGGATGACTTTCTTTATCAAGCTGAACAATCTGCCCCGCTTCCTACCCGGATTCGCTTGGGCTATGTGGGAGTTCCGCCCATCTTTCGCAATCTCTATGACAGCATCTCTGAGCTTGGGGGAGACGTGATCTTCAACGAAGTGCAACGCCAGTTTGCCATGCCCTATCTTTGCCGGGACATCGTGGAGCAATATCTGAAATATACCTATCCCTACAGTGTGTTATGCAGGCTGAAAGACATCCGTGAGCAAATCGAGGTCCGCAGCCTGGACGCGATGATCGGCTATACTCAGGCATTTTGTCATCTTCAGATAGATAACTTGCTGCTCAAGAAGCATATAGATTTGCCTTACCTGAACCTGGAAGGGGAGTTGCCGGAGAAGCTCGATTCCCGCACTATCCTGCGCCTGGAGAGCTTCTTTGAGGTGCATTCATGAAGATTGCCCTGGGAATGAGCGGTGGCATCGATAGCAGCATGTGCGCCCTGATGCTGAAAGAGCAGGGGCACGAGGTGATCGGTATCACGATGGCTAAATGGAGCCCGGCCAGCGGTATTCTGGCTGCTGATAAACGTGGCTGTTTCGGTCCGTCCGAGCCGGAAGCACTGGAGGCCGCTAAGCGCTCTGCCGCAAAGCTGGGCATCGAGCATCACATCATCAACCTGGAAGAAGAATTCAAGCACTGTGTCCTGCAATACTACCGCGATAGCTATCTCCGGGGTGAAACTCCGAATCCCTGTGTGGTGTGCAATCGCCGCATCAAGTTTGGCGATTTGATCGATAAAACCAGAGCATTGGGGATCGAGTTTGAGCGCTTTGCCACCGGCCACTATGCCCGTATCCGCTTTGATGAGGTGAGCGACAGGTACCAATTGCTGCGAGCGCTGGATTTGCGCAAGGATCAATCCTATTTTCTCAGTATGCTGAGCCAGGAACAGCTTGCCATTACCCTGTTCCCACTGGGCGAGATACTCAAGGAAGATATCAAGGCCTTGGCCAAATCCCGAGCATACGAGTATCTGGTGAAGAAAAAGGAAAGCCAGGACTTTTTGGAAAGCTATGATAATAGTCCACTCTTTAGCGGAAGCAGCATAGAGCCGGGTGATTATGTGGATCGCAACGGCAGGGTGCTCGGCAAACACAACGGCTTGATCCACTACACGATAGGGCAGAGGAAGGGGCTGGGTTTGGCCGGCTTTGCCCGTCCGCAATATGTGATCGGCATAGATTACCCGAACAACCGGGTGATCATCGGTGAAGAAGAGCTGCTCTATGGTAATACACTATATGCGACAGAGGTTAACTGGCTTTCGATCGCCGCACCCTCAGACACTTTGAAGTGCTATGCCCGGATTCGTTTGGCTCACACTCCCCAGGGATGCACGGTTGAACCATTGGCTGATGGGCGTTACTATGTGAAATTCGATGCTCCCCTATCGGCCATCACGCCGGGGCAGGTGATTGCCTTTTATCAGGAAGATGTGGTGCTGGGAGCCGGATTTATCAGCTAGAGAATCACTCCCATTCAATGGTCGCGGGGGGCTTGGAACTGATATCGTAAACTACCCGGGAAATTCCCTTCACTTCGTTACAAATGCGGTTTGATACGTGTTTGAGGAATTCAAAGGGGAATTCTGTGACTTCCGCGGTCATACCATCCACACTGTTCACCGCACGCAGCGCGCAGACCTGTTCATAGGTACGCTCATCGCCCATCACTCCCACGCTGTTGATCGGTAGGAGCACCGCAAAAGCCTGCCAGGTATCGTTATATAGCTTCCAGTTGTGCAGTTCTTCGATGAATATCTCGTCTGCCAGTTGCAGCAAGCGCACTTTCTCTTCATCCACATCCCCCAGGATGCGTACTGCCAGACCAGGGCCCGGGAAGGGGTGCCGGCTTACCAGTGCATCCGGTAAATTCAGCTCTCTGCCTGCCTCACGCACTTCATCTTTGAAGAGTTCGCGCAGAGGCTCCACCAGCTTCAGCTTCATTTTCTCCGGCAAACCACCCACGTTATGATGGCTCTTGATGGTCACAGAGGGCCCCGCAAAGGAAACACTCTCGATCACATCCGGATACAGCGTGCCCTGCGCCAACCACTTGGCATCGGGATATTTGGCAGCTTCAGCTTCAAAGACTTCGATGAATGTAGCGCCGATGATCTTTCGCTTCTGCTCCGGGTCGCTGATCCCTTTCATGCGCTGCATAAAGACCACCGAGGCATCCACAAAGTCTATCTTTAGCGAAGGATAGGCCTTGAACATGGTTTTCACCCGCTCCGCTTCACGGAAGCGCATCAGACCGGTATCGACAAAGATCGGAATCAGTTTATCGCCGATTGCCTGATGAATGAGCGCTGCTGCCACAGAGGAATCCACGCCGCCACTGAGCCCCAGAATGACCCGGTTGTCCCGCACTTGCTCGCGAATCTTGGCAATGGCATCGTGGACGAAGGAGCCCGCATTCCAATCCGGCTGCAAGCCCACTATCCGGAACAGGAAGTTGCTTAAAAGCTGCTTTCCGCATAGGCTGTGGTGCACTTCCGGGTGAAATTGCAGGGCATAAATGGGCAGTTCTTTGTGACGAAATGCCGCGTGGTCCGAGTTCACCGTTGTTGCCAGGATCTGCATGGAGTCCGTGACGCGCTCAATTTTGTCCGCGTGACTCATCCAAACTTGTGCCATATCCTGAATGCCACTGAACAGGGGATCCTCTTGCAGGAGGTGGATGTGGGCTTTGCCATACTCACGTTTGGCAGCCGGTGCTACTTCTGCGGCAAAGTGTTCCCCGATCAATTGCATACCGTAGCAAATGCCCAGGATGGGTAGCTCCAGGTCCCAAATCTCCGGGCTAGGTTTGGGTGCCTCAGGATTGCTGATGGAAAACGGGCTGCCGGAGAGGATGAGAGCTTTCGGTGCCAGTTCGCGGATCTTCGCGATTGGCATATTGAAGGGATGGATCTCCGAATACACTCCGGCTTCGCGAACCTTGCGGGCGATGAGCTGGGTGTATTGAGAACCGAAATCCAAGATTAAAACCATGTTTTGCATTATATCACCTTACAAAAGGATTGTTTAGCTTTTCCATGCCGATGGAGGTGCGGGGTCCGTGCCCCGGGAACACCACAATGTCATCCGGCAAAATAAACAGCTTGCGCTTGATGGAATTGATAATCTGTTCATGGCTGCCACCCGGGAAATCCGTGCGGCCAATGCTTTGTTCAAACAGAGTATCTCCGGAAATGAGGAATTTGTCGATCAACAGGCAGATGCCGCCTGGAGTGTGTCCCGGTGTATGTCTCACCCGGATTTGATGCTGCCCCATCATGAAAACATCGCCATCTTGCAGAATGATGTCTGCCGGAGCCGGTTCCAGAGGTGAGCCCATGTATTCACTAAGGTTTTTTTTGTTGTTCACCAGCATCTCGGCATCAGCTTGGTGAATGGCCACCTGACTATCCAGTTTATTCTTGAAATAGGGGATGCCGCCGATGTGATCTCCATGGCCGTGAGTGATGACGATGGTGCGCACTTTCAGCCCCCGATCAATAATAGTTTTGAGCACTTCCGCGGAAGGCGCGGAGGGATCCACCAGGATGGCATCCGGAGTGTCGTCATCCCAAACTAGCCAGGTGTTGGTCTGGTATGCCGGCAACAGGACAAATGCTTCAATCTTCAACATAATGTATCCTCTAACGCTTGTCTAGTGATATACGGTATTTGATCACGGTTTCGTGCTTCGCTTTGTTGCATTCCAGCTCCGCGGAGCGCGTATGTGAACTCAAGCACACAGTTCCGGAGTCTTCTGCCTTGCTATGGTAATACCAGAAGATCTGAAGCGCGAGTTGCAAAGTTGCTTCCTGGCGGGGGTATTCATGCAGAACTCCCAGCGGTCCGGTAATATCTTTGGCTTTCAGCTGGTTATCCGGGATCAGTGTCTCCAGTTTCATATTCTCGGCTTCGTCCCGGCCGATAATCAGCTTTGTGCTTGGGCTCAGGCGGAAATGCCTGCCCCACTTCAGCAGTACGAGACTTAGCGGGTCCAATTGATTATATTGAATCAGGTCTTTCAAGCGCAGAGAGTAGTTTCTGTCGGTCAGCAGGCATCCCCCAGCGGGAGCGGGGAAGTTCACCATGCCCAGCTCTTCTGCCAGTTCCAGCTGCCTGGATCTGCCCCTGCCGGATATGGCAAGGAGGTCTTCTTTGTCCACCCATTGTTCGCGGATGGGCAGTGTGTCCGGGAGTAGTTTTTGGGATAGCGGACGCACCAAAAGATCCTTGTAGCCGCTCAACTTGCCTACTCTGTTCATGGCATCCTTACGCTGGCTCATCGGGCGTTGGCCCAAGACTTCGCCGGAGATCAGATAATGCGCGTTCAATTCGGACAGCATATCTCCAGCCATTTTGAACATCAAAGCGTGACAATCCACACAGGGATTCATGTGCTTGCCAAACACAACCTGGGGATCTTGCATCATCGCCAGATGTTCTTTAGCAATGTCCCGCACGATGAGGTCTATCCCGTTTTCACGGGCAGCATCAAGGGCGCGTTCCACCGGCATATATGGCGTGAGAAAGTAAACCGGATACACCTTGTAACCGGCTTTTTGCATCCATTTCACGGTTATCAGGCTATCCAATCCACCGGAAAACAATGCGATTGCTGAATAGGGAGATTTGTAAGTGTTCATATCCGTAACTAAGCAATTTTTTGCCATCAATCTGTCAAGGAATTTGCCTGCTATGACCAAGAGCTTTTGCTCTTAATGATACAACGCTTCACCCAAAGATGCAAATGAATATCCCTCGTCTCAGTGGTCGGATATATTTATGGGACAGAGGATAGCCAGTGCATATGGTAAAAACGGCCGTCAGTCGGTCGTTGTTTATCTGGAGACAAATAGCATCCATCGGTATGATTGGAATAGACTAGATCAGGTATTTCGTCATAACAAGAGAGGAAATCCCAAAGCTGGGTATGTTCATTCAACCAAGCATACTGGGGAAAAATGCCTCAAAAAATTGGCTTGAAGCCAAAGACGATGACAAAGTAAGTGATTGTTTGAAGAAACTGACTAAGCTTGCTAGGCATTTTTTTACAAATTTGTATTTGCGTTTCAGAAAAAAACGATTATATTAGACGATATAAGTGTTCAGATGATTTGAATAATCCTCGTACTCCGTTTGATAAATTCATTAAACAGGGAGTTATAACAGCATGAGATTTGAGATTTCATTTGATACGCTATAATCAGAGCCGTGAAAAATATTACAACAGATTCAGGGATCCATTTCATTCCATGAGCCTTTCCTTTTGTTCTGGGACTGCCTCTAATCAGAATGTCAGATGTCCCGAACACAAAAAAAGGAGATACAATGCCAGACAAAAACTTAATCTGCAAAGACTGCTCAAAGGAATTCGCTTTCACCGAAGGCGAACAAGAATTCTACAAAGAGAAGGGTCTCACCAACGAACCCCAACGCTGCCCTGAATGCCGTAAAGCCAAAAAGCAGCAGTTCAATCGCAATAACTATGACCGTCGCTACTAAATAAGCGATAGACCATATTTGTTACGCCGTTCTTAATGGACGGCGTTTTTTGGTTTGCCCAGAATGCTTTCTGCGCCGATGGACTGAAAGAAGTCCTGACGCCTCACCAGCGGGAAGTCAACATGAGATCAAGGGCGTTGCTGGCATCGGCAAGGTCTGAAGTAAGAAGCAGTGAGAATATGGAGCATAGCGTGTGCAAACTGATGTTGGTCGGTAGAGAGGGTAACCTTGCCAAAAGTGGGAAAGCCCTAAAGCTGGATAACTCTACAGATTATGACAGATGGCTTCATATTCAGGCAGGAAAGCTTAACTGGGGAAGCCTGTTGTCGTCTGCGCATGCGGTAAGCTCAATCAAGCAGAGATGCATGTGCGAGTCCATGCAATAAGTTGGGAAGTCCTTTCTGCGAGAATACTGCTCAAACTGAAAGAAATCTATCGACCTAATCAAGGTCAGTGAACCGACACTCTATTATCTTCACACTTCACCTGTTTTACGCTCTCCGAACTGGATGGTGTTTCAAGAAACAGTGAAGCAAACTCCTGATCAGAGACAATTGAATGATAGCACAAAAACCTTTCCCAAAGCACTTTAGACCATATCCAGACAATCACAGATTACCCGCTATAAACCCATACGACCACTGTGACAGGTGATACTCATTTGCAACTTGGTGTGAGACTTTGTGCTTCCATTTGAATGCGCGTGACGCAATTGATTGTCTTGAACGATCCTATCGCCAAGCCCGCATAGTTGTCCGGAGCTTAAACAGGTTTTAAGGCGTTATCGTGCTATGGTGATTGGAGGAAGACGGCGTAATCTCAGCTTAAGCGCAGGTTGTTGACAAAGTCTGTGTATTTTGGTTACATTACGATATGAAGATAATCCCAAGCTCTCATAATATTGGATTCATTATGAAATGCAACATTTCTATCATGAGTTAATTCCGAGCGGGACGTTATTTTAGATAGACTTTATCTTAACATAAAACTGATTCGAGTCCTGTAGGGACGACATATTCTAAACTGACCAAACAAAATGACGTGATGCCATCCCTACAGGACTCTATTTAATATATAAAACAATGCATTATCTATCTATAATGCCTCCCTACGGGATTCAGCAATCAATGACGCAGATGTTTGAATTTTGTGATTAGTGGGCTTTGTCAACAGTCTGATGCGGCTGGAAGGCGCTTCTACACTTTGCAGACGGGACGTCTGCAATCCTCTCCGGGGTGTACACAACAACACCGAGCGGGACAGAGGATTCGACACTTCATTGTGAGCCCTGCCAGGGGCGACAGATCATAGCGAGGGTGCGTAGCGAAGCGGAGCCCCTCGATGAATGCAGCGCCCCCCCCCATAGCCCTTTATGGGCGACACAATATTTCCGGATCCCAATGCTTCTTCAACAGGGTCTCAAATTCATCTACTGCGCTCGTATGATGGTGATGTTCATTCTGGTTGCGGATGTACGCGGTGATGGTGTGCAGGTTTGACTTGCTCACGGAATATGCCGCATATCCATCCTGCCAATGGAATTCCGAGCAATGCTCTTTGCGTATCCATCTGCTGGAATTAGCCTTTATCTTGGCCATAAACTCGCCTATACTAAGGTCTTTGGGCATCAGGCATAGTATGTGGACATGATCTTCGATGCCGTTGACAATGATGGAAATACCTCCGATATTGTTTATAATACCGGAAATGTAGTTATGAATCTTGGGTTGAAGGGCTTTGGTGAGCCATCTTGTATGGTTCTTGGTAGTGAAGATGATATGCACAGCCAGATGACAATAGGATGCGGGCATGGTCGTCTCCTTGATCATAATCTTTGATGGAGCGTTTCTAATGCCTGTAATATTTGTCAAGGAGGATTTGTGGATTTGTGTCGCCCATAAAGGGCTCTGATGATCNNACCCTCGCTATGGTCAGTTTCGCCCTCCGGGCTCAGCGGTTTTAGTTCCGATTAGGGAGTAGAGTTCACTTTGGGCTGCCATGTAGTCGCTTCATTTTGGATCCGGTTTATCTGAGTTGCAGTTAGTTTATTTGCGACGCGATCCCGCACCGATGAAGCAAATTCAAAAGAATCTGTATCATCAGCGTTAGCACAGGCAAGTACAAACCAAAAATAGGCCATTTCATAACTCTGCGCAACACCTTTGCCCGTACAATACATTTGACCCAGATAACACTGAGCATCTTGATTGCCTTGTTCAGCTGATAGAAGCCACCAATGGACAGTGTCCCCATAACTCCGCATTACGCCTCGTCCATGAAAATACATTACACCCAGATCGAACTGTGCTGTAGCGTCTCCCTGTTCTGCTGCCAGCCTATACCACTTAACAGCTTCCACATAATTCCTTTCTACACCTTTACCAAGATCATACATTGAGCCCAGCGAATGTTGAGAGGTTACATCGCCCTGTTCTGCTGCCAAACGATACCATTTTACGGCTTCTATGTAACTCATTTCAGCACCTATACCAAGTTCTAGCATTGAGCCCAGTTCGTACTGAGCGTCTGCATCGCCCTGTTCCGCTGCTAGACGATATTTTTCAACCAACTCTTTGTAGTCTTTCATGATTCTTTCTCCTGGTGTTGCCATGCTTCCGCTTCTCTTTGGATACGATCTCTTTGAGACGCAGTGAGGTTTTTGGCGATAGTATTCCGTTCTTTTGAAGCATCTTTTAATAGATCGGCATCAGCGCTAGCACAGGATAACACAAGCCAAAAATAGGCTGCTTCATAGTTCTGCACAACGCCTTGCCCTTTACCATACATTACACCAAGAATGTATTGAGCATCTGCATACCCTTGATTTGCTGCTAAAAGGTACCACTTAGCTGCTTCCTTGTAACTCTGTAAAACACCAAGGCCATACTCATAGCCAAAGCCAACACTATACTGAGAAATGGCATCTCCTTGCTCAGCAGCCATACGTGACCATTTAAACGCTTCCTTGTAACTTTGTTTTACTCCGTGTCCTTCTAAATACAGTAAGCCCAGACTGAACTGTGCTTCCTTAATTCCCTGTTCAGCGGCCTTATGGTACCATTTAGCCGCTTCTATGTAGTTCGGATCTTCACCTTCCGCATAATCATACATTGAGCCTAGGATATACTGAGCAACCGCATAGCCCTGTTCTGCAGCCATGCGATACCACTTGACTGCTTCTTTGTAACTCTTTTCTACGCCTTGGCCAAGATCATACATTGAGCCCAGTTCGTACTGAGCGTCTGCATCGCCCTGTTCCGCTGCTAGACGATACTTTTCTACCAATTCTTTGTAATCGATCATAATTCTACTTCCTCGGACAGCAAACCAAGTGACAACACCATAACTGCGAGTACAAATAAACCTTTCATTATTCCTCCAAAAATTTGTGTAAGCATTTAATTATCTGATTGTTTTTCCGTCAAGTAGATTGTGCTAAAGACGGAGGCAATATCCTCCATGATGAGGGGATTGTCGAGGCCGGATTGCAAGATGGGGTTAGCATAGTTAGCTAAGTTAGGCAAAATCCCTAATGTATACTCTATTATATTAGGACAAGCCATTGGGAGCAACAATATAGGTTTATGCTAGCCATGCTAGCCACGCTAACCCAAAATGGGCGCTATTTGCTATCAGAAGCCAGGACTATCGCTATCCGTTAATTCTTCTAAGCCAAGAATATAGCTCTTATTCTGGTGCCCTTTTACGATTTCGTATCCGGCTTTGCGGAGTTCGTTCGAGAGGAGTTTGGCGTTTTTGGTTTTGTAGCTATTCTGCCCTGCCCAGATGTTGTATTTGGTCAAAACGGATTGCATCAGCTGCCGGGCATCGGCGAGGGGGCGATAGCTTTCCCGCAGGAATTCACCCAGCAGATCGCAATCTTGCCTGTATTCATCCAGAGCCACACTCACGCTGGCGGGATATTCACCCAAGCCGTTTTTGCGATATTCCTGCCAGCCCTGGATCAACCAGTTGAGGATGCCAGAGGCTTCTTTGATGAGGGTATCTTCATAGCGATTGATGCGCTTCTGAGCCGGGAAATGATGGGCAAAGGGGATCAGCACGAGGCGACGGAGCATCCCGCCGTCGTTGACATTGAAGCGGGGTTTGTGGTTCGCGCGGACCCAGAGCGTGTGGGAAGGGGTGAAGCTGCCCGCGGATTGGTAGATCTGTTTGTAAGAGATCGGGTCGCGGGAGGAGAGCTGCTTCACTGTGCCGTCGTCGTAGCTGCTTAGCTCGGGGATTTCGTTGGCGGTGGCGAGGCGTTTTCCGCGCAGATTGGCGGTGTTTTCCAGCTTCAGGCGTTGGTCGTTTGCTCTGCTTTTGATCAGGATTGAGGGGTCGATATCTACGTGGTAATCGGCAAAGATCTTGCTGAGGACATTCAGGAAGGTGGTCTTGCCGTTTGCTCCTTCACCATGCGCGAAGATGAGCAGCTCTTCCTGCACGTTTCCGCAGAGCGAGAGCCCCGCCAGCTTTTGCACGAAGGCGATGAGAGCTTGATCCCCCAGGAAGATCGTATCCAGAAATTCCAGCCAGGCGGAGCACGGAGCATCCTCGCTGTATGTGGCGGCTAATCTCTTGATGAGATACAGCTTGCGGATCGCGCGCGGGTCGCGGATGATCTGCCCGGTGTCTGTGTTGTAAACCCCGTTGCGGAAGGCAATCAGATGGGGATGGGCATCCCAATCCGAGGACAGGGTAGAGATTTTTGCCAATTGGCTGATAGCGGTTACGGCACACGCTTTGGTGCGTGTGCCGGATAAACGGTTGAGGATTTGGTTGATGATGTCGGTTTTGGCAGAGCTGTTCAGGCCGCGAATGCTGTCCCGCAATTGCCCCAGGCAATTTAGCAGCTCCTGATATTTGACGTCCGGCAGCCAGGCAAAACCATTCCAATACATCCAATATTCAGCGTCCCGAATATAGCGGAAGTTGTCCGGATGCAAGGCACAGAACAGCTCCGCGATACTGGCATCGCTGGCATCGTGGAGATCCTGCAGCTGTGCAACCAAGGCTACCGGGGCGGGTGAATCGATACGTTTAGCAGATTCCATGTTTCTCTCCGATGAAGAAGATGCTGCCAATGCCCACGGCACCGGAGCCGCGAAAGGAATTCCATTTGCGCTCAAGCTTGGTGGTATCATCATTGTAATATGGGTTGTCCGCAAAAAGTAACCACAGCGCTTTTCCGCGCTCACCAAAAGCAGCCTTCAGGGCAAGCCCGGTCTTGATCCAATCCTGATAAGAGATCTTCCCGGCGGCAAGGGCTTTGATCACCAGTTCGGCTTTGGCAAAATCATCCTCAGTGGGGGGCAAAGGAAAGAGGGGAGCCGCCGGAGGACAGCTGATGGAAACGGGTGCGCTTGGAAGCTCGCAGCTGAAGCCAAGGTAATCTTCATTAAAGAGCAGATCGGGGTCGTGACTGAAGAAACAGGCACGTGCCCAATCCGGAGTGCTGTCCGGTTTGATTCTGGTGATATCCTCGATCTTTTGCATCAAGATGGCATAGATGGCGCGAAAGTGGGCATCATCGCAAATCGCCGGCCGGAGTGAAACGACAATCTTCACGCCGTCGTTCACGCTGCGAAAAGCACATACCGCATAAGGAAAGCGCTCCATGATCAGCTTCTTGGTGCCAGTGATGTCTGCCACGTGGTCCAGATCGATGATGGCAAAGCAGGCAAATCGGACATTGGCGTTGGCGCGGCTCTCTTCATAATAAGAGCCGGTGAAGAAAGGCAATGCCTGCTTCCGGTTTTTGGCTCTATCCGGATTGGCTTCGGCGCGGATGCGACTGATGAGCTTCCCGAGATCCAGTTCCTGATACATGCCGAATTTGATGGCAGCGACTACGTCCTCGATATAGAGGTGTTCATACTGTCCGGGTTGGCGAATGCTGCGTCCGGCGGTGATTTGGCAGGTGTCCGGGTACGGGCATTGTTCTGTGTTAAGTTTCATGTTTAGTCTCCTTATGTATCAATATTGAGGAGACCATATGGATATATTGGAATATGTGTCATTGTTTCACATAGTAGGCACTTATTGTGAGGGCACTGATATAAAACAGAGATGCGTGATATCAAGCTTTGCGAGTGCAGTGATAAAAATGGGGCTGAAATTGTGGAGCCGTCCGGAGCTCGGTGCTGTCTGACAGAAAACCGCCCCAGGAGCGGCGTGTTCCGAT
>DHVK01000017.1 GCA_002412625.1 Cloacimonetes bacterium UBA5210
TAATGGAAAACTCCCCTACCCTATCTTTGCGTTCCGATGGGACTCTGGGCAGGATGAGTTCGCTGATGCTCGAGACCCCAATTTCCGGCAAAAAAAACCGGGTATCGCAATGACACCCGAGTTTGAAGAGTTTGATGCGGTCTTTAGATTTTTAGCTCTAGAACCTTCAGAAGCTCCGCTTGAGTCTGCGGGCGTTCTTTGAGGTCGCTTTCGGCAAGGTATTCCTTGCGTTGGCGGAATCGATCCTGCAGCAGGCTGAAGTATTTGTCCATGTTTCCGCGTTTGGCGGGGTCGTATTTATCATAGTATCCCGGAAGGATCTTCTCGATAGATTCGCGGGTGGGAATCATCGCGGAGGGCAAAATGTCCCATACTTCCCACTCGATTTGATCTGTCAGAATCGCGGTTTGCAGTGTCAGTGAGGTTTTCAGCGGGATTGCCTCAAGCTCGTTGTCGGATTCCTTCCAATATCCGCGGGAATTGAAGCAATAGAAATCCGCGCCGTTTTCTGCCACATGCAGAAAGGCTTCCACGTCTTTATACAGCTCATACACCCGGAAGGGATTGGCAAAGGGTTCGAAGACCAGCTTGTTCAGCTCTTCCTCGGTAACGTTTTCAGCGCGGTTACGCTGGGTCATCAAAGCAGCGCCCATGGCGATTGCCAGGTGCTTATCGGTCAGCTTCAGGATCGGAGGCAGCACGCTGTCTTTCATCAGCCAGACCAAGGCTTTGGGGAAGGCACAACGGTTCACATAGTTGCCCAAAAGACTGCGGTCGAGGAGCGCGCGTCCGTTGGAATTGCGCAGATCCTGGCCAATCGGGATGCGTTTTCCGTCGATTTCCAGCACCGCGTGGTTCATCAGAGCCAGGGCATATTTCCAATCCGGATGGTCGATGGGGCGGGAGTCTGTTTTATCAAACAGAGTGGGCTCCCAGGCGCGGCAGACCTTGTTTTCCAGATCGATCTGGAAGGCGTCGTCGTGTAAAACCACTTTGGAGAATCCCTTGGGCAGAGTTCCGCCGTTATCATGGGCGTTTGTGTGGCTGGATTTTCCGGTACCGGAAAGGCCGTAGAAGGCGATGGAGCGCTTGCCGAATTTGTGGAAACGGGTGTCTTCACAAGTGCCAAAGTCGATCTCTTTGATCCCGCCGTGACATGCCGCCATACCGATACGGATGCCGGAAGTCCAGGCCAGGGTAAGGGTGCCCTTCTTGCGTTCGCCAAAATAGCGCATGCCCAAGTTCACGATCACGTTGTGCTTCTCATCTACCAGAGCCAGTTGGGGAGCGCCGACATTGTTATAAAATGAATCTTCGCAAGTCCATTCATTGAAGGCGATGAGGATGATGTCCTGAATCGGGAGCTTGGGGCTGGAGGAATAATTTTCCACCACAGATTCATATGGCGCAAAGTTTAGTAGCCAGTTGTAAACGTTTGCCACGTCACTTTCGGTGGTGATGAAGGTGGCTTTGAGCATCACGTCCTGATCCATGCCCAATATTGCTTCCGCTTTAATCAGCGGATAATGCTGCATTTGCCATACAGCTTCGCGGAAGTCGCCTTCCAGCTTGTTTTTTTTGCCGGCATCCAAGCGGTGATAGAAGCGTCTGGCTTTGGCAGTTCTGCCGATGATATTGCCGTGGCAATCATTCAGAACTTTGGCGTCTTGGGGAAGATTGTGTAGCTTCACAAATTCCGGGTACATGGGGATGTCTGTGACGGTAACACCAGGTTGCTTTTTGGCCATTTCATAAGCTTCCCGGATGTCGATTTTGCGCACCATGTGGTTGTTCATTAGTGTCTCCGCGATCGCGCGAATCGGAGACATAGCTTTGAGATCGCTGTAAAACACAGCACTACTCTTGCTTGCCATTATTCCTCCATCTATGGCTGATTTTATTTTAGGAATCAAGTAATTGGCACTTAAAAACTTTGTGTTTTCTTGTCAAGGATAGTTTTTCGTAACTGACTCTTTATAGGCACATTACTTCACTGGTTGCCGATCGTGATGAAACAAAACATGATAAGCAGCATGGGAACATCATTGATCATCGGGGTGGCAATCTCCGAATTGCCATGTCAAGCGAAGCTCACTATAAATGAAGCAGCTCTTTAGCTTCTGCCCAATCGGAGTTTGACGTATCGATATCAGATTCCCCAGATCTCCTTTGCATACTGCCGGATCACAAAGTCCGAAGAAAAACTACCCATGTTTGCTACGTTTTGGATGGATTTGGAGCTCCAGAGCTTTGCCTTGCGATAGCATTGGTCTACTTGCTGCATGGTTTGCCGGTAGGATTCAAAATCCGCCAACAGGCAATAGCGATCTTTGTGAATGGTAAGCTCATTCAATATGGGTAGATAGAGATCCGGGGTGGTGGGGTTTAGAGCGCCGGAAGCGATGAAGCGCATCAGGTTTTGCAGATTTTCATCCCGATATATATAGTCTTGGGGATCATAGCCCCCCGCTTGTAGCATTTCGATCTCGGCGGCGGTGGATCCAAAGATGAAGATATTGTCGTCTCCCACGGCAGCTTTGATCTCGATATTGGCACCATCCAGAGTTCCGACGGTAAGAGCGCCATTGAGGGCAAATTTCATGTTTCCGGTGCCGGACGCCTCTGTTCCTGCGGTTGATATCTGCTGAGAAACCTCTGCGGCAGGCATGATCTCTTCTGCCAAGCTTACTCGATAATTTGGCAGGAAGACGACCTTTAGCTGTTTACTCAGCTTGGGCTCTTTGCTGATCCAAACTCCGATATCATTGATAAACTTGATGATGAGCTTTGCCATATAGTAGCCGGGAGCAGCCTTTCCGGCAAAGAAGAAAGTGTGGGGCACTGCTTTGTGATTTGCATCCTGCAATATGCTCAAGCCCAGATGAATGATATGCAAGGCATTGAGTAGCTGGCGCTTGTATTCGTGGATGCGTTTCACCTGAAAATCAAAGATGCTGTTCACAGCGAGGTCTATGCCCTGATGTTTCTTGAGGCAGGAGCCAAAGCTAAACTTATTATTCTGTTTCACCTGCATCCAGCGTTCACAGAAGAGCTTGTCCTTGCTAAAGTCCTTTAGTCCCTGGAGTTCGGAAAGCTCCGAGATCCATTTGTCACCGATGGCCTCGCAGATCAGTTCGCTGAGCTCCGGATTGGCAAGGCATAGCCACCTGCGGGGAGTGATGCCATTGGTTTTGTTATTGAACTTTTGCGGGCTGAGGTGATAAAACGGGGCAAACAGCTTGGTTTTGAGCAGCTCCGTATGCAGGGCTGATACTCCATTTACAGAGTGTGAGCCCACAATACAGAGATTTGCCATGCGAATTGCCTTATATGGTGTTTCCTGCACAATGGAGAGGGCGGGGATCACTTCCTGCATTTCATCTTTGAGGATCTGGATTGAGCTTAGAAAGCGGTGGTTGATCTCGTAAATAATCTGCAAATGCCGGGGCAAAACCGTATTCATGATGTCTATACTCCATGTTTCCAGCGCTTCGGGGAGGATTGTATGGTTGGTATAGGCAAAAGTTTTGGTGCAGATCTCCCAGGCGACATGCCAGCTAAGTTCCTTTTCATCCACCAAGATTCGCATCAGCTCCGGAATCGCGATTGCGGGATGAGTATCATTGAGCTGGATCGCCACTTTCTCCGGGATGCGGCGTAAGTCTGCATGAATCTTGCTGAAACGGCGCAGGATATCCTGCAAAGTGGCGCAGACAAAGAAGTATTCTTGCTTCAAACGGAGTTCCTTGCCCTGCAGAGTGTCGTCTTTGGGATACAACACTTTGGAGATCATCTCGGAGTCATTCTTGTCGGCTACGGCATTGATATAGTCACCTTGATTGAAATAGTTCAGGTTAAAATCACGTGTTGCCTTGGCAGAGAAGAGCCTCAGAGTATTTACCGCGGAGTTTTTATAGCCCGGAATCAGATAGTCATAGCCCATCGCCATTACATAGCTTTCGCTGTTCCAATGTGCTTTTGGCGGCTTATTGCCTGCAGTCCGAAAGCTTACTTCTCCGCCAAAATGCACCGGATAAAGATGCTTGGGTTGAGCAATTTCCCACGGGGTGCCATAGCGCAACCAGTTGTCCGGAGTTTCCACCTGATAACCATCGCTAAGATGCTGTTGAAAGATGCCGTATTCGTAGCGGATGCCATAGCCAAAGGCAGGAATCCCAAGCGTTGCCAGTGAATCCAAAAAACATGCTGCCAAGCGCCCCAAGCCACCGTTTCCCAAGCCTGCGTCCCATTCCCAATCCTGAATCCCGGATAGATCGTAGCCCAGCTTTGATAGAGCTTTCTGTGCTTCATCTACAATATCCAGATTTAGCAGGGCATTGGATAAAGCTCTGCCGATCAAAAACTCGAGCGAGAGATAATAAACTCTTTTGGCATCCACATTGTATTGGGCTTGTTGAAAAGCTATCCAATTGTCCATCATATAGTCTCGGACAGTGTGAGCAAAAGCTACGTAGCAATCATAGGCCGTGGCAGCAAACTGATCTTTTCCCTGTTCATATTTGAGGTTTTGCAAAAACCTGTCTATGATGGTATCGACATTGGCATCTAACGACGAAAAATTCCAGGAACGAGCCCCTTGCTGTTTCTGCATCTTGTCTCCCCGGTTGCGGCTGGCGATTCCCGGCATGGGCAAAAAAGAAAAGGCACACCACAATCTCTAAGTTATTATTGCTAATAAACAAGATAGCGTGGAACTCATCAGTACCAAACGAAATATTGGCGCACTCCGGGATGTGGTCAGCCGCTGCTGGGATATCGGTCTGTCAAAAGCGATATAGCAGAAGCGTGAGAGTCACATACTTCTAACAAACGAGCCTTGCTCATAGTGGTAAATCGGAGATTGCCACCCAAGCTGACACGACACAATATCTCAATCACCTGTTTCGATCTGGGATTGCCCCGTGCTTCAGATGATTCCCAGTTCTTTACCAATAATGCGGAATTTATCCAGAGCCATATCCAATTGAGCCATGCTGTGAGTTGCCATAAATGAGGTGCGGATCAAGCAACCGTTTGGCGGAACCGCGGGTGGGATCACCGGATTGATAAACACGCCCTCTTCGCCCAAGCGCGCCCACATCTTGAAGGCGTGCATCATGTCGCCCACGTGCAGAGGGATCACCGGGGTGCAACTGGTTCCGGTATTATAGCCCATCGCCTTGAATTCTTTCATCATATAATCTGTATTTTCCCAAAGCTTGGCGATGCGTTCGGGCTCTTCTTCCATAATCTTGATCGCGGCCAAGACGCTGGCAGTTGACGCGGGAGGCAGGGAGGCACTGAAGATCAGCGCCCGGGATTTGTGTTTCAGATAATGGATCAGGGGTTCATCCGCGGCGATAAATCCGCCCACAGAGGCCAGGGATTTGCTAAAGGTGCCCATGATCAGATCGGTCTTGGGGGTCAAGCCAAAGTGTGCGGCAGCGCCTGCACCTTTTTCGCCCAAAACGCCCAGAGAATGCGCTTCGTCCACCATCAGATTTGCGCCATACTTTTCTGCCAGAGCGGAGATGGCCGGAAGATCTGCTATATCCCCTTCCATGGAGAAGATGCCATCAACGACGATCAGGGCGGATTTACCTTCCAGCTTATGCAGCACGCGTTCCAAAGAGGCCATATCGTTGTGATTGTAGCGCAACATGGTGCCTTCGGAAAGCTTACAGCCATCGATGATAGACGCGTGATCATATTTATCTGTGATGATATATTCGTTTTTGGCAACCATGGCAGAGATGCAGCCCACATTTGCCTGATAGCCGGTGGGATACGCCAACGCGGCTTCTTTGCCTACCAAGCGGGCAAGCTCGGCTTCCAGCTGCAGATGAATATCCAGGGTTCCGTTCAGAAAGCGGGATCCAGCGCAACCGCTGCCATACTTCCTCATCGCCGCGATGCCGGCTTCCTTTACTTTGGGGTGAGTGGTGAGCCCCAGATAGCTGTTCGAGCCCATCATCAGCATCTTTTTCCCGTTGCAGATAACTTCTGTATCCTGCTCCGATGAAATCTCCCGGAAATAGGGATAATAGCCCAAAGCCATGGCCTTGCGCGCGTCGGTGAAATTGAAACACTTATCCAATATACTCATTCGTTCCTCGTCATATTATTCGATATTCTTTCAGATTTATATATAAAACACTTACCACACTGTAGATCAGATATACCAATGGTACCGAGATCAGCATCCAGAGAATCCCGCCATACCAGCCGCCTGCCAATACCGTGAGCAGCACCAATAGCGGATGCATTTCGATGGTAGTACCCACGACCACGGGATACACGATATTGTTGTCGATAACCTGGACTAACCACATGGACAACGCCGCATAGACCATTGTGATGAAGGGTCCGCCATCAAAGAACACGGTAAACACCGCCAGCGCGGCTCCAAAGAAGGGTCCGAAATAGGGGATGATATTGGCAAATCCCGCGGAAATCCCGATCAACACCGGGTTGCTTACTCCCACAATGCTAAGCGCGGTGGACGCCATGATGCTTACCGCGATTACCTCAAAGAGCATGGCGCGCATATAGGTGCCAACTGTCTTGTCGATCCTGCTGATGATGATGATGGCGAGCTCAAAATAGCGGTTCGAACTCAGTTTCAGGAAGCTCTTGCGGATCTTGTGCTTGTCCTTCAAAAGGAAGAAGCTGATGAGGGGGATCATACCCACAAAGGAAATTGCCCCGATAATGCTGGAATAGTTGTCCAACAGAAACTTCGGCAGACGCGCCAAGAAGTCTGTGGATGCGTCCAGCACCTCGGTGAAGCGCCTGGTCAGCTCAAAGCCCGGAATCTGGGCGTCAAGGTTGGCAGCATACTCGTAGATTCCGCTGATAAAAGGGATTTGCATCAGAAATTCAGCGCTCATGGTTTTTTCATGACCCAGGATGGACAACAAGCTGTTGCCCTGCGCGATCAGCTCCGGGATAAACCTGCTGGTGAACCAGGCAATCAGTCCGATGATGGACAGATATAGAATCACCACTCCCAACCAGCGGGGAATGCGCTTGTGCTCCATCTTGCTTACCGCGGGATCCAAAATGTAAGTGAAGATCACTGCCCCGATCAGATATCCGAAAACCCAGCGATAGAAGATGAGCCCGGCTATTGCCAGCAGACCCAAGAGGATATTGAAAGCCAGTTTAGTCCAGTTCATGCTCTTCATCGGCTGCCAGTTCAAAGATCATACGGCAAACATCTCGGTTTATTGCGCTCAGAATCTCCACTCCGGCATGGGGGCGGGATTTCACGAATTCCTGCAGATCACTGCGGGAGATGGCATGGGCGCACACTTTGGTCTTGGCGGTGGCGGTGCTGTTGCGCTGGCCGTTGAAATACATGTCCAGCAGGCCCAGGTGTCCGCCTTTGGTCAACAATTTGTTCAGCTTGCTGCCGTAGCATCCTTTCAGCTCGATTTCTCCGGATTTGATCAAGTAGATTACTTCCAGGGGATAGCCCGCTTCAAAGATCGTCTCTCCGGGTTTGAACTCACGCGTATGGATCAGTTCGTTCAACATAAACAGATCGTAGGAACCCAGATCCGCAAAAATTGAGTATTCCTTCAGGTTCATATATTCGCGCGGTCGGGTAAACCACGATTTAAGCCACGTTAAAAAGCTTTCCATTCTTTACCTCGGATCCCTGACCAGTGGCACGAACGCGCAGGGGACGTGTTCTTGATATCTCAGCTCGTTGTTCTCCCGGCTGATGATGAAGAGGGTCTGACTACTGCCTTTGCCTACCGGTACAGCCATGATGCCGCCTTCCGCAAGTTGCGCACAAAGCTCTGCGGGGATCTCTTCGGCTGCTGCGGAAACCACGATCTTGTTGAATTCCTTGTGGGGCGGGTAAGCTTGAATCCAGCCTTGCCAGCCATCTCCGATGCGGTAATAGATGTTTTTGAAGCCGGCTTGTTTCAGGGTCTTCTGTGCTTTCAGAGAAAGAGTATCCAGCAACTCCACGGAACATACTTCACTAACCATGTTTGCCAGCAATGCCGTCTGATATCCGCTTCCGGTTCCGATTTCCAAAACCAGGTCTGTCTTTTGCAGCTTCAATTCGGATAGCATGATGGCAATCATCAGAGGTTGAGAGATGGTTTGCGCTTCCAATATCGGCAAGGGTTGATTGCGGTAGGCATATTCACGGTATTCCGGCAAAACGTAATCTTCGCGGGGTACCTTCGCAAAGGCGCTAAGCACAAGGGCATCGGTGATGCCTTTGCTCTTCATTGTTTCTACCAGTTTCAGGCGTTGGTCTTCAAAGCGCATTTAAATTCTAAATTTCCAATAGCTTGTGTTTCTCAATCCAGCTAAAGATGGGTGGGAATGCTTCAGCTTTGGTGAGTTCAAATCCAAGCGGAGTGATGGATATATAGCCGTCGTTCACCGCTTCGGAATCTGTTCCGGGTTCAAAATCCCACTGGGGTAGATTGCCCCCGATGCGATAGCTGAAATTATCCTCTTCTTCACTGATCAAAGATATGAAGTTGTAGTATTTGCGGTGTCCGGTGCGGGTGAGGCGTACGCCCTTCACATCTTCAAAGGGGATATTGGGGAAATTGATGTTGATCACTTCATAGGGTTTGGTCAGGCTGTCCAGATCATTTTCCAGCAGCTTGATAAACCACTTTGTGGCGGATTCAAAGAGCTGGTCTTTGTAGGCATTGATGGAAAGCGCGATCGCGCGATGGCCAAACATTGCCGCTTCAACTGCCGCGGCGACAGTGCCGGAGTAGAGCACATCTTCGCCCATGTTTTGCCCGGCATTGATTCCGGAAATCACCAGGTCGATCTTTTCTGTGATAATCTTTTGTAAGGCGATAACCACGCAATCCACGGGGGTTCCGCTGATTGCCCACTCGTTTTTGGCGATGCGGGTGGCATGAATATCCTTGCGCAGGGTAATGGAGTGGGAAGCGGCACTGCGCTCGGTGTCCGGGGCGACCAAGATCAGGTCGTGCCCGGCTTCAGTCAGGGCTTTTTGCAAATGGCGAATTCCCGGGGCGTTGATGCCGTCATCGTTTACCAAAAGTATTTTCAAAACTAACTCCTTAAATTAGTATCTGGGGGTATAAGAGCAAAAGCGTCAAGGCTCCCGCAATAACTACGAGAGTGACGATAAATGGCCAAAAAGCACAGAAAAAGCCGTAGATTCCACCTCTGTGCATCTTCCGATGTTGTCTACGCAAGGCGTTTCGGGTGGCGATCCTGCTGCTCATGGAGGGGCGATGGTCTTTCGCGTCGCGCATGTTGCGGCTGGCATCGGTTAGCCACTTAATCTCGGAATGCTCATCCAGATATGGCTTGTATCCCAATCTCAGGTAATGCTCTATGCGTGCTTCGCTGAAGCCTTTAATCTCATGTAGCTCAAGCTGTTTGACTATCTTAGACCGTTTTTTGCTCATCTACGCTCCTGTTTTTCTTATCTCTTTTAAATGCAGGCTATTTGTCAAGAGGAATTTTGCCCCGTCGCTTTGGCTGAGCTCTTTCTCCAAAGCCGGGTTTAAGCTGATCTCAAGCCCTTGTTTTCGGGTGAGCATAGCTTGATTTCAGCTCGATATCAAGCTGAAGATGATTTGATACAAAGGCAGGAGGGCTGGTAACAACGTGGTTACTCGTGGAGTTCAACCCAAATCATGCACTGGAGTTCAAGCCGGGATGTGTGGTTTGGAGTTCAAGCCGGCAAGAAGAATTACACTTTTACAACTATTCTGCAGTCGGCTTGGAATCAAACAACTTGCTCCGAATAACCCATACATGAAGTCCAAAGCGCAGCTTAGTATATATTTCTCGTCTGCACTTATTTACGATACGGTGTTCCATATATCGACACGAGGACGTGTCGAATCCTATGGTGGAGCAGATCAGCGCTTCAGAATTTTTGGATGGCTTCCGGTCCCATACCGATATAAAACACGGGGCTCCATTTGGTTGCAGATTCTCCGGTACTGTGTTCCGCGCCATATTGAAAGGTTATTTTCCAGTGTTTCTGGATTTGGATGTCGATGTGCCCCATCAGAGCATTGCGTTGAAACTTGTTCAGCGGCTGATTCAGGTAATCAATGTAGCTCCAAGACCCTTCTCCCTGACCGTTGATATCGCTATGCACCCAATCCCTGGCGCTGCGGGCGCTAAAGCTGGCGACGAGATCTATCTTTGGGGAAAGCTCATAAAGTTTGCTGATTGTGACGGGTAGTTCGATTGATACGCGGTCGTAGCGCATCCGATGGGATAAGACTATGGTCTCTATACCACTGGCTATTCCCGCTCCCGGAAATACCGCAAAATAGGTGTTCGAGCCCAGGTCGAAGGATTTTTGCGCATTCATTTTCAGATGGAAGCTAGTGCTTATACTTGGGAATTGCTGATCAAACCCTCTTCCTTGAAAACCTGAACTTAAGAATATCCCGCCCTGAAACCCAAGCGCGCAGCCCTTGCCCAGGCCAACATCCCAAAGCACCGGAGTCTGAGTGCCATACTCATATGAGTCTCTGTCTTGAATCACCTGATTCAGAGCGTCCGGCTCGAATCTTCCTATGGAGTATATGTTGTTTGAAGAAGCAAGGCCATATGAGGCGCGATATGCCCCCGCTTCCAACGGAAGGGCATTTCTGGGGTGGCTGTTATCCACATAGGCACAAGCGCCAAGCAGCAATATACAAATCAATAGTCCGAAACATTTCCGCATAATTCCTCACATCAAGATCACGTTGGTGATACAGAGAGCAATAATCGCGCCAAAAAGGAAAAAGCCTCCCAGGGGAGGCTTAGTTTGGTGCAGAAGGCGGGACTCGAACCCGCACACCCGTTACAGGCACAAGATCCTTAGTCTTGCGTGTCTGCCAATTCCACCACTTCTGCTAGAAAAAAAGGGATCTATTCGCCCTGGATGGGCACAACAGGGGTTTCAGCCGGTGCGGCAGCAGGAGCTGCAGGCTCGGCGGGAGCTTCGGTATCCGGGATCTGGCTTTGGCGCTGTTGCACATCGCTGAGCGTGCCGCCACGCAGATCTTTTACCAGGAAGGCGAGCAGGATGCAGGACGCGGCAAAGATCAGGGCCAGAATCTGGGTCCATTTCTTCAGCATCGCAGAGGCACCGCTGCCACCAAATACATTCATAGCAGCTCCACCAAGATTGGCATCAAGGCCACCTTTGGAGGTCTGCGCAAGAATAACCAGCACCAAGGCGACGCTGATAATCACATGAACGATCAGGGCTATAGTATACAAAACCATTTATAATTCCTTAAATTTGTGTTTCAACTTAATGTCTGCGCACTCAAATCTGAGCCTCTGTTTCTGTCAACTAATTTTTTGGGTAGAGAAGCCAAGATCATGGCAAACAGCATCAATAACGCTCCGAAAATACTGCGCAAGCCCACGGCTTCACTCAGGAGCAGGTATGAGCCGAGCAGCGCGAATACGCCTTCCAGACACATGATTATCGCCGCCGCCGCGGGTTCTGCTTTCTGCTGCGCCTTGATTTGTAAAGTATAGGCGATTCCCACACTGATCAAGCCGCCATACAGAATCGGCAGCCAAGCCTTGGCTATCCCGGAAAAGTAGGCCGCGGAAAAGACCTCGGTGGAACTGGTGCTAAACCTCCAGATGAGAGCAGAAAGCGCGGAAAGCAAGGCGCAGATCGCAAACTGGCCAAAAGCCAGCTGACCAGTGCTGTGCAGCTTGCTGTATTTATCCACCAATTGCACATGAATAGCCCAAAACAAAGCTGAAACAAGCACCAGCAGGTTACCAAATGAAGCGCGAAGCCCCCCGGTGCTATTGATCAGATACATCCCCGGCAGCGCCAGAGCGATGGCTATCACCAATCTGCTGCCCGGGATCTGCTTCCGAAAGAGGCCAAACAGCGGCACAAACAACACGTAAAGCCCGGTGATGAAGCCCGCGGAACCGGCAGTGGTGAAGATAATCCCGATCTGTTGCAAACTTGCGGCGATGAAGAGCACGAGCCCCGGTTGCCAGAGCAGCTTGCTCTGTTTCTTGAAGCTTTTGTGCAGAGCGATGCGGATAAATATCGCGCCCAGGGCAAAGCGGATGGCGTTGAAGCTGAAGGCATCCATGCTCTGGCTGCCTTTGCTTTGGGCTACAAAGGCAAAGCCCCACAGTGCCGCGGTGATGAGCAGCAGTAAATTGGAGGTCATTTAGCGGATCACGATCTTGGCCAGCTTGGTGTCCAGATCTCCGTTTTTCAGGCTCTTTGCCCAGTGCGCCCGCAAACGCAGGGCGGGAATCAGCTCTTTGCTGCCGCAAAGGATGTAGGCAGTGCTCCCTTTGCAGTGCTGCTTCAGGAAGTCTCCCAAGGCATGATAGAGATTTGCCACATCGTCTGGGCTATTGAGGCGGACGCCATAGGGCGGATTGCAGATCACGGTTCCGCTGAAGTTATCGGCATAGCTTTCAATGCGCTGTGCGCGCAGCTCCACCCTGCTCCCGTGGGGCAGGCAGCTCAGGTTTTCTCTGGCGGCTTCGACCGCTTGGGCGTTGATGTCCGAGCCTTTGATCAAGCCCTTGGGGATATCCCTGATTTGCCCGTTTGCCTGGGACACAAGCCTTTGCCACAAAGCTTCATCATGCTCCGGCATCAGTTGCAAGCGCCGGTGATCCCGCAAGTATCCTGCGGGGATCCGGCAAGCCAGCATCAGCGCTTCAGCCAGGATGGTTCCGCTACCGCACATGGGATCCCACAATGGTTCTTCAGCGCTCCAGCCGGTCAAATATAGCATTGCCGCGGCCAGTGTCTCTTGCAGGGGTGCTTCCACGGAAGCTTTTCTGTAGCCGCGTTTGTGCATGCTCTGCCCCAGAATGTCCAGCGCGATGGTTACCTTGTTTTCATGAATGTGCAGATTGAAGAGGATATCCGGTTCCTTGTTGGTGAAGGAGGGGCGTTCCCCGCAGCGCTCGCGGAAACTATCGCAAATGGCATCTTTGAGCACCTGGCCAGCATAGAGGGAATGGCGCGTGAAGGAATTGCTCACATTACAGTCGATGCCAAAGCTCTGTCTCAGGCTAAAGAGCGCCGGCCAATCGATATTCTTCAAAGCCTGTTGATGCAGGTATTTGATGCTGTGGCAGGGGAAATGCAGGATCGGCATCAATACCCGCTGGATCAGGCGAGCTTCATACAAAATGCGGTACAGGCTCTCCTGGGAACAGCTGAAACTCAGCCCGCGCGGGATCTCCTGCAAAATGCGCGCGTCAAAGCGCTCCAACTCTGCAGCAGCATGCTTCTCCAGGCTACCGGAGACTACGGCGAAATAGCGTTTATCTTCCAATCATTCTTCTTTATCAAGTGTACAGGTAGCGCTTGATCTTTTGGGTTGGGGTCTTTTGGAAGGGTTCGTTGGCGATCTGGATCTTGATGATGCGGCTGAAATCGGCAAGCTGCTTGTTCACCTCCACGCGGTTCTCTTCCATTAGTTTTGGGATCTGGTTTTCGGGGATGCGATCAGCATCCAGCGCTTCAAAATCCGGATAGATGATGGCGTGCAACTGGCGATCGCGTTCCAGGATCAGGGATTCGCCCACAAAGGGCATGTTGTTCAGCTTCTGCTCCACCAGTTCAGGGTAGATGTTCTCGCCACTGGGGCCAAGGATCACGTTTTTGCTGCGTCCGCGGATATAGACAAAGCCGTCCTTATCCATGGTACCGATATCTCCGGTGAGCAGCCAACCGTCGCGCAGCATTTCATTAGTGGCTTCTTCAAACTTGTAATAGCCTTTGAAGACCTGGTCGCCTTTGATCATAAACTCCCCCGGGATTTTTTCGGGATCAGTGGAATTCACTTTGATCTGCAGAAACTCCACCTGTTTGCCGCTGGATTCATAGCGGTGATCCTGCCAATTGGCATAGGAGATCAGGGGGCCGCATTCGGTCATGCCGTAGCCTATGGTAAAGGGAAACTTGATCTTTTTCATAAATTGCTCTACTTCCGCGTTCATCGGTGCGCCTCCGGTGATAAGTTCCCGGATGTTCCCGCCGAAGGCGAGCATCAGCTTGTCGTGGATCTTTTTCAGGATGATCTTGTTTAATCCCGGGATCTTCAGCATCAGCTTCATTTTGGGGGCTTCGATGGTGGGCTGCAGTTGCTTGCGATAGATCTTTTCGATCAATAGCGGTACTGTCAGCACGATCTCCGGCTTCAGGTCTTTCATGGCGGCCAGCAATATCTTCGGTGCCGGAATACGGTCCATGAAGTTGATGTGGTTACCGCGGGTGAAAGGGTAAAGCAGATCAAAACATCCTGCATAAGCATGCGCCAAAGGCAGGAAGGCAAAGACCTTGGCGCCCACGCTGAAGAGCAGGTTCTTGTGCGCCACGATTACGTTTGCCATCAGGCTGCGGTGCGGCAGCATCACGCCCTTGGAGAATCCGGTGGTGCCGCTGGTGTAGATGATCGCCGCGATATCCTCGTTATCACAGAGATCCCCAAGCTCAAAATCCTGCTTGCTCAGTTTTTGCAGATCAGTATGCTGGGTGAAGCCCAGAATAGCTTGCTTTGCCTTTTCCCGTTTGTCTTCCAGGAGCGTAAAATCGTCCAGAGACATTAGCAAACGCACTTTCTTCAAGAGATCGGTATCCACTCCTTCGTACTTGTCCCGGGAAATGAAAACCAGCTCCGCGTCGCTGTGATTGATTATGTGTTGAGTATCCTCCGGCGAGAAGTTTGCCAGGATCGGCACAATCGTGGCTCCGTAAGTGATGGTGCTCAAATACACCAAGCCCCAATTACTGCAGTTCTTGCCCGCCAGAGCAATGGTCGAGCCTTTCTTGATGCCGGCGTCTTTGAAGATTCGGTGCAGCCACAACATGCGCTTTGCCACATCCTGATAGCTGAGTGCGCTTCCCGGGTAATCCGTGAACGCGGGGTAATCCCAGTATTCACGGATCGCGTTGGCAATATACGGAATCAATTTCTCTTTGATCATTATAGCTCCTTTGGGGTCAGATTTGTAAAATATTCTCGGGGTTTGCATGCAAAAACAAGTCAATGACTCAAATATCCAAGCTGTGGATACCCTGTCAAGAAAAAGGTGGCATTCTTCTGTATTTATACCCACTCTCCACCACATGAAAGCCTCCCAAACAGTCCCTGAGCGTGGCTCGGGAACTGTTCAGGAGGGCGATAAGATGCTGTTCAGACCTATAAGCTAAAGGTCAATCCGGCATAATGCGTTTC
Source organism: Cloacimonetes bacterium UBA5210 (assembly GCA_002412625.1). Classification (GTDB taxonomy): domain Bacteria; phylum Cloacimonadota; class Cloacimonadia; order Cloacimonadales; family Cloacimonadaceae; genus UBA5456. Next base: position 15,222 of record DHVK01000017.1, read on the forward strand.
ACATCCTTGGAGGGCACGGAGATGGTTGTATCCCGGCTGGTCATGTATTTGGCGGCTACGCGTTGGATATCTTCCGGTTTCACCTGTTTCAGGATGCTGGCCTCGTTGATGAAGAAATCATAGCCCAAGCCTTGAGCTTCGAACATTATCGCCATATACCCCAGCCATTCATCGCTTACAAAGTTTTTGTGTTGGTTAAGGTAGTTATCTACCGCTTCAGTAAGCTCTTTGTTGGTGACCGGTTCTGTGATGAGGCGGTTGATTTCCCGTTCCAAAACACTACGCAGCTCATCAATTTTGTCTTCTGAACTTTGGCTGCTAACCCGGAACATGCCGTAGCCTGGTATTGCCACGCTATTAGCGCTGGCATAGTAGGCAAGGTCGCGTTCTACCCTGGTGGCATGGTGCAGGCGTCTGTCGCCATAATTCAGGAGGGCATCGATGGCTTTCATCACGACAAAGTCCTTATCATCGGTTCCGGGGCAGCTCATCATGATATCCACAAAAGCGTGTTCAAAGCTGTATTCCTGACGGTAAACGGTGTTTGTCCTGCTAAGCACTGGGGGCTTGATGGTGTCATCGATCCTGCCGGTATCGAAAGCGGATAAGAGTGTTTGAGCGATTTTGGAAGCTTCTGCCTCACTTGTGCTGCCCACCATTGCCACGATCATGTTCTCTGCCTTCAGATACTTACGGTAAGCCGTCAGCACGTCCTGGCGAGTGAAGCGGTTCGATATCTCCACCTTTTGCAAGTTTGTGATCTGTTCTCTGAGGCTGCTGTAAGCTTTTGAGGTGCGGAAGTCGTCGTTAGCGGATTGCGCGATCGCTTCCATGCGCTTGGCATTGCCTTCCCAGTCCGCTTTCAGAAGGGCTATCTCAGTTTCCATGAATAGTGGGTTTTTGATGGCATCCTGGACCATATCCAGCATTTGCGGCAGATCTCGCTCCAAACAAGTGAATCTGATGTATGTACCATATGAATGGCTGAAGATATTGAGCGAGGCAGAGTGCTCATCCAGCCAATCCGTCCATACATCTTTAGGGTACTTCTTGCTACCTTTTTGCAGAAGCGAGGTCATGAAGCTGATAATCTGGTAATTGTCTGCGCTTTCATAGAAACTGGACACCGGGATCATCACTGTGCCCCGAACCACAGGATATTCTGCATTCTGTTTGTGCAATAGCGTGAGTTTGTTGTTTAGTTCAATTTTTTTCAGATCTGTCCTGGCATAAATCGCCGCATCGGCGGATCTTAGTTTGAAGGTTTCGCCGAGGGGGAGTCCGTAGAAAGTGAACTTGTTGTTTGGGTTCAGATACTTCCTGATGACCTCATCTACTTCCGCAGGATTAATGCTGTTTAGCACATCCAGCCAGATCTGATCCGCGTCCGGAACTCCATAACTCAGCATGGAATCTCCGATCTCGTTGCATTCATCATCCACATCTCTGGATTTTAAGTATTTCTCGCTTTCATATTTGGCGATTAGCGAATTCAGCATTTTATGGGTGAAGTAGCTTTTTTTCTTTTTGAAGCTGAATTCTTCGTACATCAATTCCAAGATACGGGGGATATCTTCAGTTTGGCGGGCATCAAACAGGATTGTCAGTTCCGCGCTATTCTCTGCGGGGTTCTCATAGGCATAGGCATAGATGAAGCTGACCAGTTTCAGATCTTGTTGTAGCTTCTTTTGCAAGGGGCTGCTTTCTTTGTTAAACAGCATCTCCGTTGCGGCACTGAGCAGATACACATCGCGAGTTTCACCGGCAGGGATGACCTGCTTGATGAAGACTCTGGGCTGAAGGACTTCAAACTCCTCGAGCACTTCTCTTTTGCCCTGGATTATGCGGCGAGGGGGTTGATTTGGAGTTTCCACAAAGCCTCTGGGAAAGCCCGCAAAGGCGGCTTCCGCTTCCTGCATTGCCATGTCCGGATCCACATCGCCTACAATCACCAAAACCATGTTGTTTGGCACATATCTGGCCTTGTAGTAGTCTATCAGATCCTGGCGGGTGAGCCTCATAAAGAGCTCCGGTCTTCCGATCACCGGGTAACTCGCGTTCGATTCTGGAGCAAAAGTTTCTCCCACCCGATAATGCATTTTCACCGGCGTTTGAGCAGAACCCAAAATGATCTCCTTGGAGATTACTTGCTGTTCGCGGGCTACTTCGGTGGAGTCAAAAACGCAGTGCTGAACATAATCCGAGATGTTTTGCAGCGCTTGTTGAAAGTGCTCTTTGCCGGATACGCTCAGATACGCTGTGCGGTCTAAACTGGTGAAGGCATTTGTGGATGAGCCCATCAGTTTGGTCATATCAGTATATTCCTGCTCGGTATGTTTGGATGTGGTCCCGCCGGAGACCACGTGTTCCACATAATGAGAGATTCCGCTGCCCAAGTACTTGCCTTCGTGCATCGAGCCGGTTTTTACAAAGCAAAAAACACCAACCGTGGGGTTTTGAGTGTTTTGTTTGATTACTACAGACATTCCGTTGGGCAGGGTCTTCATCAACATCGTGGATGCACACAAGCCCGCCACCATAGCCAAAAAGAGAAGCAATACAGTTACCTTTTTCATAGTGTCTCCTAATATTCGCCTACGGCAATTTTGTTTATTGTAACATCTTTGAATATTTGTCAAGCTCAAATATCTGGCTTTCGCCGTTTGCTCAAGGAGATTGTGGTAATATCTCCACCTCTGCCAAATTTCCTTATACTGACTTTCAGCTGAGTTCAAGCTGTCTTGAAGCTGTGAGGACAGCTTGGAAACAGCATAATCTCAGCTCAATGATGCTATAGTAAAGATGGGTACAGGGGACAACCGAGCTTAGATGACTGTCCACAAATTTCCACAAACTTGCAGAAAATACCAGGCCTTCGCATCTTAATCAAGCGCTACCTCTGCTATGGCCGCTATTGCCGAAACTGAGCACAAAGCATTGTATGCCAAACATTTTCACCGCATTTGCTGTTGCCGCTCACACGCCGTTTACGCATGGAGCACAGCAGCGTGATAATACGCTTACTCTTTGCTCAAGCGAATTACTAATCCTTTACTGACCTCACGATAAAGAACATTTGCTCCATGACCGGCAAAGAAAATTGCACTTTTACTTTTATCTTGAAGCCGGCTTGTGTATTTGGGACTTCAAGCCGCGTTGTAGTTTGGAGTTCAAGCCGGCAAGAAGAATTACTCTTTTACAACTATTCTGCAGCCAGCTTGGACCTCAGCATAGACAGCTAGTAGCAGAAAATGATTCCAAAGCGCAGCGTAGTATATCCTTATCGTCCAGATTGTCTATGCGCTTTGAACTCCATTTTGTAGCCGGCTTGGAATCAAACAGCTTGCTCAATCGCATGATTCCAAAGAGTCGCGGAGTAAGTGCTTAATTCAAAACTGGGGAAGGCTCTTTGAACTTAACAGAAAACCAGCTCTCGCCACCGAGGACGAAAGCCGTTTCTACCTTGGAAGCGACCTTCGGCCTCGCTCGACACGAGGACGTGTCGAATTCTATGAGCTTTCATGTAAATTCCATGCACCCGTAAGATACACAAGGTCAAATGAAACCAATTGCACAAACCGGTTTATCCTTCCTGAAATTGAACTAATTCAAGGCACAAAGCTGAACAAACGCGGAAGCCGGACTGTCTTGCTAAACAAGCTTGGGGCTATGATCTGCATTGAGCTCATCAAAGAAACCACGCACCCAATCCGAAGCTCGGGCGAAGGCTTCCCGGGCAGCGACTCCCCGCGCCAGCTGACAAGTAAATGCCGTGGCGAAGGCACAGCCGGTGCCGTGATCATATTTCCATGCCCGGCGCGGAAAGCTGAAGCGATACACAATGTCCTTACAGATTAGGGCTTCCGGGATATCGTCGCTGGCTGCATGCCCGCCCTTCACCAATACGCTTGTCCTGGTCTGCAGATTAAGTGTTTTTGCCGCGGAGATCGCTTCATTGAAGTCTCCGATATTGGCACTACACAACAGTTCCAGTTCCGGCCGATTGGGGCAGACATAATCCGCGTGGCAGATCAGCTTCAGCATCAGATCGATGTCCTCCGCTCTCAGGAATGCTTTACCCAGGCTTGGTTTGATTACCGGATCCAGCACGATCTTTAGGGTTCGGGCTTGGCTTAGCTGCGTGATGAGAGCTTTTATCTGTTCCGGATGACACAGCGCACCGATTTTGATATAGCGGAGTTCAGGGTTTGCCAGGATGTGGCGAAGATTATCCTGAAACTGGCTTAGCGGCACGGGGTAGATGTCTTTTACGCCATTTTCATCCTGTAGGGTGACGGCGGATACACATACCTCCGGCTGATGCCCGAGCAGGGCTGCCACCCGGATATCCTGATTGATCCCGGCGCCACCGCTGCTGTCGATGGCGCCGATTACTGCAATTTGTTTGTCAGGCAAGGTTATCAGCCTTGTCAGTTTTTATGGCGCAGAGGTTTCCGCACATGCTGCATCTATCGTCCAGATCGCTGGAAGTGGATTGTTTGCGTGCTCTTGCGTGGTCGGGGTCCACACTGTTCCGGAACACAGTCTCCCAATCCATGTTTCTGCGGGCTTTGGCGATAGTGTGGTCGATATCCGCCGCTCCAGGCAAGCCTTTGGCGATATCCGCGATGTGGGCGGCGATGCGGGAGGCGATGATGCCTTGTTTTACATCTTCCAGATCCGGCAAACAGAGATGTTCCGCGGGGGTTACATAACAGAGGAAATCGGCTCCGGCAGAGGCTGCCAGGGCTCCGCCGATGGCACCGCTGATGTGATCATATCCGGAAGCAAAATCCGTGGGTAAGGGTCCCAGAACATAGAACGGAGCCTTGCGGCAGAGCCGCTTTTCCAGCTGTACATTGGCTACGATATCGGCATAGGGCACATGGCCGGGTCCTTCCACCATCACCTGCACACCATGTGCGGTGGCGCGTTTCACCAGCTCGCCCAAAACTATAAGCTCCGAGATCTGGGTTGCATCGGTGGCATCGTGGATTGCCCCGGGGCGAAAGCCATCTCCCAGGCTGAGAGTCACATCGTGTTTCGCGCAGATACCCAGAAGCCTGTCGTATTGTTCATAGAGCGGGTTTTCATTTTTGGTGAACAGCATCCAGCGCTTCAAAAGCGATCCACCCCGGCTGACGATGCCCAAGAGGCGGTCTTGAAGGTCGTGCGCCTGCACGCTCCAGCTGGTAATGCCGGCATGCACGGTCATGAAATCCACACCCTGCTCTGCCTGGCGTTCGATTTCTTCAAAGAGCATTTCTGGATCAAAACTCCGGATATCTTTGCCCAGTTTATCCAGCTCGGATGCCACGGCGTAGATCGGTACTGTGCCCAGAATCAGAGGGCTTTCTTGCAACATGATCTTGCGGATTTCATGAAGATCTCCGCCTGTGGACAAATCCATCACGCTATGCGCTCCGAATTCATCACAGAGCTTGATTTTTTGGATCTCCAGCGCGGTATCGCAGCTCATGTCCGATGTGCCGATATTGGCGTTGATCTTAGTGAGTGTGTTTGTGCCGATTGCAGTGGGTCTCGCTTTGCGGTTTTGGTTGTGGGGGATAACTACTTCGCCATTGGCGATCAGGTTCATCATTTGATTCGGGCTCATGCCCTCAGCTTTCGCCGCTTGGGTTATTTCTATGCTTGCAGTGCCTTGTTTGGCCATTTGTAATTGAGTCATGGGGTTTGCTCCTTCAGTGCTTGTTTGAATTCTCTAATTTTGGCAGACAGTTCAGCGGGGGAGGAAGAATCGCCAAAATGCCTGATCATTCCGATGTTTTTTGCCCCTGCGTGGCAAACTTGTTGCAGGTTGTGGGGGAAGATGCCGCCGATTGCCACCACCGGGATGGGGGCGATGCTCAGCACGTATCTCAGCTGCTCTGAGCCCACAGGGGGGTCCGGGATCTTCTTGGCAACGGTGGGGAAGATGGGGCCAAAGCTCATATAGTCTGGCGCTTTAATGCTTTGTGGATTTTTTATTGTGCTGATCAGCGCTTCCGCGGCTTCGATGCTATGCGTGGAGACACCGATCAGTTTTCCTTCCGGGAGGAGGGCGCGGGCTTGTTGCCAAGGTGTATCGTCTGGCCCCAGATGCACCCCGTCGGCGTCTGCCACGATGCACTGATCCACCCTGTCGTTGATGATGAACAGAGTTTGGGAGTTCTTGGTGATCTCGGTTAGTTCCCGCGCCAGGGCGATCAGATCCAGATTTGGCATGGTTTTATCTCGTAACTGGATGATTCCTACCTCTTCTTGCACACAGATCTCTGTAAAAGCCCGGTAGCCCAGCTCCGGAGCCGTCATCACGATGTATAAACCGAAATTATGCATCGGAGGCACACTTTGTGAGGGATTCTTGCAGCAAAGCAGCTGCCTTCATCCCGGATAGCAGCATTCCGCCAAAGATCGGCCCCATCCGGTTGCTGCCGCTTACACCGCAAGCAGCCATGCCGGAAACCCACAATCCCGGATATATCTGCCCGGTGTATTCAACGCAAGCCCGCTCTCCCGCTTCCGCGTTCATAGAGCGTTCACTTTGCAGGGCTGAGCCGGGGAGATTCAAAGAGACATGGTTTTTGGCGCAGAGCACTTTCACTACTTCACTGGGATGGCCGGTGGCGTCCAGAACATGAGGCGCCATGATTGAGAGCGGGTCAACGTGCATATCCAGACGTTTCACCGGATTCCAGTTCACCACTACTCCGCAAACGCGATCGGCTTTCACCACCACATCTTCCATGCACATTCCGGTGAAGATTGCCGCTCCATTGTGGGAAGCGTGATAAATGAGCGCGGAGGTGGCTTCCACGGCATCAACGGTAAACAGACCGTCCCCGCATTCCTTGTATCTGATGCCGTATTTATCCAGGATGTGGATTGCTTCGTTTTGGATAATGATTGTGTTGAAGAGCATTGCGCCACCCCACATACCGCCGCCGGGTGCAAGTTTGCTTTCGATGAGGGTGGTCTTGATCTTTTGTGATGCCAGTTCTGCCGCGCAGAGCAAGCCGGAGGGCCCTCCCCCGATGATGATAACGTCGCTTTGCAGGTGTTCTTGAAATTTGCCAAACCATTCATTGACGATGGCTCTTGAGATTTGAAGCTCCATGACTTCCCCTTATGTATTTATTGACAGGGGGTTTGTGAGTCATTCCTCGAAGTGGAGTAGGAGGTTTTAAATGTCTTTACTTCCTTTGCGCCGGTATTATCCGGATCAGGTTCGAAGGGTATGATCTCAGCCGAAGTGAACTTCAGCACCCCTGTATGGAAGCAATGTTTGGATGAGTGCGGATTCTGTCAAGCTTGGCGTGAGGATGCGGCTCTGCCAGTGAACGGAACGCGGCGCACGGCGCAATCAGGCGTGATGCTGTTTTCTGGATGCATTTCCCCGAAGGGAGCCCTTAGGCTTTACGATCAGCTCTTTTTGTTTGCGGATCTCACCGGGAGCAGGGATGTGGATGGGCTTGCCGGTCTCAAAATCCAACCCGGTGTAGTACATACATGTACTGATGGTCATTGGCGTCGGGGTAAACTCCTGCACCTGTTCAACCTGAATTTTGTGGGTATCCAGCCAGTGTTTTAGGGCAAAAGCGTCGTCCATGGTCGTTCCCGGATGGCCGATGATGATGTAGGGGATGATCTGACGTTTGATGCCGGCTTGGCGCACTTCTTCAAAATACTCTTTGGAGAAAGCTTCAAAGCGTTCAATGGGCGGTTTGCCCATCAGCTTCAGGACATTGGGAGCGCTGTGTTCAGGGGCCAGTTTCAGCCTGCCTCCGGTATAGTGTTTTGCGATGGCCTGAATGTAGCGTTTGTTGCCGATGGCCAGGTCGTGGCGGATGCCGCTGGCGACAAAGACATGCTTCACGTTTGGCAAGTTGGCGATGTCCTCCAACAGCTTCACCTGGGCATCGTGGTCAAGCCTCAGATTCGGGCAGATATCCGGGAAAACACAGCTGCGGCGGGGGCAGGAATCGGGGAAATCCAGCTTGCAACGGCTCTTGTACATATTAGCGCTGGGACCGCCTACGTCGCTGATCGAGCCGGAAAGTTTGCGGGCTTCTTTCAGGATGGAGTTTGCGCTGCGGGATTGGATATGGCGGCCTTGATGCACGGCAATGGCGCAGAAATTGCAGCCACCGTAACATCCCCGGTGTGAAGTGATGCTTTGTTTGATCTGATCCCACGCGGGGAAGCGCTGCCCTTTGTACATGGGGTGCGGGGCATTCATGAAGGGCAGGGCAAAGATGCGGTCAAGTTCTGCGGTGTCCGGCGGTGGGGCAGGTGGATTGTGCTTGATCCAGCGCCCTCCGTTGAGCTGATACATTTCATGCTTTTGATATTGGGCATAAAACTGACGGTTTAGCTGGTGAAAGATCTGCTTTTCAGCGCATTTATCGGCTGCGGGGAGGATGTGTTCTCCGGGTTCTTTACTGAAGCACACGGTAGCGGGAAGATCGGTGATTTCATTGATCGGTCTGCCTCGCTCCAGTTCCCGGGCAAGAGCCACGATGGGGCTTTCCGCCATGCCATAGACCAGGATGTCTGCTTTGCTATCTGCCAAAATACTGTTGCGGATTTTGTTTTGCCAATAGTCGTAATGCGCGATGCGCCTGAGCGAGGCTTCGATGCCGCCGATCACGACCGGAGTTCCCTTGAAGAGCCGCCGCAATATGTTGGTATAGATCATCACGGCACGGTCAGGGCGTTTTCCGGCTAAGCCGCCGGGGCTGTAGGCGTCGTCCGACCTGATGCGGCGTTGTGCGGTATAGTGATTCACCATGGAATCCATATTGCCGGCGCTGACGCCAAAAAACAGCCGGGGCTTGCCCAGCGCTAGAAAGTCCTCGTCCTTGTGCCAATCCGGTTGGGCGATGATGCCCACTTTGTATCCGGCGGCTTCCAGGCTGCGGGCAATGATGGGTACGCCAAAAGACGGATGGTCAATATAGGCATCACCGGAGATTAGGATGATATCCAGCTGTTGCCAGCCTCTGGCAGCAAGGTCTTGCTTAGTTACCGGGAGAAACGGCATAGAGGGAGCGCGCGACAAGATTTGATGCCCTGTTTGGGGCCGCTAAATTGCCGGCGGATAGAAATATCCGGGTAGAATAATGGGCGCATATTTCAGCGCCCAAAGCTCAAGCAGATTATCCTCAGGGATTTGTCCTGATGATATTGATCGCTTGAATTCCTTTTTCGGTTTCCATTAAATCAAAGGTAACATCTTCGTCCTGTTCCAGTACTTTCAATTCTCTGGGAGAATTGGTCACAATGGACTTCCAATGGACGAAGTACTCTTTGTTGTCGTCGGTAAGAATAAAGCCGTAACCTTTATTTTTATTAAACCACTTCACTTTTCCTTTCATAAGAACCTCTTTCACATAGTGTACGTCAATTATTGCGAAGCTGCTTTTCCCGTCAACATAAATATTCAAGTACTATGATTTTTCTTTTTCAGCCGAGATCAAGCGCCGGCGTGAACGCTTTTTTTCATTGACTATTATTTGCCCTTGCGTATAATGCCTCATATCCAAAATAATTAAAAGCGAGGTAGCCAAATTGGAAGCCAGAATTCTTCTTGTTGATGACGACCGTCTGCTCAGAGAGGTGATTGGCGAATGCCTTACGCTTAATGGTTACCAGGTTGATTTGGCAGAAGATGCTTCCGTTGCCTTGCAGCTTTTCAAGCCGGGTCTGTATCAACTTGCTCTGATAGATTTGGTTATGCCGGGCATGAATGGCCTGGAGCTGATGCAGAAGCTCCTTGAAGCCGATGCAGAGATTTTTTGCCTGATCATGACCGGGTATCCCACGATCGACAGTGCCTATAAAGCGATGGTGGTGGGCGCTTCGGATTATATCATCAAGCCTTTCCAGCTGAACGAGTTAATCGCCTCCGTTAAGGTCAATTTGGAAAAATGACCTACCGGATCGAGCTCCATGATGTTCAAGCGGGGGAGGGCAGGCATATCGCCGATTCTTATGCCTATTGGCACAAACCCGAGTTCATGGCGGCTATCGCGGATCTGCACCATGTGAAGGGGCTTCAACTGCAAGTGTATAAAGGCGAAGAGCTCTTTGCCCTGCTGCCCTTGTTTGAGCGCAGTAAGATGGGGATCAAAGCCATTGTGGCGCCGGTTGGGGCATACTATCAGGGAATATCCTTTGCCTTTGAGGCGAATGTCAGCGCTCCCAGGAAACTACTGGATACTACAGCGGTTTGTGGGGAAATCGCCGGCTATCTTGCAGCTCGCTACAGAAGGGTGCATTTTCGCTTGAATCCCGAAAACACGGATGTGCGAGGCTTCAGCTGGAACGGGTTTAAGGCAAGCCCGCTCTATACCTTCCGATCTTCCGCGGCTGCCGAATTACCCTCCTTGCCTGATGAACGCAAGAAACTGAGGACCGCGCAAAACCTGGGCATGAGCTTGGAAGAGCGCTTCGATTCAGAAGTCTTTATCCGCTTGCAAAAGGACCTTGATCAGCGCAAAAGCCACAAGCTGGGCATCAGCTATTCGGGGTTGCAGAGCTTTGTCGAGAAACTTTTTTCAGCAGGGTTGTTGAAACAATTCAACGTTTTGTGGGACGGCAAGCCGGTAAGCTCCAATATACTTCTTCACGACGGGGGAGATGTAGCTTATACTTTGTTTCAGGCTACCGCGGAAGATGCCATGCGCAAGGGTGCTGCGACCTTTCACAGCCTCAGCTTGCTGCAGCATTTACCGGCGGGAACCAGGATTTTTGATTATTGTGGTGCCAACGTCCAGGAAGTGGCGCGCTTCAAAGCCGCTCTGGGCTTGGAATTGGTTAACTTCTACCAGATCAGATTGTAAGAGAGGTTCATGAAAACAATCGTTGTGCTGAAAGGAGGGATTTCCCCGGAGCGGGAGATATCTCTGATAAGTGGTAGCGAGATCGCTAAAGCCCTGCGCGAACTCGATTTTGTGGTGTGTGAGCTCGATCCCGCGGATTATCCCCAGCTTTCCGGGTTGTTAGTGGCGATTCAGACCGAGCTTCCGTGGATAGTTTTCAATGGTCTGCATGGCGGAAGCGGAGAAAATGGCGAGCTGCAGGCCGCCCTGCAATTGGCGGGCATCCCCTTCACCGGAAGCTGGGCAAAGGCCTCGACTCTGGCGATGGATAAGTACATCTCGAAGCTGATCGTAGAACAGGAAGGCGTCCCGGTGGCAAAACACATCTTGCTGCGCGCGAACCTCCTGGAAGATTACAATGATAGCGCGGACTATGCAGGCTTCACCCAGAAGCTTGGTCTGCCCCTGATTGTGAAGCCAAACGATGCCGGCAGTTCCGTAGGCATACATTTGGTGAATGATATCAAAGATTTGAAGCCTGCCGTGAACGACGCCTTCCAGTACTGTAAATCTGTGCTGCTGGAAGAATACATCCCCGGGCGGGAGCTGACGGTGAGCATCATCGACGGCAAAGCGCTGCCGGTGGTCGAGATTCGCCCCAAAGCCGGATGGTATGATTATCAGAATAAATACACCAAAGGCAATACCGAGTATCTGGCACCGGCTCCGATCGACGAAGCTCTTGCCCAATTGGTTCAGCTTTATGCCGAACGCTCGTTTTTCGCTTTGTCTTGCTCCGTGTATGGCAGAGTCGATTTCAGACTGCATGATGACAAAGTTTATTTTTTGGAAGTAAATACCCTGCCGGGGATGACGCCTTTGAGCCTCACGCCCATGGCAGCCAAGGCAGCAGGGATGTCTTTTGGTGATCTGCTGCAGAACATAATAAAAAGTTCTGTGTCCAAACACATGGAGGAACAATGAGACGATTAATCGTTACAATTTCTTTACTGTTTGTGTGTCTGAGTTCATGGGCGTTGTCTCTGGTCTTTAGTCCCAGTCAATTGGACGTGAACCAGATCAGCACATTCAGCTTTGACCCCTACAATCCGCCCGCGCAACCGATTTTAGCCAATATCACGCTCACGAACGACAACGTAGCGCAGCAGATCGAGATGCAGGTTGTTGTGCAATGGAACAATATCCCGATCCTGGCAGAAGGAAACGCGATCCTGAGAAGCCGAATGCTCGAACCGAACGAAACTTTGTTTCTTACGAACAGAGATCTGATCACCGAGCAGGCAAGCGATTTGTTTAGCGATGTGAGTATCAATTTTGACATCATGGATATGGTGGATAAGTTCCCGACCCTCAAAGATGCAGTGTTATCAGGCTATTTCCCGGATGGCAATCTGCAGATGATTGTATCATTGAAGCCTATTGGGGCTACTACCTGGCAAACCACCTCCACCTTCACGATCCGCGTCCGTAATGCCGGCGGCATATACCTGAACAGCCCCGGAGCGCTCATCGGGCGCAAGGTCCCGGTGATCGAACACCTTCCGGTTAGCTTCATCTGGAACTCAGTGAATACCGGTTTCAACGATCACAAGCTGGTGATCCGTGAATACCCTGCGAACAATCCCCCGCGGCTTTCCACCATCAGAAGCACCGGCGTGGAAGTGTATCATAGCCCATTGCATGAAAACAGCGGCTTTTCCCAATACCTGCCTCTGAACAACGGCTATTATTATGCCTGGATGGTCTATACCGAGCTCTACGATCAGGATAACATCCACTTGGGTCGTTCCGGTGGTCATGCCCGCAAGCTGGAGAGCAACTGGTTTGTGTTCCGTTACATGATGGATGAAGGGGGAGATGCCAGCCCCGAAGATGTTCAGATTATGCTGAACATGCTGGGCAACAACGCGCTGCGAAACCTGTTCAGCCTGGGCTATACTCCCACCGGAGAAGTGATCTTTGACGGCAGAACCTACAAGGGACAGGAAGCTCTGGACCTTCTGGCTGCTCTGGCCGGCAAAGAACTGAAAGTGGAAGTAAAGGATTGAGGTGCATATCATGAAAAGAATATTGTTGATTACTCTGCTGCTGATGCTTGCCGGAATGATGCTGGCAAATAGCGTGGCGATACTTTCCGCCAGTAAAGGCAATGTGGATCTGGAACGCGCCCGGAAAAGCATGAAGTTCAAGAATGGCGAGTTGCTTTTGAACCGGGATGTATTGCGCACGGGCCCGGAAAGCTTTGCCGCATACAAATACATTGATGCTTCCTCCATGATCAAGCTTTTCTCGAATTCCGTGGTTACCGTAAACGCTACCCAGGATGGCGAAAAGCTATCCAAAAGAGTAAATGTAAGCAAGGGTAGTGTGCTCACCAACGTGAAAAGCGGAACCGGAGCCTTTACCGTGCAGACCCCCACCACGGTGGCTTCGGTTAAAGGCACGGAATTTCTGACCAAGGTGGATGATGACGGCTTCAGTACCTTCATCGTCACTGAAGGCGAGGTGGAGTTACGTGTGCTGCTGACCGACGAAGTAACCAGTGCGCCCAAAGGAACAACCGCGGTGATCGATCCGGACGGAGAGGTTGAGGTTCGCGAGAGCACCTACGATGACATCAGCGAAATCGAGAAGGCAGAGCTGGAATCCTCTCAGGAAAAGAAAGTCAACACCATCAGAATCCCGGTGTTGGATAGCGAAGGCAAGCTCAAATATATCGAGATTACGTACTAAGGAAGGAGTTCGGAGATGAAACGCTTGTTACTTACAATGATCTTTACCCTATGCGCACTGATGATCTTTGCCGTTAGTGCCCTGCATGTGACCCCGGAATCCTTTGTTCCCGGAAACGATGTTGAGTTGTTGCTGGAAGTGGTTCAGGGTCAGGAGACCCTATCCGGAATTGATGTTCAGTACCGCCTGCGTGGAACCACCGTGTGGCAAAACCAGCCGATGCGGCAGGATGATCCCGCTTCACTATACTGGCGGGGCATAATTCCCCGGGTCGCAGTTACGACCAGCGATTTGGAATACCGTTTCGAATTCAAACTGCAAACCGGCAGCTTCGAATATCTTCCTCCCGATGATGGTGTTAGCCCGCTCTACTCGCTGCGCCTGAACGCCCCAAAAGGCACTTTGACTCCCGGTTTTGTGTTGGTCAGCGATGATAGCACAATTTCTGCGGATGATGGCTATGTGCTCGCAGTCAGCTATCTGGCGCTGGCTCAGGATATCGATCCAAAATCCATCAGAGTGTACGTAGGTGATCGCGATGTAACCAAACAGACCGAATTCAGCGGATCTGTGCTGCTTTATCGCGAAGATCGCCCCCTGCATGGCAGTCAGAAAGCCATGATAACTGCCAAAGTGAAAGGCGCGGACGTGTATTCTGATACCTGGAACACCCAGATTCTTCCCGGCAGCAGAAAACCAATCCTACCCTTCACATACCGGGGAGCGGTTAACCTCGCCACTAACATTTACAGTGTATCCGACAAAGATCTTGCCTTTGGCAACACCGAAAACGATTTCACTACCTGGGCGGATCTCTATGCCAACTATGGTATTCTGGATATGCAGACAAACCTGCTGATCTCCAGCCTGGAAGACAGCAACAAGCAGCCGGTAAACCGCTATTCATTCGGGATCCAGCTTCCTGTTTTGGATGTCTTTTATGGTGACTACTCTCCCAGTCTTTCCCAATTCACCCTTTACGGAAAGAATATCCGCGGCTTATACAGTAGTTTCCATACTAATTATCTGACCCTTAGCTGGGCTCATGGTGAATCCGTCCGAAAAACTACCGTAAAAGCAGATTCAACCCTCGGCATCAGAGCCAGTGGCACTTTCAAGCAGGAAGCCATCGGCGCCAGAGTTCAGTTCGGAAACGATACCAGCTTCCGTTTGGGTTTCACAGGCTCCCGCCATCGCGATATCATAAGCTCTTTGGATGAAGAATACTATCGCTATGAAAGAAGCCCGAGCAAAGCCGATACATTGGATTACATCTACACCGCAATGGCGCAGGATAACGCTGTCTTCAGCGTGGACACCCAGATTGCCATTCCTGCGCAGAACTTTGTTCTGGGGGCTGAAATCGCCGGAAGTCTGCTGAACAGAAACACCATCCCCGGTCCGCTCACCACGGAAGATCTGGAGCAATACGGGTTGGATCTGGAGCTCAATGGCAATCAAATCGACCCTGCTGATTATGCGGAAACCTTCGTGATCAACCGCAACATGGAGCCGTTTATGCCGGGTAGGCCAAACGTTGCCTGGACCGGTTACGCCCGCCTGTATCTGCTAAACAATCTGCTTAACTTCCAATACACCGAAACCGGAAGCGCTTTCAACGCACTGGGTACCACCGGACAGATGAACGACACCCGGGTAATTTCGCTGACAGATCAGATCAATATTGGCCGTGCCTTCTTCCTTTCCGGTGGCATCAACATCACTGAGGACAACCTGATGGGGCACAAGAGCGAAACGAATATCTATCAGAGCATTTTTGCCCAGATGATCGTCCGCCCCAACAACCTGCCCTATCTGAAGGCCTCGTTCAACGACAACCGGGGTGAAAACGAAGCTAATAAAGAGATCGAGAACGAGAGCTTTGAGCCCTTCCAACGCCAGGCCCAAACCATGAGCTTCGGCATCGGCTATAATATCGTTCAGATCCCCCTGGTGCCCACGCAACTGGATATCAGCTACCGCATGGGCTATAATGACAGTGAACGCAAACCACATCCCGATAGCCTCTTTGTGAAGGCTACGGACAACAAGAGTGGCGGTATTGCCTTTACCATGAGCAACCGCTATGCGATGCTCCCCCTGCGTACTCAGATATCCTATTCCACTGCCAACAATCAGGATCAGCTGTCCACAAACGAGTATAAAAACAGCAGCCTGTTCCTGAAGGCGGATTACGCGCTTTGGGAAAACCGCATTAAACCCTATGTATCATTCCGCAACACCAGCCTTTCGGGAGACAACATCCCTCAGAAGTACAACTACATGAACCTGGGCGTGGAAAGCTATCCCATGCGTGATATGACCGTTACGGCGGATATCGGCATGAAGGGCTTCAAAAATGATAGTGACAGCAGCAAGGATTATAATGCCACCACCTTCAAGCTGTGCCTTACTCAGAGATTCTAAACTAACAAACAAGCATGCTTCGGAGCGTGGTCTCAAAGCCACGCTTCGTCCTTTTTGAAAGGAGAATTTGTGTGAGCCGTTTCCGTTCTTTTCTGATCCCATTGTTTATCCTGATCTTGCTGAAAGTGATCTTTTTGTTTCCTACCTTTGATTCCCTGGAGTATAAGGCGCAGGATAGCCTGTTTCGGATGCGTGGTACCCGGGATATCAGCGGTGATGTAGTCGTGATCGCCATCGATGATGCCAGTTTCAGCGCGCTGAATACCACCTGGCCTTTTCCCCGGGATTACCATGCCAAGCTGATCGAAAACCTAAGCATCGCAGGCGCAAAACTGATCGTGTTTGACGTGGAGTTTACCGAAAACTCGCGCTATCCGGACTCCGATGAGCTTCTCGCGGATATGGCTGCAGCCTATGGTAACGTGATCTTTGCGGGCAAGGTCCTGCATGGCAAAAGCCATCAGGATCCGGATCAATTGATTACTCCGATTCCACAGATCATGAATTACGAGATCCCCTGGGGCATCGTGAATATGAGTTCGGATGTGGATAACGCGATCCGCAAATATACCTTGTTTGAAGAAATGGACAAGCGTCCGTTCTACAGCATCGGTGTGGCGGCTCTGGCAAACACCCGGGTATATCAGGAGGATTGGGCGTCTCATTTGCAGATTTCCGAAAACCATCTCAATGTGGCGCAACAGCGAATCCCGCTGTGTGGCGGCAACAAATCCATCATCAATTACTTTGGCCCGGCAGGGACTTTCCCCATGGTATCATATTCCAGTGTATTGGACGATAGCACTATGGCAATGCCAGGATTTCAGGGGATTGAATTTGATGAATTCTACAGCATTATGGATTCCGGAATGTTGAAAGATAAAATCGTGCTGATCGGCGCCACGATCGATGAGCTGCACGACAAGTTTCCCACTCCCTTTGGCGGAGAGTGGACACCCGGAGTGGAGATTCACGCCAATTTCATCGAGATGGTACTCAGCGAGACCTATATCTTCGGAATGAACCCCTGGATATATCTGCTCCTGGAATTCCTCCTGCTCCTCGTACTATGGTTCATTTTCCGCAAATTGAGGCCTCAGCTTTCAGTGCTCGCCGTGCTGCTTCTCATCGGCTTGCAGTATTATCTGGCATATTACTTGTTCAAGAACCAGAGTTTGATCGTCCCGATTGTGCAGACCGCGATTGCGCTCCTGTTGGTCTATGTGGGCAGCCTCATCTGCCACTATCTGGATTCCATGAAGGAGAAACGCTTTATCCGCAACGCTTTTCAGCAATACATGGCGCCCGAATTGGTGAGCGAACTCTTGAAGAACCCGAAGAACCTCAGCTATGGCGGATCCCTGCAGGAAGTGTCTGTGCTGTTTTCGGACATCCGCTCCTTCACCACATATTCCGAAGGGCATACACCGGAAGAGACGGTGAACATCCTGAAAGAATACCTCACCGCCATGGTGACCGTGATTGTGGATAACAAAGGTATCCTGGATAAGTTTGTGGGCGACGAGATTATGGCGCTCTTCGGAACTCCGGTACCCCTGCCGAATCACGCGCTTAGCGCTTGCAAGGTAGCCCTCGAGATGCGCGAGAAGATGACGGAATTGCAGAACAAATGGAAATCCGAAGGAAAGGAATCCTTCGAAATCGGTATCGGCGTAAACACCGGCCAGGCCGTGGTGGGAAATCTGGGTAGTGAACAGATCTTCGATTACACCGCGATCGGGGATACGATCAACCTCGGCGCGCGCCTGGAAAGCATCAACAAAGAATATGACACCGCCAAACACATTATCATCAGCGAATTCACTTTGGAACATGTGCAAGACCAGGTGGAAGTGCGCTATCTGGATGAAGTGAAGGTAAAAGGGAAGAACAAAGCGGTTAAGATCTACGAACTGATCGCTCTGAAGCTCCGTTTGTAGCGGAGCTTTCTGAAGCTCCGAAGCGAAAAGGCCGCAGCATCAGAATGCTGCGCTACTACCACCGAGAGTTTATCAGGCAATGCTTAGCCAGATATCAAGCTGTCTTCTTCGGGTGAGCACAGCATAATAACAGCTTTAAATCAGCTTAAACCAAGCACTACAAATGCGCTATCGATCGCGCGGAAAGATTTGGGTTGACCTATTTCTTGGCAGATTTAATCTTGGTTCCAGAGAGAAAAACAATAATAATAGGAGTATAAGGCGATGAAAGTGTTAAAAACTTACCCGGAAAAGTGCATCTCTTGCCATGTGTGCGAGACTACTTGTTCCAGCCTCTATTTCAAAGAAGACAAAGCAGAATTGTCCTGCATTCAGATTCACGATGAGACCAACCCCCCGGTGATGAATGTTTGCAACCAATGCCAGGCCTGCGTTGCAGCCTGCCCCACCTGCGCTATAACCGTAAACAAACAAGGCGTGGTGATGATTTCCCGCAGCCTCTGCATCGGTTGCTTGATGTGCGTGGCAGTTTGCCCCACAGACTCGATGCGCACAGCTTTTGGCAAGCACAATCCCTTCAAGTGCATAGCCTGTGGTGCTTGTGTGAAAACCTGCCCGGCAGATGCTTTGGCAATAGTAGAGGAATAAGGAGAAAATGATGAACCGGAAAGTACTGGCCGAATACCGTTACACTTTGAAGCCTATCGAAAAAGGCTATAACCGCCGCACCCTGTATGTGAACGTGGGCACCAAAGAGATCAAAGAAAAACCCGTGACCGACATGATGATCGATAAATTCGTTGGCGGCAAAGGCTTTGACCTCTATCTGATGTGGCAGGGCGTGAAAGACAGCACCAAATGGAACGATCCCGAAAACGAGATCTGCATTTCCTTTGGTCCGCTGTGCGGAAACACTTCTTATCCCGGTAGCGGAAAATCCATTGTTACCACAATCTCTCCCCTCACCGGCATTCCAGTGGATTGCAACGTGGGCGGACACTTTGGTCCCTATACCAAGTTTGCCGGTTTCGACGCTCTGGAACTTCAGGGCATCGCCGAGGAAGATGTGATCGTTTACATCGATGGCGATACCGGGATCGTGAAGATCATGACTGCTCCGGATGAAAAGATCAATAGCCACATCCTGGCCGAAGATCTCATCAAAGAATTTGCCGACAGCGAAGATAAACACCAGTTTGTCTCTGTGGTTTCCACCGGCGAGGCTGCCAACAACGTCCTGATCACCTGCCTGAATTTCTCTTTTTGGGATAAACGCCGCAAAGTAGCCCGCCTTAAACAGGCAGGCCGCGGTGGCACCGGCACGGTCTTCCGCAAAAAAGGCATCAAAGCCCTCGTGGTGAAATACTCCGGCCTCAAAGTGGATACCAACAACCCGGTTGACCTGCCCACTCTGCAAAAGACAGGGCTGAAGCTTCACAAAGAAATCGAAGCCGGAGACGACACCCAGTGCCGCATGCATCAGGTTGGCACAGCTCACCTGATGGAGATCATGAACGATTATGACCTGCTGCCTATCCGCAACTTCAAATATGGCCAGATGCCGGAAGCCGAAAGCCTGCATTCCCGGGAATTTACCGCTCTCTTCACCCAGGGTATGGCGGATGGCTGCTGGTATGGCTGCTCGCTGTCCTGCTGCAAGGCTGTGGACAACTTCAAGCCTCGCACCGGCCCTTACAAAGGTCAGCCGGTCTGCGTGGACGGTCCCGAATATGAAACTGCAGCCGGTTGCGGCTCCAACATCTGTGCCTGGGATCCCCGTGACGTGGTGGAAATTAATTTCTATTGCGATACTTATGGGGTGGATACGATATCCTTTGGCACCAGCGTGGCGTTTGTGATGGAGTGCTACGAAAACGGCATCCTGAACAAAGAGCGCACCGGAGGCTTGGACCTGAGCTGGGGCAATACCGACGCGGCTTTGGAACTTCTGCACCAAATGGCGCGCGGAGAAGGCTTTGGCCTGACAGTGGGTCTGGGTGTGCGCCGTATGAAAAAGATCTTCGCCGAAGAATTTGGCGCGGACGCTCAATTCCTGCAAGATATCGGCATGGAAGCCAAAGGCCTGGAATATTCCCAATACATGAGCAAAGAATCTCTTGCCCAACAAGGCGGCTATACCCTGGCGCTGAAGGGTCCGCAACACGACGAAGCCTGGCTGATCTTTATGGATATGGTCAACAACCACATTCCCACCTTCAAGGACAAAGCCGAAGCGCTGCACTATTTCCCGATGTTCCGCACCTGGTTCGGCCTGCAAGGGCTGTGCAAACTTCCCTGGAACGACATTGAGCCCGCTAATAACGCCCAGACCGATGAACCCGCCAAGGTTCCCGAGCACGTGGCGAACTATGTGGATATCTACAAAGCCATCACCGGCAAACCGATGGACAAAAAGGAACTGATCCTTCAAAGCGAAAGAGTTTACAACTTCCAGAAGGTCTTTTGCATGAGAATGGGTGGCGGCCGCAGAATCGACGACATCCCGCCCTATCGCGCGGTCGGTCCCGTTACCGAGGAAGAATACAATTCCCGCGCGGAACGCTATGACAAGCTGCTCAAAGAGAAGATCGGCGTGGATCCCGAAGGTAAAACTGTGGCGGAAAAGATGGACATCACCCGCAAATTCCGCGAAGATCAATATCAACAACTGGTAGATGCCGTGTATGAACGCAAAGGCTGGACCAAGGAAGGCGTGCCGACCCTGGAACATCTGAAAAATATCGGCATGGATCTGCCGGAAGTATTGGAAGTGGTTAAACGCTTCCTGTAGATAAAGCAATAATAAAAACTGAGATAATCAATCAGCCTGTCCTTGAGAAGGGATGGGCTTTTTCTATTGCCAACCAGCTATGGGCTGGTTTTCGGGCAAATCGAATACGGCCCTATCCTCCGTGGGCAACGCCACCGGCAATGCTCCTGAAGAGTTCCTGAGCGGGGTTCAAGAGAGGCTCAGCTACTCTTAGGGAGGCGATAAGAGAAGCGGAATGGTGATCGGGGCTGAACAGCTTAGCCAAAAATCCTGATTGTTGCTCTCCAAAAGAGTCTGATCTTAGTATCGAGTAATCCAATAATGAAAATGGTAAACCACGCTAAACGGGATTAGCCAGCCTCTGGAATCTGAGAATTCCATTGACATAAAGTGCCTTTTTGAAAGTCTGGAAAAAATACTATTTTACGAAGCAGTTCAAAAGGAGCACAAATGCCGTATATTTCTAATACAGATAGAGATAGACGGGAGATGTTTGACAAAATCGGCGTTGAACGTTTTGACGAACTTATCCGGGCTATTCCTGCCAAATTCCGCATCCAAGACGGTCTTAAACTGGATAAACCGCTCTCCGAGATGGAGATCACGAATAAGATTAAAAACCAGACCTGCAGCAACCTCTGCGCGCAATCCGCCAATTCCTTTTTGGGAGCCGGCGTGTATGATCACTTCATTCCCGCCGCGGTGGACAGCATAGTCTCCCGCCCGGAGTTCTTCACTGCCTATACCCCCTATCAGGCAGAAGTGAGCCAGGGCACATTGCAGTTCATATATGAATATCAGACCATGATTTGCGAGCTTACCGGGATGGAGATTGCCAATGCCTCGATGTATGACGGTGCCAGCGCGATCGCCGAAGCTATCCTGATGGCAGTGCGCAAAAACAAGCTGGAAAAGGCTTTATTGCCTGCAACGCTGAATCCCGAATTTGTGAAAGTGATCAAAGCCTACACCGAGGGTGTGGGAGTGGAACTGGTCACTATCCCTGCCAAAGACGGCCTTACCGATCTCGTGGCACTGCAACAGTTGTTGGACGACAGCGTAGGCTCCGTGGTGCTGCAAAGCCCGAACTTCTTTGGCAATATCGAGGACGCCGCGGCGATCTCGGAGCTTGTGCACACACAGAGCAAGTGCCTGTTGATCGCTTGCGTGGATCCCATCTCGCTGGCGATCCTGAACGCTCCCGCGGAATCCCAGGCAGATATCGTTGTGGGTGAAGGCCAGGCCCTGGGCAACAGCATGTACATGGGCGGCCCGCTCTTTGGCTTCTTTGCCACCAAACTGGATATGAGCCGCCAAATGCCGGGACGCATCGTGGGGGGCACCCTGGACAAAGTGGGCAACCGCGCTTATGCCCTTACCCTGCAAGCCCGTGAACAGCATATCCGCCGCACCAAAGCGACTTCAAACATCTGCTCAAACCAATCCCTGTGCACTCTTGCCGCCACGGTGTACATGAGCCTGATGGGCAAGGAAGGCTTGCGCGAAGTGGCGATGCAGAGCACTCAGAAAGCGCATTATCTGGCTGAAGAGCTGTGTAAAATCGCCGGTGTCAGCCTCAAATATCCGGATACTCCCTTCTTCAAAGAGTTTGTGATCAAGACTCCCAAACCCGCGCGTGAAATCAACGAAAAGATGTTGCCCAGAGCCATCTACGCGGGTGTGGAAGTGGGAGCCAACGAACTGATGCTGGCGGTCACCGAAAAGAAGACGAAAGCCGATATCGACGCATTTGTGACCGCGATGAAGGAGGTCTGCCATGTCTAAAACTATATTTGAACACTCAAGCGCAGGCCGCAAGGGCGTTACCCTTCCTTCCCGGGAGATCGACACTCCGCTGGATAAGATCATTCCCGCTAAATATCACCGAGCCAGAGCCGCGCGCTTACCGGAAGTGAGCGAACTGGACGTTATGCGGCACTACATCAAGCTTTCCCACTTGAACCACTTTATCGAAAAGGGCTTGTACCCCCTGGGTAGCTGCACGATGAAATATAACCCCAAGATTCACGAAAGCCTGGTGCGTCACACTTGCTTTGCAAACCTGCATCCCTATCAGCATGAAAGCACCCTGCAAGGCGCGCTGGAGCTGCTGTATGAGCTTCAGGAAGATCTCGCCGAGATCTCCGGCATGGCCAAAGTAACCTTGCAACCCGTAGCCGGAGCGCAGGGTGAGTTTACCGGAATCAAGATCATCGATGCTTATCACAAAGCCAAGGGCAATACCCACAAGACCAAGATCATCATTCCGGACAGCGCGCATGGCACCAATCCCGCTACCTGCAGCTTGGTCGGTTATGATGTGGTGGAGCTGAAATCCAACGCTGATGGTCGCTGCGACATTGCCCGCTTGCGTGAGCTCGTGGATGAAAACACTGCCGGATTCATGCTCACCAATCCCAATACCCTGGGCTTGTTTGAAACCCAGATTGCCGAGATCGCTGAGATCATCCACAGCGTGGACGCGCTGATCTATATGGACGGAGCAAACCTGAACGCGCTATTGGGCATAGTTCAGCCCGGCAAGATCGGCTTTGACATCATGCACTACAACCTGCACAAGACCTTCTCCACCCCGCATGGCGGTGGTGGTCCCGGCGCCGGCCCGGTGGGCGTAGTGGAAAAGCTGGTACCATATTTGCCGGTTCCTATGGTATCCAAGGATGACGATGGCTATCATCTGGATTATTCTCACGAAGCCACCTCGATCGGCAAAGTGCACACTTTCTACGGCAATTTCGCCATTCTGGTGCGCGCTTACATCTACATCAAGATGTTGGGTGCTGAAGGTTTGCGCCGGGTTAGCGAAAACGCCATCATCAATGCTAACTATCTGATGGCGATACTGAAAGACTATTATCACATTCAGCATCAGGAATACTGCATGCACGAGTTTGTGGCGGACGGAACCAAGCAGAAGAAGGAAAACGGAGTATCTACTTTGGATATTGCCAAGCGTCTTTTGGACAAAGGTTTCCATGCCCCCACTGTCTATTTCCCGCTCATCATTCCAGAAGCTTTGATGATCGAACCCACCGAGACCGAAAGTCTGGAATCGCTGGATGCATTTGCGCAGGCGATGATCGAAATAGCGCAGGAAAGCGCAGAAAACCCTGAATTAATGCATGAGGCACCGATTTCCACCCCGGTGAGACGCGTGGATGACGTACGTGCCGTAAAAGAACTCGATCCCATTTTCAAGATCGGGGAATAAATCAAAGGAGATTTAATGAAGAAACTAAGTATATTAATCATCGCATTGCTCGCCGTAGCAGGTGTTTATGCCCAGAGCATCAAGCTGGGCTATGTGAATACAGACCGCATCTTGCTCGATAGCAACGAAGCAGCAGAAATCGCCAGATTGTTTCAGCTCGACCGCCAGAACTGGACAAACCAGATCCGCGGCCTGGATGAAGAGATCAAACAGATGGAGCGTGATTTTGAGATTCGCCGCTTATCCATCAGCGAAGCCAGCAAACGTGAACTTCAAACCCAGATCAACACCAAGAAAGAAGAAGCCGGCAGATTGCTGGAGCAATATTTTGGTGAAAACGGCAGAGCGGAACAGCGCTACCGTGAGCTCATTGACCCCCTCACCAAGAAGATTCACGATATCATCACCAAAATTGCCACAGACGAGAAATACACTATGATCCTGGACGTGAGCATGGGCGTGGTACTCTATGCCGCACCTTCCATTGACCTCACGGATCAGATTCTGCTGGAGCTGAACAAGGATACCATCCGCCCGTCAGACACCCCGCAACAGCCCGTACCCGGCACCGAGCAACCCAAAGATCCTTTTGCTGACCCCATGAAAGACGGCTTCGGCGGATTTACCGACGGCTTTGGCGATGCACCCAAACCAGAAGATGTAAAACCCTAAGATATGAAGAGCTTCAAACAACACCTGGACGCCGCAAAGATTCTGGCTGTAACTCAAGGAAGCTGGCAGGGTGCCCAAGATATCCTGCTGGATAACGTGTGTGAAGCCGCTGAGGCAAATCCTGGGTCCATCGTTTTTTGCGAGCAGGAGCGCCTGGTGGAGGCGATCAAGGCTTCCCCCGCCGGGTTGATCATTACAAATACGCTACTGGCTCCCGTTTTTTCCGGACGCAGCTTATTGATCGTGGATAAACCATATTTCAGCTTCATGAGCATTGTAGCCATGTGGCTGGAGCTTGAGAACGGCAGCGAGATCTTCAGCATTCATGCCACCGCCGTAATCGACCCTTCTGCCCGCTTTGAGGGTGAAGTCTCCATCGGCGCTTTTAGCGTGATCGGGGCAAACACCACTCTGGGCAAGGGAGTTCGCATCGGAAGCGGATGCAGGATCGCCGAAAACGTATCCATCGGAGCCGGAAGCCGGATTCACGATAATGTCTGCATATACGGCGAGACCGTGATCGGCAAGCGCTGCGAGCTCCATAGCGGAGTAGTTTTGGGCGCGGATGGCTTTGGTTATCTGGTAGTTGCCGGCGAACAGAAGAAGATTCCTCAGGTGGGCAAGGTTGTGCTTGACGACGATGTGGAGATCGGGGCAAACAGCACCATCGATCGTGCCACTCTGGGTTCTACGGTGATCGGTACCGGGACGAAGATCGACAACCTGGTGCAGATCGGACACAACTGCTTGATCGGCAAGCATAGCGTGCTTTGCGCTCAGGTTGGGCTTGCCGGAAGCACCACTGTGGGAGATTACGTATATCTGGCAGGGCAAGTGGGTGCCGCGGGGCATATCACGATCGGATCCCGATCCCTGGTCGGTGCTCAGAGTGGCATCGCGGGTAACCTGCCGGAAAACGGCAAGTACTTCGGAACTCCGGCGATGGAAGCGAATCTCACAAAACGTATTTATGTAGCGCAAAAACACCTGCCTGAAATGCTGCGCGAGTATCAAAAAAGGCTTAAGGAAAGCAAACATGACTGAATACAAACACACTATCGGCTCTGAAGTATCCTTCACCGGCATTGGTCTGCACAGTGGCGAAATCTCTACCATCAGATTCAAGCCTGCCGGAAGCGATGAGGGCATAGTTTTTATCCGGGTGGATTTGCCCGACAGACCCGAGATCCCTGCGGATATCGACCATGTGGTGGATATCTCCCGCGGGACCACCATCGGCGTCAATGGCGCTACGGTCGGCACCATCGAGCACGTGCTTTCAGCCATCAAAGGCCTGAATCTGGATAACGTCCGCATCGAAATCGACGGTCCTGAAGCCCCGGTGGCAGATGGTAGCCCGATTGTGTTCTTCAACCTTCTCAAACAAGCAGGCAGAGTGCAGCAGGATAGCGAGCGCATCTATTTTGAGATCGAAGGCCCGATCAGTTTTTCCGCTCCCCGGGAAAACGTGGATGTGGTCATAGTCCCTTCCAACGAGCTGAAAGTTACCTTCATGATCGATTACAAGCATCCCTATCTGGGCACGCAATACACCTGGCTGCCCAATATAGATGTCTATGAAAAGGAATTTGCCGGAGCCCGCACTTTTTGTTTTATCAAAGAAATTCTGCAACTCAAAGAGATGGGCCTGATCAAAGGCGGTTCCCTGGAAAACGCTTTGGTAATCGCGGAACCCGGCATCAGCGACCATGATCTGAACCATTTGCAGGAGGTTTTCGGTTACCACGATAAGGTCACGGTCTCTTCCGAAGGCATCCTGAACAGTCACCCTTTGCGCTATCACAACGAGTTTGTGCGCCACAAAGTTTGCGACCTTCTGGGCGATATCATGCTTTTGGGAGTTCCGATCAAGGGCCATATCCTGGCTGCCCGCAGCGGGCACAAGACCAATGTGGAGCTGGTGAAAAAGCTGCGCCAAATCCAAAAAAAGCAAGAGCTGCAGAAGATCTATCAGAAGACCAAAAACAAGGAAGTGGTCTTTGATATCAACGCCATCATGCGCATCATCCCCCACCGCTATCCCTTCCTTTTGGTGGATAAAATCCTGGAATTTGTGCCGGGTGAAAGCATCGTGGGAATGAAAAACGTAACCATCAACGAGCCCTTCTTCCAGGGGCATTTCCCCGGGCATCCGATCATGCCGGGTGTACTGATCATCGAAGGCATGGCCCAGGCCGGCGGCATCATGCTGCTCAATCAACTGGAAAACCCGCAGGAGTATGTGGCATATTTTGCCTCTATAGACAACGTGAAATTCCGCAAACCGGTAATGCCCGGAGATACCCTGCGCTATGAACTAACTGTGATTTCGCTCAAACGCTCACTCGCCAAAATGCACGGAGATACCTTTGTGAACGGCGAGAAAGTGGCTGAGGGTGACTTCATGGCAATGATTACGAAGAGGAATGTATGAGCAATATTCATCCAACCGCGATCATCAAAGACGGCGCCCGGATTGGCGCAAATTGCAAGATCGGCCCCTACTGCGTGATCGGTGAGAACGTGGTTTTGGGAGATGACAACATCCTGCACAACAACGTGATTTTGGATGGCTACACCACCATCAGAAATGGCAACAAGATCTATTCCTTTGCCGTTTTGGGCACCGACCCCCAGGATCTCAAATTTGCCGGGGAACCCACCAAACTCAGAATCGGGGACAACAACACCATTCGCGAGTTTGTCACGGTGAACCGCAGCAACCAGATGGACGAAGATACCGTGGTGGGTAGCAATAACCTGCTGATGGAGTATGTGCACATCGCGCACAATTGCCAGATCGGCAACTTCTGCATCATCGCCAATGTAGTGCAGCTTGCCGGACACGTCCACGTACACGATTATGCCACCATCGGCGGTGTGACTGCCGTGCATCAGTTTGTCCATATCGGAACTCAATCCTTTGTCGGGGGCGCTTCCGCTGTGAAAAAAGACATCGTGCCCTTCTCCAGGGGCCAGGGAAATCCTTATCTGACGGTTGGCTTGAACAGCGTGGGCTTGATGCGTAAAGGCTTCTCGAACGACACTATCGCCGGCATCAAAGAAGTTTATAATCTGTTTTACCGCAGCAAACTAAATACTACCCAGGCTTTGGCCAAAGCGGAAAGCATGGAACTGGGCGAGTTCCAACGCGTGTTTGTGGATTTTGTAAAGACCGCAGACCGGGGGATTTCGAACTAAAAAACACAGTTTTTCGAGGCTTTGTTTACTTATGGCGGTTCTCGGACCGCCAATTTTTTTGCCACCGAGAATCCGCCACAAAGCCTGCAACCAAAGCGGGAACTTCTGCCGGAGCCTCTTGCCGAAGTTATCCCGGTGCCCGGCTGCAGCAGCCGGGCTTTGCTGAAGCTGAGATCAAGCTCTTTTGCTGCCATGCCCATAGCTTGATAACAGCATAAAATCAGGTTCACCAAAAGCTCGTTGATTTGGTGCGAAACAAGCTAATCAGATAATTATCTGCGAGCAGACTTGACAAAAATAAGCGCATCCTTAGAATGCACTTTAATAGACTAATTGGAGTAAGAATGGGAACAATGCTTTCCGCCCTGATGGACTTTCAGCTTTCGCAAGTGATCATGATCGTCGTGGGCATCGTATTGATATGGCTTGCCATAAACAAAAAATATGAACCGGCTTTGCTGCTACCGATCGGGTTTGGTACGATATTGGCGAACATCCCGAATTCCGCGGCAATAGGTGAGCATGGGCCTCTAACTGTGCTTTTCCGCGCCGGGATCGACACAGAGCTGTTTCCGCTATTGATCTTTATCGCGATCGGAGCCATGATAGATTTTACTCCGCTCTTGAAAAATCCCTTTATGTTGCTCTTTGGTGCCGCGGCACAATTTGGTATATTCGTAACCATCCTGATGGCAGCGGCTTGGGGTTTCGACATCAAAGAAGCTGCGTCGATTGGCATCATTGGTGCCGCGGATGGCCCCACCTCGATCTACGTCGCCAATCGCTTTGCGCCCCACCTCTTGGGGCCGATCTCCGTGGCAGCATATTCCTATATGGCTCTGGTGCCGATCATCCAACCACCGGTAATCCGGGCTCTTACCACCAAAAAAGAGCGGCAGATCCGCATGGATTATCATAGCGGTGATGTCTCCAAGACCCTCAAAATCCTATTCCCGATCGCCATCACGATCGTAGCCGGCATCTTTGTTCCGGCATCATTGGCGCTAATCGGATTTTTGATGTTCGGCAATCTGCTGCGCGAATGCGGAGTGCTGGATAGCCTATCCAAATCTGCCCAAAATGAATTGGGCAATGTAGTTACCATTCTTCTGGGCATCACCATCGCCAGCAAGATGCAGGGCGAGTATTTTCTGAGACCGCAGACCCTCTTCATCCTGGTTTTAGGCTTGATCGCCTTCATCTTCGATACCGCCGGGGGAGTGCTTTTTGCCAAACTCATAAATCTTGTGCGCAAAGAAAAAGTGAATCCGATGATCGGAGCCTGCGGTATTTCCGCGTTTCCGATGAGCGCGCGGGTGATTCACCAAATGGGGCAAAAAGAAGATCCCTTCAACTTCCTGTTGATGCCCGCAGTTAGCGTAAACGTTGGCGGCCAGATCAGTTCCGTAATCGCCGGGGGCATCATTCTGTCGCTTCTGGCATAAGGAGAAAAGGTCTAATGAACAGAGATCTCAACGAACTGTTACAAAAAGCTCAGCAAGCCGCTGAGCGAGCCTATGTGCCCTATTCCGGATACAAAGTGGGCAGCGCGGTAAAATGCAGCGATGGCAGCATCTATACCGGCTGCAATGTGGAAAACGCATCATATTCTTTGACGATATGTGCCGAGCGTACCGCCATTTTCAAGGCCGTGAGCGAGGGTCACAAAGATTTCACCGCCATTGCCATCTATGTGGATAGCGATAAAATCTTCCCTCCCTGTGGCGCTTGCCGGCAGGTGATCAGTGAGTTTGCTCCGGATCTTCCGGTAGTTTACGCCAATCGCAACGAAACCTTTGAAACCACGATGGCACTTCTTTTGCCGGGGGCATTCAAACTGTGAACCAGCCTGCTCTGCTGCAAGACTGCCGAATCTGCCCCAGGGAATGCGGAGTGAACCGCTTCCAAAGCGTTGGGTTCTGCGGCGCGAAAGCGGAGCTGAAGATCAATCTCGCGCAATTGCTTTTCGGGGAAGAACCTCCGATCTCCGGCACCCGGGGTAGTGGCACGATCTTCTTTTCCCACTGTAACCTGCTGTGTGTGTATTGCCAAAACCACCTGATCAGCCTTAACGGGCATGGAAACACCATCACGGAAGAGGAACTGGTAGCTATCATGCTGGAGCTTCAACGACAGGGAGCGCACAACATCAACCTGGTTACTCCCTCACACTTCAGCCCGCAGCTCGCGCATGCCATCCGAAGTGCCAAACACAAAGCGCTGATAATCCCGATCGTGTGGAATAGCAGCGCTTACGAAAAGACTTCAACGCTTCAGGAAATGGAAGGTCTGGTGGATATCTATCTGCCGGATTACAAATATTATCACAAGATCTATGCCCGCAAATACTCCAATGCCGAGGATTATCCGCAGGTAGCGCTTGCTGCCCTGCGCGAAATGCACCGGCAGTGCGGAGACCTCGTGGTGAATTCTGATGGGATCGCCAGCAGGGGACTGATGGTTCGCATGCTGGTCCTACCCCACGGACTGGCGGGCGTAAAACAGAGCCTGCACCTGCTCGCCGATGAGTTTGGTACGCGGCTTGCCCTGAGCCTGATGGGGCAGTATTATCCTGCGGGTAAAGCAAATGAGTATCCGGAGCTGGGCAGAGGAATTCTGCCGGAAGAATATCAGGAAGTGTTGGATACCGCAATCGCTCTGGGTTTTGAGCAGGTGTATATCCAACAACTATCCAGCGATGACCACTGGACTCCCCGCTTTATCCGGGGCGGGGATGCGGCGAACAGTAACGCGCTGCAGGGAGAGAATTTATGAAAAAAGTGTATCTATTGATCGTGATCCTGCTGTGCTTTAGCCTGGGCAGGGCCCTAAGAATCCAGATTCAGGGAGAAAGCACCAGACACAACATTGCCGAAACAGAGATTGAAGGCGTGCAGTATCTTGCCATCAAGGATCTGGCTCCCATCTTACGCTGCATTCACAAGCAAGATCGCACGGATCAACGCTTGTATTTGCACATATATGGTGAGACCTTTATCTATTTGGAAGGAACTTCTTTTTATAGCTACAAATTGGATTCCTTCAATATGCACTATCCGCTGACCCGCATTGGCGGAGAATACTATTTGCCCAGTATCTTCTTCACGGAGCACCTGCCACTACACTTTCCGAACGAGCATAGGTTTGCGGACGGTGTTTTGCGGATTCCCAAACCCGTGGATCACAGTGTTCAGGTAATCGTCCTGGATCCCGGGCATGGAGGGAAAGACCCCGGGGCAGTGGGTAAAAAAATGAAAGCCAAGGAAAAAGATGTAAATCTGGCGGTGGCTTTGAAACTAAAGCAGCTCTTGGAGAGAGAGCTAAATGTCCGCGTGTTGATGACCCGCTCCGACGACCGCTTTGTCTCCCTGGGTGATCGCACCAAGTTCGCCAACGACAACAGGGCAGATCTCTTTGTCAGTATCCACACAAATGCTTCAAAATCCGCTACATCCACCGGGATTGAGACCTATTATCTGGCAACTGCTATGACCTCTGACGCGCGCGCGGTGGAAGCCCTGGAAAACCAGGTGGTGGAGCTATATGAAGGCGGAGCGTCTGCCCGCAGCAAATATGATGATCTGGATTTCATTCTCAGTGATCTGAGCCAGACCGAACATCTGGAGAGTAGCAACGAACTTGCCGGCAGCATTCAGCAAAACCTGATCGCCGGCACAAAATCCTATGACCGCGGAGTCAAACAAGCAAATTTCTATGTTTTAAGAGGTGCCTTTATGCCTTCCATTCTTATTGAACTGGGCTTTATCTCAAATCCTGAGGAAGAGCGGTTATTGGTTAACGATGAGTATCAACAGCGCCTTGCCAGAACCATCTTTGAGGGAATCAAACGCTTTAAATTCAGATACGACAGGATTCGCAACACATGAAGAAAAAGAAAAAGCATCACCATTCGCTTCCCCCGCGCACGGCTGCGCCCCTTCCGGCTCCGGACGCGGCAACGATTGCCAAAAATGCCTTCATTACCAATGTCAGCCACGAAATCCGCACGCCAATGAATGCCATCATGGGTTTTGCGCAGATGTTGAAAAATACGGAGATGGATGCCAAGCAGGCGGACTATGTGGAAGTGATCCTGGATAGCGGGAAAAAGCTGCTTCTATTGATCGGAAATCTGCTGGATCTGTCGAATTTGCAAATGGGGAAGACCGATTTGCATCCGGTGGACTGCGATCCCAATGCGCTGGTGGATCGGATTTGGCGCCACTATCGCCCCCTGATCGCAGGGAAAAACCTGAAGCCGGTGTTGCAAATAGACGCAAACCTACCCATAATGATCGTGGATGAAGAAAAGGTGGAGCGTGTTCTCAGCTTTGTGATATCAAACGCGATCAAGTTCACGAACAACGGCTCTGTGACTCTGCGGGTGCATCTGGCGAAGTCCGGCGATGATCATCCCCGGCTGGATATCGAGGTGGAAGACACTGGATGCGGCATCGAAGCGGATCGACTGAAGTATATCTTTGACGCATTTGAACAGGCAGATAACAGCATGACCCGGGCATATCCCGGGCTGGGCCTGGGGCTGGGCATATCCAGCAAGATCGTGGCACTTTTGGGTGGGCAGATTAGCGCAATTTCCACCCCGGGAGAAGGTAGCTGCTTCCACCTGCAGATTCCGGTGGGGCTACGCTGATGCCGCTTAAGATCAAGAGCGTGGAACCGGATAGCCTGGCCGCGATGGCAGGGATCCGCCCCGATGAAAAGATCCTTACGCTAAACGGGGAACAGATACGGGACTTCCTGGATCTGGAGTTTTATGGCTCGGATTTCAAGCTGGACTTTTGCCTGGCATCACCCAATGGTAGTAAACGAGAGCTGACCATATACCGCGAATCCGCCCGTCCCCTGGGAATAATCCCCTTTGATTATAAACACCGCAATTGCAACAACCATTGTATTTTTTGCTTTATCGACCAGATGCCTCCCGGGATGCGTAAAACTCTGTATGCCAAGGATGACGACTATATTTTCTCCTTTGTGTATGGTAACTACATCACGCTCACCAATCTGAAAGAGGAAGAGATCCAGCGTATTTGTGATCAGCATATCAGCCCCTTGTATGTTTCGCTGCATACCACTAATGCCCGGTTGAGGCAGCAAATGATCCGCTCTGCCAAAAAGATGGACCCCTTGCCCCTGATGCGGCGTCTGGCAGATTGCGGAATCTCGTTTCATGTGCAGATGGTCATTGTTCCCGGATATAATGATGGGATCGAACTAAGGCATAGCATCATGGATCTTGCCGCGCCTGATCTGAATGTGGAGTCCGTCGGGCTCGTGCCCGTTGGGCTAACCCAGTTCCGGGACCACCTGACACCGCTGGAGCCGTTTGATGCCGAGCTAGCAGAGGATCTTCTGGAACTGATCAACGACTTTGAAATGTTTACCGAGATTGATTTTGTCTATCCTGCGGATGAATTCTATGTGCTGGCAGGTTGGGAGGTTCCGGAAGAGGAATTCTACCAAGACTATCCGCAGATCGAAAACGGCATCGGGATGCTTCGGCTTGGCGAGGAGAACTTCAAACAAAGGAAACGGGCGTTTTTGAAAGAATTGAGAAAGAGCGAAACAAACTATCATTTCCTGTGCTCCAAAAGTGCCCTGGGCTTGATGGAGAAGGTGGTCAAAGCCCTCTCTGTCCGCCTGGAGAACCGCTTGCTGAGCCTGCAGGTGATACGCAACGACTTCTTTGGTGAGTTCATCTCGGTGGCGGGGCTGATCACCGCAGCCGATATCATCTCCCAGATTCAAGCACCGGAGAGCAGCACTCTGGTCTTGCCCTCCTGCGTCTTCAACCACGAAGGCTACACGCTGGATGGCAAGAGCATAGCGGAGCTGAAGAGTCTGTTGAACAGAGATCTTCTGGTGGTGGATCCGCTTTGGGAAGACTGGCAACGCTATTAATGAAGATTTTCCTTGAATGTTTTCCGCACTTATTTATCTTGACCCACAATCGACCTTTTTAGGTTAAAGGAGCTATCAATGCGAACAATACAAGGAAATCTGGTTTCCAAAGGCTATCGATTCAGCATAGTTGTAAGCCGCTTCAACGAGGCTATCAGTGGAAAGTTGCTGGAAGGAGCTTTGGATTTTCTGCGCCGTAGCGAGGTGCGTGAAGAGGATATTACGGTTATCTGGGTACCAGGTGCCTTCGAGATCCCCCTGGTGGCTCAGAAAGCAGCTGAAAACCCCGATACGGATGCGGTTATCTGCCTTGGCGCGGTGATCCGGGGTTCCACTCCGCACTTCGAGTATGTATCTGCGGAAGTAAGCAAGGGAGTGGCGCAGGCTGGTTTGGTTAGCGGTAAACCTGTGATCTTTGGGGTGTTGACCACCGATAGTGTGGATCAGGCCATCGAAAGAGCCGGGACTAAAGCCGGAAACAAGGGCTTTTCAGCAGCCAGCAATGCTGTGGAAATGGTTAGCCTCATGCGGGAGTTGAACAATGGGTCAGCGTCGTAAAGCGCGCGAGTTCGCCGTTCAGTGCATTTATGCGCTGGATTTTGCGGAAGTAACTGCCGATTTCCGGGAGTATGGTTTGTTGAACGAGTATCCCGAGATTCTCAGACAACTCACTTCCGCGGAAAACATCAGCCCCAGTTCTTCGCTCTTCGCTTTTGCCGATGAATTGGTGAAGAACACCATCATCAATATCGAGGATATCGAAGCAGAAATAGATAAATATACCGAGCATTGGTCTCTGGAATCCATTGCGCATCTGGATAAAAGCATCCTGATCGTGGCAGTGTATGAACTCATGTTCACCGATACTCCTGCGGCAGTGATCATCAACGAAGGCATTGAGATCGCCAAGAAGTTCTGCAGCGAGCACACCGGAAAGTTCATCAACGGAATTTTGGACGCCATCAACAAAGGCATTCCGCACAGCCTGCCGGGAAGACAACTGCCCACTTGAGACAATGAAGATTAGCTGTAGCATCGGAGTCTTTGCGCACAATGAAGAAGCCAATATCCTGCACCTGCTGAAGGCGCTGACAAGCCAAAAGCTATCTGAGGTCTCGATCCGCGAAATCATCGTGGTATCCAGCGCCAGCACAGATCGCACTGACGATATAGTGCGGGATTACGCTCTGCAAAACCCTGATGTTAGCCTGTACACCCAAGCCCGAAGAGAAGGCAAATCCAGCGCGATTAACCTCTTTATGAAACACGCCCAAGAGCAGGTGCTGGTGGTGATCTCCGGGGATGTGATCCCGGCAGAAGATACCATTGAACTGATCGTCTCTGCCTTTCGGGATCCGGCATTGGGTGCCAGCGGAGGCAGACCTGTCCCCGTGAATGATTCCAAGAGCTTCATCGGCTATGCAGTGAATCTGCTTTGGCGCTTGCATCACCGCATGGCGCTGATCTCACCAAAACTGGGCGAAATGATCGCATTCCGCAAAGTGATGGATTCCATACCCAAAGATTCCGCGGTGGATGAAGCCAGCATCGAAGCCATTGTGAAACAACAAGGCCTGACTCTGCGCTATATTCCGGAAGCCATAATCCACAACAAGGGCCCGGAGAACATCGCTGATTTTATCAAACAACGCCGCCGCATCCAAAACGGACATCTGTGGCTGGCAGCAAAACAGAATTATCAGGTAATCTCGCAAGACAAGCGCACCCTGATCACTATTCTCAAAGAAGAGCTCACCGAGCAGCCTCAGGCAGCAGTCCGCCTGGCGCTTGCGGTTCTTCTGGAAATCTATTGCCGTGCATTGGGCACCTGGGATTTTTATGTGAGAGGGAAGAACCCTTTTGCCTGGGAGATCGCTCACAGCACAAAACAGCTTAAAAGATAAGGATACACATGCTTTCTATCATGATACGCATCATCGGATATTGGCTGGCCAGATATATCGGCCTCCCCAGGATTCTGCCCATGAACTACACCGTGAGCCTGCTTTATTCCTGCAATTCGCGGTGCAACACCTGCAGAATCTGGAAGAAGAAGGCCGATAACCTCAGCCCGGAGGAATATGCAAAGATATTCCGCAGCGTAGGCAAAAGTCCTTATTGGATCACTTTCAGCGGGGGAGAGCCCTTTTTGCGCAGCGATATCACAGAAGTGGTGTCCGCCATTTACAAGATATCCAGACCCCGGATCATCAACATCCCCACAAATGGGCTGCTGGTAAGCACTATCGTGGAAAAGGTAGAAGCCATCGCTTTGGCTTGCCCCAAAGCCCAGATCATCATCAATGTTTCCATCGACGGCATCGAAGCGCAGCACGACGAGATTCGCAACGTGCCCGGGAATTATAAAAAAGCGATCTCCACCTTCACTCAATTGAAAGCGCTGAGAATGCCGAATCTCCAGGTTGGGATTCATACCGTGATCTCCCGCTTCAACGTGGAGAGCTTTTACTCTGTGGCAAACGAACTACTGCGCCTGCAACCGGATAGCTACATCACCGAAATCGCCGAAGAGCGCGTGGAATTGGATACCATGGGGCTGGATATCACTCCCGGCAAGGTGGCCTACAAATCCGCCATCGACTACCTCATCCACCGCATCAAGAATGAAAAGTACAAAGGCATGAGCAAGATCACCATGGCCTTCCGCATCGAATACTACAACCTCGTGAAAGAGATCATGCGCGACGAAAAGCAAGTAATTCCCTGTTACTCCGGCCTCGCTTCTTGCCAGATCTCTCCGGATGGCGATGTCTGGAGCTGCTGCATCAAAGCCAAATCCCTGGGCAACCTGCGTGAAAACGGCTACAAGTTCCGGAAGATATGGTTTTCCTCAAAGGCCAAAACAGAGCGCAAAAGCATTCATCACAAAGAGTGCTGGTGCCCGCTGGCAAACGCTTCTTACACCAATATGCTGATGAACATCCCCACCCTGATGCGCGTCAGCTATCGCAGTTTCATCAAGTGGTGGAGTTAAGATGATCGCGATTCAGGGCCTGCACGACAACCCGCCATATACCTTTGTAGAAAAGAACCTCAGCCAGGATGGCCGCTTTGGATGGATCCTGGCGATGTGGCACCCTGAAGAGAATCTGCACCTGGATGAAATGGCTGCCGAGCTGCGGCTGGCAGTGCGCAACTCCGTTGTGGGCAGCATCAGCAAAGCGGAAGTGGAAAAGTGGCTGAAAGCCTTTATGAATGAGCTCCACTGGAAACTGCACGCCATGCTGCGCAAGAGCCAGCTTATGGAGAAGGGGCTTTCCGTATTCTTTGCCGTGGTGTATGACCACGAGCTTTTCTTTGTTCAGTTTGGCCGGATTTTCTGCGGGCTCTCGGACGGCAAGAAACTGCGCTCGATCGGAGTGGACTATCGGCATCATCAGATGCAAACCCTGGAAAAGCTGAATCTCCTGGGTTTCTCGGATCGTGATATCGCGGTGAAGGTAAACCGGGTTTTCATCGGAGAAAACCAGCGCTTCCTGGCGCTTAGCGGCAATCTGTGCGCCAAAGTCTTTGAAACTTACAGCGATCCGGCAAGTCTGGATCACTACGTGGAGTCCTTTGCCACGTCGGCAAACCCCCTGTGGATCATCATCGATGGTCGCTCACGCTTGATCAAACCGCGCCGCAGGAAGCTGAACCGATTGCAGATCAGCACCGGCATCATTATCCTGCTAACCCTGGTGGCGACCGCTTACATGCTGTTTGGCAACAGGTTTCTGGATCAGCTGTTGCACCGCACCAGAATCAACGTGAAGCGCAACGCCACGCTCCGCCTGGATCAGATCCCCAATACAATCGTGGTGGATACCCAGAACCTGCTCAAGTATCTGGAGCGCATCGTAAACTTGCCGGCGCGCAACATCGAGCTGGATATATTGTGGAGCGCGACCCTGCCCTATCAGGTTACCAGTGCCCCGGTCTTTAGCATGGACACAATCTATCTCGCGGCAGATAACAACCTGATCGCCTTTGAAAAGAAAAACCGGGAGCTGATCTGGAAGAAATCCTTTGAGCACCGCATAAACTCCTTGTTTGTAAGCGATAATATCCTGATGGTCTGCTTGGACGGGGATACTGCTTTTGGCTTCAAAGAAGACGGCTCGCAGATCTGGCAACTGGATATCAGCAGCCCGATTACAGACCTTGGCTATCTGGAGCCCAGCCGCATCGCTCCCGAAGACGACCCCCGATTGGACAAATCCATTACCATCGTGCCCTCCTCCAAGATCATCAACGTGATCGATGCTCACCGGGGGGAAACCCTGTCCACCATCACGTTCAAAGAAGATATCTTCAGCCTTTCCGCCTATGATAGCTATGCCAATTGCTTCTACGCCATCGTGGGTGACGGGATCATCAGCATCGGACTCAAGATAGCGAATTGATGAATATGATGAAATACTTCAGCCTCTCCACAGCCCTTGTCCTGATCCTGGCCCTGCTCCTCAGCTCGATCAACGCGGTGGTGGAAAACCCCG
Organism: Cloacimonetes bacterium UBA5210; assembly: GCA_002412625.1. Classification (GTDB taxonomy): domain Bacteria; phylum Cloacimonadota; class Cloacimonadia; order Cloacimonadales; family Cloacimonadaceae; genus UBA5456. The sequence continues at coordinate 53,465 of DHVK01000017.1, forward strand.
TCCGAACCGGCTTTGCCCGCTTGCAATATGATGGAGGCGGGGATTGGTACAATGACCCTGAAGTGCTGCCAAACCTTGCCAAATATGTCAATCAAGTGCTTGGTTCTTTCATTCCGACCGACCAAACCGTGGTGAAAGCCAGCGATAGCAGACTCTTTGATTTTCCCTTTGTGTTCCTCACCGGACACGGTAACATACGCTTTTCCGAGGCAGAAGTAAGTGCTTTAAGAACCTGGATGCTACGGGGTGGATTTCTCTATGCCGACGACGATTATGGCATGGACGAAAGCTTTCGCCGCGAGATCAAGCGCGTCTTCCCGGAGCGGGAACTGGTCGAACTTGATGCTATGCATCCGCTGTTCACCTCATATTACGATTTTTCTTCCGGCCTACCCAAGATTCATGAGCATGACGGCAAAGCTCCCCAGGCCTTCGCCTTGTTCGACGACAACGGCCGCATGATGATGCTCTATACCTACGAAACCAATATCAGCGACGGCTGGGCAGATCCTGATACCCACGGCAACCCTCCGGAGCTGCGCGAGATTGCCCTTTCCTTCGGCTTGAATATCGTGCATTATATCATGGCGAAGTAAATGAAAATCTGCATTATCTCTGATCTTCATTACAAATACAGCAAGGCCAATGCCGAGGATCTGGAAAACAGCGCGATTGTGCTGGACTTTTTGGATAGCATCATCGGTAAATACGATCTCTTGATTTTGGCCGGCGACATCTTTGATCTGTGGTTCGATTGGAATTTTACCATCATCAAACAGTATTTCCCTTTGTTAGTGAAGCTTTATGAGATTTCCCAGGCTTCCTGCCGCATTGTCCACATCAGTGGAAACCACGATTTCTGGTTTGGCAACTTCTTGCCGGATTACATCAATGTGGAATTGGTGGATGAAACATTCCTTCTGGAAGCTGACGGCAAGAAAATCCTCGTCTGCCATGGCGATACACACACCGTGAATGATATGCGTTACCAGTTGTTCCGGCGGATCATCCGCTTTCCCTTCACCAAGAAGGTGTTTAGTCTCTTGCACCCGGATTTGGCGCTGGGCTTGGGCAGCAAGCTTTCCCGCAGCAGCCGTGCCCGCAAAGACCCACCCCCGATCCGCAAGAAGAAGAACCGCGGACTGCACGACTATGCGCGCGCCCAAATCCGCAGCGGTAAAGCAGACTATGTGATCATGGGGCACAGCCACTTTCCAGAGCTGATCCCGATGGAAGGCGGCAGCTATGCCAATTGCGGAGATTGGATTTCGCATCACAGCTTTGTAGAGATTGATTCCGGAGACATCCGGTTAATAAACTATAATATCAGAAAAGGAGACACAGCATGAAAATCAAGAAGAACTATCTTCCGCTGATCCTGATCCCTGCTATTCTGGTCTTGGGGCTTACCATGCTCTATACCCAGAATCGGACCCAAATCACACCTGCCAAGGAGGCACCAGTGAAAGAAACTGTTCAGAACACAGTTAAAACAGTAATAACAACATCTTATGGCGAGATAGAATTGGAGCTTTGGCCCGATCTGGCTCCCAAAACCGTGGAAAACTTCGTCAAGCTCAGCTCCGAAGGCTTTTACAATGGCACCTACTTCCACCGTGTAATCCCGGATTTCATGATCCAGGGCGGCGATCCCAATACCAAAGACGACAACCGCATGAACGATGGCCAGGGCGGCCCCGGCTATATGTTTGAAGACGAAGCCTATGGCCCCGGTGAAGAAATCACCGGAAAAATCACTACCGACGAACAAGCAGAAGCCATCTGGAGCGAACTGATCGTACCCCATATGCAGAACAACCGCACTCCGAACGCGGATATCGCAGCTGTGGTGAAAGAATGCCAGGCAGCACAGGGCTTTGAACCGCTCAAAAAGAATACTGCCGAATTTTACAAGAATCTTGTAAACTTCGAAGGCAAGCTGACCTCCAAAGTGCTGAGAGCTGAAGTGCTCTATGGCACCATCGCCATGGCAAACAGTGGTCCCAATACCAATGGCAGCCAATTCTTTATCGTTACCAAAAAAGATGGCACTCCTTGGTTGAACGGAAAACACACCGTATTTGGCAAAGTTACTCGTGGCATGAACATCGTTCATACGATCGAAGCCCTGCCCCGCGATTCCCGCGATAACCCTCTGGCAGAAAACCAGGCCTTCATCAACGGAGTATCCTTCCCCAAATAGTAGAAACGGCTTCCAGCCGTTTGTAAGCGACACGATGTCGCTTCTACGAATAAAGGACAAAGCAACATGGCAAAAACCAACGAATCCGCCCTGCAACAAGAACTGCTGGCATGGATCCGGCAAAACCAATATGTGTATCTTGCCACCAGCGACAAAAACCAGGCACGAGTGCGCCCGGTGGTGCTTTTCTTGCATGAAGAACGCTATTTCTTTGCCACATTCTCAGGAGATTCCAAGGTTGCTCAGATCCAAAGTAATAAAAATGTGGAGATCTGCATTCCCCTGACCGAGGATGGTCAAACCGGATACATTCGCCTCAGAGGATTTGCCTCCATCGTAAATAATGCAGCGCTCAAGGCCGATGCCTCTGAGCGCTGCTTTTTCTTCGACCAATATTTCAGCGGCTACGATGATCCGGATTATACCCTCATTGAATTCGATCCGGATTATGCCGAATACCTCCGGCCCGGCGAAACATTCAGCCAGGGCTGCAACCTGAAACGCTACTGAGGCTCCATTTATGCAGAATATCTTTGAATACAAAGACGAGCATCTGGGCAAGAACTACATCGTAATCTCCAAGATTCGCGAACTCACCAAAGCCCTTGGGGAAATCGTGATCACCTTTGATAACGGAGATAAACGCGTCATCAGCGTGGATAACCCGGATGAGACTCTGGCGTTGCTGCTAAAAGCCCTCCGCGAGAGCTAAAAAAACTCCCCATCTGGCCACCTCACCATCTCCCTACCTGGCTATCTCACCATCTCCCCACCACGCCATCTCCCCCCAAGCCCCTACTCGTAGCGGCAAAGGTATGCGGTTTGTTCTTCCACTTTAAGCTGAAATTTCTCATTCGCGGGAACAATAAAGGTCTCGTTTTGGCAATATTTCTTCCACTCGGTAGCGCCAGGTAGCTTCACGATCAAGCAACCGGATACCACGGTCATATATTCCACGGTGCTGGTACCGAATTCATATTCGCCAATATCCATCACGCCGACGGTGGATTTGCCCAGAGTATTGGCAAGAGCGATTGATTTTACTTTGCCATCGAAGTATTCGTTTGTGTTCAGCATGTCTTTCTCCTTAGACTATTTCTTATAGAACCAGCTTCCCGATCACTTGTTTTTTGGTCAAGAGGAATCCTGCTCCGTGTTAGCAGAAGGTAAAAACGGCAGAGTGGAGACGGCTTCCAGCCGTTTGCAAGCGCCAGGATGTCACTTCTACTATGCTCCAAAGTATCCGCCGCTCTTTCCCGGATGGATGAAGCTGGTTCTATCCGGATATCAAGCCCTTATTGTGCTGTGCTCATACGATGATAACGGGATGATATCAGCTTGAAATGAGCTTAGAAAAGCTGGAGACCGAATGGGAATCTAAAACAAACAAGAACCTTGACAATATCTTTGATCTTGCAACGATGTCCATAAAGGTCTTTGATGCTCGGCAGAAGTTCATGAAGACATGCCCTTTGGTAGCTGAGCTTACTTCATCGTTTACAGATAGACTAGAGTGTGTCTCTCTGGATAAAGAAACTAATTGGGAGGAAACCGTGAACACATCATTTCGAGTGTTACTTACCATGCTTACCCTGGCCATCTGCAGCACAGTGTTTGCCCAAAGCGGATATGTCTATTCTGAATATTTTGAAGATTGCGCGATATCATCAAGGTCCATCTTTGTATGCTCCGATAACTGCGTGGTTGTTCTGGGAAACTTAGATTACAATTACGGGCCACATACACAGTATCTAAGCATTACCAAACTTGATCCTTCCGGTAATCTACTCTGGCGACATTTGATGGGAGGAGATACTATTTTTCTCACAATTGCTGGAGTTGATATTGATGAAAACGATGCCGTTACCTTTATTACTGCTGCCATAACGGCTCTCCTTGGAGACTGGTATATCAATCTTTGGTCGATTGATAGTAGTGGAAATTTTACACTAATCTCTGAAGAGTATAGCATACCCAATCCTAAACGAGCGCATTTCAATAAAGCTCTACGAGCGCCCAATAATGAGATAGTTGCGGTGGGCAAAACCTTGCGCTATATTGATGAGTCAATGGCTTGCTTCTACCGCTTTTCAGCTACGGGTGATACACTTGCCACTGCTTATTACCCATTGGATGCCAGCAGCCCCTACCAGGAACGGGGAGCGGAAGCCTATGATCTGGCACTCATGGACAATGGCAATGTACTCATTACCTGTCAATTGAGCATTGGTACAGCCTCAATTCTGGAGGTTGATCCTATGGGCAACATCGTCAACCGCATTGATATACCTGGATTATTCTGGGCGTATCGCACAGGTTTAACCATAGCTCTCAACCCTGAAGATGACAGCTATCTTATAGTCGGCTCTTTCGAAGCATTCCCCGATACACATATTATGGCTTATCGCTTACAAATCAATGAGCTAACATACATGTTTGATGTAGACCACACAGTTGTAAAATGGGTGCATTCCACTTTGGTACATGAAGATGGGATATTTATATGTGGCTTATCGTCGGCTTGGGATGCAACTCTTGCCAACCTCACAGGAGGTGGAGAATTGAACTGGACATGGCAACAGGAGGGGGAAAACCTTAGCAATTACCATTCTGCAGGTATCGGCATGGCATCCACAGCTCTGCTTGCCATGGACAGCGAAGGTTGCGTGTACTGGGCTTGGGGTAATGGAAGAACCCAGCTAATCACCAAGCTCCTGCCCAATGGTCAGGTGCCGGTGGCTGACGAAGTTCAAAGCCCGATGATAAACGAAATCTCGGCTTATCCGAACCCCATGAAAGATGAAATAAGGATCAAGATCAAACAGGAGAACTCATTACCTATCCAAGGTAACAGCATCGATATCTTCAATATCAAGGGTCAGTTAATCCGTTCTCTGGAGCTGACCAAAGGTGAAACTGTCTGGGACGGCAAAGACAGCGAAGGGAAGCCAAGCCCCAAAGGTATCTATCTCCTTCGCGGTAGTGGCGCGTCCAGGCAGCTAAGAAAAATTGTAAAGAACAGATAGCCTTTTCATGTGATAAAGAACGAGGCACCCCGGGGGGTACCTCGTAATGTGCGATAACAGTTTACGAATTAGAGGGTTTTCAGAGTATCGTTACTCTGCCGTGATTTTGAAAAATGCTTTGCTTTCGGTGGGACTCAAGCTCAGGCTGGTCCCGCTAATACTTTTGAATAGGTTGTAATCCATTGTCGGATCATCAGTTTTGTAGATGTTATATTTTCGGGCGTATGGAACCGCAGTCCAGTTCAGAAGGGGGATCCCGTTCATATTCAAGGAGATTTCAGCTTCCGGAGCGGCATACACGTGATTAGCATCACCGATCCAGAAATTATTCACCATGAGGTCGTTATCATCGTTACTGATCAGCGACCCGGCAAAGATCGCCACGCGGATGCGCCCGGTATGTCCGCTAAGAGGGATAGTGATGGTCTCTCCGGTCATCGGGATATCGTGTAATACATATTCGGAGCCATTGTTATTATACTCTCGCACCACATTTGCCACAGTCCAGCCAAATCCATCCCCGATCAGGATCGCGAGTTGGTCGTCCGTATTGCTGTAGTTTGGCGGGGTGCCTTCGGGAGTCTGGTTATAGCGCAGAACCGCGGCATCGATCTTCAGCACATAGTTGTCCGAAGGAACGTTGAACAGAGGGGAGACCAAGTAGCCGCTCATATTGCCCCAGATGTTGATTCTGGCGGCTTTATCTGCCCCGGGGTAGTTTAGCCAATCGTCTTGTGCCCATTGGCTGCCATTCAGGTTTCCAAAGGTTATGGGATCACTCAGGACTCCGGAATAGTGAGTCCAGCCGGTGGGCGGGAATGTGCCATCGAAGGTCTCCAGATGAGGGTAATCCGTGATCGAGGGGTCGTCCATAGTGGTGAAGCTCCAGATGGGAGTATTGAAGGCGGGAGCGATATCGTTGATGGGAATTACTCTCCAATAATATGTAGTGGCATAGTCCAGCCGTTGCGCGGGAGTATAGCGGGTTTCGGCCATATTCAGCCCGTTAACCAGGTTTGAGGGGGGATTGTCCGTGCCCAACCACAGATTGTAGCTGTTTGGCATGCCGCCGTTGTGTTCCCAACGCAGGATGGTATCGATCGGCACTTCAAGGGCAGCGTCGAGGGGGCTGAGCGCTGAGGCTGGAGGTGGCGGTTCGGTGGGAGAACTCATCAGCCAGATGTTGGGGCGGTGGTTTCTGCTACGGGTTCCGCTTGTAGTAGAGAAACTTGTTCCGGTTTTGTAAACCGCGCTATAGTTATCGGTAGCGGTAAACCGGAAGTTTGGGGGACCTCCGATTCTCGATCCATCCCGGTTTTCCCACAGAATTTCCAGATTCCAGCCGGGGCTTGGATTCCAGGTGTATGGAGTATCCAGGGTGATTTCCAGCCAACCGGGACCATTAAAAGCGATGCTTCCCGAAAAAACCAAGCTGTGATACAAGGGATTTTGATAGCTTGCGGAAGAATACTGACTGTCATAGAAGTATCCCATATATATCTGTTGGTTGTCCATGACATAATCAGTTTGGCTGTTTCCAACGTAGAAAGCGATTCTTTCGATGGTTTGTTGCTCAGTATAACCCGCGGCTTGCAATTCAGCATTGTCATAGAAGAATTTGCTCCAGCCAAAGTTGGCATAGCCATAAACAGGTACTTGGTTTTGGGTTCCGGTTCCGGCGCCGATGATGAAATCTCCGGCGAAAAGTGAGGATAGGCTTAGCACTAAGCCCAGGATGATGATAATTGTCTTCTGCATGTTTTTCCCCTTTACTTAATCATGGTGATTTTACGGGTTTGGCTGTGTTCCGGGGTGACAAAACGAAGGTAATAGACTCCGCTGGCGACAGTGTTGTGGTGCTTGTCGGTGCCATCCCAGGCCACGGTGTACGAACCCGTGTGCATAAACTCATTGATCAGTTCTTTTACCTTTTGCCCTCTGAGGTTGAAGATCTCGATCTTCACCGGGGCGGCTTTATCCAAAGTATATGATATGCTCGTATTTGGATTGAAGGGATTCGGATAGACCTTGTTGATGCCGCTGTATGAAGCTGGAGCAGCGCTGTCATCAGTTGCAGAAGGGCTTACACCCCACCAATCCATGAGATCATCCATCCACTGATGTCGGTGGGCGGGATTGCTCAACTGCGAGAAATCAAAGCTGAAATACAGGGTACGGAAAGATGGTGTTTCCACGCTGGTGGCTGCCACACCGTGGTAGAGATAGGCTTGACCGTTGATCGGGCCATCTTCAAAGGCATAGATATATTGAGCACCGATCTCCGGGTAGGGAACTGTATCGTAATAGGGGTCTCCGGCGGCGTTTTCCGGGAAGATGCAATCCGGGGTATTGGCATAGACCGGATATTCCATGTTCACTGTACCCACCGGGGTTCCGGGTAATGCCAGGATCGTGCCATGTTCGTAGGTAAAGCTGTTTGGTCCGGCAAGTCCGTTTGTGCCGCCCCCAAATCCGGTGGGAACATAGTATGTGCGGAAATAGCCGCTCATCATTCTGCGGATGTTGCTGGAATTTGGATGCGCATGCTGGCTGGAGGCAAGACCATCTGAGGAGAACCACAGATTGCGGGGATTTGCCATGGTGCCGGAATCCAGATAAGAGCTTAGCTGGCTGGCAAAATATTGCATTGCATCGTGGGCTGAGCCAGTATTGGCATAGGCTAGGATTCCTTTGTAGGTGGAAGGAATCTGGTAGTTATCATATTCTTCCCAATTGTAGATGTCATAGTGGATGTTCAGTTCGGTCAGCAGGTTCTCATAGACCGGTAACTCGATGCGGTTATAATCCTGAGTGCCGCTGTAGGCGATCAGCACCTGGGCATCGGCCGTGGGGAGAACCTTGAAGCTGTAATGCTCATTGGGAGCGTTTGGGGGCAGAAGGGCGGAGTTGCCGGCGTTGTCCGTTGCCGCAAAATAGTATTGCACGGTGCTGCCCAAAGGCAGATTGACGATGTTGAATGCATAGTCGTTACCGCTAACCGATGTGGGTGCGGTTTGCTGCCAGCCGGAGCCGATGTTATAGTGCAGGGTGGCGGCGATGGGCATGCTCATATCGATCATGGTAGCAAGCAATTCCTGCTGCTGGAAGAAGGTGTTGCCCTTCGCTTTGTGGGTGATGATGGGCGCTTGTTCGTCGGCTCCGGAATAGAACAGGATGGCAAGGTTGTCGTGCAGCATGTTCCCTGCGGGTTCCACACCGATGTAGGTGTTGTTCTGTACTATCTCGCGCAGATACAAGAGCCCGGTATTTGCGGCTTGGTTTTGGATGGCGATAGTGGCGCTGGCGCCGTTATCGTGAGGAATGGTGGCTCCGGTTTGGCCGGTGGCAACAGTGTGATACTGCATCTTGAGGTAGCCGTTCTCGTGCAGGATAACTTGAAATTTCAGCAGATCCTGGGGGTTGGTTCCGGAGTGGAAGCGCAGGTCGTTCCATTGCACCACAGTATAGCGATTTGGTGCGCTACCGAAGGTCTGGAAATACACATCTCCGGTGCCTTCATCGGCATGCAGATCGTCCCAATATACGGCGATCAGCGCGGGCATCTGATTGTAGCCGGGAATCGGGTACATGTAGTTGAACATATTGCCGTCATTTTCCCAGCCATCGCTGGGATAATCCCTCTGCCAGCTATTCGGGGCCAGCAGGATTTCGCCATTGGTGTCGATGTAAGCAGTGCTATAGCTACTTCCATAGAAGGGGAAGGAAAAACCCAGGGGAATGGCTTCGCTGAAGTTATCATCGCCGTGGAAGCTGGGAACGCCGTACATGATGGACGAAGTTCCGGTTGCGCTGATCTCGATCCAATCAAAGGTGGGGCCAAGCGGATCGTTGCTATCGGCAAAGCGATACCCGAAGGTGTCCGGACCACCGGTTGTGTGGCGATAGACCACCGTGCAGATCGCTTCATAAGTGTTGTTGTTTGGGTTTGAATCCGCTGAGCTGATGTTGAACACAAAGCGCAGAACGCCTTCTAAAAGGGGAGTGAAGCTATTCGGCATGCTCAGGCTGGCAGTTGCGCCGGGTTGCAAATCCACCATCTGACTGCGGGTATCGGAATGGAGCAAGACGTTCATTTCGTCATAGACCTGCAGGTCCACCGAGACAAAGTCGTTGTAAGGAGTCCATCCGGCGTTGCCGATGCTGAATTCCACGGTCATCGGTAAATTCTGATATTCTATGGGGCGGGGGCGTGTAACCCGGCTGATAAACAGGTCAACCGCAGGATCCTCCAGCACTACAACTTGCAGCGTGTCCATGGCAATCAACCCGGTATAAGCATCGTCCAGCGTAAAGACAATCTCTTCCACACCCACAAAACCAGGAGCGCTGAAGCTGACATCAAGGCCATCTATCTGCACGTTGATATTGGGGTTGGCTTCCGCGCTGATGCTTGCCAGAGCGATGTTTGAGCTCACGATGTATTCGCTGAAGTTCATGAAATAGCTTTGACTGCTGAAAAAGCTGATCGACTCAGGAAGATTGAGCTCCGGGTCGATCGCGATTTCCTGGCCGACCTTCACGTCATCAATCAAAACGCCGTAGGTAGTGCATTGCCAGAAAAAGCCGATGTAGATGTTCAAACCGGCAAATTGGTTGAGGGATACGCTTGCCTGTTGATAGACGTTGTTCAGACCTTGCAGATTCAAGATCTGGGTGCTGAGTGCCCCGGGACTGGGAGTGGTGGTGGAAACAAAGACCTTCAGGTTTTCGCTGCCATACCAAGCGCGGGTATAAAACTCCAGGTTATCGCCCACATTAACTGAGATTTGGGGTGTTATCAGCCAATCAGCGTTCTGATTTGGCAGATAGTTATCCACAAACGCTACCCGGCTGCCGCTGTGCGCGTTCGCATGCTGCAGATTGCGCCAGGTATTGCCGTCGCCGTCATCCACGATGCTCCAGCCCGCGGGAAGGGTGCTGATGCCTTCAAAACCTTCGTCGATGTGCCACTGCGCAAAGAGCATGGTGGCGCAGATCAACAGAAGCGTTGTAACAATAATTGCCTTCATGATATATACCTCATCTATTTAATCGAGATTTTTGGCTTTTCGATGTGCAGTGACCATTCGATGCCACCTGCCACATTGCCACCCAGAGCCCGGTTGTCGCCCCAGTAAATGGAGAGCAAGCCTCTGGTCTTTTGGGTGTAGCTGTTGTCGATGTTACCCAAGCCTATGTTTGTGTTTGTCCCCATGCAGACGAGCGCGACCTTTCTGCCGTCGATCCCGCCTTCCACCGTGATCTTGGAAAGTAGTTTTTGGTTGTTTTCGCACGAGAAGCTCTTGATTTCGTTGTTCACGATCTCCAAAACCGGCTTGTCGATCTTTTCACCCCGGGCATAAGCCACATCACCGCGGATCATGCCGTTCATAGTAAATGGTGCCGGGACCATCAGGACCTCGCCTCCGGGATAGTTGATTACGGGGGATTGGAATCTGCTGTTGGTAAATGAGCCGGTTTCTGCCAAAACATGTTTCACCGAAAACCGTAGATCGGAATCGTTCCCTTTGATCTCCAGGGTTTCTGCCGCAGCATATTCCTCACACATTTGCAGAGTATCGCGGCTTAGCTGATCATAGTCGATATCCAGTGCTTTCCAAAACTGCAGTTCGCTTTCTATGGCGCGATCCGAAAGAGTGTCATTCAACAGGCCCTGCATCATTGCCACTCGCAGCTTTTTCTGCTGGATTATCTGATTGCTTTTGAAGAAATGAGACTGGCGGAGCTTAACTTTGTCCGGGTCCTTCAGTTGAATATGGCGCGCTTCACCATTGAGATTCAAATATGCGTCATGGCTGCTTAATAAACGGTTAAAATGCTCATAATCCGCATTAAAGGCTGCTAATGAATATTCATCATATTTGGCCTTCAGCATCTCTTCGTCCTGATAGATCAAGGTGGTACGGATGTTCAGGCGTCCGGCTTCCATCAAGATCTTTTCTACCAATGGCAGATTGAACTTCCCGGTGACGATGATCAACTTCTGCCTTGCCTTCAGTTTCAGAGAATCCTTCAGCAAACGCGCGGCAATTACCGCCAGAGGGAGCTTGTATTCGCTCTCCAGGATGTTTTGGATCACACCCCGACCGTTGATCGTGCCATCACCCAAATGTTCGCCCAGAGCAAAATCCAACACATAATTCTTCGCTGTGGCACGATAGTACTTCTCTTTGCCGTTGTCCGTGATCTCATCCACGATCCGGATCAAACCTTCGTTCATGAGTTGGGTTAGGTTGTAATGCACTTTCTGCTTGCTTACGTTCAGGATGGTGGCTAACTGTTGGCAAGTGGCGGCTGAAGCGATCAACTGGCGCAGCATTTCAAACTTCAGGTCGTTGGATAGCTCCTTGACCTGCGAATGGCGCGATACAATTTGAACTTTTTTTATCATAAATCTCATTCTCCTTTGATGAAGCGCTTGTAAAGCAAATCTTGAATGCTAATCTAATGAATAGATATATATGATGATTAGCATCACGAAACCGAGCTTATGACTTTGGGATAGGTTGTCAAGAACTTTTTGACTATAATTTGAGATCATCAGATTGAGGTGTCCATACAATGCTCAAAAATAACCCCGCCCATCGATGCCTTCAAGGGGCGGGGAATTCGGTAGAAGCAGACGCTGTTTCGTCTAACTTTGCTAAGCACCGGCTCTGAATTGGGTGCCGGTTCCTTTCATGAATTGCTTACTTTTTGGTTACCGGTACCCAGATCTCCATCACAGAGTTCTCAGCTCCGTAGTTGAAACGCTCATCGTAGAGCTCGAAATCATCGGTACTACTGCGATTATACTCACTATTCGGAAGCCATTCATTATAGATAGCATTGTAGGTATCGGACAGTGTGTCCAGGGCTCCGTGATGCTCGAACACGGCGTATTCTGCGGCGGGAACCACCCTGCTTTCCAGCACCGGCGGGCAATCTTGATCCATGGGGAACTGCAGTCCGGCAAGATATGTGAAGGGAGTATCTTCGTTCATCTCCGCCATATCGGTATAGAAACATATGCCGAGGGCCGTGTTCGGGAATAGCGCGTCTTCCACTTTGGAGCAAACTTTGGCTCCGAACTCGTTCCACAGAGCGGCGATGTTGTTATTCTTCATCGTGTTCTGACTGCTGATGCCAACTACGCGGAATTGGTTTTTGTGTTCAAATCTGGCTGTAATCATGTGTTCTCCTCTTTTTTGGTGAGTGATTGCGTTGAAGAGTTGCATAGGCCCCGCCTGGCGTCTCAGCTTCCCGGGGCTAATGCCGTACAATCCGGTGAAGGATCTGGTGAAAGCGGCTTGGGATTCATACTGATACTCACCGGCTAACTGCTTGATGGGCTTGGTGCTAAACACCAATTCCTTGGCTGCCTCACTAATCCTGCGTTTGCGGATATATTCCCCTACCGTGATTCCCGTGGAAGCCAGAAATACACGGTGAAAGTGCCAGGCAGACATGTTGGCGGTTTCGGCGATGTCTTCCAAAATCAGTTTGCTTTTCAAGCCCGCTTCGATGTAGCGGATTGCTTTAATGAGTTCGGGTCTGTAGTGCATCTTGCATTCTCTCCCACGCTTTTGATAATATTTGCTATACTCTGGCTGAAGATATCGGTCAAGCAAAAAGATTTGATATTTTTTGCTGAACAGCTGGAGTCTGTGCATTGACGTAGCGGATGTAAGCACTACTCGGTGCTATACGCCGCAGAAAAGCCGGTCAAACCGCTATTCCTATAAAAAATGTAACAAACCTGAGTCCTTTGTATGATACAAATCATGGATAGGGCGCTATCTTCAGGAAAAGCTCCCAAAGGCCTCCCAAAGAGTTCCCATATGTGGCTCAGGAACTCTTTGGGAGGCCCATGAGTAGCAGTCAAGAGACAAGAGTCCAGGGGGTTCCATTGGGTTGTGGAGGCTGGTCGACAACGATACAGAACTACGCCAATCTGTGCTTGCATTTGGGATAAAGCTTTAATGAAAGTTACGAACCTGCGCTCATGGAATTTGGCAGAGTTTTTTCTTTGATTGAATTGAGACACAACTACAGTCCGTCATATCCTACACATCCCGATCTGCTTGCAAATCTATCAACATGAAAGCCATCCGAAATCCATAATAAGTCCTCGCAAAAACTCGCTCCCCACCAAGACTCTATCTGTTGTTATTTTCAGAGCTCGAAAGAGGATGTTGCAAGTCCATAACGCAGGAAACATTTGTCAATGTTTATTTGTCAAAATCCTCTAAGGAGATGCGCGTGGAATAGTTTCAACAGAATCAATGCCGTAATTCAGTGTTATTTTGATAGATCCGCTTGACTATTTTATCCACCATTGTTAGGCTCGCCAAAATTTGAAGAGACGCAAAGCGTTATATGGAGATCAGATGAGACTACTTGTATTTCTTTGTACAATGTTAGTGCTGTTTGCCTGCACTACTCGCACACCAGAGTTAACCGATGCCCAGAAAGCCGAAATTGTAAACACGATTGAGGCAAACATGAATAAACTGATGCGATCCGCTGAAGCGCTGGATACAAGCGCGTTGCAGGAGTTCATCGCTGCCGAGAGCGGAAAGAACTTCTTTCTGACGGGAACTGCCTTCAGCAAAGAAGAGCTAATCTCCGCGACCAAGTCAGATTGGGCAGGGATTGTCTCGCAGAGGCTGACTGTAGTAAGCAATAACATACGGGTGATATCCCCGGATCTTGTGCTTTGGACGGCTGAGATTGCCGGCAGCAGCCTCGCCTTGGATGGCATTGAGGACAGCTTGAGTTTCACCGACACCTGGCTTTGGGAAAGGAATGGTGATATCTGGCAAGTTAGCCATTTGCATGAATCCTGGGGGGAGTGATTTGATAAGAGCTTGAAAGCCCTGTATCCCAGAAGAAACATTGTAGCAAGAGTTCTGGCTTTTACACGGATCTCAGGAGAAGGCCGTGCAGGTATCGCAAGGTTCCCTGAAGCAGGCGTTTATAGTTTGCGGATCGAGCGGACTTCCCAATGTTGTGCATTAGGTTATATTTATTCCGCTGTGCGATCCAGCATTTCTCGAAGCAAACTAAAGCTGATATCAAGGCCTTATCATCGGGTGGACACAGCACAATAACAGCTTGAAACCACGATAATCCTGAGCTAAGAAACAGGGGGATCCTTCTGAGGCATTTCTCTCTGCTTGAAAGCAATCAGTTTAACCCGGTTTGTGCAATTGGTTTCATTTAACCTTGTGTATCTTATATAATTACCAATATGATGAACGGTCAAATGGAATCAAAATCAGGGCTGGACACCATGCATTGCTTGAAGTCCAAGCCGGTTGCATAATGAATTGTAAATGCGTAGTTTATTTTTCTGGCTTGAACTCCAAGCCACCCAATAACATATTTCGAAAGAGATGGATACAATAGGTAGCTTGAACTCCGGTGCATGATTTGGGTATAACCATGGGCACATTAACCGGGCTGATAAATCACTTGACCGAAGAGGACAATTGAATACAGTATCCACAAGCATATGAATTGCTCAAAGAGGATGTATGAACAAAGGAAATATCATTCACAGAACCAAGTTCGGATTATCGCCGGGGACCTTGGTCTTCACCGGCACCCAAAAGATGTCTTGTGTAGATATCACCTTGATTTGCTATTCTGAAGAGGATGTCTCGATCTCAAACCCCGGCTCGATTGCCGAAGCCATTGAGGAGATCCGCCTCTATCCCGGGAATTGTTGGATCAATATCGACGGTCTGCACGATGTGGAAACGATCGAGCAGATTGCTTCGCATCTCGGGGCACATAAGCTCACGATTGAAGATATTCTGAGCGTGAATCAGCGTCCGAAGCTGGAAGAGCATGCGGAATACATCCACCTTGCCGTCAAAATGCTGGCTCTGGAGGATAAAGATCAAGCGATTAGCTATGAGCAGGTGAGCTTTTTGTTAAAGGGGAAGGTCTTGGTTACATTCCAGGAAAAAACCGGTGATGCCTTCGACTATGTCCGCAAGCGGATTACGGAAAACAAAGGCTTGATCCGAAAGAAGGGCACGGATTATCTGCTCTACGCTCTGCTGGATTCCATAGTGGATTACTATTTTGTGGTTTTGGAGAGCATCGGAGAGCGGCTCACGGATATTGAGACCGAGCTGCTGGATAACCCGGATAAGAATAGCCTGAACAAGATTCACTTGATCCGCAAAGAAATGCTTCAAGTTCGGCGCTTGATATACCCGCTCAGAGAGGTCATGGGCAGCCTGGAAAAGATTCAGGAGCCCGTGCTCTCGGAGGGTCTCAGCATCTATATCCGGGATCTGTATGACCATACCTTACGCGTGATGGAGACGATCGAGAGCTTCCGGGATACTGTCTCCGGCCTTTTGGATCTTTATATGAACAGCGTGTCCAACCGCATGAACGAAATCATGAAAGTGCTCACGATCATTGCCACAATCTTTATCCCGCTAACCTTTATCGCCGGTATCTATGGCATGAATTTTGACCACATGCCGGAGCTGCACTGGCATTATGCTTACTATGTGGCCCTTGCTTTCATGGTTTTGATCTTCTTCGGGATGATGTTCTATTTCCGCAAGAAGAAGTGGTTGTGATTCATCAAATAGAGTATCGCCGGAGATAGAGCTTGACTTCTGCGACAAAACAGTGGATTCTGACTCCATGGAATTATTTATTATAATACTGGCGTTTTCGCTATTCACATCCCTCAGCATCTGCATGGTCCATGTGGCCGCCAAACCCGGTTTGTTTCGGGCGGAAGGTCATTGTGTGCAAAAAACCGCGCAAACTCCGGCAGCCGGCGCCAAGACGGTGTCGGCAAAAGTTGATGGTGCCTGGCATGAATTCCCCTTGGTCAGTTTCCCACAAGCCTTTTGGGACTGGAACCGCGGCAGGCGCATGGAGTATCTGGAAGTGTTTCGGGAGATACTGAAACAAGGCAGGGATGCCGCCCGAAGACCCAATCTGGCAGGACCCCATAACGGCATGGTCGCAACCTACGGCGAAGCCCGGGAAGATTCCGGCTTCAAGCTGAATAACGCGATCAAAGGCATGGGCTTTGTGCCCAAGGCTGAGCATCTACAGGCCTTAATTACGCTTCTCACAGAAACCATGGACGGCTCCCTGGAAGAGAGACTGAACATCCTGGAAGGCTTATATGCAAAAGCGGAAGAGTATTTTGCCCCGGATCGCCTGGTCTCCCTGGAGCTGTATTCAAAACCGGGGTTTACCACCCAGACTTTCATCAACCAAATGCTCAATCCCGCCTGCGCGACTGTGTTCCTGGATATGCCGACCTTCAAGATCAAGCAAATCGCCCGTGTGCTGCATCCTTCGGATCCCGAGCTGAGCCCTTATGAAGGGCAGGTAGTGCGGTATGTCAATCTGATTCACAGCTACTTTCATGGTAGTTTCGATCAAGACTTTATGGCCGTATTGTATCTTAACACAGAGATATACGATTGTTCACCCGGAAGCAGCGGAGGAAAAGGGACCAGGTTAATGCCCGCCGGACCGCATTGATCCGGCGGGTATCCGTTCTAACATCTATTTGTGGCCTATATACTCATATTGCTGATGTATCAGTTGCTCATATCTGCACTTCAGCAAGCGGGATGCCAAGAGCCGCAGCTACTCCCTCTCCATATTTCGGATCGCATTTATAGCAGTTTTCTATATGGCGGAGCTTAACCATTTGCGGAGCATCACCCATGTTGCGGGCGGTGTTTTCAAAGAGGATTTGCTGCTGCGCGGGGCTCATCAAGCGGAACAAAGCGCGGGCCTGGCTATAGTAGTCATCGTCTTCCCGATGATTCCAATGATCTGCCGGGCTTTCCAGGGGTAGCGGAGGCTCGGCGAATTCCGGTTGTTCTTGCCATTCATTATAGCTATTGGGCTCATAACCCAGGGTGCTGCCATAGTTTCCGTCCACGCGCATCTGTCCGTCACGGTGATAGCTGTGGGCTTCAACTCTGGGTTTGTTCACCGGGATCTGATGGTGGTTTACGCCCAGACGATATCTCTGCGCGTCGCCATAAGAAAACAGCCTGGCTTGCAGGAGCCTGTCCGGGGAAAAGCCGATTCCCGGGATGATATTCGCGGGAGTAAAAGCAGCCTGTTCCACATCCGCAAAGTAGTTTTCCGGATTGCGGTTTAGCTCCAGGATGCCCACATCAATCAGGGGATACTGCTTCTTGGACCAGACTTTGGTGATATCAAAAGGATTGAAGGGTACTTGGTTGGCTTCTTCTTCGCTCATCACCTGGATTGCCATCTTCCACTGCGGGAAATCCTGCTTTTCTATGCTCTCATACAAATCCCGTTGATGGCTTTCACGGTCTTTCCCCACCAGTACTTCCGCTTCCTGATCGCTGAGGTTCTTGATGCCCTGCAAGGTTTTAAGATGGAATTTGACCCATGTTCTCTTGTTATTGCTGTCGTACAGCGCAAAAGTGTGGCAACCGTAACCATTCATGTGCCTGTAAGAGAATGGGATGCCTCTGTCGCTCAGGGTAATTGTAACCTGATGCAGAGCTTCCGGCAGGGAAGACCAGAAATCCCAGTTGTTCTTCGCGCTGCGCATGTTGTGCCGCGGGTCTCGTTTTACAGCATGATTCAGGTCAGGAAATTTGAGCGGATCCCGGATAAAGAACACCGGAGTATTGTTGCCCACCAGATCCCAGTTTCCTTCTTCAGTATAAAACTTGATGGCAAAGCCACGGATATCACGTTCTGCGTCAGCCGCTCCCCGCTCTCCTGCCACAGTGGAAAAACGGACAAAGACTTCGGTCTTCTTGCCGATTTCGGAGAACACCTTTGCCTTGGTGTATTTGCTGATGTCGTGGGTAACGGTGAAATGCCCGAAAGCACCGGAGCCCTTGGCATGCATCCGACGTTCAGGAATCACTTCCCGATCAAAATGTCCCAGCTTTTCCATCAGCCAGACATCCTGCATCAAAAGCGGTCCACGCTTTCCGGCAGTCATGATATTCTGATTGTCCGGAACGGGTGCTCCGGCTACAGTCGTCAGCTTTTTCTTCTTGTCCTTCATAAATTTCTCCTTGTTGCTTAGTGTTTATGCAGGAAGCTCTGCGGGGCAGACGAGTTTCAACTCTTGGCTTTGGTTCCCCTCATCAAGCTCTGGTACTCTAAGAGCATTTTGCCTTAGTTTTTACGCTTAACCGAACACGGCAAATGACAAGTGGCAAGATTATTCTTCTTCGCTTTCATTGTCAACCAAAATCAGCAAATACAGTGTTTTATAAGATTCTGCCTATTATGCGGGTGGGCTATAGAGTCTCACTTAAATCTGCAAATCTTATCACATCGGCTGCAAATCGGTTGAAACAGCGGAGAGCGAGTATCACGATTTCTGCAAATGAGTATCACGATTTCTGCAAATGGAATTTCACTGAATTCTGCAAATGATGTTTTACAACTTCATACATTCAAATCTGTTATAAAATTATTGGTGCCAATCTGATTTTTGCATCTCCAGGAGCATGAAAATATCACGATTTCTGCAAATGGCAGTCCATCAGTCTCGGTTGAAGGTTAAAAAATATCGTGGGGAGCACCGGGCGGTGTCTCCACGATTCGGAGGGCATTCTATGTAGGGTCTGTAGGCTGTATTCAATGTGAGATTTGGCTGGTTTTCTGTCAATAAAGATTCTTGCAGATTCTTTATCATATTGAGCGGAAAGGACTTGACCACGGTTGCGAGGGGTGTACAGTAGACCCATAAATTAACAGTCGGGTAACCGAGAAGGAGATCAAGATGACCAAGCAAAACAAGAATCGCAGAGAGCAAGAAACGCTGGAGCAGATGGCAGCATCCGGCAGCCAGATCGTACTAATGAGAGAAGATGGTTCGGAGCAGCCAATTGAAGAGATTATCGAATCCCAGCCCGGATTATGCGATTATCCATTTGATAAGGACTTCCATTATGAGAACTGGTGGAATCAGTTCAGAGGCCCCTGGCTCAAGTCAGAGAACATGACCGAGGAGCAGATCAAGATCAAGGCAGACGATGCATGGGAATGCGGAGACTACAAAGAGATGATCAACCTGATGGCAGAGCTGATCTGCAGGCTCCAGAACAAGTAACTCTCTATACCTTATATAAAGCCCGGTCATTTACCGGGTTTCTCTTTCGGGATATTCTATGGCTTATCGGTGGCAATGGCAAGGATCTGGTACTTGGCATCTTCTCCTTCAAAAACGGTTCCTATGGCAATGTTGATAGTAACTATACCTTTGTCAGCTTTGATGCTGTCTATGTAGAGATGGGCGTTACACATATTGGTAAGAATCAGGTGAGGTGGCTCATCGTATTCTTTATCAAGCACGTGAGTGATCATCTGGTCGTCTCTGATCCTGGCAGGGCTGCTTTGGGTTCTGTCTCCCACTCCCCGGTATTCATTCTGTATCTCGTGCTGCAGCTTGGTAAGCTTGAAGGTGCCGTTATCGAGATGACTTGCTGTTATGGAGTGTTGGGCTATCTTGGATGCGGTTACGGCACCATCTTCGATGTGGTTTGAGTAGATGCAGCGGTTCTGCAAGCCTCTGGCAT
>DHVK01000002.1 GCA_002412625.1 Cloacimonetes bacterium UBA5210
ATTCGTAGCGGTGGCGGTGGCGCTCACTGATCAGAGTGCTGTCATAAGCTTTTTCTGCCAGGCTACCCGGTGTGATCTTACATTTGTAAGCACCCAGGCGCATGGATCCGCCAACCAGGTCGATATAGCGTTGATCCTCCATCAGATGGATCACCGGGTGCGCGTTCAATTCGTCGAATTCCGTACTGTTTGAGCCACTCAGTTTGCACACATTGCGGGCAAATTCTATCGCCATGACCTGCATTCCCAGGCAAATCCCCAAGGTTGGTATATTCTTGGTTCTGGCATATTGGGCAATCGTGATTTTACCCTCGATTCCTCTTACGCCAAAGCCACCGGGAATCAGGATCCCGTCGATTCCGCTGAACTCTTTATCCAGATCTGAAGTCTTGAAATTACGCTCGGAATCCACCCACTTGATGTGCAGTTTTTTCCTGATCTTTGCCGCAGCATGATGCAGGGCTTCCACTATGCTCTTATAGGCATCCTGGTGTTTCACATATTTGCCGCATACTGCGATGCTGACATCTCCATCGCTGTTGGCACGGTTATCCAGAAACTGCTGCCAACCGCTGAGGTCGATATCGGTTTTTTTCATTCTGAAATGCTCGCAGATGATTTCCGGTAGTTTCGCTTTCTGATAGTTGAGCGGGATTTCATACACGCATTTCACGTCGATGGCGTTGATCACGGCTTCCTTGGGCACGTTGGTAAACAGCGCGATCTTGGAATATATCTCATCATCAAAGGGCTTTTCACTGCGGCACAGCAAGATGTCCGGCTGAATACCGATCTCTCGCAGTTTATACGCGCTGTGTTGGGAAGGCTTGGTTTTCAGCTCTCCCGCTGTCTTGATATAGGGAACATACGTTAGCAGAATGTTCATGGTATTATGAACCCCAAGATCGAGGCGCAATTGACGCACAGCCTCCAAAAATGGCAGGCTTTCAATATCGCCAACTGTGCCCCCGATCTCGGTGATCACAAAGTCCTTGTCTTCGGACAACCGGGTAATCCGGCTTTTAATCTCGTTGGTCACGTGGGGAATAACTTGCACGGTTTTCCCCAGATAAGTGCCCTTGCGCTCGTTCATGATCACGCTTTCGTAGATCTGCCCGGCGCTGCAACTGCTCGCAGAGCTCAGGGCTTGATCCACAAAGCGTTCATAATGACCAAGGTCAAGATCTGTCTCTGCACCATCGTCCGTTACAAATACCTCTCCGTGTTGGAAGGGGCTCATCGTTCCGGGATCAACATTCAGGTAGGGATCAAACTTTTGGAGGACCACTTTGTAGCCCATTGATTTTAGCAACAACCCGATGGAGGCTGTGGCTATCCCTTTACCTAGGGAAGAGAGCACTCCGCCCATTACGAAGATGTATTTTGCCACGAATTCTCCCTTAGACCATTGCCTTGATTACATCCAGAGATTCTCTGATGGCGTTTACTGTGTAAGCAAGATCTTCGTCTGTATGGCGGAAGCAGATGTAGCCGTGGTGATAAGGTTGCAAGAATACTTTGCGGCGAATCAACTGGGTATAGAACTCGGTTCTCAGCTTTTTATAAAGCCCGGTCTCATCCTTGTTGAAGGTGATAAACGGCATCCAGGGGCCACCGGAGAATTCTATCGGGAGTCCGGATTCATCAATTACCTGTTGCACTTGCGCGGCAAACTTCTCGCCTTTGGCTTTGATCACATCCAGCACCTTGTCGCGTTGCAAAATCTCGATTGTCTTCAGTGCCGCCACGATGCTATCGCTATTGGGGAAGAATGTGGAAGAAAGAAACACCTTGTCGGCCATAACCATCATCGGTTCTTTCTTGCCGACCAGTGCGGCGATGGCATAGCCATTGGCCATAGCTTTACCAAAGGTAGAGAGATCCGGGGTTACTCCAAAATACTCCTGAGCACCGCCCAGGGATACACGGAATCCACTGCGGATTTCGTCAAAAATCAACAGCGCGCCATATTTATCGGCAAGCTCACGCACGCCTTCCAGATAGCCGGGTTTGGGCATTTCTACCGGGGCTGCCAGAGGATGACCCACCGGGGTTACGATGATCCCCGCCATGTCGTCCTTGTTCGCCTTCAGGATCGCTTCCAGGCTCTCCAGATCATTGTAATGGAACTCAAGAACATCCTCGAAAAGCTTCTCCGGGATGCCGCCTTTGACTTCCACGCACCAATCGTGCCAACCATGATACCCGCAACGGGCGATCTTGGTTTTGCCGGTATATGCGCGGGCTACACGGATGGCGATGGTGGTGGCATCGCTGCCGGTTTTTACCAGAGCTGCCATTTCGCAGGAAGGGATGATTTCCTGAAGCTTGCGCACCAGTTCGCTTTGCTGAGGCTGAGTAAGCGAGAAGCAGAAGCCTTTTTCGTTCACTTGTTTTTGCACAGCCTGGTCGATCTCTTGTTCGATGTATCCTAAGATAATCGGTCCATAGGCACAAAGGAAATCTATATATTCATTGCCGTCCACATCCGTGACTCTGCCGCCCTTGCCGTGGTCGAAGTAGATTGGATATTCGCCCTGAACAAAGTTATAGGGTCTGCGGATACCGGCTACTGCGCCGGGCACCAGCGTTTTTGCTTCTTCATACATTGCCATGCTTTTATCGAGTTTCAGTTTGTCTGCCATGTCTATTTCCTCTCCCAAAGGCTTGCTATTCCCATCCCGCCGCCGATGCACAGTGAGGCGAGACCTTTTTTATTGTTTCTGCGTTTCATTTCGTGTAAAAGAGTTACTACAATGCGGGCACCGCTGCAACCGATCGGATGACCGATGGCGATTGCCCCGCCGTTCACGTTGATGATATCGGGATTGATTTTACCAACGCCTTCAATATCTAGCCCCTTGATCACGGAAAGTGACTGTGCGGCAAAAGCTTCGTTCAACTCTGCCAATTCCACTTCCCCCAAAGACCAGCCACTTTTGTGAAGCACTTTCTTGATTGCTGGTACAGGACCGTAACCCATGATGGCGGGATCGACTCCGGCAGCAGCGCTATCCACAAAATATGCCAGAGGGCTTAGCCCCAGTTCTTTCGCCTTGTCTTCACTCATGATCAGCAGAAAAGCCGCACCGTCGTTGATGCCGCTACTGCTTGCCGCAGTAACGCTTCCATCTTTCTTGAAGGCAGGGCGCAGTTTGGCGAGGCTCTCTGCGGTCACTCCGGCTCGGGGCATTTCGTCTTGATCCACTACTACGGGATCTCCCTTGCGCTGAGGGATGGATATCGGCACGATTTCGTCCGTGAACTTCCCGCTCTTCATCGCCGCCTCGGTTTTGTTTTGCGAAAGAGCAGCAAATGCGTCCTGCTCTTCCCGGCTGATCTCATACTTTTCTGCCAGGTTCTCGGCGGTCATCCCCATGTGATAATCGTTGAAAATATCTGATAGACCGTCGCGGATCATGAGGTCCTGAAGACTTTTGTCGCCCATTCTGGCACCCCAGCGGGCGTCTTTGAGGATGTATGGGATCTGGCTCATGTTCTCGCTACCACCGGCAATCACGATCTCGGCCTCTTCTGTTGCTATCATCATAGCTGCCAGGGCAATGGCTTTCATGCCGCTGCCACAAACCTTGTTTACCGTGTATGCCGGAACATGATCCGGAATACCAGCGTGGATGCTGATCTGGCGGGCAACGTTCTGCCCCAAACCGGCGCCGCATACGTTTCCGACGATCACCTCGTCGATTTGCCCGGGATTAACCTTGGTTTCTGCAAAAATCGCCTTCAGAGTATGCACTCCGAGTTCGACCGCGGAGATATCCTTGAAAACTCCGCCGAAATTCCCGACAGGGCTGCGCTTTGCGCTTACTACCACGGCTTTTTTCATCTTTCCTCCAGATGTTTTGATTATTTTTCTATTGCAAGTCATTCAAACAAAGGCGGGTTTTTAGTCAATCCCAAAATTAGTGTTTCCTAATCCGGTTTCTGGCGCTAATCAGCGCAATTCCGCAGATTGTGCCTGAGCAGTCCGGGATCTGAAGCATTCCCAAGCTGCGCACCCAATATATCTGCCTCCCGGATGTCGGTTCTTTTCCTTGCTCTGAACTGGTAACTGAGCTTGTATGATGCGGTGTGGATCATAATTTTGAGCTTGCCTGTGAGTTCCGCGGGTATTAGCCGGACTATTTCTAACACACACTAAAGCCGTCATATAGGCTTATCGATCACCTTGCCGTGACGCAGGTTCATGGGATGAATTCGAATATTTTGCTTGCCAAAAAAAGCAGCTTGAAATCTTTTGAACAAATCCGGTCGGGATGTAGCGCAGTCCGGGTAGCGTACTTGAATGGGGTTCAAGTGGTCGCAGGTTCAAATCCTGTCATCCCGACCATCTTTTTTACAAACCGCCCAGCTGTTTCAGCCGGGCGTTTTTCTTTTGTCCGCGCACTGCTTACCGGAATCATTAGCTTCTGCTTGTGCTGATCTTAAGCTGAGATAGTCCCATGTCCACCCGATGATTACGGCTTGATATCAGCTCGATCTCAGCACCTCTATGAGCGAACGCCGGCACCTGGATATTCTGGTATAACCAACTCCGAGCATGGTCTCGCCCCCTCCGGGTATGCAAGCTACAGCATGGCCAAAGGTGGAAAGAAATCATCGACTGCCGCGGATAAAATGGTAGAAGGGGCAAAAAGGGCTTTACAAAAAAACGGGATATATTGATTTGGAAAGAAAAAATAATTCTTGGAGAATTCCGATGACTAAATACGGTTTTGACTTTCCTAAAAGTATCCGTAAGACCTTCCTCACTGATCTTGAGGATAACTGGTATCTGCCGCTTCTGGCGGAGCGCAAGAACTTGCCCATGCAAGGCATTAAGCGAAGCAATTTTGGCCAATATGATATGGCTGTGAACTACCTGACTTCCGTCCTGGAAGAAGCTGCTGCCATCAATAAAGTGGCAATTTACAATATTGACCACATGGCACAGCTACGCTTTACAGGTAAAGATGCGGCAATGCTTTTGAACAGAAGCCTGGGCGCGAACTTCACCGACATGAAGATCGGTACCTGTAAATACACATTGCTGCTTAATGAAGCTGGCGGTGTGCAGGACGACATGATCCTGATGCGGGTGTCCGAGCAGGAGTTTATTGCGGTCATCAACGCCGGGCACGACATCACCGATACTGGCGAAGATCATGGTGAAAAAGTGGAGTTGATTGCTGATATCGACCGCATCATGAGCCTGAAGCAAGCCGGCGAAGAGGTGGAAGCCGAGGATATCTCGGATCAATTGGTCAAAGTGGACATCCAGGGACCCTATTCATATAAGTTAATCAAGGAAATATATGGAGCCCAGGTGCTGAAGAACCGGGCGAACCCGGATAAGAATATGAATTTCTTTAGCTTCAACGAGTTTGATAATGACGGCGGGCATTACTATATCAGCCGGACCGGATATACAAACCGCTGGGGTTGGGAGCTTTATATCCCAATTGCCAATGCCGCGGAAGACTTCAAGCAAATAGTAAGCCGAGCCCTGGATTTGGGTGGATTACTGGTCGGCCTGGGTGGTAGGGACGAGAATCGCCTCTCTGCCGGAGCATTCGGACTGCCGCTGATGGGTCAGGAATATGATCCCCGCCACAATCCGATCAACGCTCCGCTGTTTGATGCGGCTATCGATATGACAAAAGATGAGTTCCTGGGAAAAGCTGCTCTGGAGAAAGCTCTTGCAGAAGGAGTTCAAAAACGCCTGAATATCATCATCAGCGAAGGCATCGTCAGCGGCCGTGGTGTGTATCGCGAAGCGCGGCGCATCGGCAGTGTCAGCTCCAGCATCAATTCACCCAACCTGTCCTTGGAACAGCGTACTGCGATCGGATCCAAACGCAAAAACGTTAATGACCCTTCCGGTACTGCCGCCATCGGCTTGACCTGGTTGTACGACAATCAATTTGAAACTGACGCGGAAGGCAAGGACATCGTAGAAATAGATGGCAGCCCGGTGCGGATTGCGGTCGAGTTCTATCGTGAAGATGCCGAGGGTAAGCCCAGCGGAAGTCCGGTCTTGGGCTATATCACGCAAGAAGGCATCAGCCCTGCCACGGCACCGAAAGCCTTGAAAAACATCGAAAATCTGTAAGTAAATCATAATGGGGGGTTCGAAAGCCCCCCTTTTTTCTCTGGATTAAAAACTGATGGAGCAAATATGATATCTGTAAAGAATCTGACCAAAGAATTCCCCAAGAAGGACGGATCTGTATTCTACGCCGTTGATGATGTGACCTTCGAGGCAAAAGACGGTGAAATCGTATGCCTGTTGGGGGTAAACGGTGCGGGGAAGACCACCACGATGCGAGTGCTTTCCACAGTGTTTCAGCCCAGTAGCGGCACTGCCGAAATCCAGGGTTGGGATATCAAGACCCATCCCGATAAGGTGCGGGAAAACCTCGGTTTCCTCTCCGGCGATACCGGCTTGTATAACCGTCTGCGTGTGCATGAGTTTATCCGCTATTTTGGCAGGCTCTATTCCATGGATGATCCCACAATCACCCGGCGCATGGACGAAATGGCAGAACTCCTGGATATGAAAGATTTCATGGACAAGAAGATCGAGTTTCTCTCCACCGGGATGAAACAAAAAGTATCCATCGTGCGCAGCATCATTCACGATCCGCCGGTGATGATCTTTGATGAACCAACCTCCGGTCTGGACATCCTCACCGCCAGGAACATCGTCGCCTTCATTCGCAGTTGTAAAGAACGCGGCAAATGCGTGCTCTTCAGCACGCACATCATGCGTGAGGCGGAGCGGCTGGCAGATAGGGTGGTTATGATTCATAAAGGCAAGATCTTGGCTGATGGCAGCCTGGACGCCCTGCGCGAGATCAGCAGACAGACTGATCTGGACGATATCTTTATTCACTTTGTAAATCAATCCGATTTGGAAACAGAGGTGCAGGCCCATGAATTCTAAGAAAGTGATGATCGTATTCCAAAAGGAGCTGATGGAAGTCCTGCGGGATAAACGTACCCTCTTTACTACGCTGCTTTTACCTATCATTCTCTATCCCATTCTGATCGTGGGCATCAATGCCATTATGACCCGGCAAACCGGGGTGTTGGAGCAGCAGTCAGCCACGATAGCCGTGCAAGACAGCGTGCTGAGTTCAGTTTCACGCTCCATCATCGCGGACATGGCCGCAATTGATAACTATAGTTTTATCCCCGCGGGAGAAAACGCCCAGGAACTATATGATAGCAAGGACATTCAGGCTATCGTCAGCATCCGCGATTCTCTGACCAGCGAAGGGCTGACCACCTACCATGTATTTGTGCAATATGACGCGGCAAATGAACGCAGCGGAATGGTTTATTCCAAGATCAGGGATAGCCTTGCCGGCTCCGAGCAACGCATTGTGGAGGATCACCTGCGAAGCCGGGGGATGGATCCCCAGCTGATGAACATTGTCGATGTGCGCAAGATCGATACCGCCAGTACGCAACGTAAGATGGGGATGATGCTGGGTATGTTTTTGCCCTATATCATGATCCTCATGTTGTTAACCGGGGCTTCGGTGGTAGCCGCGGATCTGGTTGCCGGTGAAAAAGAGCGCAAGACCCTGGAAACTCTTTTGGTTTCGGGGATCGGGCGCATGGAAATCGTGATCGGTAAATATATAACCATCATCACACTGGGTATGCTAAGCCTGATCGTGAACCTATTCAGCATCAGTGTATCCGTGAAATACATGTTAAGTCAGTCCGGCGTGATCATGGACGGAGCGCAACTCCCCTTTGGAGCGATCCTGATCCTGTTGGCCGCAATGCTGCCTCTGGCAACCCTTTTCGCCGCCATCCTGCTCTCCATATCCACCTTCAGCCGCAATATGAAGGAAGCAAGATCCTATGAACAACCCCTGATGATGGTGGCGATGATGATGGGGATGATCAGTTTTTTGCCTGCAGTAGAAATGAACAATCTGATGGCACTGATTCCGGTGATCAATATCGCCCTACTCTTTAAAGCGGTGATGATCCAGGACTATCAGCTTAGCCACCTGCTGATAACCATTGGCAGCACCCTGATCCTGGATGTCTTTGCCATCTGGGGTACGATCAAACTCTTCAATACTGAGGGTATCCTCTTTCGTTCGGATGACGATAGTGGCAGCATCAAAGGCATCAAGAAGAACAAAGCGAACTTCTTTAATCCCTACAATGGTCTGGTCTATTTTTCGCTGGCATTGATGCTTTTATACTATCTGGGATCTTATTTGCAGAGCAAAGACCTGGCGACCGGTTTGGTGCAGACCCAGCTCTTGGTGATTGCTCTTCCGGTTCTGCTCATCCTAAGGTTGCTGAAGATGAAGAGCAACGAGATCTTGCGAATCAAAATACCCAGACTGACGGAAGTTCTGCTGATCCCCTTTATCGCGATTCCGGCATCAATTATCGTGGCACTGTTTTCTCAGCTGATCAACGCAATCTACCCCTTCCCGGAAACATATCTGGAAAACCTGGGGCAGCTGTTTATGATGGATCTGCCGCTGTGGGGAAGTTTCCTGGTAATTGCCGTTGCCCCCGGGGTCTGCGAGGAACTGATGTTCAGAGGCTTCTTACCCAGATTCTTCCAGAAATATAGCATGAAGATCAACATCGTGCTTAGCGGATTGATGTTCGCAGCTTTTCATCTGGATCCCTTCCGCTTTGCCCCTGTATTTCTTCTGGGCATGCTGCTGGCATATCTGACCTTGAGAAGCGGATCAATCATTAACTCTATGATCTCGCATACGCTGAACAACGGCTTTGCCCTGTTCATCATGAGCTTTGCCGGCGCGCCATTCATGAAGTTCATATTGAGAGGCGAGGATGATCTTCACTACTGGCTGCTAGTTCCGGCACTGTTGGTGCTGGCCTTGGCTATATATATGTTTCATAAAGTTACAGGAGATAAAGAATGTGTGGAATAGTTGGATACATTGGCAACAGAAACGCTCTGCCGATCGCCATTGAGGCGCTTAAAAGGCTGGAATACAGGGGTTATGACTCCTCGGGTACGGCACTGCTTCACAATGGAGAATTGCAGATATATAAAAAACAAGGCAAGATAATCGAACTCGAGCGTTCTCTGCCCGAGCCTTCCAAATGTGATGGAACTATCGCGATTGCACATACCCGGTGGGCAACCCACGGGGAACCGAACGAAGTAAACGCGCATCCACATGCCAGCTGCTCCGGAGACCTGGCCATTGTGCACAACGGGATCATCGAGAATTATAAGCTTCTGCGCGAACAGCTTATTGAGCTGGGACACAGCTTCAGCAGTGAAACTGATTCTGAGGTATTGGTGCATCTGATCGAGCAGTTTATGAGCACCGGCATCGGTCTGGAGGATTCTGTTCGGGAATCGATGAAGCGCGTGGAAGGTACCTATGGCCTGGTGGTTATCAGCAAAAGAGAGCCGGACAAACTGATCGCCGTGCGTAAGGGCAGTCCGCTAATAATCGGGATCAACGATAACGAACACTTTGTGACCAGCGATGTGAGCGCCATCATCATTCATACCAAGCGGGTGATCTATCTGCAGGATTCTGAACTCTGCGTGGTGCGCAGGGACGGCTTCGAGATTTCCACTCTGGATAAAGCCAGCGTGAAACCACAGATCAGTGTGGTGGATTGGGACATCTCTGCCATTGAAAAGGGCGAGTTCAAACACTTCATGCTGAAAGAGATCTTCGAACAGCCCGTAACAATCGATAACGGCTTCCGTGGCCGCATCAACCAAAGCATGGGCACTGCCCGATTGGGCGGCTTGCACCTGCCTCCATTTGAACTCAGAAAGGTCAAACAAATCCACCTGATTGCGTGCGGAACTTCATTTCACGCGGCTTTGATCGGCAAATATATCATCGAGGATATGGCACGCATCCCGGTGCATGCAGAGTATGCCAGCGAATATCGCTATCGCAACCCGATCATCCCGGAAGATACCCTGGTGTTTGTGATCAGCCAATCCGGGGAAACCGCCGATACCCTGGCGGCAATGCGCGAAGCCAAAGCCAAAGGTGCCAGAGTGCTGGGCATCACCAATGTGGTGGGTTCCACGGTAGCCAGAGAAAGCGATGGCGGAGCTTATATTCATGCCGGTAGTGAGATTGGGGTAGCCTCTACCAAAGCCTTCACTTCCCAGGTGACAATCCTGAGCCTGTTGGGCATCTTCCTGGGACGGATGAATCATCTTTCCGCCATTGAAGGAACAGAATACATCAATGAACTCGAGAAAATCCCGGCGAAAGTGGAGCAGATTCTGCTGTTGAATGATCAAATCCGCGAGATCGCCGCCAGTATTAAAGATTGCCCCAACGCGCTGTATCTTGGCAGAGGAGTAAACTACCCAGTGGCCCTGGAAGGCGCTCTGAAGCTCAAGGAAATATCCTATATTCACGCCGAAGGTTATCCTGCCGCGGAAATGAAGCATGGTCCAATCGCTTTGATCGACGAGAATATGCCGGTAGTCGCAATAGCTACCCGAGATCCTCTCTACGATAAGATTTACTCCAACCTGCAGGAAGTGCGGGCACGCAAAGCCAGGTTGATAACCATTGCCACCCACGACGATAAAGAGCTCAAGAACATCAGCGAGCACGTTATCTATATCCCGGATACCCTGAACAACTTGCAGCCGCTGCTCACCGTGATCCCTCTGCAGCTCTTAGCTTATCATGTGGCAGACCTGCGTGGTTTTGATGTGGATCAACCCCGGAATCTGGCTAAAAGCGTAACAGTGGAATAGGCTGTTTCAGGCTTGCTATAAACCCGGTGTTTCGGCATCGGGTTTTGTGTATTGTCCTTGTCTCAATGACACCTAGCCATAAGCTCAGTATGAGTATTTGGAAAGGACTGTTGTCAAGGATTTTCCTGCCTGACAGCCCTCAGGTTTACAGAAGAATGGTATTTATTACTTGATTATAAGCACGAGTCTAGCAATCAATCGCGGGAGTTATCGCAGATTCTGCTTGACAGAAATCAGCCTGATATTTCTGATGCTTTCACTGTGTGGCGAGATAGCTCAGCCGGTAGAGCAGAGGCCTGAAAAGCCTTGTGTCCCCAGTTCAATTCTGGGTCTCGCCACCATTTTTGTATCCACATGGATTTACCCTCATTTCTGCTGTTTGCATTGATCACAAGGTTTAGCTGCAGCACAGAACCATTCAAACTACCTGAGCGTTCAACGGCATGATATGAAAGCTCCACTCTGCTATCCGGGCAATCACTGAAGCTCCTCCTGCGCGGTTCCCGTGCGTCGCTCAAGAGCTCTTCGGGAAGTGGTTCGCGGCTTGACGGGCTGCGCAATGTGTGGATTACTGGATGGCAGCATAGGGAAGATATGGCCGTATAAATCTCAGTTTCCAGAAATTGAAGCTAAGATTTCCCTTTACATAATTCCCCTAATTACAAGACTTGCGTCCGGTAGGTTTCGACGTAATAGCGAAACTCTTTTTTATCTACAGCGAGGTTGAAGATGCCCAAGATATTGATTATTGAGGACGACGATAGTTTCCGCAATGTTCTGGTTCAAATGCTTGCGAAAGCTGGTTATGAAGTGCGTCAGGCAGGAGACGGAAATCAGGCATTGGAAGTATGCGCACAGTTTGGTCCGGATTTGGTACTCACCGACATCATCATGCCAGACAAAGAAGGCTTGGAGACAATTCAGGAGTTGTTGGAGATCAAGCCCGGCTTGCGGATCATTGCGATGAGCGGAGGCGGGAAGTTTGGCCCCAATAGTTACCTGCCTTTGGCGGTGAAACTGGGAGCCCGGGCAACACTGCAGAAACCATTTATGCGCGAGGAACTGCTCAATACAATTGCTTCCGTGTTAGCTAATGATTAGACAATAGCCCCCAGGACTTCTTGCAGCTCCTGCTTTCTGTGTTCCACGGAGAACCGCGTTGCGATGCTTTGTGAGATGGCGCTCCGGTCAGCTTCACTGTTCATCGTCTTGTCCAATGCTTTCAATAGTGCTTCAGGACTGCGTTCGATGATGATCTCTCCCCAATTATCGATGATAGTGGGAATCCCGGCGACGTTTGATCCGATCGGCTTACATCCATAGAGCATCGCCTCCATCAGAGCAAAAGGCATTCCTTCGGACACTGAAGCCTGCACATAGATATCCGTTTCACTCATCAGTTGGAGCACTTCAGCGTGGGGCAGAGAGGCATGCAGGGTAAGATTTGCGAAGCGGGACATCCCGTGCTTTTCTTCCAAGAACGGCAGCCAGTCGGCGTTTATACCAACAAAGACAAAGCGCCAATCCGGATATTTTTTTACCGCTTCCAGCAGGAAATCATATCCCTTGTTGTAGAAATCATGCAGCCGCGGAGTAGTCCCCACGCACAATATCTGCCGCTTGCGGATGAGCGGAACCTGCGTCGGGGCTTGGGTAGTGATACAGTTTTCCACAGCCACTGCCTTGGTCTTCAAGCCGGGGATCAGCCTGAATATCCCTTCCGGATGTCCTTTCGGGTTGTAGTAGCGGTTATCGGAGCTCAACAGGGCAGCATGATTGGCTACGATCAAATCGCAATGCTTCATTGCGTAAACCGCACAGAAGCGGCGCAGAGGCTTATGAAACACACCATAGCTAAACTCCGGATAATGCACCCCATCAAAGCCGGCGATAAAGATGACAGACTTCTTCCGCGTGAGCCGGGCAGCCATAACAATGGGCAGGGCATGATAATCCGCAAACCAGGTGCAGCATAAAGAAACCTTGGGGCTAAACAGAATTCTGAAAAACACCGCAATCATCGAGCGCAGATAGATCCACTTTCCCTTGCTTTGCCACAGGCAGACAGTCTTCAGATGCATAAATTGGCGTAGGATATTTTGATCCGCCTTCACAAAAGAGCTTTCGTGCGGTGAGATAAATAGAGTCTTCACGATTTGTTTCTCCTCAAAATGCCAAGCGCAAAATCCCTGGCCAACTGTATATCATAAGGTTTGATTACTTTTAGCCCCAAAGCCGCCAGCAGATAGCAGACAGTGTACAGGGATCCCCCTCCGATCATGCGCCAGAAGGAATTGCGGATCAAGCCCGAGACCGGGATCACAAACAGGATCGGGACAATCGCCGCCAAGAGGTTTAGCGCCAAACTAAGGGGCGGAAACAGGCTCAGCAGCTTCAGTTTCAGGCAAAAACGCATTTGCCACAGATACACTAACACTATCAACCAGGAGACTGCGACCGTGGCATAAGCCGCGCCTTTCATCCCGTAAGCTCTGATCAGGAAATAGTTCAATCCGGCATTCAGGATCAGCATGATAACGGAGTCCATCATCACCAGCTTGGTTTTACCCAGGGCCTGAAACACAATCCCATATGTGGCTACCCGCAAGGGCAGAATCAGCAGATAGATCCTGAAATACAATGCCGCGGAAGCATAAATACTTCCATATACAAACACGATAAACTCCGTAGCAAAGAGAAAGAAAACCGTTGCCATGGGAAACACAATGATGGCGTTTTTGCGTACCGAAGCCCGATACAAAGTGCTGAGACTGTGTGGATCTGTGGCACTAAGATTTGGCAATAGAATGGAATTCACCGAGTTTATCAGAATCCCGATGAGCGGCAATTCCATAGCTCCCAAAGAGAACACGGCAAATTCTTCAGGTTTGAAAAATCCGGAGATCATCAATTTGTCCAGCTGCACGCTCAGAACACCCACCAACAGTGATAATCCCAGCGGGATGGTATAGGCAAGCTGATCCTTGAACCCGGCAAAGGTTTGCACCGAGAGGCTCGTTCTCAGTGACCGGAGCCCCAGATGAGCCCATAACCACTGGACAAATGCCGAGACCACGATTGCCCAGACGATGTATCTCATATCCCTGAAGATCAATGCTGTACCCAGCACCAGCACAAAGTCGCATGAGATCGAGAAGATGGAAAACCACGCGGATTTCCGGGCTTGTTTGAGCCCCAGCATTACGGAACTATAGATCTGGGTAACAAAGATAAACAGCGGATAGATGCTGTAAATCGGCAACAAAGTGGATAGAGCGGGGTTGTTGAAACTGCGCGCGATAAAATCCTTACCAAACCAAATCAGGAGTGCGCAGAGCAGCGCCAGCAATGTAATCACGCTTAGAGTTCTGCTTACAATTCGCTTGATCGCATCGTCATTCGCCGCTTTGGGCAAAAAGTACAGCATGCTCTGCGGAAAGCCCAGCATGATTACACCCGAAAGAGTTCCGTAGATCAGAAACAACTGCCGGTAAGAACCCAAATCCGTAGGGCTGAGCATGCGGGCAAGAGCGATCCCGATGAGCGTCTTGATGAAAAACCGGATAAAATCGGCTAAGGAGAGAAGCCCGGCTTGCCTGGAAAGATCACTCACCCGGTGAAACTCCCAGATGAAGCGGGATAAAGTATCGATATGGCTCTTCCGCCCGGTAAACTGAAAGAATGTATGTGCCGTGAGGGATGCTTTCCCCGCTGTCTTTTAAGCCACTGAAGTATTCTTCGTTGTAACCCAGGAAATAGCTACGTTGTCGGGAGTATAAGACCTCGCCGTAATGGTTCATGATTTCCCAGTTCCAGCGGCCTTCTGCGGGCAATTCCAATTGCAGCACATAGCTGCCGGCAACCATCGTAAGTTCCGCGTTTACGGATTTGATTGGGAGGGCAAGCTCCGGCTCCGGCACTACTTCCGGTTCCAGCTCCGGATAGGCCAAGTTAACCAGGCTGCTCAGCGCATTGTTGCGGATGATCCCGTCATAACTGAACAGAGATATTCCCGCGAAACCTCCTTCGCGGATCAGGGAGATGCGTTTATTGATATGCGAGATGTTGTAAGAAGGGTTATCCAGCGGCATCAGCGATTTCCCTTTAGCGTCCCAGGCGCGAAGACCGACCACGATTTTGTGATCCTGTGCTTGTTCTTTCATGTTCAAGATTTGATTTCTGAAGTTATCGTAATCCAGATGATATGCCATGGGATAGATTCTATCGATAATCCCTTTATCCAGCCAATCATACCAATCCTGCGCGTAGGCTGTGCGGGCGTCATAGATATTGGAAAACACCGCCGCACTCAGCATTATATCGGGATCGATGCTTTTAATCCGATTGTAGCATTTCTCTACAAATTCCGTGACCTGCCGGGTGCGCCACTCGTTCCAGCTGATGATTTCCCCGTTTTTGCGTGCTTCATCGAGCCTGGCCAAGGATGTGGGATGATAGCCCCATTGCGAGCTGGGATAGCGGATATAATCCAGATGAAGTCCATCCAGCTGAGGATAGCCGGCTACAATGTCGCTGAACACATCCAGGAGATATTCTTGCACTTCCGGGATACCGGGGTCTATGAAATAGCCGAATTGCTCCGCGGAACGCATTTGCCTGCCATCTTTATCGTAAGTAATCCATTGCGGATAGTTATTGTAAATATGATTGTTGGCCACCAGCTCTTTCGCGGTAGGGGTCGCGTTGAATACGACCACCCATGCTTGCACTTTCAGATTTTTTGCATGCGCGGCTGTGATGGCATAATCCAGGGGGTCAAACACCGCGTCTTTCAGAATATAACTGCGCGGTTCCGGGTTGAAGTATCTGTTACCATTCTTATTTGTCGTGTATAAAGCATCGGAGCGATAGCGGATTTCCAGGAGCAGTTCATTCTGATTTGCCGCCAGCGCGTCCTCAATCACCTTATCAATTGCCTGGGGACTGGTGATATTCCAGGGCAGCACCCAAAGCGAGCGCACCTCAGCCGGGAGCAACCCGACTCCCACGAATAAAACGAATAGGATCAGGCATTTCTTCATCAATCCTCTGTGACCTCCACTTTTTTGGCGCCATCCGCCAATTGCAGGGATAATATGTCGCCCCGATGGATATCTTTGATGCTGCTGATCACTTTATTGTCCTTCAACGCCAAAGCCCAGCCCTTGCGCATCATGTTCTTGGGCGAGAGTTGTTCCAGAAGCTCTGCTTTGGCTTTCAGTTCCCGGGAATGCTCGGACATCGTTCTGTCGCTCATGCTCTGCATTCTTTGTGCCAGGTTTTGCAAATCATGTTTACCACGCTCAATTTTCCCCAGAACTCGCAGCTCAAACGCGCTGCTAAGCCTTTGCTCCGCTCTTTGCACAGCGTTATTCGGTTCGCGGATGAGATGTTTGACGTTTGCCAATGCCATCGCTGCCATATCAAAGCGTTGCTGATAATCCTGCCACAAGCGCTGGGGATGATAGCGGGATAGCTCCAGGGTCAGGTCGCTTACCTTATGCTTACCGTCGCTGATCCCGTTTTTTCCTGCCAGTAGGAGGCGTTGCTGCATGGAGCGCAGGTAATTCAGCAGGTCATCCCGGTTTGGTACAGCGATTTCAGCCGCGGCAGAGGGGGTGGGCGCGCGCAGGTCTGCTACAAAGTCACTGATACTGAAATCAATCTCGTGCCCCACCGCGGAGATGATCGGGATCTGGGATTTGAAGATTGCTCTCGCCAGGTTTTCGTCGTTGAAGCAAAAGAGATCTTCTTGCGAGCCGCCTCCGCGTGTGATGATGATCAGATCGACCTTTTGCACTGTGTTGAAATACTCGATCCCGCGGATCAAAGTGGATGCCGCTTCATTGCCCTGAACCAGAGCAGGATAGACGTATGCCAGAACCGGAAAGCGACGCTTGAGAATGTTGCTGATATCCTGCAATGCGGCTCCGGTGGGGGAGGTGACGATGCCGATAGTCTCCGGATAGGGTGGAAGCTTTTTCTTGATACTTGCTTCAAACAAACCCTCTGCCTGAAGCTTCTTTTTCAGCGCTTCGATCCTGGCTTGCATTTCGCCCAAGCCTGCGGGCACCATGGAGTTAACATTCAGGTTATAGCTGCCGCCCTTCTCGTATAGGGTGATCTTGCCAAAACATACCACACTCTGCCCGTCAGCCGGTTTGAAGTCGATCTTGAAGTTCGAGCCCTTGAAAAAAGTGCAGCGCATGGTAGCAAATTCGTCCTTCAGGTTAAAATACATGTGTCCTGAACTGTGGTGCACAAAGTTCGAGATCTCTCCTTTCACATAAAGAGCATCAATACTGCTTTCGATCACTTGCCGCAGATGGCGAGTAATCTCAAAAACGCTGAAAACTTGAATATCTTCCATAGAAGAGCAGAAAATGGTCAGTGCTGATTTTTGTCAATAAGCATCAGTGCAATTTGTGGAAGGCGACTAAAACCCACTGGAGATTATCCTTTTTAAACTGAACCCGGTTTGTGCATTTTGTTTCACTTGACCTTGTGTATCTTACGGCTGCATAGAGTAAAAGCGCCTTCCCAAACTTTGCATTAAGCACTTGCTACACTGCTCTTTGGAATCATGTAGTGGGTTTGCGGGGCAAGCTGTCTGATTCCAAGCCGGCTGCAAAATGGAGTTCAAAGCGCATAGACAATCTTGACGATAAATATGTACTAAGCTGCGCTTTGGACTTCATGTAGTAGGTTTTCGGGGCAAGCTGTTTGAAGTCCTAGCCGGCTGCAAAATAGTAGTATAAGTGTAATTCTTCTTGCTGGCTTGAACTCCAAACTACAACATGGCTTGAACTCCAGTGCGTGATTTGGGTTGAATTATCATCCTGAAGAAATAGCCGGAATCAAGAGCAGGCGCGCTTTGGTGATTGTCTTGGGTTCAGGCTCTTGTAAAGCTGTAATCATCGGGTGAGCATAGCAGAATCTCAGCTTAATATTAGCTTTAGCAAGACCCAACAGATGCCGCAGGTACTTTGTGCCGCATCGCTAGTCAAGCTTCATCGAAGCACTGCATCGATAATCGCAGAGACATATGGGATCAGTTCAGAATCAGAGTATCGAGTTCGCGTTTGGGGACATGATGGCGATCCCGCTCATCCCGCCAATATTCGATGTTACCTCCGGGAGCGATGTTGTCGATCACGACTTCTTCAGCGGGGACACCCAATGCCAGTACCAGCACGATTTCCCACTCTTTGGGGATTTGCAGAGCTTCATGAACCTTATCCTTGTCCACGGCTGCGATCATGCATCCGCCCAGCCCGAGCTCAGTGGCGCCCAGCACTATGCTCTGACAGGCGATGCCGGCATCGATATAGCTGAACTTGGAGCAGTTTCGCGCGCACAAAACTACAATGTAGGCAGCGGGGCGTTCACCTTCTTCCGGGCCATCCCAGTCCTTCAGATAATTTGCCCATTTCAGACTCTCAAACAAGATACCATGAGGATGTTCAATTAACCAAAAACGCAGGGTTTGCAGGTTTGCCGCACTGGGTGACAAACGCGCCAGATCAACCAGATCCCGCAGGGTTTGTTTGCTGATTGCCGTGCCCTGCTCAAAGCGGCGATAACTGCGATTACGGGCCACAAGTTGGCGCATCATGATCCACCTCCTTCCTTGATAATTACATAAATGATAACCTGCTTTGGATCAAGACAAAATGAAAAAGCACCAACAAGAAGAAAATGCCGGGTATGAACCGAAGCCCTCCCGGCAATTTATGGATAGCTAAAAGGGATTATTCCATGATGTTGATGCAAGCCCGCACCACGCCCGCCCGGATGCGGGTATGCGGATCCAGCATACAGAGCTTGCCGCTGTGTTCTTTCAAAAAGTCAGCTTGAGTCGATGTGAGGGTGAGATCGCCAAAGCCTTGCAGTAAGACCAAGCTTGCCGGCAGAACTTCTTGCCCGGTATTGATTACACCGGGTTCATTACCGATATATTCTGCAACATCAGCCTCGTCCAGAGCAGGGCAGATGAGGCCGGTTACGCGGTCGCAAAGTCTGATTAGTTCTGCTTTTGAGGGTTTATAAGCCAAAGCCACTATGCTATGCTCAGGGATGTCCTGATCATCGGAGAGGGATTTCCACAATAAGGTTCCATGAACGGGTTTACCCCAGCCGATGGCGGCATCCAAGCGGATACCGGAATAGCTGATCCGAATCGCCTTGTTCTCTTCTACCCGCTCCACCACACCAGTTACGTGCGCCGGAAACAGATATGGGTTACTCTTAAAATGCACGGTAACCAGCCCGGCTTTGCGGTCGATATCAACCACCTGCCCGGTAGTGGGGCTGGCGACGATCTTGAAGAGTTTCGCGCTCGCGCTCCGCGCAATTGTATCACCTTCGTAAACAAAATCACCCACGTTTCTGGTTACGTAGCGGGCAGCTTGTTTAGGTTTCACACCTAGTTTATCTGCCAGATTGATCACAACCGGCTTTTTGCTGTAATTCTGAATCTCGGATAAGACCACGTTGCCGGAGGCGTGGTCCACAAACTCCACTTTTCCGCGCACGGGCGAGAAATGCGGTCGATGGAACCCAAGTTCCGGAATCGGATGTCTCAAAACCTCCGAAAAGTTAACTTCATCCCCCGGCTTCACCGGAATGGCTTGGCGCATAACATCTTTCGGAATCGCTTGGGCTTGTGGGTTTGTGCTGACGACGAAAAGGCGTGGCGGATTGTATCGATTTTGAGCCACAATATCGTCGGGAGCTACGGTATTCCCAACCTGAAACATGATATCACCGGGATAGGGTAACTCGACATCATAGCAAAAGCTTCCCCGCTTAGCAATTGCCGGATTTCCGAATACGCAGGATTCCGCGTCTTCGGGAAACAGGTTCAAAAGCCTTTCCAGCTGCGGATCATAGAGCTCAAGGTCAAAGCGGGTGTCAACGATTATGGGCAAATCTGTCTCTACCGTCTGCTCGCTATTGCTACCGTCTATCATGCACTTCTTCTGGGCGATGATTTTTACTCTTCTGCCCGGTTTTGCGGAGAAATACTGAACTGTATCTGCCGCAACCACAGATCTTTGCTGGTCTTCGAACTCCAGCTGCAATACCGTGATCCCTTTTTTGGGGGGGAATATGGGGCGAATATAGATGGCAAGGCTTTCCAGGCAGTCATTGCGCAAGATGGTTTTTGCCAGTTTGTCATTCACTTGGGACAGTACACCCAGATGAGGAGTGATAAAGTGTTTATCAATAGCCAGTTCGGTGATACCTGTGGGCTTGAACCCGGCAATCAGGATGTCCAGGCACTGGTTTGTGTGTTGCGCGTGGGCAAACACTCCACCGGCACCGATGAGCAAGCCGATATCACTGGGGAAGAAGTAGTGCGATTCCTCGTTTACCACATAGTTGAACTTCTCTTCATATTTATCTTTGCCGCTGTTTTTCAGAGCATCGAGGTATCCGATTTTCTGGGAGTTGTAGTGCATTTGCTGATGTTGTACAAAAGAATGCTTGATCGCGCATTTGGCCAGAGCGTGTTCAATGCGATATTCATTTTTGCTCTTGGGGTTGCCGGTGGGATACAAGGTTTTGTTGCCGATGTAGTTTCGGATCTCAGACTCAGAGATAGTATCCGGCAGCAGCTTGCGCAGATTGTGTGCTTCGCTTTCTTTCATCACGTTCAGAGCACTGTAACTCATACCCAGGTTTGCGCTTACGGTTCTCTGAAAATGGCCGTTTATACGGGTGAAGACGTCGGTTGTGGCACCACCGATATCAAAGAGGATCATGTTCAGCTGTTCATCCCGGTCAATGATACTCAGGCTCTGCATCACGCCGCCCGGGGTGGGCAGGATGGGGGCGTCAACCACGCTTTTCAGCGCGCTGTATCCCGGCGCGCGCTCCATCACATTGGCCATAAAGAGTTCCTGAATCTTTTCCTGAGTAGGCCGCAGGTTCTCGTTATTCAGAGTTGGTCGCAGATTGGGCAGGATATGCAAATCAAAATCTTGCGAAATCATGGTTTTTACCATATCAATCACATCACTGTTGCCGGCATACAGTGTGGGGATTTTTACCGATGTGCTGAATTTTGGCATCGGCTTTGCAATGCGCAGGATTTCTGCCAGACGCAGCACAGAAGTGATGGCGCCACCATCAGTTCCGCCGGAAAGTAAGATCATATCCGGTCTGAGGTTGCGCATGGCCATCATTTGTTCCACCGAGCTGCGCTTGTCGTCTATCGCAAACACATCCAGGATGATGCCTCCGGCGCCATAGGCTGCCCGTTTAGCACTACTGGCACTATCGAAGAGCGTGAGCCCTACTACCAGGATTTGCAAGCCACCGCCGGCACTGCTGGTGCTCAGATATTGAATATCGGGATTAAACTTCAGGTTGTCCGCTCGGGCTCCTGCAGCCAGCAGCGAGCAAGTAGATTGACGCTCCAGCTCTTTGACAGCGTTATAGACGCCGATTTTCACATCGTTGTAAGGTGCTTCGACAGTGGTATCGGCGTGTTCCAAAGCCAGCAGACGGTTTTCATCGCGATCGATCAGGATCGCCTTGGTCGTGGTGGACCCGATATCCGTGATCAGGGTGTATTTGCCTTCTTTCATAGCGCTAAACTCCTTTGTTTATATTGCTCCCCCAGAAAACGTCTTGCTAACCGTGCATCTGATCTGCAGGGTCTCAATCAGCATAGAAATCCTTGATTTCGCTCATCCAATGCGGGATCTCGATATGTTGGGGGCATTTGGGCAAGCAGGCACCGCAATGGCTACATTGGGCAGCACGTGCTTCTTCACTAATGAACATAGTATATTCTTTTTTGTTCAATGGCGCATCCCCAAACATTCTGGCTTCGGCGTAGAGACCCAGAACTGCCGGGATGTTCACACCCAAGGGGCAGGGCATACAGTAGCGGCATTCCGAACAGAGATAAGGTACACGGGCCAGATATGCCTTGCGGGCACGTGAATATGTCCGCAGATCCTTTGCCGATAGGGTTTCCGGTTTGCTTTTGTTGGCGAGCTTGATGTTTTGCTGGACTTGCTGAATCGTGGACATCCCGGAAAGTAGCACAGAGCACTCTTTGATATTCCACACCCATGCTACTGCGCGTTCCAAAGGGCTTTGGTGGTTTCCGGCTTTTTGCCAAACGGTTTCTACTTCCGGTGGGAGTGAATGCACCAGCTTTCCGCCACGCAGAGGCTCCATACTGACGACTCCCACCTTGCGGGATGCTGCCAGTTTCAAGCCTTTGATGCCGGCCTGATAGTGGGTATCCAGATAGTTGAGCATGATCTGGGTAAAATCCCAGTCAAAAGCCCGAAGAATACGTGAGAACGTTGCATAGTCATCATGAAAAGAGAATCCGATATGGCGGATTTTACCATCAGCTTTGGCTTTTTTCAGAAAATCCAGCACGCCCAGGTCTTTCACCGTCTTCCAGGTGCGCTTGCTGAGAGCATGGAGCAGATAGTAATCGATATAATCCGTCTGTAGGCGTTCCAGCTGCTTATTCAGATACTCGTCCATATCCTCTCGCGTTTTGATCAGCCAGCAGGGCAACTTTGTGGCTACATAAACTTGCTTACGATTGATCTGCTGCAAGAATCTGCCCACAAAAGGTTCGGAATCTTCGCCGTGGTAGCCCCAAGCGGTGTCGAAGTAATTCACTCCACCCTGATACGCCGCGTGCAACATGGCAAAGCTTTGATCTTCATCTATTTTCCCTTCTGGGGTGGTGGGAAAGCGCATACAGCCGAAGCCGAGAGCGGATAGACGGTCATTGGATTTTGGCATTTTTCTGTATTTCATTCTTGCTCCTTATGAAAAAAGTCGTATATACTTTGCGCGGTTTTTGCGCCGATTCCTTTGATGGACATCAGGCTGTTGAGGTCCGCAGAGCGGATGCTGTCCACGCTGCCCAGTTCCTTCAAAAGGATGAATTTGGTGCTTTCGCCGATCCCGGGGATGGCTTCCAGCTCACTAATGAGCGTTCTTTTGCTGCGGCGGCTGCGATGAAAACTGATGGCAAAGCGGTGAGCTTCATCGCGGATGCGGGTTACCAGCCTGAGCGCTGAAGACGATCTGGCCAAAATCACGGATTCGCTGTTTCCCGGCAGAAAGATCTCTTCCGCTCGCTTGGCCAGGGAGACGATGCGGATATCCCGATAGTTGCTGTTGTTCAAAATCTCATGGGTACCGCTCAGCTGTCCTTTCCCGCCGTCAATGATGAAGAGATCCGGCTTCATCTCCGGGTCCTTATCGATCTCCAGCAAGAATCTGCTCAGGGTTTCTTGCAGCGCGGCAAAGTCGTTCTGAGTATCAATACTGCGAATGATGAAGTGCCGATAATACTTCTTTTTGGTCTTGCCGTTTTCAAAGTAAACAGCACTGGAAACCGTGTCTGTGCCCTGGATGGTGGAGATATCCATGCAGACTATCTTGCGCGGCAATTTGTCGAATCCCAAAGCTTCCTTCAGCTCTTGAATGGGGAAGATGGTGCGGCTTGCTTTGCGCATGTGGGCCAGCTTCTTTTCTTCTATGATGTGAAAGGCATTGCGTTTGGCCATAGCCAGCAGTTTGCTTTTGTCGCCACGTTGCGGCAGGCTGGTCTTGCCGTTCAGCCACTGGGCCAGGGCAGGGTAATCTGTGGGTTCAAATGGTAGCAGAATCTCCTGCGGGAGTTCTTCTTTTTGGGAGTAGTAGAGTTTCAAAAAAGAGCCCAAGATGCTTTCCCGGCTTTCCAAAGCAAGGTTCTTCAAAGGATAATTCTCCTGATTGATGATTGCGCCTTCCTGCATCCGGAGTACCAGACAGATGGCGTCCTGCTCTTCCTGATAAAAGCCGATGATATCGATATTCCTGCGGTCCGCGTACATCACGCTCTGCCGTTTCTGAATCTTTTGGATCGCGATGATACGGTCGCGGATTTTTGCCGCTTCTTCATAGCGAAGGGCATCCGAAAGAATGTTCATCTCTTCACGGTATTCTTCCAGAACTTCATCGTATTTGCCTTCAAAGAAGCGGATCAGCTTGTTCACGATCTGCATATATTGCCCTTGCGAGATCTTGCCGATGCAGGGCGCGGTGCACTTGCCCAGTTGGTAATTGATGCAGGCTTTTTTGAAAACGACAGCTCCGATGGGGATCTTGCGGGTGCAGTCCCGAATGGGGAAGAGCCATTCAAAGTTGCGCAGAGTGCGTCTTAGCGCGCGCACATCAGTGTATGGACCAAAGTAGCGGGAACCGTCTTTCACCACATCTCTGCTCACGAAAATCCGCGGAAAGGGCTCATTCAGAGTTACTTTCACATAGGGATAACGCTTGTCGTCCTTCAACAGCACATTGTATTTGGGCTGAAAACGTTTGATCATATTGGCTTCCAGCAAGAAAGCCTCGGCCTCGCTGGAGGTTATAATGTATTCCAGCGCTGCAACATGGGCTACCAGCTGCTCGGTCTTGGGGTCTTTTTGGCTGCTGCTGAGGTAGGATTTGATGCGGCTCTTCAGCGAGAGCGCTTTGCCCACATAGATCACTTCGTCCTTGCTGTTTTTCCACAGATAGACCCCGGGTTTATCCGGTAAATAGGGCAGTTTCCCGGCTATTTGCGGCGTAGGCGCTTGCATAAGTTGTCCGTTGCCTCTTTCAGGTAACTAAGCTTGAACAGCATGCCCAATAGGTAGAACAAGATGAAGCTGATGCCGGATATGATTGCCGCTTTCAAGACCAGCTCGATTCTGGAGTATAGCGGCAGCAACGCGCGCAGCCAATATGCCAGCCCAAAGATCATAGCTGAGATCATGATGCTCTTGATCATGCTGGGCGCGATCCCCCGAAACACAATCCCGGGGAATCTCTTGCGGATCAGGAAAAGGATGATGATGTAATTGATAAAGGCTGTCACAGAAGTGGATAAGGCCAATCCCCGGTGTTGCATAAAATGCATCAGAATGAAGTTCAGGCTGATGTTTAGCGCCACCATGGCAGCAGCCAGCTTCACCGGTGTGCGGGTATCGCCTTGGGCATAGAACAGCGGAGTGAGCACCTGGTTCATGCTGTAAAACAGCAAACCCAGAGAGTAGAA
This sequence comes from Cloacimonetes bacterium UBA5210, assembly GCA_002412625.1. Lineage (GTDB taxonomy): Bacteria > Cloacimonadota > Cloacimonadia > Cloacimonadales > Cloacimonadaceae > UBA5456. The sequence goes on from DHVK01000002.1 coordinate 24,837, forward strand.
GATCAAAGCCTGGGCACTCATGATCACCGCCAGCTCATCGAAGGCTCCGTGGGCAAAGAGGATCCGCACAAAGTCCTCGGAAAGCGCCAGAATCAAAGCGGTGACCGGTAACATCACATAAGCCAGATTCAACGAGGTAAAACGCATGCTATCCGAGAGTTCAGAGAATTCACCTCTGCTCACCAGGCGGGAATACATCGGCAAGACCGCGGTTCCGGCACTGATGGCAAAGATGCCGAGCGGGAGTTGCATCAACCGGTTTCCATAGCCGAGAGCTGTGATGCTGCCGATGGGCAAGAAGCTCGCCATCAAAGCATCAGCGATGAGGTTGATTTCTCGGATCCCGATCCCGATCATCGCCGGGATGAAGCGCTGCCACATGGTTTTCAAGGCATCTGAGCCGAAGCGGAGGAGCAATTGAAAGCGGTATCCTACGCGTTTCAAATAGGGGAAGTTGATGATGGTTTGCAATGCGCCACCGATCGCCACACCCCAGCCCGCGGGATAGATCAGGCGTTCCGGGGGTAATCTCCAGATCAGATAGGGGATGATGACCGCGAGGATCATGCCGATATTCAGCAAAGCGCTGGAGAGCCCCGTCATAAAGAAATAATCGTGGGAGTTGAGGATCGCGATGAAGGTGGAAGACAGCCCGATAAAAAACAGATAGGGGAAGATGATGCGGGTTAGTCGAACCGCTACTTCGGTGGTTTGTGGTGCAAGTCCGGGGTATAGCAGTCTCACGATCAGTGGGGCAAAGACTATACCCAAAACGGTCAGTAGCAACAGAAACAAGGTTAGTATGCTTAGCACATTCAGAGCAAATTCTACCTGCGCGTCGCGGTCTTTCTTGATCCCGATGTCATTGTAGATGGGCACAAAAGCGGTTGAGAGCGCGCCTTCACCGAACAAGCGCCGCAGCAGGTTGGGGATGTTGTAGGCTACATTGAAAGCATCGTTCAGGAAGCCTCCGCCAAAGAAAAAGGCCATCACCTGGTCTCGCACCAGCCCCAAGATCCGGCTAAGGAAAACCGCGATGCTCATCATGCTGATGTTGCGGGCAAGACGTTTCTGACTCATGGATGAAGCAGTTGTTTGGTGGCGATAAACAGATTTATCAAGATCAGGTTGGGGTTCACATTGCCCTCCAGTTTGCGGCTAAATTCATCCAGCAGAAGCAGATAGTCCGGAATCAAATCCTCAATCCCGGGGTGGGCAAGGCTCATGATAAAATCGCTCTTATCCAGATTTGTGATTTCATCTTCGGCATGATTGATCGTAGCAAGGTCGTTCGCAATGATACCCAGATAGGCAAGTAAATCCTTGATCGCGTCCGCGCTTTCCCGGTGCTTGGAAATGTGGTTCAGATGCTCCAGGCTCATGTTTTCGGCAGCCATCCTCACCATCTCAAAGGCCTTATCCCGGGTGCTGTTTGCCGTATCCTGAGCGATGCGGATGGCGGTCTTCAGGTTTCCGCCGCTGATTCTGGCAGAGCTTTTGGCAATCACGGTATCTACCTTGAAATCTTCGAAGAGAATAGATTGGATCACGCTTTGTGCCAATGGCTTGAAATATACGGGCTGGCAGCGGGAGATGATGGTGGGCAGTATCTGTGGCAATTTTTCCGTGATCAGGATTATCACTGTATTCTCCGGCGGCTCCTCCAGGGTCTTCAAAAAGGCATTTGCCGTCTGAGTGTTCATCATATCCGCGTTTTCGATGATTACCACCCGGTATTGAGCTTCATGGATGGAATATTCCAAGCGTTTAATGAGCAGACTAATGCTTTCCTTGCGAATCTCGGTGGAACCGCTGAAAAAGAAATCATGCCAGGGTTTTTCGATCTTGTTCCTGATGTAAGCCTGGTATTGCTTCAGGGCGTCCGCTTCCTTGATTTCACCGTCTGAACTGAGCTTCAGGTTCACGGTGGGGAAGAGGTACATGAAATCCGGATGCTCCAGGCTGAGGAATTTGTGGCAGGAAGCGCAGATTCCGCAAGGACGATATTCACTGCTGGACAAGCAGTTGAGCGCCATGCCGAAATACAACGCGGTCATGAACTTGCCCACGCCATCGCTGCCGTGGAACAGATAAGCCTGGGCGATACGGTTTTGCTCTATGGCGCGCTGTAGCAGATCAATAACCTGAGTCTGCCCTTTGATCCTTCTAAACATCAGATGATTGTGATTTTACTGCGTCCGGCTTCTTCACTTGTGGAATATTCGAAGGTCTTCTTCACATAAGGGCTTACAAAATCTTCTGCCAGAATGTCGTAGATCAGAACATCGTGATAATCACCAGCCATATAGTTGTACTTGCGACGTTTACCTACATATTGGAAACCTACTTTCTCATAGCATTTCACCCCACGCTTGTTGTAGGCTACCACTTCCAGACTGATGTTGTTCAGATTCATGATATTGAAGCCATAATCCAGAATTAAGGCGGTTGCTTCAGAACCGATGCCCTGATTCCAATATGTCTTTTCGCCGATAAAGATGCCAAACTGGGCATGGCGGTGAACGTTGTTTACCAAGTGCAGGCCGCAATTGCCGATCGCTTTATTCGTGTCTTTCTCGATGATGGCAAAGATCACGCTTTCGTTCATCAGTTGTTGCAGCGCGGCACGTTCCTTGCCGACATCAAAAACGGTAGAAGAAAAGAGCACAAACTGCCCGATCTCCAGATCATTAACCCATTCTGTATAGCGCTCCACATCGTCCAGCGATACCGGAGAGAGGAAGCATTTTTCACCCACGAGTTTACGGAAGTATTTCATCTTGGATTCCTTAATGTGTTTTGCCTTCAGTCTGTACAATGCCCTGATTCTGTCAAGCAGATTGTGCCTTTACTGCTTTTGCCCGGTGTTTCTTCGGGCAGGGTGGGCTGTTTGCCCGGTGCGGGCGCTAGTATAGGTCATGTCTTTCTGGCAATGCCGGAACACGCCTCTCTGAGCCATTTTTCTGCCAAGTACCCGCCAAAGGGCATTTTGCCGAAGCATATGGAATAATAGCTATTTCGGTTTTGCGGTGTTTTTGGGGTATAGGTGTTTCAGGCTTAGTAGTGTTATCTGGGGTTTTGTGGTGTTTTAGTTTTGGGGATTAGTGGTGCAGTAACAAATAAATGGGTGCTGCCCTCGAGTGGGCGGTGTTTTTGTTTCGGGTTGGGTGCTGTCTGACAGAAAAACGGCTCAGAGAGGCGTATTCCTATAAGAAGTGGCTTTAGCGCTCCACGTGAGCCTCTCGGGAGCTTCTTGTGCGTGCTTTGGGAACCGGATAGGGGGTTCTTGGGACACGCGGGGGATGTATGTCTGCCGGAAGGGCGGCCATATCTCTTTATCATGCACAGCTATAAGCGAATCACAGCCGGATGGCAGACGGATAAACGGGAAGCGTGATTGCTCACGCTTCCTTTCTGAACTCCTCTTCTGCTACTTCCTGCATAAACTGATTCATATAGAGCTGGTAGTAGCGTCCTTTTTGGTGCATCAGTTCTTGATGCTTGCCTGCTTCCAGGATTTCTCCCTTGTGTAAGAGCAGGATGCGATCTACCTGGCGAATGGTGGATAGCCGGTGCGCCACGATGATTCCGGTGCGGCCGCTGAGCACGATGTGCATGGCTTCTTGGACCAATTGCTCGGTTTCGGTATCGATGGAGGCTGTGGCTTCATCCAGAATCAGCAGAGCAGGGTCTGCCAGCACTACGCGGGCAAAGGCGATAAGTTGTTTCTGTCCGGTGGAGAGCAAGTTTCCGGCTTCACCCACCTTGTATGCATATTTGTCCGGCAAGTTTTGGATGAATTCATCGGCACGGACTATCCGAGCTGCTTCAATCACTTCGGCATCACTGGCATCAAGCCTGCCATAGCGGATGTTTTCCATCACAGTGCCCTGAAAGAGGTGCGGCACTTGCTGCACGTAACCGAGATTGCTGTGAATCCACTTCAGGGGCACTTCATGATAGTTCATCCCGTCGATCTCAATGATTCCTTGCGTGGGCTCGTAGAAACGGCAGATCAGGTTTACCAGGGTGGTTTTTCCGGTTCCTGTCTCGCCCACCAGAGCGATCGATTCACCCGGGGCGATTTCCAGATTGAAGTTTCGGAACACATGCTGATTTTCCTTGTAGGCAAAGCTCATGTCCTTGATGCTGATCTTGCCTTGCATGGGGCGCTGTTGCCAGGCTTCAGTGAAATCCTCGTTATTCACGATCTCTGGCTCCAGATTAATCAGTGAAAACACCCGCTCTGCCGAGGCCTGAGCATGTTGCATTTCCGCAAAGAGTCTCGCCACATTGGAGAACGGCTCGAAGAGGTGCATGGTATAGCTGATGAAGGCCACCATCGTGCCATAGGTGATCACCTGGCCAATCACGGCATTTCCGCCGATCCACACCACGATACCCGTTCCCAGGGACGACACCATCAGGATCATCGGCATAAACAAAGCCGAAACGATTGCCGATCTCACCGAGCTTTGATACATCTTTTGGTTCAGCTCACGGAAATCCTGCAGATTGGCATCTTCACAAACCAGGGTCTTGGTGGTCTTTGCTCCATGGATCCCCTCTCCGAAGGAATGGGTAATCATGGAATTGAACCTGCGCACTTGGCGAAAGAGGCGAAACATCCTTTCCTGAAAGTAAATGCTGATGAAGGCGATAAGCGGCATCAGCGCCAATAGAATCAAGGCCAGCTTCCAGGAGAGGCTGAAGACCACTCCCAAGACGAAGATGATCATGGCAAAGCCCCAGATCAGATCCACGATACCCCAGGCTACCACATCGCCCAACCGGTTGATATCCGAGGTAACACGCGCCACGATCCACCCGCTGGAAGTGCGGTCGAAATAGCTGAAACTCATGCTTTGCAGCTTGCGAAATGCTCTACTGCGCAGATCAAAGTTCAAACCGGTCTCGATGCGCCCCGCGATGTCGATCAAGAGATATACATTCACGAACTGAAAGAGGATCAGCAGGAAGTACATCAGGCTAAAAGTCCGGATCCCGGAGTAGTCGCCGGGGATGATCATATTGTCGATCCCATATCTGGTCATCAGCGGTAAGGCTGTATCGATCAGGGCATTGAAGATCATAACAACGACCAGCAGATACACCTTTTGCATATGTCGTTTGAGCTCAGCCAGCATTTTCCGCCACAAGCTCCAATCAAACTTGGTAGTATATTCTTTTTCTGTATGTTCTTGCATTATATAGTCCTTTAGCTGGCTTCCAGCTCCAAGAGATGCTGGATGTTCCAGATGCGCTGATACGCTCCCTGTTGAGCGATCAGCTCTTGATGAGTGCCCATTTGGGCTATCTTGCCATGTTCAAGCACCACGATCCGGTCTGCCAAAGCTACTCCGGTCAAACGGTGGGTAATGATGATCGTGGTAGCTCTGCCTTTGCGCGAGAGCAGGTTACGCTGAATGATCTGCTCGGTTTCGCTATCCACCGCGGAGAGCGCGTCATCAAAGATCAGGATGGCGGGGTCCAGCACCAGAGCCCGGGCCATGGCGCACCGCTGTCTTTGACCCCCGGAGAGGGTGATGCCCCGTTCCCCGATCACGGTGTCGTAGGCGTTGTCAAACTCCGCAATGCTATCATGCAGAGCGGTTTCCCGTGAGGCTTTTTCCACTTTGGCGGGATCAATCTCTTTCAGCGCCATGCCGATATTTGCCGTGATGGAGCGGGAGTACAGAAATGGTTCTTGCAGCACGATTCCGATCTGTCGGCGTAAATCCTTGCGGTTGTATGTGCAGATATCTACTCCATCCACCAGGATCTTGCCCTGATAGTTATCAAAGAGCCGGGGGATGAGATTGGTGAGCGTGGACTTGCCGGATCCGGTTGCACCCAGGATAGCGACGGTTTCACCCGGCTTGATCTTGAGATTGATGTCTTGCAGGATCGGGTGCGCTTCGTCGTAGGCAAAGCTGAGTTTTTGAAACTCAATCTGTCCTTTCAGGCGGGTTCCTTCGGGCAAGCGGATTCCCGTTTCCAGCTCTTCCACGGGAGTGTCCATCACCTCTTGCAAACGTCCGATTGATACCAGGGCACGCCCCATATCGGTGAGGATTCTGCCCATTTCACGGATCGGCCACAAGAGCATACCCACGTAGGTGCTGAAGGCTAATAGCGTGCCCAGGCTGATCTCACCTTCGATCGTCCAGCCGATGCCAAAAATGAAGACCGCGGCAATTTGGATCAGGCATAAGGCGTCTGATGAAGACCAGTAATAGGCGAGAACGGTGATCAAGCGACGGCATTTCTCCCGGTAATCATTGGCAGCGGCCTCAAAACGGGATATCTCATAGTCCTCTCTGGCAAAAGCTCTTACAATGCGGATGCCGCTCACTGATTCTTCCAGAACGGCAGTCAGATAGCCTTCCGCTTCATCCGCGGCCTGAAAGCGGTGTCTCACCTGACGGAAAAACACATAGGCATAGATGAAGATAAATGGCACAACCACCATCGAGACCAAGGTCATGCGGGCGTCCATGGAAAGCATGATCGGCACCAAAAGCAGCACCATGAATACTCCACGCCCAAGCTGCACAAACTGCAGGGCTACAAACCTGCGGATGGTCTCCACATCGGAAGTGCAACGCTGGATGATATCCCCGGTCTGCACTTTGCTATGCCAACTGTAGGGCAGGTTTTGAATGTGATCATATAGTGAGATCTTCAGCCGCCGGGCAAACTCCTCGGAGACTTCCGCGCTAAGCTTGCCCCTCAGAAAGGTGAGGCTGTGGGCAATGATGCTGATCAGAACGATGGCCAATCCGGCAAGCCAGATGTTCGCTCTGATATAGGGCAGAAGGCTGCCGGTTTCAGACAATTTTCCCAAAGCAAAGGGCAGTTCCGCGGGGGCTTCACCGATCACGGAATCAACTGTGAAACGGATGATTAGCGGCGTCATGAAGCTGAAAGCTGCGGCCAGGATCACACACAAGATGGTGAGTAAATACTTCAGTTTCAGACGTTTCATATAAGAAAGAACGAATCGGATAGCAGTCATGATGGTTTCTCCAATTTCTGCGTAGGGTTACAACGGGTCTGTTTTCTTGCTATTGATGGTTGATTCGAGAGTCAGCCGCTGCGGCAGGATCTGGTCCTGAAACGCGCAAGGCCATACATATAAGTCTATAGATGCCGCGTAGGAACTGGTTATTTTGATGAGATGGGTGGAATGCCGGACTCAGAATATAAAAACACCAAGGACCAGGGGCATATGGATCACACTATTTACTTCGTGGGAGATGGCATTAATAGGCTGTCTCATTAGGGTTTACCTCCTGTTCTTGGCTAATTTGTGGCATTTTTATGCCGTTGTGATATTTGTCAAGTGTCATTTTCGGAGGAATAGTTGAACCGAGTAAGGAGCAGGAAAAGATAAAAAGAGTCATTGACTGCGATTGGGGATCCCCGTTAACTTGCCACATTCCCCGATTCATCTTATCTTATCTTCAGAACCAAAACCAAAGAAGGAGCTCAAAGCCTATGATGAAGATACACAATTTTCCTGAAGCGCATGCCAAAGTGCATTTACCTTCCAAAGTAACCATGGCAGTAACGGAGAAGCCGGATGGGGGTTACAATCTGATTACTCTGGAATGGTTCATGAGAACTTCCATCGATCCGCCCATGTTTGCCATCTCTGTAGGACACACCCGCTATTCCTATGAATGCTTGCAGGATGTCCGCTATTTCAACCTTGTCTTCCCGGGATCCACTCAGAAATCACTATTGGCACTGGCAGGGTCAAAGAGTGGCAGAGATATCGATAAGTTCAGCGCCGGCGAAGTGGCAAGCTTCCCCGGAAAGCTCCATAAGCTTCCGATATTGAAGGATGCCGCCGCATGTTTTGAATGCGAAGTCGTAACCCAGGTAAAAAGCGGAGATCATACTATCTTTGTGGGCGAAGTGAAACATAGCTGGAGCAACGAGGAGGAGCAGCTGTTCTTTTATCCCAAGAACTGATACATAATTAAAATGGCCGGTATTAGCCGGCCATTCTGCTTGCGAAAGCTCTTAGATGAACGAGATCAGGTCAAAGACCCGGGAAGAGCCGATTATTGCCCACAAAACTGTCGTGAAGCTGATAAAGGTGCCAAAAGCAAAGCCATGGTCTTTATCTCTTACAAATATGAAGAAATAGATGATTCCCAATACTGCAGAGATCAATATCACATAGGGCATACTGATTATCCCGAAAAACGCGGCTATCCCGGTCAGCAACCAGATATCTCCACCACCCAGGCCATCAGCCTTCCGGGCAAAGCGGTAAGCGTAGGCGATAAAGAGCAGAAAGGCAAAGATGATGCCGGCAGAGACGAGCGCATTCAGCAGTGTGACATCGTTCCCGGGGATCAGGGTCAGCAAAAGGCCCAGAGGGATCAAGGGAATCGAAAGCTTGTGCGGGATGATCTGATGAAAGGCATCAATGAAGAAGATCGGGATCATGAACAGCGAAAGCAAGGCATATTTCAGAAACAGCAGACTGAAGAGTCCATACTGCAAAAACAGAGCGATCAGGATCAGGGGAGTGATTAGCTCCACCAAAAGATGGTGCCAGTGGATCTTCGCCCCGCAATACTTACATTTTCCGCCCAGCATCAGGTAGCTGAGGATCGGGATGTTCAGATAGAAGGGAATTGCTTTGCCGCATTCTCCGCAATGTGAGGCGGGGAACACAATCGACTGCTTGCGCGGCAAGCGATAGATCAGAACATTGAAAAAGCTGCCCAAGGCAGCGCCAAGGACAGCTAAGAGGATGATTATAATCGTAAACAAGTGAGTATTATCTCCTTACCACTTTTCATACCAGGGTCTGTTTTGCATCAGCATGCCCTGGCTCATCTTGATTTCAAAACTCATGGAATCGCTGGGACGGTAACGCAGAGAAAACTCCGGAAGGATCTTGTTGTCGTTATCGTCGTTCAAAGAGAACTTGCTGGAAGTGTTCATAGAACCAAAGTTCACAAAATTAAGATCCAGATCAAGCTCCAGTTTGGGGTTGAACTGATACCGCATGTGGTTCGTATAGCGGGATAGATAGTATCCGCTGCCCGAGGAGCTGGTGCCGGCTTGGAAGCCCATGGAATGGCTCATCTGCAGGTTGTTCAGCGCGGGGCTGTTCATCGTAAACGGGTTCAGATCCGGGCGTGGCAATGTATAGGTGGCCAGAAGCGGAAGCATCAGGCCCATTATCAGTAGTGTGAAAATTAGATTCTTCATGGTGTTATCTCCTTTGAAGTTTCTCTGTTTACAAGATATCCCGCCCGGCATCCTGCGTCAAGTATAAAACTCATCCATCAGCTTGCCCAGGCTTTGCATGCCCTCTTCAATCTGCTCCAAGGTGCTGAAACTGAAGTTCAAGCGCAGATTATTATATCTCTCTTGCCCTGTGGGATAAAACTTGCTGCCGGGGATAAACGAGATCTTGTGTGCTTTTGCTCTTTCAAACAGCTCGTCCGCGTTCATATCTTCCGGAAGCTTCAGCCAGGTGAAGATCCCGCCTTCGGGTTTTGTATATTGGATATAGGAAGGCAGATACTTCGCCATAGCGTCCAGCATCTTGTTCAGATAGGGGCGGTAGAAATCGCAACACATCTGGATATGCGGATCCATAAAGCCTCCGGCAAGGAATCTTGCGGCGACTCTCTGGGAAATATTATCCGGAGCGATGTTTATCTTTTGTTGCCAGGAGCACATTCTTTCGATCAGAGTCTTGCTTCCTTTGGCAAAAGCCAGGCGCATACCGGGGCCCAGAATTTTGGAAAACGATACTATCTCGGTAACTACTTCGTCGTTCAGATATTCTTCATTGGCGATCTTGAACAAGGTGGGCAAAGCCTCTCCGCTATAACGCAGGCGTGAATAGGGATTATCTTCCAGGATCGGGATATCCATCGCGATAGCGTATTCGATCAAATCCTTACGTCTTTGATAGCTCATCGTAAGCCCTGCGGGATTGTGGAAATCCGGGATGGTATAGATGAACTTAACTCTTTTTCCGGCGCTCTGCAATTCGTCCACTTTCTGTTGCAGCTGAACAAGGTCGATACCCTCCATATCCAAGGGAATTCCTATCAGATCTGCTCCGCTTGCCTCAAAGGCGACCAGGCTACCCAAAAAGCTGGGGGCTTCACAAATGATTACGTCACCGGGATCCACCAAAGCGCGAGTCATGTAATATATGGCGTTTGTAGAACCGGCGGTGATCAAGATCCGGGCAGGGTCGATCTGCAAGCCTTCCCATTTCTGCAGTTCTTCTTTTAGCAATGGGTCACCTTCACTGGCGCCGTATTGCAACACCGTGCTGCCTTCTTCGGCAAGAACCTGGGCATACAGCTTGCTCAGGGTTTCAGCGGGAAAGGTCTTTGGTGAAGGGAAGCCGCCCGCAAAGGAGATCAATCCTTCTATGCCGCGAGTGCTGGCCACCAGTTCACGGATCATGGAAGATTTCATTGTCTTCGTGATGTGTGAAAGCTTGTCGCTAATCATCTTTGTATCCTCTATATCTTTTATTTATATACTCATTGATGCTTGGTCGGGATGGTAAAAATGAAAAACGAGCAAATCAGCCGTGGCAAGCGTGGTATTGCCTGCCACAGCGATAAATGATGATTTGGTTTTAGGGATAGATGCGATAGATCATCCTGGGGAAGGGTATGGTCTCGCGGATGTGATGAGTTCCGCTCATCCAGGTTACCAGACGCTCCAGCCCGATGCCAAAACCGCTATGCGGCACGGAGCCGTATTTACGCAGGTCCAGAAACCATTGATATTCGTCCAGATTCATCTCTTCGGCTTTCATTCTGCCCAAAAGGGTCTCATAATCATCTTCACGCTGGCTTCCGCCGATGATCTCGCCAAAACCTTCCGGGGCGATCAGATCGCTGCCCAAAACCAGGTTGTCATCTTGGGGATCGCGTTTCATATAGAAAGCTTTGATCGCTTTAGGCCATCGGTCGATAAAGATGGGCACCGGTGAGCCTTCGGTCAAAAGCACTTCATCCGCGGCTCCCAGATCACTGTCATGGTCGATCTCGCTACCTTTGCCGCGCAGATATTCGATCGCTTCATAGTGGGTCATGCGTTTGAAGGGGGCGTCTGCCGCTTTGAGCTGCTCCACGTCACGTTCCAGGATCTCGAGTTCCTTGGCACATTCTGCCAATACTTTTCGGATTACATGGCGGATCAAACCTTCCTGAATATCCATGTTTTCATCATGTTCCACAAACGCAGCCTCGGCATCCATCATCCAAAACTCGGTCAAGTGCTTGCGGGTCTTGGAGCGTTCTGCCCTGAATACGGGGCCAAAATCGTAAACTCTGCCCAAGCTCATGATCCCTGTTTCCAGATACAATTGTCCGGATTGCGAGAGATATGCCAGCCCTTCGTCAAAATACTCCAGTTCAAACAAGGTGGTAGTGCCTTCACAGGCATTGGGCGTAAGAATCGGCGAATCAAAACGGAAAAAGCTGTTAGAATTCAGATAATCGCAAATCGCGTAATACACGGTATGGCGGATCCTGAGGATAGCCCATTGTTTGGGTGAACGGATCCACAAATGCCGGTTTGACAGCAGGAAGTCCGGGCCGTGTTCTTTTTTGCTGATGGGGTAATCTTCCGCGTTTTGGACTATCTGGATTCCGGTAACGCTCAATTCAAACTCACCGGCTTTCTTCTGATGCTCTTTGGGGATACCGGTGATGATGATGCTGGATTCTATGCCCAGTTTCTTGGCTTCTTCAAATGTATCTTCACCCAGGTCCGGCTTGAAGGCTACTGCCTGGATCTCGGAAGTTCCATCCCGGAAGATGATAAACAGAAGCTTGCCGCTGTGGCGGATGTTGCGCACCCAACCCTTCAGTTGCACTTCTTTGCCCAAATGCTGAGCGATGTCTTTCACAAAAATGTATTGCATTGTTTAAACCTTGATTTTGCTTTTCTTTACTTGTTCATCGATGATCTTGATGATCCGGGTTGCCACTTCCAGGGCTTTGGTCCCCGCGTATCCGTCCACAATCGGTTTGCTGTCTTCAATAATTGCTTTTACCCAGGCTTCCAGCTCCATGCTGAGGGCATCCTTGGGGCTATTGGTGCAATCATAGAGTTCTTGATCCACCAACTTGGTGGGGTCAATATCGGTCGCGCCCATCAATATCTTGGGCAGATACTTCATCACGTTGGCACTTTTCCTGATCACCTTGGCTTGTTTGCTTTGAAAATCCAAAGTGATATAGCAGTCTTTCTGGAAAAAGCGGATCTTACGCTCTTGCTTCAGTGAAACTCTGGACGAGGTAACGTTGGCGATTGCGCCGTTTTCAAATTCGATGCGGGCATTGGCAATATCGATGGAGGGAGTCAGAATCCCGATTCCGGAAGCATGGATATCCTTGATCGGGCTATGCACAAAGCTGAGGATGAGGTCAATATCGTGAATCATCACATCCAGCACCACCGGAACATCGGTTCCGCGGCTGTGGAAGGTAGAAATCCGGGTGGATTCGATGAACATCGGGTCTTTGATCTCGTTTTCCACTTTCATGATCACGGGGTTGAACCGTTCGATGTGCCCTACCTGGATCTTCAGTCCCTTGCGCTCGGCAATCTCCAACAGGATATGGGCTTCTTCCAGCTTGCTGGTGATGGGCTTTTCCAAAAAGATGTGTTTGCCGGCATTTAGTGCCTTTTCTGCCAATTCAAAATGGGCTGTGGTGGTGGCAGCGATATCGACGGCGTCGCAGGCGCCAAGCAGCGCATCATAGCTTTCAAATCTATTTACATCAAGCGCTTTGGCGATTTCCTTGGCACGGCTGGTCTTAGCATCATAGATGCCTGCCAGCGTGGCATTTTCCATTGCCATAAACTTCTTTGCGTGATGTTGGCCCAGATGCCCAACGCCTACTACGCCGATCTTTATCATATTGTATCCTTATTTCTTCAGCTTAGCTGAGACCTTTTCGATCATATCGCGGGTCATGCTGTCCAGACTATATTCCGGTTTCCAGCCCCACTCATTACGAGCAGCAGATTCATCCATGCTGTTTGGCCAGCTGTCGGCTATCGCTTTCTTGATGGGATCGACATTGTATTCCAGCACAAATTCCGGGATGTATTTGCGGATTGCGGCGGCGATGATTTCGGGGTCAAAGCTCATGGCAGTTACGTTGAAGCAATTACGATGGATCAGCTTGGAGGGATCCGCTTCCATCAGTTCAACCGCGCTACGCAAGGCATCCGGCATATACATCATATCCAAAAAAGTTCCGGCGGGAAGGTTGCAGACATACTTCTTCTGTTTGATAGCTTCATAATATATCTCCACAGCGTAATCTGTGGTACCGCCACCGGGTAGGGTGACGTTTGAAATGATGCCGGGGTAACGGAGACCGCGGGCATCCACGCCATATTTCAGGTAGTAATAATCAGCTAAAAGTTCTCCGGCTACCTTGGAGATTCCGTATATTGTAGTAGGCCTCATGATGGTGTCCTGAGGAGTGTTGTCCAAAGGAGTGGTGGGGCCGAAAGCACCGATTGAAGACGGTGAGAACAGCGCGCCCTTCACATCTTTCATTACTTCCAGACAGTTGAATGTGGTATCCATATTGATCTTCCAGCTTTGGCGGGGATTCGCTTCGCCCTTGGCTGAGAGCACTGCTACCAGATTGAAGATGGTATCGATGTTGTGCTTTTTCACTACTTCGGTCAAAGCATCGCCATCGGTGGCATCGATCTTTGCGGAGGGTCCTGCTTCCATAAGCTCTGTGGGCAGGGGAGTGTAATTGAAAGTTGCTACTACGTGCTTGTCGCCATAGATGTTTCTAAGGTAGGGTACAAGCTCCGAACCGATCTGTCCGGCAGCGCCGATCACGAGGATATTCTTCATAGATTTTTTTATTCTCCTGATATGAGTTTCTTTTAGGTTACACCTATTTTGGGGATTGCATTGTTGTCAATGAATATCGAATCATCTTGCAAGATGACATCTGGAGCAGAAAGAACCGGTGCCAAGGCAAAATCGAGTAGGGTGATGCTGGATGATCAAATCCAGCATCATCCCTCTCACAGAACCGTGCGTACGGGTCTCGTACACGGCTCCTGATAATCCTTGTAATTACTCAACGTAGTTAAATAAAACACCGGTCTTGATACTTGTCAAATCAAACAACTTCATTTCG
>DHVK01000026.1 GCA_002412625.1 Cloacimonetes bacterium UBA5210
AATCTCCGCACACCCAAAGGCATTTGTTTGCTGAAGCTTTGGGCAAGTCCCACAAGGATGTCCGCGTTATCGCACCCCATGTCGGGGGAGGATTTGGCGGAAAAGCCGGCGTGACCATGGAGATCATCCCCGCCGCGCTGGCAACCAAGCTGAAAGGCTATGCCGTGAAACTCCGCTACAGCCGTGAAGAGGAATTCATCAATACCTACCAGCGTCTGGGAGTGGTGGCAAAGCTCAAGATGGGCGTGGATAAAGCCGGCAAAATCACAGCTCTGGATCACAAAATCTATTGGGATGCCGGAGCCTATGTGGAATATGGCGCGAACGTGGTCAACGCGGTAGGTCTCTCTGCCATCGGCCCCTATAACATTGCCAATGTCTCCATAGATTCTGTCTGCGTTTACACCAATCTCCCGCCCGGCGGCGCGTACCGTGGTTTTGGCTATTCCGAAATGCTGTTTGGTCTGGAATCCCACATGACCCGAGCTGCCAAACTCCTGGGTATGGATGAAGTGGAGTTCAGACGCCTGAATGCCATTAAAACCGGCGATCTGACCGCTTATGGTGCCAAGATGAACCCGAACGGGCTCATTGAATGCATCGATAAAGTGGCGAAGGCAATAAAGTGGGGTAGCCCCCTGGTTTCCAATGATCCGCAAAAGGTTTTGGGCAGAGGCTTTTCGCTGTTCTGGAAAGCCCCGGCGATGCCACCCAACGCCTCATCCTCCGCTTTTCTGAAGTTCAATGAAGATGCCACCATCAACCTGATCATCTCCGGTATGGATATCGGTCAGGGCTACCAAACCGTGATGGCTCAGATCGCGGCAGAAATCCTCTCCATCCCTCCATCCAAGATTCGTGTGGAAACCCCTGATACAGACCGTAACCCCTATGAATGGCAGACCGTTGCCTCCCACATCACCTGGAGCAGCGGAAACGCCGTAAAGAAAGCCGCGCTGGACGCCAGAGACCAGATTCTGCAGCTGGTGCACCGCGTCTTCCACTTTCCCATAGATGAGCTGTATCTGGAAGACGAGGCGGTGAAATGCCATATCGATGAACGCTTTGTGCTACCGCTGAAGAGCTTTGTGGTGGATGGCATCATGACCAAAGACGGTACCTTCAAAGGCGGTCCGATCAACGCCCGGGGGATGTTTATGCCGGAGTTTTCTTCCACCAACGGCGATCCCGAAACCAGTCAGGGCGGGCACCCCAATGTTCACTACACGGTTGGTGCCGCGGCTTTGGATCTGGAAATCGACCCAGAGACCGGAAAAATGAGAGTGCTGAAGGTAGCCATGGCGATCGATGCCGGGAAAGCGCTGAATCCGGATCTGGTACGCGGACAAATCACCGGAGGTCTGCTCCAGGGGCTGGCAACCGTGTTGTATGAAGACATGCGCTACAACGACCAGGGAAAGCTGCTGAACCCCAATTTCACGGATTACAAGATTCCCACTTCCATGGATGTGCCGGAAGAGGTCATCCCGATCATCGTGGAAGTGCCCCAACCTGACGGACCTTACGGCGCCAGAGGAATCGGTGAACACACCATGCTGCCGGCTGCTCCGTTGATCGCGAACGCGGTGGAAGACGCCCTGGGCATTCGCCTCAAATCCATGCCGATTACTGCCGAGAAAGTGGCACTGGCATATCTTGCCAAGATAAAGGAAACAGAGCAGACATGAGGGATTGCGCTATCTGCCACAGGCTAAAGCATATCGCTTCCGATCCAGCGTTGGTACACGAGTTTGCCCATTCCTACCTGCTTTTGGGCAATCATCAGTATTATGCCGGCTATTGCATCCTGCTCTACAAAAAGCATGTGCGTGAATTGCACGAACTGGATGCTGAAACCCAAGCTGCCCTGAACCGTGAGCTGATGATCTCAACCCGGGCAGTGGTAAAGGCATTTGAACCTTGGAAAATGAACCACGCCTGTTTGGGAAACCGGGATCAACATATCCATTGGCACATCATTCCGCGTTACGAAAGCGAGGCGGACCGTCACTATGACCCCTGGAAACATGCCGTTGAATTTGATCAATGGCTGGTTCCTGATGCCCAAAAAACCGAGCTGGCAGCAAAGCTAAAACAGCATATTTTGCAAGATATAGAAAGGATGAAAGCATGAGTTTACCATTATCCGGAATCAGGGTGCTGGATCTCACCCGTGTCTTGGCAGGTCCCTTTTGCACGATGATCCTCAGCGATCTGGGCGCGGAAGTAATCAAGGTGGAAATCCCCGGTAGCGGAGACGATGCCCGGGCTTTCGGTCCCTTTTTGCATAACCGCTCGCTCTATTTCCTCAGCATCAACCGTGCCAAAAAAAGCGTTTCTCTGAACCTGAAAACCGCTCGGGGAAAGGAGATATTGAAAGATCTGGTGAAGCACTGCGACATCCTGGTAGAAAACTACCGTCCCGGAACCATGGAGAAGCTCGGTTTGGGCTATGAAGTGCTCAAAGAAATCAATCCCCGCCTGATCTATGCCGCTTCCACCGGCTTTGGCCACAGCGGACCGGATTCCCACAAACCTGCCTACGACATCCTGGCCCAAGCCCGGGGCGGAATCATGAGCATCACCGGGCATCCGGATTGCGACCCCACCCGCGTCGGCATGTCTCTGGGCGATATCACTGCCGCGCTCTTCACCGGAATCGGGATCAATGCGGCCTTGTATCACAGAACGGTAACCGGCTGGGGGCAGAAGATCGATGTATCCATGCTGGACAGCCAGGTGGCGATTTTGGAAAACGCTTTAGTCCGCTATCAGGCGGAAGGAAGCAGCCCCGAACCCCTGGGCAACAGGCATCCCACCATCGCCCCGTTTCAGGCGTATCGCGGAAATGACGCCCATTTTGTGATCGCCGTGGGCAACGATAACCTCTGGAGCAGCTTCTGTAAAGCTCTGGACCATAAAACTCTGTTGGCGGATCCTCGCTTTGCCACCAATCGCCTCAGAACAGATAACATCGATGAACTGAACCAAATCCTGACCCCCATCTTCGCTGCCAAAAGCAGTCATGAATGGCTGAAGATCATGGATGCCGCGGGTATCCCCAATGCTCCGATCAACAACGTGGAAGAAGTGATGAACGACATCCAGGTGCTGGCGCGAAACATGATCGTGGAGGTGGAGGACAGCCTTGCGGGCAACATCAAAATCGCCGGAAATCCCATCAAAATGAGCACTGTTCCCGAAAGCCCAACGCGAGGCAAAGTGCCTGAAATCGGTGAACATAACCACGAAATCTATTCCGGGCTGCTGGGTATAAACCTGGCTGAACTTGAAGAACTAAGAACCCAAGGAGTAATCTGAGCATGGATTATCCGGCTATCTCCCTGGAAGCGCTGAGCTCGCTCTTGCGCAGTGGAGAGCTGCCCCTGACACATTACCTGAAAAACCTGCTGAAACGCCTCAGCGATGAGGACAGAGCCATTCACGCCTTCCTCCCTGAACCGGAGAGGGAAAAGCGCGTCCTGGAAGATGCCCGGTTCCTGCTGGATAAGTATCCGGCTCCAGAGCAGAGACCGGCGCTGTTTGGCATCCCGGTGGGGGTAAAAGACCTCTTCAATGTGGACGGACTGCCCACGCAAGCCGGTTCCAAGATGCCTTCGGATGCCTTTGAGGGTCCTCAGGCCACTGTGGTGGATAGATTGCAGCGAGCAGGAGCAATCGTCCTGGGCAAAACGGTATCCACCGAATTCGCCTATTTCAGTCCGGGCCCCACACGCAACCCGGTAAATCCCGAACACAGTCCCGGAGGTTCATCCAGCGGTTCTGCCGCGGCTGTAGCCCAGGGACTTTGCCCGTTGGCTTTGGGTACGCAAACCATTGCCTCGGTGATCCGTCCCGCTGCCTATTGCGGTATCTGGGGCTTCAAACCCAGCTATGGCAGAATCCCTCTGGAGGGTGTCTTCCCCTTTGCGCAAAGTGTTGACCATGTGGGCTATTTCGCTGCCAGACATGAGGATATCAGCTTTGTTGCGCCGTTCATGGTGGATTCTTGGCATCAGGAAACAGACCATCCCACCCTCAGCTTGTTGATCCCCAACGATGCGTATTTGCATCAAGCGGACGCAGACAGTCAGCAGCATTTCCGGGAAGTAGTGCAGACTCTTGCAGATAGTGGGCTTGAGATAAAAGAGATCGAGCTGTTCCCGGATATTGAAGATCTGAACATCCGCCACAAGAGCCTGATAGCCGCGGAATTTGCCCTGAACCATCATGATCTCTATGCAAAGTATGGTAGCCTCTACTCTCCCCACTCAAGAGAACTGTATCTTCAGGGAAGAGACATCAGCAGTGAAGAACTGTTTTCTCTGAGAATGCTGCCGGAAGCACTGCGAAACGAGATTCAAAAGATTATGTGGCAACACAATGCAAACCTGTTACTCACTCCCGGGGCTACTTCGACGGCTCCGCAAGGTCTATCTTCCACCGGTTCTCCGCTGATGAGCCTGCCCTTTACCAACGCGGGTTTGCCGAGCATCTCGATCCCCTTTGGCGCGGACCGCCAGGGGCTTCCCTTCGCCTTACAAGTGATTGCCGCTTCCGGACAGGATGAGTTCCTGGTCTTTGCCGCGCGTGAGATTCACCGGGCATTGAGCACAAGCCAAAGCTGATTCCGGCGCTGAAACCTCCCGGGAGCATTAGTTCCAGCTCGGTTAAGCCAATTTTAAGCCCTTATCAAGCTGTGGGATGGGGAGCAAGACAGCTTTATCTCAGATGGATATCGGGCTAAGCTAAGCGGAGCACAAACAGAACCTTAGCTTAAAGCAAAAACACCAACAAGCTAAAAGCAGCACCAAAATGTTTTAACTATACCACATATTTCACAGCAAAAACCACCAACAAACTCCCGATAACCCTAGCAAGCCTAAAACACCTATACTCCAAAAACACCGCCAAATTGAATGCTCCGTTATTATTGGATTTCCCGGCAAATTGCTGTTGGCGGGTACCCAGGAACACGCCGCTCCTGGGGCGTTTTTCTGTCAGATAGCACCCAGCTCAAGATAAAGCAGTACAAAGCTTGAAACACCACCAAACTCGATTTAACCCCGGTTTATGCAAGTGGTTTCATTTGTCCTTGTATATTTTACTGTTTACCAATACATTATACGGTCAAATAAATTCAAAAAACCGGGGTGGAAACCATGCATTACCTGATTCGAAACTCCCCTTTAAGTTCTTTCACCAGAAATAGATACAATAGGTAGCTTGAACTCCGGTACATGATTAATGCCGGATATTACAAAAGCCGGACCACAGCGTTCGCCGGGCCCGGCTCCATTAGCCAATCAGACACGAATATCTTCGCAAAAAACTATGCGCAAGATCCTATAGCTTGAAGGATAAACCGATTTTGCCCCCGGAAAAAGCATTGCCACCACCGAACTCCAGGTTTACACCCACGCTGTCCGTGAAGAAATAACGTCCACCGATCTGCGCGGCGAGTCCCAGGCGGGTGTGATATCTATCGTCGGGATCGGAATCGCTTACGATGTAATAACCTATGTTCAGGCCGGCATAGAAATCCCAGTTTGTCGGGATGCTAAGCACGTGGTTGAAATGGTAATTTACATTTCCTGAGATACCGATTACCGAGTGATTCTTGGAGTGCCGGTTATCCACGGTCCGGAACGATGCTTCCATGCCCATGGTGACGTCTTTGTGCACGCCGTGATCAAAGCCCAGATAGACCGGGACTCCCCAATCTGAGAGGCCTAGCCCGACATTGATTTGTGATTGGCCCTTCGCCACCGGGTTCTGGGCAAAAATAGCTGTAATGCCAAATATCAGTACGATTGCTATCAATAGCTTCTTCATAATTCCTTCATTTCTTAGCTTAAATTTCAGTTGCTCGACAAAAAACGTAGCCGGTCGCCGTTGTACCGGATTTTTGCGAATTCACAGGATTCTTTTGCCACGAATGATCCGCAACAAAACTACGATGATTGCTATTACCAGAAGAATGTGGATGAAGCCGTTCATTGTGAACGCGGTTATAATTCCCGCCAGCCACAAAACCACTAGAACGATGATAATCGCCAGTAACATAATCTCTTCCTTTGGATAGGCAAAGAGCCATCGTTCACGATGCCGGAAGGCAAGGCGGACAGTCTTTGCTGCTTGGGACAGCTCAACCCGGATAGGCTGGCTTTTTCATTGAGCTTGCCGCTGAATAATATGGGGCAAGACCCGCGGATGGAAGGTTTGAGAAGCAAATCTTTGCTCCCGCCTTTGAAGCAGAAGCACAGGGCATCAGTTCACCTTAAGTATCTGACATAGTCACTTGTCAAAGTCTAATGAAAAGATAAACCAAAAAAACCGGAAAGCGAGCTCTATCTGATGCTATTTTCGGGGCTTAGGCATTTCCTGCGACCAAAGTCCCGGATAAACCCCGAAAACAGCGGACACAAAACTCCAGGCCGTGCCCGGGAGACACGTAAATAATTGGAATATAATTTATTACACCGGCGATTCCGCTTGCTTTACTGGCAAATATACTTATACTGTCATCTGATACTGTCAGGTGACTGAAGCCAACACCATCATTCCTTCTCCTGAACAGCTCTCGTTTATCGTTCGAATCCTGGCTGTTGGCGCGCCAGACCTGTTCCGCGACGCCATAGCCAAGCGATTCCTGCCCTGCGGCGCATACCCTCAATAACCAAGCAATGTCCCTATCAACAAAGGATAACCAATGAAAAACATCGTTCTCATGCTCCTCATAACCGCTTTGAGCTGCGCGGTATTAAGCGCACAAACCGGCTCCGGTACAAACTACGAACCCGTCTCAAATCTTCCCGCGATCGGCGTCAAAGCCGGCTTGAACCTTTCCCGGATTGCCGGAGATGACGCTTATGACAGCAGCGATAGCAGCTGGGGCTGGCATTTGGGCGCGTTTACGCAATACAATTTGATTAGTTCAGTTTGCTTTCAACCCGAACTCATCTATAGCCAGAAGGGCTATAATTACAAATTCTCCACTTCAGAGATTAACACCAAGGTCGATGATAGCTACGACTACCTGGAAGTCCCGCTGCTCATCAAACTAAACCTGAATGTGCCCGGAGTGAAGATCCAGCCCTATGTGGGACCCTCAATCGCCTATCTGGTCTCGGCAACATCCAAGATTACGGACACCATCGGCTCGACCTCTATCACCCGTGAAGAGAAAATCAGAAGCGATATGCGAGCATTCGATTTGGGCATCAACCTCGGTGCGGATGTAATCCTGGTAAACCGGGTCATGCTGGGCGCAAGATACAACTTTGGCATTTCCAAGATCTACAAAGATTCCAAACCCGGGATTGGCACAGATGTGCAGAATGGCGTTTTCATGCTGAATGTCGGACTCTTGTTCACTATTTAAGGCCCGATAATTCATAGGTCTTGCCGGGGAAGACATTCAAGGGGATGTCTTCCAGAGCAAAACTGTTCTTGTGGCAAGTGCTTACTCCGCTTCCGGAGCGCACTGCTCGAACCGACAAATAGTTTCGGCTATCTGTCGGTTGCTGTTTTCATAATAGATTATTTTGCCAAGGCATTAGGTGTGTGGAAAACAAGCAACATGCCATTTGTGTCGCTTTCAGTGGAAAAAGCCGATTTTGTACTTGACATACCAAGCATTGACGATTATCGAAGGCTCAAGCGATATCTTGGATGCATTGCATTTAGGATGAATATATGCAAGTGAGGTCTATATGAAACAGGTCATGGTTTTCACCATCTTTTTGTTTATGCTCTGCTCTTTATGGAGTCAGGCTCAGCTAAGTAGTTACTCTTTCAATTATTCGGAGTTGACTTACACCGAGATCAGCTCCGGCACAGTTTTGGGCAACGTAAACTCGGATGAACAGTATTTCACGAATCCCGCCCTTCCCAGTGGCGGAAACCAATATCTGGGCCCCGGATTCCCTATCGGTTTCGAATTCAGCTTTGCCGGAAGCACTTTCGACGTAGTCGGAATCCAGGTCAACGGATGGATATCTCTGGGGAAATCCGCCTTGGGCGCTAATGCTGTCGATATGCGCTCAACAAGCTTATCCGCTCCATTGAACACGATTCTGGGAGGTCAGGCTGATGCCGAGCTTGTAAGCAGAATCTCCGCTTGCGGCACAAACCTGAAAGCCCAGGAAGGCTCCGGCATTATCCTCGCCCAATCCGGAACAGCCCCAAACAGAGTATTGACCGTACAGTGGAAGAACTATCGCCGCGGAAACAACAATGAATCCTTGAATTTCCAGATTCAACTGAAGGAATTTGATATGAGCGCAACCGTAATCTATGGCAGCATGGTTGCGTCTAACATCGGTACGCTTCACTTGGGCATGCGGGCAGCCCCTGCGATTGAGGATACAAACTATTGTAACCGTTCAATACCGAGTGGAACAGCCTGGAATGCATCTGTTGCGGGAACCGCGTCAAACGCTTCTGCTGTGATTTCAGCCGCTCAAGTCCCCGTTTCCGGAGCCGCCTTCAAATGGACCGCTCCTGCCGCTTTACAAGCTGATTTCACGGCAAACGTGACTTCCGGAACTGCTCCGCTTAGCATACAATTCACCGATCTCAGTGTCGCTGCCGGCAGCCCGATCACAAGCTGGAGCTGGAACATCGGCGGCCAAAGCAGCACCGCGCAACACCCGGAGATAGTCCTCTACAACCCTGGGGTTTACGACGTATCCCTGACCATCAGCGATGGCACAAACAGCGCCATGGAGACAAAACCCGCCTACATCACAGTATTCAATGGCGAGGTTCCAGGCGTCAACACCAGCATTCAGATGGACGGCAATGACGCTCTGGTGAGTTGGGATCCCATCTTGATGGAAGGTGGCCAGAATCCGCAATATTACTTCCTCTATTTCAACGGCTCAGATGACCCCACAGGAGAGTTTTACTTCCTTGCCCCCGTGGCATATCCCGCCACGCAGTATCGCCATGTGGGAGTCGGTATGGGCGCCCAGCATATGTTTTACCGGGTAAGCGCGGTCAGGATAGATTAGTTTAGTCTTATAAAGAAACACCCCGGTCTTTGCCGGGGTTTTGTTTGGTAAGAGATTCCTCAAATAGGGATCTGGTGGAGCTAAGGGGATTCGAACCCCTGGCCTAATGATTGCGAACCATTCGCTCTACCAACTGAGCTATAGCCCCACGCCATTGGAGGTAAATTTCCGTAACGACTGTTTCTGTCAACTTAAAAATGGATTTTGCTCCCCAACCAGCGCTTTGCCAAAGCAAGGTCCGCATTGGGCAGAAGCCCGCTGGTGGAGAAGCGGCATCGCGCAGCTTTGTGTGAAAGACGGCAGGATGCCATTTCCTCGCTCTGCTCCAAGCCCTCGAGCACCAAGAAAAAGCCCCTCCGGAGAGGGGCTGCAAGACAAGCAAACCAGGCGCTTGATGAGCTATAGGTCCGCGATTTGTGCTTTGGTAAGCTGCACCTTGGTTTGGACTTCCAGGTGTTTTTCCTGTTCTTTTGCCACCACTTCCGGTTTGGCATTGGCGGTGAAATTCTGATTATTGAGTTTCCGCGCGATTCCTTCCAGTTCTTTATTGAGTTTCTCGAGTTGTTTGGTCAGCCGTGCTTTTTCCACTTCCGGATCTATCAAGCCTGCCAGGGGAACAAATATTTCCAGATTCCGCACGACGGCGCTGACCGCCGGTTTGGGTTTCTGGGCGTCTTTTCCGCAGGCGATGCCTTCCACCTTTGCCAAGCGGTTCAGATAGCCCTCATAGCTTTGGTAGAGTGTGTTTTGGCTTTCATCCGCGGTGCGCACCACGATGCTGATTCCGATGGCGGGGGACAGGTTCAGCTGTTTGCGCAGATTTCGGATAGCGGTGATGCTTTCCTGCATCAGCTTCATCTCGTCGTTGATTTGGGCATCAATCTTGCTCTCGTCCGGTTGGGGGAATTGGGCAATGATCAGCGCTTCATCCGGCATCGGGAAATGTTCCTTGATGGATTGCCAGATCTCTTCACTGATGAAGGGCATGATCGGGTGCAAGAGCCTCATTCCGGCTTGCATCACATCCAGCAACACATATTTGGCGGTTAGTTTACTGGCTTGGGGAGCGTCTTCCTTCAAGCGGTCCTTGCTGAGTTCGATGTACCAGCTGCAATATTCGTCCCAGAGGAATTGGAAGATGCACTGGGCGGCATCGTTCAGGCGCAGGTTTTGATAGTGGTCCCGCACTTCGCGGCTCACTTCATGCAAGCGGGAGATGATCCAGCGGTCTGCCAGTTCCAGCTCCAGCTCTTCAGCGCGCGGCAGGCCATCGATCAATTCTATATTCATCATGATGAAGCGGTAGGCATTCCAGATCTTATTGGCAAAATTGCGTCCACCCTCCAAAATCGCATCGCTATAGACCACGTCCGCGCCTTTGGGAGTATTGAAAATCATGGAGAAGCGCAGTGCGTCCGCGCCCACCCGCTGGATGATATCGATAGGATCCGGGGAATTGCCCAGAGATTTGCTCATCTTGCGCCCCAGTTCATCGCGCACAGTGCCATGCAAGAGCACGGTGTCAAAAGGAATCACCTGTTTGAAGTGCAAGGTGCTCATGATCATGCGCGCCACCCAGAGATAGATGATTTCGGGGGCAGTAATCAGCACATTGGTGGGCAAAAAGCGCTTGAGGTCTTCGGTCTGATCCGGCCAACCCATCGTGGAAAAAGGCCAGAGCCAGCTGGAGAACCAGGTATCCAGCACGTCTTCATCCTGTCGGAGTTTGGGAGATTGACACTTTTTGCAGTGGGCAGGAGCTTCCTTTGCCACCATCATCTCGCCGCAATCATCGCAGTAAAAAGCGGGAATGCGATGTCCCCACCAGATTTGGCGTGAAATGCACCAATCCCGGATGTTGTTCATCCAATGCATATAGACCTTGGTCCAGCGTTCCGGCTGAAAGCGGATTTCGCCACTTTCGACCCTTTCTATGGCCTCTTTGGCTAGCGGCTGCATCTTCACAAACCATTGGTCAGAGAGATAAGGTTCGATCACGGTATCGCAGCGATAGCAGTGCCCCACGGCGTGTTGATGTGCCTCTGTCTTTTCCAAAAGATCTTGTGCTTCCAGCATCTCCAGAACTTTCTTGCGGCAAGCGTAGCGCTCCAATCCGGCAAAATCCGTGCCCGCGGCTTCGTTCATGACGCCATGCTCGTCCATCACCAGAAGCTGTTCCAGATTGTGGCGTCTGCCAATCTCAAAGTCGTTAGGATCATGCGCGGGAGTAACCTTCACGCATCCGGTGCCGAAGCTTTTATCCACATAGTCGTCGGCAATCACCGGAATTTTACGTCCGGTCAAAGGCAAGATCAAGCTCTTGCCAAGCAGAGCTTTATAACGCTCATCAGCCGGGTTCACCGCTACAGCCACGTCGCCAAGCATAGTCTCGGGACGAGTGGTAGCCACCGTCACGTGTCCCTGCCCTTCGGCATAGGGATAGCGGATGTGCCACAGCTTGCCATCTTCATCGCTGTGTTCCACCTCGTCGTTGGCCAGGGCAGTCACGCAGCGCGGACACCAGTTGATGATATATTTTCCTTTGTAGATCAATCCGTCTTCATAGAGGCTGACAAAGACTTCTTTCACAGCGCGGGAGAGCATCTCGTCCATGGTGAAGCGCTGACGCTGCCAATCGCAGGACGCGCCCAAAAGCTTCAGTTGGTCGATGATGATGCCGCCTTTTTCGTGTTTCCACGCCCAGATCCTTTCCAGAAGGGCTTCTCTGCCGATCTGATGGCGGTTTTGACCCTCTTTTGCCAGCTGTTTTTCCACCATGTTTTGGGTGGCGATTCCGGCATGGTCCACGCCCGGCAGCCACAAAGTGGGCTCGCCATTCATTCTGTGATAACGGACTACGACATCCTGAAGGGTGTTGTTGAGCACGTGGCCGATGTGCAAAATACCGGTCACGTTTGGTGGCGGGATCAAGACCGTGAAGGCTTTCCCTTCACCCCGGGGGGCAAAGTAGCCCTTCTGTTCCCATGTTTGATACCACTTTTTCTCGATGTCTTGCGGAGAATAGGTTTTGCTGATTTCCATTTGTCTTTCCTTCTTGATGTCGTATTTTGCCCAAAATACATATATTTCAAGCAGATACCACTTCAAACATGATGCTTTCGCTGTCAATGGCTTTTTTGAATTCTGGCTAGGGCATGCCTTTTTCCGTCAAAACCAGGGCTGCGGAATATATGGTGAACAAGAATCTTGCCCAATCGTCCCCGCAGCGAATCGTGCGCTGAATTGATCTTAACAAAGCCGGGTGCTACTCTTTGGCATCCCCCAGCAAGCGATAGATCAGTCCTCCACCGATGCCGTCAACTATAGAAGTCAAGTATTTTCTTCCTACAGATGCTGTGATTACCGGCATATACACAGATGCTATGGCTTCAGTAAAACTTTGTGTACTTTGTGTCCCTCACTTCCTGTGATTTTTATAAGATACACTCCCAACGGCAAGGCTTTACCGGAGGAATCCACAGCATTCCAAACTATGCTATGTGTAGCTCCGGGAAGATATTCTGTCCTGTGGCTATACACTTTTTGCCCTCGCAGATTAAAGACATCCAGACAATGTATCCCGCCTCGCTCTGTCTTAAAACTGATTGTCGTAGAGCCTATAAAGGGATTGGGATAGTTTGATACTCTCATATCTGGCAGCTCTGGTATGGCATGGGGATCCTCAATGGCAGTGCCATCGGCATCGTAAACAAGGATGACAGCTTTTAAGTGTCTTGTTATCCAGATGCGAGCATTGCTATCCGAACGCAAAAAAGCTGTAAAAGAACTGATTCTGGAGAGTCCGGGAGTTTGATGCAATGTGCTGCTTCCTGATTCGATGCTGTAGAGCTTGTCCCTAGAATCAAGCACCCACACCCTGTCCAAAGCATCGCTACAAACGACTCTCAAGTAATTGGCAACAGCTCCATCGGGAACAAAGCGATACCAGGATGTGATATAGTGTTGTAAAAAAGCTCTTTCCCAGATAGCCCAGATTTCACTATTACTATCTGTGCAAAAACTATCACAAAAATCGTTGCTCGAATAGGGTGTGCCAAGGTTTTGCCAAGAAGTAGAATTTGTGATCCGATAAAAGCCTTGCATCCCCGTGGAAAGCAGTACCCGGTTCATAGCATCCACCTCCAGTCCCATGATAGTATCATAGGTCATTAAGTAATTGGTAGTATCATATTTTATAATGCTTTGACCATCGAAACGGTACAATCCCGGAGCAACAGAATCCTGCGTAGCAATCCAGATATTACCACTATAATCTGCTTTCATGAATCTGGAGTAAAATAAGCCATAGCCAAAATCTGCCGTATGATAAACAGTCCAATCCGTTCCATCCCAAGAGGCGATGATCCCTGCCAAGCTTACCCACAAAAGACCACTGGGATCCACACAGATGTTTCTGATGAAAGATTCAAAGGGATAGGGTGGTTCAAACCACTCTCCATTATGATATCTGAGCTGTTTATAATGTTGCAAAACCCACATACTGCCATCGGGAGAAGATACCATCTCGTTGATCCAACTGTTCGCAAGGGGCGCATTTGAAAGTGACAAAAGCTCCATCTCGCCACCGTCATATACTCCCACCGCTTTGCCGATAGTAGAAAACAGCAAATCTCCATTCATGCCTACATCGAGGCCAGTTATAGTAGCTCCTTCCAAAGGCAGCATGGCATTTTCATAGACTGCAAAAACTCCATCCAGATATCTTACCAGTCCGGAAGGGAAGGCTATCCACATCTCATTAGGATTTGTCATTACCATACGAGGCCATCCACCTGCAATCAATCCCATTTCCTGATAGCCATAATCTTCGGTAATGGCACCATTTTCATAATGATGAATCCGGTTTCCCCAATGCATCCAAAGGCTATCTGCACCAATTGGACTGATCTTGAAGATCAGGCTGACATGATTGCCTTGATGCAAAATCATGTTTGTGAAACTGCCCTGGTGATATTTCGATAAAGTGGTACGAGCGGAATGATAGTATCCATCATGATCTTCGTAACAGATGCCCAGCCACACTTGATTGGCACTATCCACAGCTATACTGCTAATCCAGCCTTGTGGCAATCCACCTTCAGATGCACTTATAATGCTGCTGCCCATAGAATTAATCATGGCAAACCAGTTGTTTCCACCTACCCAGAGATTTCCCAGGTTATCTTCTGTCATGCAAAAAGCGCTTTCCACTCGGGATACAGAATCGGGTACATTTAGATCAAATCTTTCCCATGTGTTTGAGTTAAAACGGTATAGCGCGTAGTCATCACCTGTCCAGATAGTACCATCGCTTGCTTGATAGATCCAGAGTTTGCTCATTTCTCCAAAGACTGTATTGACCACATTGAAGTGAGTTTTCTGTCCGCTGTCTTTGTGATAACGTACAATGCCATTGCTAGTGGCAACCCAGTAACTATCTATAGTTTCAATGCATTGGTTTGCATTATCGTTGTTTGTAAACGCAGTCCACACTCCGGCAGAGAGCACTCCCAGCAGCATCATAAAGTAAAAAGACAAAGATATAGCTTTCATCGGCTTTACCTCCCTTGCAACTAGTAAAGCCTTGCACTTTTATTTGTCAAGTTTTTTTGGGGGGGAAGTTAGGTTTTAGGGATTAAGTGTTAGTAAAAAAACCCTCACTGGAAACTTCATATTTCATCACCAAAATTTCAAATGTCCAAGCCCAAACAAGCTTCACAACAAGCTCATATCATTTTTGTTGATAATGTGATAGCTTGAAATTTCCATTAATGGCATTTTGAAGTTTAGGTGAGGGTTTATATCTTGCTACCCCGTACACGAAAGATCTCCCTCAATTTTTCGCCAAATACCTTATCAGCAAAGGGGGCAAGGCAGGTAGAGCCAAAGCATCCAACTCCGCTATGGATTTATTTCCACAATTTTCTTTGAAACATGAGTTTTTAAGTCAATTTGCGCTTGACATTCAAACTTTTGGCTTTAGCTTTTAATCAACCTACAGACCCTACATAGAATGCCCTCCGAGTCGTGGGGACGCCGCCCGGTGTTCCCCACGTTTTTTATTTACCAAGGATATATCTCACTCTTGATTATGATCCGCTAGCCTGACATTCTGCCGATCTTGAACCTCCACCTGAACCGCTTCTCTGTGCTTTCAAATATTGCTTGCTTCAATTCTCGAACTTTACTAAAGTCGATATGAAGCTGTTATCATCGTGTGTACATAGCTTGATCTTGGGATAAAACCAAGTTCATCCAAGGCGAGCCAAGTGGGGAAGGGGCAGAGTTAGGTAGTGTCTCATAGGTTGGTGTAAATTGGATTGAGCCAGATGAAGAAAAAGGTTGAGCCGGATCCCACTCTTTGTTTTGATGGTTTTACCAAAAACTAAAGAACAAGGAGAAGATCATGACTCAACCAAAGAGAAAGAAAGATGAAAGAGCAAAATTGGTCAAGTTATTTCGCACGCTCAGCCCGGGAGATTTTGTAGAAGTGCTTGGATACAGCATTCATAGCATTATAGAGACAGAGCTCAGTGCCATTCTTGGAGCAGAGCCCTATCAGCGAGTGGATGACAGAAAAAACTACCGCAATGGCTATCGTGAGCGCAAGGAGCCTCTCAACACTGGATTGGGTCCAGTTAACCTGATTATTCCTAAGCTGAGAAGCGGTAGTTTCTATCCTTCGATTTTGGTGCACTATCAGCGGGTGGACAGGGCCTTGATCAGCATTATCAGTGAGGCCTATTTTGCTGGTGTCTCAACCCGCAAGATGAACAAGTTGTTTGCCGATTTGGGGATTTCCAATATAGACCGAAGCTTTGTAAGCCGTTGTGCAGCACAGATAGATGAAGAAGTGGAGATATGGAAAAATCGACCACTTGATCAGCGTTATGCATATATCTGGCTGGATGCGATCTACACCAAGATCAGAATCGAGGGCAAGGTTAATTCTGTAGCAGTATTGATAGCGATTGGGCTTAGAGAAGATGGGCACCGCGATGTCCTTGGCCTTCACCTGGGGAACCGTGAAAGCTACTATAACTGGAAGGACTTTCTGCAGAGTTTAAAGGCTCGTGGTCTTCAGAGATCGGAACTCTGGATCAGCGATGAACATGACGGATTGATCAAGTCAATAGAAGAGTGTTTTCCCGGTCAGCAAAGACAACGCTGCATCGTCCATTGGATGCGTAATGCTCAGAGCAAGGTGTCCAAGATGGACCTCCTGTGGTTGTTGCCACTATTGAAAGACGTTGTGGGCTCCAGGACTAAAGAATCATTTCAATTGGCATGGTCTGAGCTTAACAGGGCGGCCCACGCCAGAGGCAAGGACAGGCTTCTGGATTGGCTTGATGAAAGCTACCACGAGATCTCTGTTTATCTTGATTTTCCCCTCGCTCACTGGAGCAAGATAAAGTGTACCAACTCATTGGAGCGCTTAAATGAGGAGCTCAGACGCAGAGAGAAGTGTATCAGAATCTTCCCGGATGAAATGAGTTGTCTGCGGCTTTTTGGTGTAATCCTGCAAGGCTATTCAGAGGATTGGATTTGCGGGAAACTATATCTTGCAGAGCCTGTGGAACGAATCAAAGAAACCCTGAAAAAGCCCATACCATTTGAGGCAACGTGCGACGGGCTGGATCCCTGTTCCGTCGGCTACGCCTCCTCCACAGGGCTCCAGCCCGTCGCGAGAAGGTAGGTTATTAATGAAAAAGGACTTGACTCTGATCAACAAGAAAAAAACAATGCAAATGGTCGCTTGGCCTTACATAGATTGTGAGTAACGAGGGATAACTGATGCCCTCAAAGAACCTGATAAGCAACGAGTTGGAATTTACACCAACATTTGGGACTCAAC
>DHVK01000043.1 GCA_002412625.1 Cloacimonetes bacterium UBA5210
ATACAATGCGCACAGGCGCACTATCAGGCGCAACCGGCCGCACCTTGCCCCGCGCATCAGATTTTCACTGCCAGCTGATGTAATCATTTTTTTACGATAGAGAAAATGAGGTGTAGCTAAGGGGAAAAAGCATTGACAAAATCCTTTGGCGCCACAGCGTGGTATATTAGAATGATTGTATGGAGAAATGATGGATTTTCGCATCTATGAATATCTTAGTGTATTCATAATGTCCTGGCTTTTTGTTTATGGCCTCACGCCATTTATAATCAAGCTGGCCAATAAGATAAATTTTGTTGATAAACCGGAAGCACGAAAGATGCATTTGAAGAGTGTGCCTTTGATGGGGGGGCTCAGCGTCGCAATTGGTTTCATCGTACTCTGTGTATATGATGTGACAATTTCTCCGGGAAGATACTTTGATCTCCCCATGTTGGGCTATCTGGCGGGATCGGTCCTGATCGTACTGATTGGCTTGATCGACGATCGCCGCGGGATGCGCCCCATGGTGAAGATGGTGGGGCAATTCGCCGTAGCTCTCACTTTCATTCTCACAAACTTCAATTTCTTTGAGCTGGACAAAATGTTCGGCAGCATCTTTATCACTCTGCCTCTGTTGGTATTATGGATGGTTGGCTTGATGAACGCGCTGAACTTTTTGGACAATATGGACGGCATCATCAGCGGTATGGCAGGCATCCTGGGCTTGGGCTTTTTTGCCTTTGCGCTTACAAATACTACAAATGCCAATCAGGAAGCGATGGCGCTGATCGCGCTGATCTCGCTTAGCTTTGCGGGCTCCACCATGGGGTTTTTACCCTACAACTTCAACCCGGCGCGGATATTTCTGGGAGACGCGGGCAGTATGTTCATCGGATATTTCCTCTCTTCCATGGGCATCCTGATGGCGCAATACGCGGGCAACAAGTATAACGACAAGATGTTCTATCTGCTACCGGTATTGCTGCTTAGCTATGCTATATTCGATATTTCGCTGGTGAGTTATACCCGCCGCAGAGACGGCCGCCATGTGATGCAAGGCGGCAAAGACCATTCCACTCATCGCATCAACAATGTGCTCGGCTCCGTCAAGGTGACTGCCGCGATTATCTATACCATCAATATCCTGATCGTTCTTACTTCCATTATCGTTTTCCGAATCGGCTCCCGAGAACTTCTCTTGAGCAGCACATTTTTGTTTGCCGCATTCTTCCTGATTTTCGGCAGAAAGCTGGATCAAGTACCGATTGTAATACCGGCGAACCAGCGCAAGGAGAAATAGATGGACATCAGAGTTTTAGGTGCCGGATCCGGTATGCCTAGCGCGGCATTAAATTGCAGCGCAATACTGGTGCAAGCCAATGGACAAAACTTTTTGCTGGATTGCGGTGAAGGCGTCTCCAAAAGCCTCCCGCTGGTAAACCCGAATCCGGATTTCCTGGATGCGATCATCATCACACACTATCATCCGGATCATGTGGGTGGCATATTCCTGCTGCTTCAGATGCTGTATCTGGGAAAGCGGAGTAAGGCCATGACTCTGTTCCTGCCGGAACGCGAAGATGATTTCCGGGGCATCCTGCAGATGTTTTATACCTTTCCCGAGAAGTTTGGCTTCCGGCTCGACCTGCAGCCCATGGAGCAACTGGGGACATATTTTCCGCAGCTGACTTGCATGCAAAACGACCACCTGACCGGCTATACGGAAATCATCCGCAAGAACCAGCTAACAAACCGGCAAAAAGCATATTCGATCAGGATCAACAGCCCGGAAGGGGATTTTGTGTATAGCTCGGACATCTCGACGACAGACAGTATATGGCATTTACTGCAGGGCGCGCATACGCTTTTGGTGGATGCCGGACACCCGGAAGCCGAACAGATTTTGAAGCTGAAGCAGCTCGGTTTGAAGCTGGTACTTATGACCCACGAACCACATGCAGACTTGCGGCAGGCTTTGCGGGACATTCCCTCCTCCTTGTTTCAAGAAGCACAGGAAGGCGAAGTGTATCATATATGAGCGCTTGGAAGTTTTATCTCAACCTCCGTGCCGGCATCAAATTGAAGCAGCTATTGCTACTTGTGATTCCGATGATTCTGCTGCTTGCTTCCGGTTGCGAAATCAATCGCCTGCAAAGTGCTGAGGAACTATATCGCGGGGGACGCTATGCGGGAGCCATCGAAGAGCTGGACGCTTTGATCAGAACCGGAAAGAATGGCGCAGTAGTAACCAGAGCTGAATTGGTACGCAGCAACAGCTATCTGGAATTGGGCAAGATGGCACTGCAAAGAAACAACCGCCCTCTGGCGATCCGCTTTTTGAAGCTGGCAAATTCTGAAGCAGCAGATCTGGAGCTGGGTGCTCTCTATTTTCTGATGAGTGAAGAAGCGATTCAAGCCGAAAATCGGGTGTTGGCCAAGAGCTATCTGGACGATATCGCCCGGGAAATCCCGGAATCACCTCTCATTCCGCAAGTTATGTTGCGCCGAATGAGCATCTTTATGAGCGAATATCAGGATCGCAATTCCACCTGGGAAGATTACAAGTTCCTATATGACAACTTTCCGAACAATACCTACGAGATTCAGGCAAGATACATCGTCATGCAGTTTATCGACAGCAGAATCGATTATGCGGTGCGCCTGAAAGAACAGGAATACTATGACGACTCGCTGCGGGAGCTCTTTGAGCTTTCACGCTACCCCGTGGTGGAGGCTGCTCAGATCAACAGTCTGATCTCAGATGTGTATCAGGCGCAAGCAGAAGAATATATCAACGCCCAAGAATTTATGGAAGCGGATCGGCTTTACCGCATCGCGGTTCAATATGACCCTAGCAAAGAAGCCCGGATCTACCAGCGCTTGCAGGGCATCACTGATCTCTATATTCAAAAGGGCAACAGCTTGCTGCAAGACCGGGATTTCGAGGGAGCATTGCTTCACTATACCAAGACTTTTGACATTATCCCGAATTACCCTCCGGCAATCGCAGCGATAAGCAGACTGCATAAGCGTCAGGAAGATATCCGCGCTGCTGAGGCCTTCTTCGCTCAAGGAGAGAAATTTGAAGGAACTCAGAAATACGCGGACGCCTTGAAGCTCTATAACCAGGCAATCGCATTGGATGCCCGGCAGGAATACCGCAATCGCGCTGCCATTATGCAAAACATGGTGGAAGCTCAGCGGGATCCGGTCGGCTTTGCCCGCAGAGTGCTGGCAGAACACCGCAATGGGCTGATTCTGAACCGGGTTGCAACAAAGCGTAATGAAGTCCTGCAAAGCCACAACATCAATGAAATTCGGGATAGCGGCTGGAAGTTCCTGCTCTCTACCGGGCAGTACAAGTATGAAGCCCGCTACGACCTGCTGACCCCTACACAGACCTTTCTGTATGTGTGGCAGATCAACCTTAGGGATCGCTCCGTGATCCCGCTCAACAAGCTCTCAGAAGCTCTGATGCAATGAGCGGGGGAATTTAAATCTATGAAAGCATTTCGCAATACAATCCTCATTGTCCTGCTGATGGGAATCGGCATGAGCTTCGCCCAAAGCTTCGATCTTCAGGCCTTTGCCGACAGCACAAAATATGGCTGGACTGATTACCGTGATCGTGCTCGCTATCGGGATGAGCTCAGCTACCGCCAGAATAAGCTCCAACTCTATGAATTGGAAGCCTTGCCGCTAACGGCAAACATCGCCAAAAGCGCGGTCATCCCGGGCTGGGGACAGTTTGCCACGAACCATAACACCAAAGCTACAGCCATCCTGAGCGCAGAACTGGTTACCGTGATCGGTGCTCTATATTTCTATAACAGAGCGCAGACGAACTATGACCGCTATCGAACTGCTACCCAGGTCGATCAGATCAACGACTACTGGAGCAAGGCGGAGACTCCGTATCACTATTCGCTGCTGATGGTGGGGCTGGCAGGGGTCATCTGGGCATACAACTTGTACGACGTAGTGGTAAGCACCAGCGACTACAACGCCAAGCTCTGGGAAGATATTCTAAGCCGGAGCAGCTCTCCCATCCAGATCGGTCCCGGCGGCGTGGAGGTCAGGTTTTAGCTATGAAATCCAGATTTATAATCCTTCTCTTTGGTCTTTTACTGGTTCTTGCAGGGTGTGGAATCAAACGCGATAACCCCCTGGATCCTCAAGCCAATGACCTTACCATCCCCGGAGATGTAAGCGGTCTTCAGGCTACAGCATTCGGCTCCGGATCTTCGACCAGGTATGTGGTTTTTCGCTGGAACAGCAACAATGCCAACGATACGGACGGCTACTATCTATACCGCAGCCTCGGCTATTACAGCGCCTTCGCCCTGGTGGATACGGTGCTGCACATTCCCGGAGTTTCGCTGCAGCAATATACTCATAGTAGCGCAAACGACCCTACCGTGGCACCGGGTGACTATTGGTACAAGATTTCTGCTTTCAAAAACTACTCCGCCGGCAGGCTGGAAGGCAGGCTGGGTACCCCTCTCTTCGTACGCATCCCCCGATAGATGATAGATTTTTACCAAGACCTCAACGACCGTCAGCTTGAGGTGGTTACGGATGTTGACCACCCTATCCTTGTGCTGGCAGGTGCCGGTAGCGGCAAGACTAGGTGCATCATCTACCGCGCCGCTTACCTGATTCATGAACGAAACATCGCGCCCTGGAAGTTGCTAATCGTCACCTTCACCAATAAAGCCGCGCGTGAATTGCAGGACCGCCTTGAAAGCCTCTTGAACATCCCGATGCGCTCACTCTGGGTGGGCACCTTCCACTCCATCTCCCTCAGAATTTTACGCTATGAATCCGCACACTTGCCTTATAACAGCAATTTCAGCATCTACGCGAGCGATGAACAGAAATCCGTGTTAAAAAAGATCTACAAAGAATATGGTTATGATGTTCAGAAATACCCCTTGAATAAGGTCTTGGCGCGGATTGGGCGCTATAAGAATCGCCTGCAGCTGCCGGAAGACATTCAGCCCGAGGAAGCGGCTCACAATCCCTTTTTGAAAGGCTTTATGCAGATCTATCAACGCTATCAGGAAGCTCTGTTGATGAATCAAGCAATGGACTTTGACGATATCCTGCTCTACACAGCGCATCTGCTGAGAGACAACGATGCGGTGCGAGCCAAGTATCAGGATATCTTTCAGTACATTATGATCGATGAATATCAGGATACAAACAAAGCGCAATTTGAGATCATCCACCAACTGGCTCTGATACACCAGCGTGTGTGTGTGGTGGGCGATGATGATCAGGCTATCTATAGCTTCCGAGGTGCGACCCTGCGCAATATCCTGGAGTTTGAGCGGGACTACGAAGCGGTGCAGACCATCCGTCTGGAACAAAATTATCGCAGCACTACCGCCATTCTGGACCTCGCAAACAGAGTGATCAAACAAAACAAACAACGCCATGCCAAGGAACTCTTCAGTGAATTGGGGGAAGGCATCAGGCCGGCATTGCGTGTCTATCCGGATGCCAATGTGGAAGCAGAGCAAATCGCTTTGAACATCTCCCGACAGTGGAAACTGGGCAACAACCTGCGCCAGATCGCAATTCTTTACCGCACCAACGCGCAATCCCGCCTCTTCGAGAATGCCCTGATGCAGAAGAAAATCCCCTATAGCATTGTGGGCAGCCTGAACTTTTACCAACGCAAAGAGATCAAGGATCTGCTAGCCTACCTCTATTCCATGGCAAACCCCGCAGACAACGAAAGCCTGCTGCGAGTAATCAACGAACCACCCCGGGGCATCGGACAAACCACAGTTAGCCGTCTTCTGGGCTTTGCAACAAAGACCCGGATTTCTCTATTCAGCGCTATCCAAAACCTGAGTGCTGTCCCGGAACTGAACTCCTCCGCCAAGAAACGGGTCGGGGACTTCTGCAAGATGATGGAAGATTGGCGCCAAATGTCCACATCTCAACCGGTAGCTGCTCTGGTGAAGGACGTCGTGGAACTCTTGGGCATGGTTAGCTTGTATCGCAAAAGCAGCGATCCCAAGGATATCACTCGGGCTGAGAACCTGATCGAATTTGTGGCTTCCGTAAACGAATTTGCCGAACGTTTTTCCGCCGAAAACGACAGACCCGCTTTGTTGGTAGATTTCCTTCCCTTTGTAGCGCTACAAACAGATCTCGATAAGGTCTCTGAAGAAAGCGATAGTGTGCGCTTGATGACTCTGCACAACGCTAAAGGGCTGGAGTTTGAGACCGTCTATATCGCGGGCTTGGAAGATGAGCTGCTCCCGCACCGCATGAGTATGGATACTATCGAAGAGATCGAGGAAGAGCGCCGCCTCTTTTATGTGGGCATCACGCGCGCCAAGAGAGAGCTGTTGCTCAGCCTGGCAGAAGCCCGCAGATTGTATGATACTTACACATTCACGCAGCCCAGCATGTTTCTGGATAACCTGGATGAAGTGCTGGATTCTCCCGGGCACATTGCGGCTCCGCAACAAAGCCTGTATCGCAAACCCAAAAACAAGATCCGGGAAAGCCAGAAGCTGTTCAAGATTGGACAGCGTGTCTGGCACAAGGAACACCACCAGGGCATAGTGCTCTCGGTAAATGGGATGGGTGCAGACGCGGTGGTTACGGTATCGTTCCAAAATGGTAAATTGATCAAGATTGTGGGCAGCTTCCTGCACACCGAGCCGATCGGGTAAAGCCTTTTTTTTGATATCCTGCTTAGCTGATCAAGGTGAGCATGCCGAAGAAATGGCAGATGCTTCCGGCCAGCACAAACAGATGCCAGATCGCATGATGGTAGGGCATCTTTCTGGAGACATAGAATACTACGCCAAACGAATAAGCAAAACCTCCCAGCAGAATCCAGGCGATAAAGCCCCGCGGAACAACTGCTAAAAGCGGTTTGACTGCGATCAGCACAATCCAGCCCATCAGCAAATACACCACTGTGGAAATCCATTTCAGCTTGCTCATGGCAAATATCTTCAGGCATATCCCGATTATGGTAAGCCCCCAAATGATCCCAAACAGGGTCCAACCCCAGCCGCCGCGCATAGTTCCGATCGTTACCGGAGTGTATGTCCCGGCAATCAACAAAAAGATGGAAGAGTGGTCCAGGATGCGGAAAAAGCGCTTAACATAGGGCTGGGGAAAAGAATGGTAAAGCGTGGAAGAAAGGAACAGCGTGATCATCGTTGCGCCATAGATACTGAAGGAGACAATCTTCCAAGTGTCGCTGATGCGGGCAGCAAAAACCACCAGAATCACTAGCGCGGCGATGGATATCCCAACCCCAATTCCGTGGGTGATCGCGTTTGCGATCTCCTCAGCCCGGCTTTGCTGAGGGCTGAGGGGAATGCGATCCAGAAAGCGCTTGGAACTCCCGCTCATTGCCGGTACAACGCGCGTATGCGGTCTTCCAATCCCTGCGGGACCAGATCAGTAATGCTTTCTCCCCGGGCAATGCGCTCTCTGACCAGGGATGAGGATATGGGGCATAGCGGCATGTCCAGAATGCTGTGGTTGATGCAGGAGAGCACATCACAGGGCATTGTGCTTTCCGGCCTGGGTAAGATAATGAAATGCAGGTTATCCTTCAGCCAATGGAAATCTTGCCAATCCGGTAGTTTCTGCAGATTATCCGCCCCGATAATGAAGGCAAACTTTTGCTCCGGACGTTGGGCAACCAGCTTTTTGATGAGGTCGCTGGTATATCCGCTCTCCCCACGCTCCGCGTCCCAGACTTCGATGGGGGTGCGAAAATCTTCTGCGGTTTGGATGGCAAAGTTCAGCGGTGTGAAGTGATCCACAGCCTCCTGCGCCAGTGCCAGCCGGCTATCATAATCCAGCACGATGCTATCCCCTTTGAAATTATGGTTGAAGCTGGGGATCAGGATTATCTTGTGCACCGGACTCAGGCTAAGGACTTCCTTCGCCACATACAGATGACCGTTGTGGATGGGATCAAAACTACCACCCAGCAGAGCGTAAGCGCCTTTCAGAGATTCAGTATGGGGCATAGTCTTACTTGAACTTCCGTTCCAGTTTGCGGGTTTCTTTGGAGCCCGGGTATTTGCTCTTCAGCTTGTTATAAGATTCCCTCGCGGCATCCATATTCTTTTGTTTGGAGTGCAGCAAAGCAGAGTAATAAAGCGATCTACGATCCAGGCTATCTGTGTTTCCCAGTTCGACAACTTCATCGAAATACATCAGCGCGGCACTGTAATCCTTCATTTTGAAATAGATGTAGCCATTCTGATACTTCTTTTCGATCAGTTTGTACTGGGATCGGCGAATGAACTCCAGCGCATTGCTGAAGCGGGTATCGTTCGGAAAGCGCTCGATGAAGTTTCGGAAGGCATCGATCCCGGCCAGCGTTTTATCCTGATCAAATGCCGGTTTCAAGGATTCCTCGAAAAAGCAAACCCCCACCCTGTAATAGGCGTCGGACACATTGGTATGATCCGGAAAGCCGCTGATAAACTGCTGATACTTCAGTCTGGCATCGGTGAATTTGTTCATGGCAAAATAGCTGTCCGCCAGCCTGAGTGTAGCGTATGCGGTGGCTGCGGATTTCCGCTCGAAGGAGATGTCGTCGTACATCGATGCCGCTTTGGCATACTTTCCATCCGCATAATATTGGTCTGCCAGAGCGAGCCGGGCATCAGTGCTCAGTTCAGGTTTGTTTCTGCTGCACGCGCCCAGAGCGACAAACAACAGGACGATGATTAGGTATCTTCTCATGCATTTTTCCTTTATTCGATAGTCCATAATAAAAATATGATCGAGGCCACCGCGGAACTAACGATCAATGGTTCAAACCACTGCAAGCGCGGAGCCGAAAGACTGCTGTCCTTCGTTCCCTTTTGCACAAGATCGTAGTTATCGATCCTCAACAAGCGATGCTCTGGAAGCTGGATCTGCTTCACCACAAAACTCTGCACCGGGACACGTTCGGTTCTATATGAAAGAAATTT
Organism: Cloacimonetes bacterium UBA5210; assembly: GCA_002412625.1. Lineage (GTDB taxonomy): Bacteria > Cloacimonadota > Cloacimonadia > Cloacimonadales > Cloacimonadaceae > UBA5456. Next base: position 8,958 of record DHVK01000043.1, read on the forward strand.
CTTGTGTTCAAGCATCTGCCACTTCAGGTTCAGCTCCACGTTCACCATTACAGCGGAGTCTATGCCATATTTGCTCAAATCCACTGCTTCGGGATTCGTCTCATATAAACTCAGTAAATCCTGACTGCGAATCTCTCTGAGGTCAAACAAGCGTTCCAGCAGAATCTGTCGCAGACTCTGCGAGAGGGCGGGGGTCCATTCCCCGCAACGAATATCCAGTACCAGCGCTTGCCCCGGATCCAACCAGGACGCAATTTCAAGAGCGATCTGATCCGCTTCTTCGTGCATCTTCTCTGCCCACACCACTGAGGCATGGGCAGAAAAGAGCAACGCTACAAATAGTAGCCGGATGAAACGGTTGCTTAACACCTTGGTTTATTGCAGTTGCTGGAGCAGTTGTTCCGCAATATCCATCCTGGAATAGCCGGGATGGTTTTGTTTCAGCTTGTTGAATTCGGCTCTGGCAGCCTGATGATTGCCCAAGTTCATCTGGCACATGCCCAGCTTCAATTGGGAATCTGCAACTTTCCAGGAATCCTTGTGATTGTTTATCACAGAATTGAATTCACGCATCGCGGCGTTGAAATCTCCCTGTGCGTAATAACTTTCGCCTTTCCAGTAGATGGCATTGCCGACATACACTCCACGCGGATATTTCGCCGCAAAAGCGTCTAATTTGCTGATTGCCTGGCTGAAATTGCCGGTGTAGTATATATCTCTGGCTGCTTCATACTCCGCTTTTTCGCCACTACTGCTTTCCTGCAGCGAGGCATCTTGATTAGCCGATTGCATTCTTGAGGCCTGCAGTGCTTTCACTTGCTGTTTCAAAGAGCTCAGCTCTGCTTGCATAGTATCAATTTCCTTGGAGTTAGCTTCCGCCAGCTTCGAATCCGAGGAAAGCGCCGCCATTTGCTCCGGGCTGAGTTCTTCGTTGCTGAGCGCAGCGATTCTGGCTTCCAGCGCACGAATCATGTTCACGATTTCCCGATCTGAGCTTACCACGTTTTCACCAAGTGAATCCAAAGCTAAAGCCATTTCAGCTACTTCCTGAATCAAGCTCTTCATATCGGCTTCATTCTGGGCAAACTGATTTTGAATGTAATCCGGATCCAGCACTTCTGAGGCAGAGCCGGGACTTCTTCTGCTTTGCATGATTTCTTTGCGCAGCACCACCAGCTCTTCACTATTCTGGGCCAAAGCTTCTTCGGTTTGCTGAAGCCGGCTTTGTTGCGCGCGGTAGGCGCTGTTACTCACGCAGCCACTCAGCAACACCAATACTATAGAGATCATCAACAACTGTTTCATCGTCATTCTCCTTATTTACTTTCTAAAAAGGCTTTATATCCTTTGTAAGTTGAATAGAGATCGGCCTTGGAACACAGTTCATACAAAGAGTGCATTCCCATCAGGCCTACTCCGCAATCTATCACTTCCGCGCCCAAATTTGCCAGAATGTAGGCAATGGTGCCACCGCCGCCTTCATCCACTTTACCCAATTCTCCCATCTGCCAGAACACTCCGGCTTCAGTGAAGATCCTTAGGACCTTCGCGGTGAATTCGGCACTGGCATCGTTGCAGGAGTACTTACCACCGCTTCCTGTGAATTTGGAGATACCAATACCATGGTTGAAGATCACAGCGTTCTGTTTTTCATGAACATTCGGATAGTTCGGATCCACCACCGCGGTGACGTCTCCGCTCAAAATCTGTGAATTGATGAAGCTTTTCCGCAGATTCGCGGCAGAGTTATCTTCCCCTTTGTAAGCCATCAGATCGCTCACAAAATCCTGGATGAAGATGGAATGAGCGCCTGTGGCACCCTGGCTTCCGACCTCTTCTTTATCCGAGAAATACACAATCATGGTGCGCTTCGGTTTCTTATCAGAGATGTCCAAAAGGGCGGTGATAGCGGTGTACGCGCAGATGCGATCATCCTGCCCGTAGCCCACCACCATCGAACTATCGATTCCGGCATCGCGTGATTTTACTGCCGGGACCAGATACAGCTCCGCAGAAAGGAAATCCGCTTCACTGATGCCGTATTTATCGTTCAAGGCCTTCAGGGCATAGGCTTTCACCGCTTCCTTTTCTTCGCAGGATGGTTCTACCATTCCGCTAAACACCAGGTTCATCTTGGACGCGTCAATAGCGTCTGCCAGGTTCTTGGCATACTGCTCTTTACGCGCCAAATGCGGTAACAGATCCGGGATGATGAAGACCGGCTCATCGTCTTTTTCGCCCAAACTGATATCCAGCATCTTACCATCAGCTTTCACGATCACACCATGCAGCGCCAGGGGCGTGGAAACCCATTGATACTTCTTGATGCCGCCATAATAGTGGGTGCGCATGCAGGCCATTTGGGAAGGACCGTCTTCATAGAGCGGATTCTGTTTTAGGTCCACTCTGGGCGCATCGATATGTGATGCCACCATGTTGAATCCCTTTGCCAGAGGTTCCGAGCCCAAGATAGCCGCGGCCATGGTTTTATCGCGGAAAATTCCATAAACCTTTGCGGAGCCCTTCTTGCCATATATATCGGAAAACTTGTGCTTCTTGAGCAAGGCTTCCATCCATCTTGTAGTTTCCCGCTCGGTTTTGGCCTCGTCCAGAAACTTCTTGTACGCTACTGCATATGTCATTGCAGCTTTTTGTTCAGCAACCGGGGCTTCTTTCCAGAAGTTTTTGCGCTCGTAGCTTAGTTTGTTTTTCTTGTCTTCTTTCTTCATTTGTTCTCCATATTATCTATTTTTCTTTACATAATCTCTAAAATCTTCAGCAAGCGCTCGCCCATGGGAGCTTTAATCAACGCGATCTCTCCCGGTTTCTTTCCCAACAGGCCTTGACCAATCGGGGAAACCACAGATACCACTTGCATTTGGGTCTCGTCTTCATAAAAGTTCAGCTCGGCGGCACCTACCACCTTGAAGCAAAGCTCTTCGCTGGTGGCTTCATCGCGCGTCTTGCAGCTTGTGCCAAAGCGCACCGCATCGCGCGGAAAGATGGAGGGATCCACTACTTTCAGTTGAGCGGAACGGCGTCTCAGATAATCTATCTCAGAATCAATGTGGCGCTGTCTTTCTTTTGCGGCTTTATACTCCGCGTTCTCGCTCAGATCCCCGAATTCCCGGGCCACAGCCACGGCTTTGATCACTTCAGGACGTTCGGTCATGAGTTCATTGATGCGTTTCTGCAAACGCTCCATCCCCACAACAGTGATAAATACGCTTAGATCCACTTGTCTTAGGCTCCTTTCTTCCGATTCAGCAGCTTATGAGCTGCCAATCCGGCCTTTTTCACCCTGGCATTACCGCTTTTTGTCCAGATCTCGACCGCCGGTTCAATTTCCGCGGCATAATCCACTATTGAAGCGCTCAAAAGCTCCACAATCTGAGGATCGCGGGATATGCCATATTCCTTCCACACTCCCAAATAGATGGACGGGGAAAGTTTGGCTACAGTTTTCAGGAACTGAACGTGCAAGCTCTGCATCTCACCCAAAGGATAGGACCACTGGTTTAGTAAATGGCTCAACACATCCGGGATGAGGTCTTCTCTGCGCTTAATCAGCTTGATACACAAGTTTAGCGCAGCGTGAGCTAAGTCCTCATTTGCGTGCCGGGTCCACCCATATACTTTGGCAAGATACTTGTCCGGATGCTTGCGCAATAAGGGCAGCATCACTTTATCCAACAAGGAGTTGATGTGCGCGGCATCTGTCTGGAGCATCAATTCTTCCATCAGGGCGATGTATATTTCCGGATTCTTGTGAGTCAGCTTGGCCAGGATAGTCCCAAACGCCTGCTTGCCATAGTCACCTTTTTTGAACCACAGATTTTTGTAAAACGGGATGTATTCAACGTGTTTGCGGCCCAGGCGTTGTACGATAACTCCGCTTACAAAGCTGATTACTTCGGAGGGAATCTTACCATTGACACGCTCAGGATAGGCGATAAAGATGATCTCAAAGTCGTAATTCCCGTGGGGAAGTTTATTCTCAAGGTAGTCCTCTGTGTCTTGTGTCAGCCTTTCTTTCCAGTCTATGGTAAGCATCTATATCTCCTATATCTATAATATTTTCCAACTTATTGCATTCACCAATACAGGCAAAAAGCTGTCAAGTAAAATTAGCCACAGTTTTTTCGCTGAGATTCAGCGCTTTGTGAATGAGAAGGATAAAGGGGCTATAAGTTCTCACCCAAAGTTGCATGGAGGTACCACTTGACCAAACAAAGTAAAGCAAGGTGAGAAAAGGATTTCCGGGTGTGCTTGCAAAAACCACTTGGACGTTGATTCAGTAAATTTCAATGGTTTGATCACCAAAACCTGCAAATCGGGCACTATTATTGTCCAAGTGGTTGTCACTAAACTCAGCTTCAAAATCAAGATAAAGTACCCTTAAAGATATATGCTATATACCAATATGTAACTCGCAAGGATACATATAGGGTATTGGATTTGTATCTGTTTTGGCATTTGCAGATTTCGGTGACCCAATTTGCAGATTTCACTGACTCTTTTCAGAAATTATACTTGATAAACTGCAGTTGATGTATAGCCTTTAAGACATGTGTTAAAGGCCTAACAAATAATTCTTGACATCCAAATGCTAATAATCTAAACTGCATATGGAATCTAGGAGGATGTAATGAAGAGACTTCTTTTTATCTTTTTATGGCTTAGTGTGATGCTTCTATATGGACAAAGCTGGATCAGAGAATATAACTGGTGGGATTTGTATAATGACGACGACTGGACAATGTATCCAAATCCCAACGTTCACAATGTGATACCTGCAATCGGAGGAGGATATTTACTGCAGGCAAGAATAGAATTCTGGCTGAGTGAGGATCAGCTTTTCTGGGTTCTTGATGATTTTGGAAATGTAGTTCACAGTGTTCACACAAATTCAGGCAGTAGCTACCTCAGAACTCTAACTAGCAATGGTGTTGATAGATACTATAGCCTTTTCTATAATGGAATAGTATTCGAATATGATATAGAACTGAATATGCTTAGTAATTATGACATAAGCAGTATTAATGGCATCACCGGGAATCGATCTGTCAACGAGTTGCTCTGTTTGGATGATGGTTTCTTGCTGGTTATTAAATTGGATAGCGAGTGTCATATTGCCAAAACTAATATGAACTTTGAAATAGAATGGATAAGCACCGGGGTGTGGACTTCTGAGCCCTTCAATAGTGTAATACCCTGCAATGAAGGATGGATGGCTGTTGGAGGTCGCTCGGTTTGTTATTATTCTTCTACAGGCGATTTGATTTGGTTTTACTCTGGTTATGACAACTCCAAAGTGTTTTATGATGCCTTTACGTCTCAAAATGGGCAGATTTTTGTAGCGGGATATTCGACAGATATGTTTGGTCTGCAACTGTTTGAAGTAGACATTGATGGTGAGCAGTTGAATCCAACATCCGATTCTATTTTTAACCTTGGTACTGGGAAAAAGAAGGTAGTAGAAATGCCTGATGGAAATATTCTGGCTTTCACATATTCATCAAATTCTTTAGATATTCTTCACTGTTTTACTCTAGACGGTGCTTATCTTTGGGGTAGATCATTTTTCACACATGACAACTATGAATTTGGCTGGGGCAAGGATTTTGGTTTTATTGATTCCACGGGAGACGTACTCTTTTGCATGCGTTCCAATAACAACAGAATAACCTTGGTTAAAGTGGATCCGCTCGATGTCTCAGTCTTGGACACCGATCAAGCACCGCTTGTTTCTTTGATATCTATCTATCCCAATCCCTTCAACCGGGAATTAAACCTGGACCTCAAATTTCCGGAAAACCAGTATCAACCTGTATTAATCGGTTGTTACAACTTGAAAGGTCAACTCGTCCGCTCCTGGACAGCCACAAACTCCCAAATCCTGACCTGGAATGGCACTGATTCATCGGGCAATCAGCTCAGCCCAGGAGTTTATATTATTAGGGCAACGTCTGGAGTATATTGTACCGTTTCCAAGATCCTTAAAATACGCTAAACAGAGGATAAACCAAAATCTGCCTGCCTGCTTCCAATGTTGGCTGCCACCTACCTGGTTTTCCCAGTTTTTCTATCTTTTCCCCTTAGACATCATTATCCAACCTTGTCTGGCTCCTGTTTCATTCCCGGGTTAAACTAGGGTATGAAGTAAGGACGAGACGACATTTTACCGGAGGATTCAGCCTATATGGATATTTTGGGTGGGTACTGTTTTTTTTCGAGCTGGGATCTATCTGACAGAAAAACGGCTCAAAGAGACGTGTTCCAGACGTATTCCGGCCTAAGACCCACAACCCAAATACCCAAAACCCAACCCGCCAGATAGCATAAATAAATCCGGCCGGATGAAAACTCAGGGGTTTGCCAGAATTAGATTTATATTGACAATTATAGCAGTTTAGGGAATTTGTAGTAGTATCTAAAGGAGTTTTGTAAACAGATGGAGAAAGAAAGACTCGAAGCAGTATTACACCAGTTTCTGCTGATGTATCGCGATCCGGTGGTATATATGGCAATCGCTGAAAACAATGGCGGATTCGATGCCGATGAAGTTATCTGTATCCGGATGGTGAAAGCCAAGGCTCTGCTTTGCATGTACAAGCTGGAGAGCGCGGCAGAAGCTGCCGGGGAGCTGTATGCGCAACTCAAGCAGGATAAACACCCCCCCGAACTGCAAATCCTGAATCTTTTCACGCTGATCAGGGCGCATCAGGATCTCGGCAACCCGCATAGCATGAAAAGCTACTCCGAGGAAGCCAATATTCTTGCCTCTACCTGTGAGAACGACATGCTGAAGCTCCTCGTGGAATGCAGCCTAACCACATTTTCTGCCAACACACTCCTGGATGAGGAAGAGCGCATCGACAGGATTGCCGACCAGCTGGAAAATGCCGAGCATCCCTTTTATCGTTTGTCGGTCCTGAACTGGCTGGCTTTTGCCAATCGCAAGAACCGCAAGTATGATCTGGCTCTCAGTTTCTATAGCGCTGCTTATGAACTCAGCAGACAGCACGGATTGAGCCTCAGTTCGCTGGAGATTTGCCTCGGGATCCTTGCCTCCTGCGCAAACCTGAAAAACCTGGAAATGGGTGAAGAATTCTATGCTCTGGGTAACCGGCTCATTGCCCAGCTGCGCCTGCCTGTCTTTGAAGCGATTCTGAATTTCAACTACGCCATGCTGAAGTATTCTCTGCAGGATTACAAGGCCGCCGTGCATTTCTTTCAAAAATGCCTTCAGGTCTTGAACTCCTCAGAGCTGAAGCTTCCTCATCAATTGTTTGATGTTTACACCCACCTTTCCAGAGCCTTGAATCACCTGGATATGGGCGAGCAGGCACTGCACTATCAATTATTGGCGGAAAAGCTACTGACTGATGTGGGCGACACCGAGCGCAAGGTACTGCTCGGCGCGAATATCGGCTGGTCACTATTGGAATTGGGACGCTGGGATGAAGGTCTGAAGCGCCTCAAGGAAGCGGAACGGTTTTACCGCAAGCAAGACAACCTTGAGATGCAAATCAACCTCAGCCGAGGTTTGGCTCGCCACTATCGTAAGCGCCAGGATTGGGTGCGAGCATGCGCCATGCTGCGCCGGGCTGATGAACTGAGCAGCCGGCAGATCAATGTCCTGCAACGCTTTCGCAGCCAGATGAGTGAAAACACGCTGAAGCATATCCTGCAAGATTCCAAGGCGGTACAAGCCAAATATGAGAGTCTGTTGAACGAAGTCTCCAAACGCCAGGCTGAACGCTTTATCGGGAATTCTAAAGCGGCAAAGCGTGTAATCGACAGCGCAGTATTAGCTTCCATGCACCGTGACGCGTCTGTCCTGATTCAGGGCGAGAGCGGCACCGGGAAGGAAGTCCTGGCTCGCATGATTCACTACGGTTCACCGCAAAAGAATCTGCCCTTTGTCTCCGTAAACTGTGCGGCGATATCCCCTTCGCTGTTCGAAACAGAGTTCTTTGGCTTTGGCGCAGGACAGCTGACCGGAATCACCGAGGATCGCCCCGGATATTTTGAGCAGGCAGGGGAAGGCACTCTGTTTCTGGACGAGATCGCCGAGATTCCTGTGGAGTTTCAGGCAAAACTGCTTTGGGCCTTGGACACCAAAAGCTTCACCCCGGTGGGAAAGGACAACCGCATTCCGATCCATTGCAAGATCATCGCCAGCACCAATCATGATGTGCTTGAACTGATCAAGACCAATCGCTTCAGGTTGGATCTAATGCATCGCCTGAACACTCTGGAAATAACGATTCCACCTTTGCATGAGAGATTGGAGGACATCCCCCTCCTCGTAGAAACCTTCGCCCGCAATTATGCCCGGGAAACTACGCGCCGCTTACCTCAGATCAGAGATTCTTTCTATGACAGGCTTTCAAGCTACAAATTCCCCGGCAACGTCCGCGAGCTCAAGAACATCATCGAGCGCATCTTCATCCTTTATTACCAGCCTGTTTGGAACTCCGAGATTCTGGATAACGTTGATGCCTTCCGCCGAAACAAGCACCTTGGGGGTTCACTTATCGAACACAATATCAAGGATCTGGACAAAGAGCGCATCATCGAGGCTTTACGTAAGACCGGCGGTAAACAAAAAACCGCGGCAAAGCTGTTGAACATGAGTGAATCCACGCTCTGCCGCAAGATCAAACGCTATCACATCAAATAGCGCTTAAGGCTCGTTCCGGGGATCCTGAAAAGCAGCTTGCAGCCTGAACTTTGCTCTGCAGTTTATTCTGTGCCGGAGCTGAGATCAAGCTGTTATTTTGCTATGTGCACTGCTTCAGAACAGCATGATCTCAGCTTGAGTTCAGTTTAACAGATGGAGCTTTGTCTGGGAGGCATAAACCAGAAACTGACACTTTGAAGCTCAAACCGCATTGACATTACATACTCTTACAACCTTTCTATACAGTGCTTTGGAATCACAGCACGATGGTCGGATTTGCCTGGCTGCGGCCAAAACAGGCAATATATACTTGGTCGATAATCCCCGGAACTCGTTTCTCCCGAAACGTTTTTCTGTCAGATAGCACCGAGCCCGAGATAAAGCAAGACCAAGCTAAAAGCAGCACCAAAATGAATATACCACATATCTCAGTAAAAAACAGCAATTTGGGTCTAAGAAAAAACAGCACTAATCGCCAGATACATCGTAGAGATAAACTCTACAGCAAAATGGCCTTTGGCGGGTTATCGGCAGAAAAACGGCTCAGAGAGGCGTGTTCCCAAAAAAAAGTGCCGCATGCGCGGCACTCTGGAAGGGCGATTAAGGGGCGGGTATCTAGTAATATCTCAAGAGGATATATCCCGTGCTGATAATGATGGCCAGCAGGGTGAAAATAGCCCCGATTTTGGTATATTCTTTGAAGCTGATATGGAAGCCGTTGCGGTTTGCAATGCCAACTGCCACGATGTTTGCCGAAGCGCCGATGAGGGTGCCGTTGCCGCCCAGGCAGGTGCCCAGAGCCAGCGACCACCAGATGGGGTGCATGGCGTTGGGGTTGTTTATCAGGATGCCGAGGCGTTCCAGGACGGGGATCATGGCGGCTACGAAGGGCACGTTGTCGATCACGGCGCTGAATACTCCGGATACCCAGAGGATCACCATGGAGGTGGATCGGGGTTCACCGTGAGTGATATTCATGATTCCTGTCGCGATCATATTGATGAAGCCGGTTGCCACCAAGGATTCCACGATCATAAAGAGTCCCATGAAGAAGAAGATGGTTACCCAGTCGATATCATTAGCCAGGATGTGTTCCACCTTTTTGCGGTCTGAAATCACCAGGAGGAAGAGGCCGGCAGTCATGGCGATGGTAGCTGTTTCGATGTGCAATACGCCTTGCAGAGAGAATGCGGTCAGCATCAGAGCGAGGGTAACCAAGCTGATGCGCAGCAGTTTTTTGTTTTTGATCAGGCTCTGCTCATTGTAGCCCATCAGTTTGGCGCGGTTTTCATTGCTCACGTGCATGCCTTTGCGATACAGCAGCCAGATCAGACCTACGGAAGTTACCGTTATCACCAGCACAGGCGGAGTGAGGTTCAACAGGAAATCCATGAAATTGTAGTCGGTAGCCGAACCAATCAAAATGTTTGGCGGATCACCGATCATGGTAGCTGCTCCACCCGCGTTTGAGGCTATCACCATGGTGATGATGAAGGGGATTGGCGTTAGTTTCAGTTCACTGGCAATCAGGAGCACAATCGGCACCAGGATCATGATGGTGGTCACGCTGCCCATAAAGGCAGAGATAAAGGTGGTCAGCAGATACATCAGCACCATAATCCCCAGGGGACGTCCCTTGGCGAGCTTGGCTATCTTGATGGCGAGATACATGAAGAGCCCTGTCTGCCGCATCACCGAAATCACTAGCATCATCCCGATGAGGAAGAAGATAACGTTCCAGTCGATAGCGGCAAAGGCGATCTCCTGATGCACGATGCCCGTGAGGACAATGGCAAAACCGCCCATCAGGGCGGCCAGCATTTTATTGATCCATTCTGTGATAATAAGGAGGTATGTAACGCCGAAAATGGCGAGAGCGATTAACATGAGAGTCATTTTATTCTATGCCTTGATCACTTTTCTGAAGATGTCCATGGCGGTTACAACACCGACCAGTATGCCCGAATTATCCACCACGGAATAGAAGCGCTTGTGGTGCTGAATCATCTCAAATACCGCCTCGGGAATGGAGGTATCAGGCTTCAGATATTCTTCGTCACGGCTCATGATGTCCTTCACGCTGAGGATGCCTTCCTGCTCAAACAACTTCTCCAAAGGCTCATATGAACGCAGGAAACTCACGTTATCCAGCATCATCAGATAATCTGGGACACCTACCTTGAGGAAGCGAAGAATATTCACTTCCCCAAGATAGCGTCCATGCTCATCCGTTACAGGGACAAAGGATAGATTGCGGCTGCACAACAGCGCGCTCAAGTCCGAGAGCTTGGCATCCGGCGCAATGCTCACCACATCGGTGATCATGATGTCGGATAGGGTAATCTCCTTCTTGATGGGAATCTGCAGTGCCTTCAAGCGCTGAACCACATGAAAGCCGTCGTGGGCATTCAACAGTGCATCCATCAACGCGGCGTCCTTGGATAACCTCAACAGTGCGGCCACCAGGTTCAGGTATAGATTCGAAGAACTCTTGTCCGAAATAATCAGACATACCCAGTGAACCTTGGTGCCGTCATAATCCAGGGGATTCTGCAAAAACGCCATGCCCACTACGGTATCAGCAAAACCGTCCATGCGGATATGTGGAATTGCAATCCCGGTGGGATACGCGGTACTGCTCTGGGTGTCCCGCAGAAGAATTTGCTGCACCAGCGCATTGCCACATACAGGCAAACGATTGTGCTTGCAGATCCGCTCCGCGAGTTCATGATACACCTGCTCCCGATTGAGAATTCTGCTCTCGTGAATGATCGCCCTGGGGTCCAGGAGATTTGAGAGGTACATTTAGCCTTCTATTTTCTTTTTTTACTGCGACAAGTGGCTATCGGCAAGATCATTTCTTCCATCGAAACCCCACCATGCTGGAAGGTTCCGTTGTATTGACGTTGATATTGGTGATAGCTGTTTGGATAGACAAAGTAATAGTCATCCTTGGCAAAGATGAAGTTGTCCACGATGCTTTTGGATGGTAAACCGAAATCCGCGGGTTTCTTCACAAAGAGGGCGTGACGGTCGTTCGCGGTGAGGTTCTTGCCTTCTTTGTAGCGGACAGTGACAGAGGTGTCTCTATCGCCGATCACCTGAGTGGCACGATTCACCTTGATCGAACCATGATCGGTGGAAATAATCACGATGGCATCCTGCTTGGAGATCTGCTTCAGCGCTTCATAGAGACTGGAGTGCAGGAACCAATGCTTGGTGAAAGCCCGCAAACCTTCTTCGTGAGGGATGGTCTCCTGCAGTATCTGGTCGCGGGAACGGTGGTGCGCCAAAAGATCCAGGAAGTTGTAAACTAATACAATCAGGTTCTCTTTGTTCCAGGTATCGATCTTGCGCAGAACGAAGTTGCCTTCTTCCATGTTGAAGATCTTCACGTACTTCGAAGTGGGGTCAAGGCTGTAGCCCAACTCGCCGATATGCTCGTCCAAAAGCTGATGCTCATTGCGGTTGCGGCTGTTATCCATCTCGGAAGAAGTAACCCAATAATCCGGGAAACGCTTGGCGATGTCGATCGGCAGCAGCCCGCTGAAGATGGAGTTGCGGGAGTATGGGGTCGCCGTGGGCAGGATCGAGAAATACAGATCCAGATTCTCTTCAAAGAGCTCTTGAATATAAGGCTGAATCGCCAGATACTGGTCCAGGCGCATGCAGTCCATGATGATGAAGTAGATCGGCACGTTCTCTTCGAAGTGCGGGGCAATGTATTGGGAGATCAGGTCAAAGCTAAGGTTCGGACGTTCGTCTGTCTTCAGCCAGTCCTTGTAATTGCGTTCCACATAGCTGGTGAATTCGGTGTTACAATTGCGCTTCTCCAGGAAGTGGGTTTGGCGCAGCCCATCGTCGTTCACTTCGTCGATGCGCAGTTCCCACTGAGCCATTTCACGATAGATCTCGCCCCATTCATTCCAATCAGGGTTGGCAAAGAGGCGTTGATTCAGCTTCGCCATATATTGGGAATATTGCTGGCCAATCTCGTTTGCTCTGATTTCATCCGCCTGAAAGATCTTCTTGATGGCCATGATGATCTGCGAGGGGTTGATCGGCTTGATCAGGTAATCCGCTATCTGTGAAGCAATCGCCTTGTTCATCAGGCCTTCTTCTTCGCTCTTGGTCACCATCACGATCGGGATAGCGTTGTTGATGCGTTTTATTTCCTGCAGAGTGGCAAGGCCGTCAAGCCCCGGCATCATCTCGTCCAAAATCACCAGATCATATTTATTTTCCACCACTTTCTCAATGGCGTCGGCACCGTTGTTGCAGGTGTCCACTGTATAGTTTCTCTCTTCGAGGAAGAGCACAAAGGGTTTCAGCAGATCGATTTCGTCATCGACCCAGAGGATTCTCATTATTTTCATGAGCTTACTCCTTATTCGTTTGGATTTCCTGTTCAAAGGCGCGTTGGCGCTCTTTCACCACTTTCTTAACGTCTTCCAGGTCACTTTCCTGAAAGTAAAGAGCGAGCTTGAAGTTTAGCTCACTTTTAGAGCAATTGAACCATGTTGTCATCTTCTCCAGATATTGATCTATAAATACTTTCTTGAGGTCGCCATCGTCCTCTTTATCTTTCTTCTTCATCTCTTTGATTTCACTGCGCAGCTCATTGGTCGGGGTTTCCACGGCTTTCTGAATCCAGTGTTCGCGCTCGTCCCAATTTGCCTTTTGTACCATGGGTTTGATCAGTTGCAGGCGTTCGAAACCGATCTCTTTGACGCTGATTTCGTCGATATCCATCTCTTCCACATAGAGGTCAAAGGTCTGGGCAAGTTTACCCGCCAGGGAGCCCGAGAGCTGATACTCCGCTTCCACAAATTCTTTGAAGGTCTCATAGCCTTTGAAGCGATATAGCTTGCTCCGTTTAATCTCGCTGAGCAGTTCACCCAGCGCGACAAAGTTATCTTCCAGTTTCACTTTCAGATTGGCGACGGCGGTGAACTTCTCGTCTGGGCTCATGATTTCTGTTCTTTCTTTTGACATCTTTATATATTCCTCAAATTTAATCTATTGGATAGTAGGTGTGCTCGCGGGCGGGGAACAAGCCCTCTTTTACCTCGCGACTGAAGTTCATGATGGCCTCGGGGATGGTTTTGTTCAGCTGGGCATATTGGCGCACGAACTTGGTTTGCATATCGCTATAGCCCAAGACGTCGTGATACACCAGCACCTGTCCGTCGCAGAAGCGTCCGGCTCCGATCCCGATGGTCGGGATAGCAAGCGACTCGGTGATCTTTTTACCCAGAAGCTCCGGGATGCCTTCCAGCACCAGCATAAACGCTCCGGCCTCTTCGATTGCCTGAGCTTGCAGGAAGATCTCTTCATGCGCGATCTCGCTTTTACCCTGCACCTTGAATCCGCCGAAACGCAGGATGGATTGTGGAGTGAGGCCCAGATGCGCGCAGACCGGGATTTCCAGATCCACTATATCGCGGATAGCCTGCAAGCGCGAAGCAGAACCACCTTCCAGTTTCACGGCATTGGCGCATCCTTCCCGCACCAGGCGGGCTGCATTGAGGCGTGTCTCCCGAGGGTCCATATGGTAGCTGAGATAGGGCATATCTGTAATTATATATTTGTGGGGAGCACCGCGGCGCACAGCGGCACTGTGGCAGAGCATATCTTCCATAGTCACATTCAGGGTGCTTTCGTAGCCCAAAACCACCATGCCCAAAGAATCCCCTACCAAAATCACATCGATATCCGTGGCGGCCACAGCGCTGCCTCCGGCATAATCGTAGGCTGTGATCATCGTTATCTTCTGCTCTTTCTGTTTCATAAGTGCAAAGCCTTGAGCGCTTAACATCTTACTCGCGGGTTGCGTCATCCGTGTTTCCTTCTTTTTCCGTTTCTTCGGCCTCTTCCGCCCTGCGTTCGTCACTATCCGCCAGGTTGTCCGAGGCATAGGTTCCTCTGTTTATGAACATATCGTAAATCACAAAGCCATTCTGATACCAGCCCAGAAAGCGACCGTGAAGCGCACCGTTTCGATAGAACGCGCTCATCTGCGGACTTCCGTCGGGATACCACAACAGGCTTTGGCCGTGCTGCTGTCCCTTCCGGTACTCGGAGGCGCGCAAAAGCTCACCTTCCGGATAAAGCTCATAGGCCCAGCCCGTGAACGCTTCGTTCTCACGATATAGCACTTTATCTTTGAGTTGCAGATCCTGCATCAGAACCGCAGCTTCGGGCAAATTCCAGTTTTTTACCATCATATAGTCTTCACTCTGCGATCTTGCATGGAGGAAGCTCATGGCGATGGTAAACACAAAAAACGTAATCATATACATAAGGTAGCGTCGGGTATGCTGCCATGCAGGACTCAACGCCACGGTGCATTTTTCATGTAGCTGATAGGGACACATTTTTACCTCCAAAAGGAAAGTCAACCTTTTTCTTTCATAAACCGGATTTCTTTTACATAGTATAACCGGGATGGGCGATTTCCAAAACCATATTTGCTTTGAAGTGTCAACGGTGTGAACTGCATATTACTGTCAATATTCCTTTATCATAGGGAAGATTTGCTATCTGGTGATGGTTCATTATATTGTTCTTTAGAATTACACAAATAGGAGGAGAATACAATGCCTATTCTCGATGATAAAGTACTGAGCGAAGTGAAGAAAGCCCTGCAAAACATGAAGAAAGAAGTGCACTTGGTGCTCTTTACCCAAGCCTTTGAATGTGGATATTGCAAAGACACCCACAAGCTTTTGGAAGAGCTATCTTCCGTCAACCCGCTCCTGAAACTGGAAGTTCACCAGTTTGAAAGCGACAAAGAAGCGGTTGAGAAATATGCCGTGGACAAGATACCCGCCATCGCCGTGACAGGCGAGAAAGACTACGGTATCCGTTTTTACGGCATCCCCGCCGGCTATGAGTTTTCTTCCCTGCTTTCCGCAATCCTGATGGTTTCCACCGGACTAACCAAGCTTGGTGAAGACACCCGCAAGTTCCTGGACAACTTGGCCAAGCCTGTGCACATGCAAGTCTTTGTAACCCCCACCTGTCCCTATTGCCCTCAGGCGGTAATCCTTGCCCATCAAATGGCTTATTACAGCGACAAAGTGAAGGCCGACATGGTAGAAATCTCCGAATTCCCGCACTTATCCCAGAAATACAATGTCCAGGGTGTTCCCCGCACCACCATCAACGAAAACTGGTATCAGGAAGGTGCCGCTCCCGAAAGCATGATCGTCGAGAAAATCAAGGAATCTCTGTAAGATTATGTTAGACTTCAATTTCAGCTATACTCCGGAAGTATCAAACGACCAAACCTACGATCTCATCATCATTGGCGGAGGCCCTGCGGGGCTCTCCGCCGGGCTATACGCGGCTCGTTACAAGCTGAAAACGCTGATGATAGAGAAGGCTCCCGTGGCGGGAGGACAGCTCACCGCCACCGAATGGGTGGAAAACTATCCCGGCTTTCCGGAACCCGTTTTGGGCACGAAACTGGCAAAGGACATGGAAGATCAGGCTCGCTTCTTCGGCCTCGAGATCGTGCATGAAGATGTGCTGAGCGTGAACCTGAAAGCCGAGGTGAAAGAGATTGTAACTCAGACAAGCACCTGGAAAGCTCACACAGTGCTGATTTGCACTGGAAGTTCACCCCGCAAGCTGGGAATCCCGGGAGAAGTTGAGTTCTCCGGCCGTGGAGTATCCTACTGCGCCACCTGTGACGGCCCCTTTTATCCGGATAAAACCGTGGCTGTGGTGGGGGGCGGAAACTCCGCCTTTGAAGAATCCCTGTTCATCGCCAAGTACGCAGCGAAAATCTTCATCATTCACCGCCGGGAAGGCTTCAGCGCGGATCCGATCCTGGTAGAGCGCGTAAAGGCAAACCCAAAAATCAGCTTAATTCTGAACACGGAAGTGGAAGAGATACGTTTTTCCCAAGAACCTCGTAAACTGCTGTTAAAAAACAATAAAAACGGAGAAAACAGCGAACTGGAAGTAGATGGAATCTTTGTTTTCGTGGGCGCAAATCCCAATACCACTCTGTTCAAAAACCAAGTGGAGCTTTCCGGAGGATACATCGTAACCGACCGCGAGCATACCACATCGCTTCCCGGAGTATGGGCAGCGGGAGACGTGCAGGAGAAATCTCTGCGCCAGGTCGCCACGGCAGTGGGAGACGGAGCTTTGGCCGCGTACAAGATTCATAAATATCTGGAAAACCTTGGAGACAGCGAATAATGCCGGAACTACCCGAAGTCCAAACCGTATTGGACGGTCTGTCCGAGGTGCTGACTAACAGAGTATTGACCGGCTTGGAATGCTACTATCCGGGTACCGTGATCGTGGATCCCTTATTGCCCGATGAAGCTTTCCCCGCCAGAGTCAAAGAGACCATCCGCCGCGGTAAATATATGATATTGCACCTGGATAGCGGTGCCGGGCTGATAATCCATCTGAGGATGACCGGGAAACTGGTCTATGAACCCGATCCGCGTGAACCGCACAAGCATGAACGGGCGCGGATCCTGCTGGAAGGGGGTGACGCGGTGCGTTTCATCGATCCCCGCACCTTTGGCAAGATCACGCTGTTCGCAAGTGCCAACCTAAGCAGATTCATGCCGGCATTGGGTCCGGAGCCCCTCTCAAAGGCTTTTGATGCCCAATATCTGAGCGGGCTAATTGCCCATCGCAGCGCGCCGATCAAAAATCTCCTGCTGGATCAGCGCATCGTTGCCGGCCTGGGAAACATCTATGTGTGTGAATTGCTCTATCGAGCCCGGGTTCAGCCTCAACGAGAAGGACGCAAAGTGAGTGCCCCGGAAATCCGCCGCATCGTGAATCATACCAAAGACGTGCTTCAGGAAGCTCTGGAAGTTGGTGGCACCAGCATCTCGGATTATCGCCGCATCGACGATAAAAGCGGAGAGTTCCAGCACTTCTTGCGCGTATATCAGAAGCTTGAGTGTCCCAAAGGGCATCCTTTGGGAAACCTTCGGCTGGGCGGGCGCTCCAGTTTCTACTGTCCCGTCTGCCAGAAATAAAATCGGAACACATACATACCCAAAGCCGAGATCCTATTTGGCTTTGGGTTTTTTCTTTGCCGGTGCTTTTACTTCCGGCTCGGTGAGACGGACGAGCTCGCAGAGCCAAACCGAATCCTCCCAGTTATCCTCCGGGATCAGGAAATAGTCCTTTGCTCCGGGATAGGGCGGGGCATATTCGGGGTCTTGGAGAAAGGCTTTGCCGGCTTCGGTGGGCTTCACGAAAAGCTGATCATCACAGAGCATGGCGACCACTTTGTCCTTGTAATAAACCCCATATTCTCCAAACATTTTGCGCGCGTATACGCCATCGAGAGCCTGTAAATGCTCCAGGATAAAATCCATATGCTCTTTGCTGCTGGCCATAAAAAACTCCCTGTTGTCGCATCATTTGTGGTGCAATACATTTTTGGTCTGAGCTTTAGGTCAAGAGATATCTCCGCCTTATTGTCCAATCCGGAGCGGGCAGGCATTTCCCGGTGGCTTTAGTTTATGGCAGTTTATGCGCCATTTTAACAAGATTTCTTCAGCCTGGATTAAGCTGCTGTTAAGTCGTTATTATGCTATGCCCACAGCTTGATAACAGCTTGATATCTGCTGAATGAAATGAAAAGTAAACACGGTAGCAGGCAGAAAGGGATATCGGAAAACGGTTCCGGAACACGCAACTCTGAGCCCTATCGGAACACGCCGCTCCTGGGGCGTTTTTCTGTCGATTACCCGCCAAAAGCCATTTTGCTGAAGAGCCCAAAGTTAACGGAGAATTCGATTTGGTGGTGGTTTTTGCTATGAGATATGTGGTGTATTCATTTTGGTGATGTCTCAAGCTTGGTCCTGCTTTATCTCGAGCTGGGTGCTATCTGACAGAAAAACGTTTCGGGAGAAACGTGTTCCGGAGCATTGCCAACAATCATCACCATAAATACCGATGGCCTCAATGTGTGACAATAAAACTTATGCCTTCCCAGCAGATATCCATAATTTTAGCTTGACGGATTCTCAGGCAGAAATAAAGCTTGAACATCAGCATCAGGAGGAAGCGATGTATAAAGCTTTACTTGTATTGGCGATTTTATTTAGCGTGGGATGGTGCCAGGGACTTGTATCTTGGGCAGACAGTGATGATTTTGCGATGGACACCATCGATCCCCAAGTGCAAATCCTTTATCCGGTCGGGGGCGAGGAATGGTTCATCAACACCCCGCAGAATATCCTTTGGGCAGCTCAGGATCACAGTTTTTCGGACACTCCGATCTCGCTGTGGTATAGCACAAACAGTGGCGCGGATTATCAAATGATTCAGGAAAACCTTGCTAACAGCGGCACTTATGTTTGGCAAATCTCTGCCGTGCAGACAGATCACGCCAAAGTGCGCATAATGACAGTGGATAGCTTTGGCAATGCGGGGGAAGTCTCTTCCCCACAGACCTTCAGCATCATCCATCTACCCCCTGCCGCACCGGAAAATCTGGTGGTGGATACCGCTAATGGCCTGCACGCGCTGCTTTCCTGGGATGCGGTAACGCAGACCATTCCGCCCTACAATCTGCCCTTTAGCCCGGATGGCTACATCATCCTTTACAACGAAACTCCGGCTGAGGACGAGCAATCTTACTATTTCCTGGGGCGAAGCTATATCAACAGTTTCGCTCACCTGGATGTAGTCGAATTCCGGAATCAGATGTTCTATATGGTAAAAGCCTACAAGAACTATAGTCGCGCGGAAGCGGAAGCGCTGGAAGCGCTGCTGCAAAGCAGTAAAACTCAAAGAATCACCTGGGACGCTGCCAAAGCCCTGCTCAATCAAGGAAGTCAGAAATGAAACGGATATTCTTCTGTGTAATCTTGTTAATCGGTCTTGGTATCACTTTATCAGCAACAATCATCCTGCACCAAGGTTTTGAAGGTACTCAAGACGACAACTGGATGTATATTGCTGACCCCGTACCCAATCGTCAGACTTGGTGGGGGCCCACAAACCAGCCTCTGGGTGGAGCGACCGCGCAGAGCGGAATCTGGTATTGGGGAAGCCGGAATCTGGATAACCTGAATCATTCCCTATCCTTCGATCCAGTAACCCTTAGCAAGCTAAATACCTATACCATAAGCTTTTATTACTATAGCAGCAATCTGAATAGCACGAGTGACAGCTTTCGCTATTGCGTGGAATATGACAACGGAGTGGACTGGAATAAATGGATCTATCTGGAACCCAATACCAATGTCTGGACTTTGGTAACAGTGGATGTACCATCTTATGCCACGACCCTGCGCCTGAGGGTGGAAGCAGAGTATGAGGGTCTGGATAAATATCTGCATTGGGACAATTTCAGCCTGGATGCCGTGCAGATCGACCCCACCGCGCCCTATGTGTACAACGTGAATGCCGCACAACGCACAGATGGCAGCAAGATCGTGGACATCCATTATGATATGGTGGATGTGAATCTGGATCTTGCCACGATTGATGTGTTAGTTTCCACCGATGGTGGAGTCACCTTTGGCCACAGCCCCCTGCCGGAAAATCTCGTCGGAGATATTGGCGATAACATCGGCAGCGGATCAGCCAAACACATCGTCTGGCATGCGGGGGCGGAAGACATAGATTTCGTCGGCAGTCAGCACCGGGTGAGGATTCTGGCAGACGATCATACCTTTATGGGCAATGTCCAAACCCCGCGCTTCAACCCGGTAGCGGGGACATATGACAACCCCATCGCAGTGAGAATCCACTGTGACACCTTTGGCGCGGAGATTCACTACAGCCTGGACGGCAGTGAGCCTTCCTTGGATTCCCCGCAATATACCACCCCGGTGCTTGTTTCCCAATCTACCGCGCTCAAAGCCCGGGCATTCAAAGACGGCTGGATTAGCTCCGCTGTGTTTAGCGCGGAGTATGTGATCATCCCTGCACCGCCGGCAAATTTTGCCTTGGTCCCCGGTGGGACCTTCACCATGGGCAGAACGAGCGGAGAGGGCTATGGCAATGAGTTGCCCACTCACCCTGTGACCTTGCCTCCCTTTTATGTATCCAAATATGAGGTTACTCAACAAGAATATGAAGCAATCATGACCAACTTGCCTGCCCAAAGTGGGGGCGTGGGACCAGATAAACCGGTGCATCGCATCAATTGGTATCAGACACTGATCTATTGTAATTTGCGGAGTGTGGCAGAAGGCCTGGAGCCGGTTTACTCTATCTCCGGAACCACTAATCCGGCGCAGTGGGGCGCAGCACCATTTGAGTTCAATGAAACCTGGAACGCAGCGATGTGCAACTGGAATGCCTCCGGATACAGGTTGCTAACCGAAGCAGAGTGGGAATACGCAGCCCGGGGTGCCTCAAACTATCCGGATTATGTTTATAGCGGGTCAAATGATCCGAACCTGGTGGCGTGGCATGGTGGAAACTCCGGCGGCGGTGTTCATCCGGTGGGGCAGAAACAACCAAACTCCCTCGGCTTGTACGATATGAGCGGAAATGTATCAGAATTCAATTGGGATTGGCTGGGCAACGACTATTACAGCCTTAGCCCTCTGGTGTTTCCAACCGGACCGGATAGCGGAAGCTACCGCCTGGGCAGAGGTGGAAGCTGGACTAACACTCTCCAGGGAGTGCGGATATCTTTCAGACCCAGTGCCGGACCGCATTATACTCACAACAACATCGGCTTCCGGGTGGCCAGAAAGGCAGCAAGCCAATAGGCCCGGAGCTTATTGCCGAAAATCTTATGCTTATCAGAAAATATGAACCCGGCTCGGACGAAGCGAAAGTGATGCAAATGCTTCGGGATCAGGGGGATGAATGGAAATGCTATTGGACAGCGGAGCATTGCGCCAAATACCGGGATGCTCTTCGAAACTCCATCACCTATGTGGCGTGTGAGAATGATGAAATCTGCGGCTATTCCAGAAGTCTGGACGATTGCGGCTTTTACATCTATGTCTGCGATTTGTTGGTAAAACCCGCCTATCGGGGCAGGAGCCTGGGCAGAGCACTGATGGATTGCCTCTGCCAAGATTTCCCTGGGCAGACAGTGTTCGTGATGTCCGATGTGGATGAATATTATCGGAAGCAGGGCTACCGCAAGGAAGGCTCTGTGTTTGAAGTAACAGTGAATCAAGGAGGCTAACATGAAACGTTTGTTACTGATGCTATTATGCATCCATGCTGTGGCTGTGGTTGCCGCACCGGTTGAAGCGCCGACGCCAAACCGGGTGTTGAGCTCGGTTTTACTCGATACCGGCAGGCTTACGGAGCAGACCGGCAATTATGGAGTGGATCAAACCCTTACCTATCAAAACTCTGTGAAGCTGATCGACAGCTCCTCTATTTGGGTCTCCGGCAAAAAGAATCGCCGTGATTCTTTCAATCGGCTTTTATATTGGTTAACCTATCCCCCCACACCGGGGAATGATGCTTTGATCTATGAGGGACACGGGTCTTGGTCTCCGGATCTGGTAATCGCGAAAGACACACTCAGCTCCGTGGGCTATGATGGAGATCTGGATCTTTATGAATTGCTCCCGGCATACAATCCGCTGGCAATTCCAAACTCGCATAACATCCAGAATTTTGATATCTACAATCCCCTGGATCAAACGTTGCTCAGCGTCAACGGAGAGCCGGGGCCCCTGCTGTTTGATCCTTTCAACAGCACAAATTATTGTTTCAGCATCCCCCAGCAGGGAAGTTTCGACACTCCCGGGTTCTTCACGCATAGCTCTTATTACTATGATATATGCCCCTTCGGCACGCCCGGGGATCGTGATTTTGGCTCTTCCCGCAATCAATCCACGCACTATCCACTTGATATAGCAGTACATCAGGAAACCTATTCCTGGCCGGTTCAGGATCACGATGATTTCGTCGTCAGCAAATACACCGTCTATAACCGCAATGCGCTGGATAGCATTGAAGACTTGGCATTAGCATATCTGATGGATCCGGATATCGGCCCTGTGGACTGGGGAGGAGAAATCGCTGCTGATGATATTAGCGGTTATGTGAAAGGTCCGGGATATGAGTTCGTTTATGCGCGCGATGCGGATGGGGATGACGGACTATCGACTGTGGTGGTGGCAAACAAAATCCTGGTTCCCAATCGGGATTTGATGAATGCGGCCTGGTATTGGAGAGTTGGGCATGGACCGAATGACAAGAACTCCAGAAGCCTAACAACCTTGGGGCAACCTGCTAACCAGAAGTATTGGCTGGTGACCGGCAGAAACCCGGATGACAGCAAGTATTCCCCGCTGCGTCTTCCAGATCCGATAATGGAGTATGAACAGCCGTCACCCAACGATACGAGATCATTGCACGCGTTGTTTGGCGCGCAGCCAGGCATGGCAGAGTATCAAGAAACAGATGCTGAGGGCAACTATATAAACCGCCTGAGCCTGGAGCCCGGAGCATCAATCAGCTTCTACGTGGTACGCTTTGTAGCGGAATCCCTGGATGAACTGAAGGCAAAATCCTTGGAGATCGAGAACTTCATGGAGGGGGGCATGATTATTCCCCAAAACGCGCCCCTGGCTTCGGTTCCATATATCCCTAGCATTAGCAAAGAGGGTAGCAACACCTTTTTGGTTCAGTGGAATACTGCCACCAATCCGGCACATTTCGAGATCAAATACAAGCTCTTGAGCAGCCCGGAGGATGTCTGGAATACCACCCTGTTATCACCGGATCTGCGGCATTATCGCCTTTCCTGCATGCTGGAGAATACGGATTATCAGATCAAACTCTGCGCGGTGTTCTATTTGCCGAACGAGATTCGCAAAGAAAGCCAGACGCATGTGGTAAATCTGTCCACTCTCTCGGTGGATGATGAGCTGGTTTATCCGCTTAGCGCAGTGCGCAACTATCCCAACCCCTTTAAGCTCAATACTACGATAGAATTTGAACTAAAACAAGCGGGATTGCTGAAAGCGGATGTTTATAATGTCCGGGGACAAAAAGTACGCAAGCTTCAACAAGAACAGGCTGCTGCCGGAAACTTGAGCCTGCACTGGGATGGCACCGATGATGCCGGCAAAAGATGCGCTCCCGGCGTGTATTTCCTGCGGCTTGACACACCAGATCAACAAACAACTCACAAGATGCTGCTCACAAAGTAAGCTGAGATCAGCAGAACATATATGGTGGGGATGTCCAAAGCGGCATCCCCATATTCAATTGGGGAAGAATCAAGTTGACAGATATGCAAACAGCAGCATCTATGAGAATTGACGTTCTGAAAGCGAAGAAATTGGGAGGCAGCTTGACGATTAAAGCGGCGGTGAAAGGCTTCGAAGATGAATAACCATGTCTTTGCCAAGGTCATTTGGCTTGGCGCAGGGATTCCGGATGGGCTGTATAATGAGCTTTTTGGCAGCCATCGTAAGGCGGTCAATCTGGCTTTTGGCAGGCAAGTGATCTCCATCTGCAACAGAGATCTTTGCCCGGGACCCTTCAGAATTGTGCTTGATCTTGAGGATGTGTCCGAGGTGCGTCAGCTCAGCATTCGCTATGGTGAAATTGTGCTCAATGACGTGGTTTGCGCTTCTGCAGATGCTGCCATCTACCGGGTTCCGGACTTCCGGCGGGTGCTTGCTCAAGCGGAGTTTGACCGCCGGCTTGAGAGCGTATTCCAGCTTTTTCAACAGCGTTTGCCGGCGCAGTGCATTGCATCTCTGCTGAAGAATGAGGGCAGTTCTCCTGCTTGCTTTGATGCCGCCTTGGGAACGCTGTACCGTAAAGGAGTTCAGCATTTCGCGCAAGGTGATTATGCCGGAGGAGTCTCTTGCTTCAAGGGCAGAGGCTTTGGCCTTACTCCCGGAGGGGATGATTTTCTGTCAGGATTCATGCTTGGATTGGCATATCAGCAAATCCGGCAAAAAAAAAGCTTGTCAGAAATAATGGATCTGCTATTCTATGAATCGCTTTCAGAAAACCTTTTGTCCAATACATTTTTAACTCAGGCGTATCGCTTGCAACCGGACAGGGATTGGGCGGAGTTTCTCCTGGCGTTGGAATCTCAAACAGCAAGCTTGCCGGAGCTCATGGCGCGCATCTGCGCTATTGGCGCAACCAGCGGCTACGATACATTAAGCGGGTTTTTTGCCGCTTGGGAGATGTTATGACAGTTAGGACCCAAATTGTAAAAGGAAAGTATCTGGATTCAGTGAAGTTGATGCTGATATCCAAAGAACTGCGCGAGCAACCCGGAGTGGCAGACGCGGTGGCAATCTTGGCAAACAAAGAAAACCGAGAGATTCTGGCGGTTACAGATATGCTTTTGGACGAGATCAAAGCTGCCGCGGAAACCGACATTGTGATCGTGGTCAAAGCCGACAACCCGGAGCATGCTGAAGCTGCCTTGAAAAAGGCAGAAAACTTGCTCAAGGCACCCTCCAAACACACGCAAGCAAGCGGCCCGGTGCTGCGCAACATCCCCTCTGCCGTGCGAAGTCTCGATGGCGCGGACCTCTGTCTGATCTCGGTGGCAGGGAAGTATGCCGCCGCAGAAGCCGAACAAGCCCTGGATTCCGGCTTGCACGTGATGATCTTTTCGGACAACGTGAGCCTTGCAGACGAATTGAGCCTGAAGCAAAAAGCCATAACCAAAGGTTTGCTGTTGATGGGGCCGGATTGCGGGACGGCAATCGTCAACGGCTGTCCGCTCGGCTTTGCTAATCAGATTCCCCGGGGCAAGATCGGGATAGTTTCTGCCGCTGGCACTGGCTTGCAAGAAGTGAGTGTGGCGATCGCGCATCGCGGTTTTGGAGTATCTCAGGCCTTTGGTACCGGGGGCAGGGACGGCAAACAAGAGATCGGCGGCATCATGCTCTGTGCTTGTTTGGAGTACCTCATCAAGGATACTGCCACAGAGGTGATCGTGATGATCGCCAAGACCCCGGATCCGGAAGTGCGAGAGCGGCTTTGGCAACAAATATCCGCATCAGATAAGCCGGTGGTAGTGAATTTCTTGCAGGAGATACAGCATCCCAACTTGGCAAATTTGCAGGTCTGCACGGCTCTGGAAGAAAGCGCGGCTAAAGCTTGTGATATTTTGGCAAAGCTCTCCGGAAAGGCAATTACAGAGACTGCCAATCTGGACATGCCGCTGCCGGATTTGGACGCTGAACGGAAGTATATGGTGGGCTTATATAGCGGTGGCACATTGTGTTATGAGGCTCAACAACTCTACTATAAATGTTTTGACAAATACCCTCTAAGCAACACCCCCCTGAAGCCCGAATATCTTTGCAAAGATGCCTGGAACTGCGCCGGGGATTGCTTCATTGATCTTGGTTCAGACGAATTTACCGTGGGCAGACCGCACCCCATGATTGATTACAGCTTGCGCCTGAAGATGCTGGAACACATGAGCTTGCGTGAAGATATATCCATCATCATCCTCGATGTAGTTTTGGGCTACGGTGCGCATCCCGATCCCGCAGAAGAACTGATCCCGGTGCTTTCCGGGATGAATCCGCAAATCCCCGTCGTTTGTCACGTCTTGGGCACTGCCGAAGATCCGCAGAATGCAGAGCTTCAAGCGGATAAGCTCCGCAAAGCCGGGGCAATTGTATTCACATCACATCACGCGGCGGCGGATTACGTGATGCGGGCAATGCATAAACAAAGGGGGAATTCATGAGTAAGATCAACATCAAACAAGGGCACCTGAAGGTGATAAACGTGGGTCTGGAAAACTTTGCGCGCAACATCACAAAAGCCGGACACACCGCGGTGGATGTTGCCTGGAAGCCCCCGTTGAGCATCGATAAAGCACTAAGGCAAAGCATTGCCGATCGCAAACCGGCAATGACCGAAGCGAACCAGAAAGCGCTGGAGATAATCCAGGCGGGCAAACCGGCATTGGTAGGGATGGGCATCGCCGAGGATCTGATTCCCGGGATGCATAAAAACCTGATCCTGCATGCGGGTCCACCGATTTCCTGGGACAAAATGTGTGGCCCAATGCGGGGCGCAATCATCGGAGCTCTGATCTACGAAGGCAGAGCGGAAAATCCCGAAGCCGCGGAAAAGCTGGCGGCAAGCAAAGAGATTAGCTATGCTCCATGCCACGAACACAATGCGATCGGACCGATGGCGGGCATCATCAGCAGCAGTATGCCGGTGTTCATCGTCCAAAACGAAACATCCGGTAATTTCTGTTATGCCACCCAGAATGAGGGTTTGGGCAAGGTGCTGCGCTATGGAGCCTACAGTGAAGAGGTCATCAAGCGACTGCGCTGGATGGATGCCGTATTGTATCCCGTACTGAAGCGCGCCATTGAAGACTTGGGTAAGATCGACCTGCAAAGCTTGATCGCTCAGGCACTGCACATGGGCGATGAGGTGCACAACCGCAACCGTGCAGGTACTTCTCTGCTGATCCGGCAATTGGCTCCAGCCTTGCTGCGCACGATGCAGAATGTGGAAGAAACCACCCAAGTACTGAGCTTCATCAATGGCAACGACCACTTTTTCCTGAACCTCTCCATGCCCGCGGGAAAAGCGGTGCTGGATGCCGCGCGCAAGGTGCCTAACTCCTCGCTGGTAGTGGCGATGACGAGAAACGGTACAGAGTTTGGCATTCAGCTTAGCGGGTTTGGTGATGCATGGTTCACTGGGCCCGCCTTAGTCCCGGACGCGCTCTATTTCCCCGGATATTCCAAAGCCGATGCCAATCCTGATATCGGCGACAGCGCCATCACCGAGACAGCCGGCTGGGGCGGTTTTGCCATTGCCGCGGCTCCCGCTATCGTACAATTTGTTGGGGGAAATGCTGCTGATGCTTTAAACTATACTGTCTCGATGTACGAAATCTGCCATGGTGAAAGCCGGAACTATCAGATCCCCGGTTTGGATTTTCGTGGCACCCCATTGGGAATAGATGTGATCAAAGTAGTGGAAAACAACTTGAGCCCGATCATCGATACCGGCGTGGCTCACAAAGATCCCGGTGTGGGACAGGTTGGCGCCGGAGTGGTGAACGCGCCCATGGAACCGTTCATGCGGGCCTATGAAGCTCTGGCAAAAAACTAAACAAAAAAGGAGATAAAAATAATGGATATCAACAACTTCTTTGACTTTATGAAGTCGCTCAAAATGTACGATCTTACGCAAAGGCTCAGCATCCACACCCCACCATGGCCCAGCTATATGCCGTTGGGAATTCAATACTTCAAACGCATTGCCGGAGCGCACATGGGGCAAGGCGCGAATGGCCAGATCATCACCACCAGCAATCATGTGGGCACCCATATCGATGGCGAGATTCACTTCCATGCCAGCGGCAGGACGATCGGCGATGTGCCGATGGACGAATGGGTAGGCCCCGGTGTGGTAGTGGATATCTCGGACTCCGTGGGGGATTACGACCTTTACAGCCCCGAACTCTTGATGAGCAAAGCCGAGATTAAGAAAGGCGACATCCTGATCATCAACACCGGCTACCACAAGTATGCCTGGGATCAGCCGGAATCCGATGAACTGCGCTATTTTGTGAAGCATCCCGGTCCCGATCCCAGTTTCCACAAATGGGCTCTGGAGATGGGCATCAAATGGATAGGCGTGGACTGCGGTTCTGCTGACCACCCCATGAATACCATCATCCGCAATTGGCATCCGAAGGACTTCATCGCGGCGGAGAACAAGCTGAAAGAGAAGTATGGCAAGCTCTGGGACGAGATGTATCCCCCGGAAGAATATTATCAAGTGATGCACCTCAAGCTGTTCCCCAAGAAACTAGTGCACGCTGAAAACCTGGGCGGTGAAATCG
Source organism: Cloacimonetes bacterium UBA5210 (assembly GCA_002412625.1). Lineage (GTDB taxonomy): Bacteria > Cloacimonadota > Cloacimonadia > Cloacimonadales > Cloacimonadaceae > UBA5456. The sequence continues at coordinate 37,439 of DHVK01000043.1, forward strand.
CGCAGCTCTCGAACAAACGCGCCTGGATCGGGCTCTTCCCCCTGCGCGGCATTGAATTGGAATCCTCCATGTGCAGGATTATCGCGTTTGAACCAAAATAATTATCCCGCAAGGAGGAGAGATGGCCTTAGCGCACGATTTTGACTACGCAAGACCCCAATCCATGGCAGAAGTGCTGGATTTGCTGAATACGCACCGGGATAAGGCGAAGATCCTTGCCGGGGGAACAGATTTGATCGTAAGCATCAAAGAAGCCATGATGGCTCCGGAGCTGCTGATCGACATCAAGGAAATCCCGGATTTGGGGCAGATCCACCGCGAGGGAGAACAGATCGTTATCGGCGCCGGAGTTACTTTCACGCAGTTGCTGGAAGATCCCCTGATCAAAAGTCATTTCCCCATGTTGTGGGACGCCGCCGCTACAGTTGCCTCCACCGGCATCCGCAACCGCGCAACCCTGGCGGGAAACATCTGCTCAGCAGTGCCTTCCCTGGATTCTGCACCCGCGCTTTTATGTTATGAAGCGACCGTCCATTGCGAAAGCAAATCCGGGCTGCGGCAAATCCCCATCCATGAATGGTTTTTGGCACCCCGCAAAACCCTGCTCCAGCCGGATGAATTGCTCAGCAAGATCGAGATGCCCATTCCTCCGCGGAATTCCACCGGAATATATCTGAAACTGGGACGTTACAACGGAGAAGATCTGGCTCAGGCGGGATGGGGGATTTGGCTGGACACAGAGAACCACTACCGCATCGCGCATTGTGCCCTTGCGCCGATTCCGAAGCGGGCGCCTGAGATCGAAGCCCTCTTGAACGGCAATGCCCTCAGCGATGCCCTGATCGAGCGCGCGGCAGCTTTGGTGGAATCCGCCATCAAGCCCATCACAGACATCCGTTCCAGCCGGGAGTACCGCGTCCACATCAGCAGAGTAATGCTGAAACGGGGACTTCTTGCTGCACGCGCCCGCTTGCAGGGGGAAGAGGTAGAACCAAAAGCCTTACTGGGAGGTTTCGCATGAAAGAAATCAGCATCAATCTGAACTTCGAAATCCGCAGCGTGTGGGTAGAGTCCAGCGAGACTCTGCTGGACGTGCTGAGAGACAAATTGGGCGTGAAAAGCCCCAAATGCGGTTGTGAACGTGGCGATTGCGGAGCCTGCACAGTGTTGCTGGACGGAAAGCCGGTACGTAGCTGCCTGATTCTGGCGGTGGAAGCCGACAAGCACGATATCATCACCGTGGAAGGGCTATCCGCGGACAAACTCAGCGCCTTGCAAGAAGCATTCATCCAATACAACTCCTTCCAATGCGGTTTTTGCGCTCCGGGCATCATCCTGGCGGTAACCGAGTTATTACAGAAGAACCCCCACCCCAGTCTGCTGGAAATCAAGGAATCCATTGCCGGGCACCTCTGTCGTTGCACCGGATACACCCCCATCTTCGATGCCATTTTGGCGATCAGCAAGGGGGACAAATGAAGGACTACAAATATATCGGAAAGTCGGTCACGCGCATTGACGCTCTGGAGAAGATCAGCGGTGCCGCCATCTATGGTGACGACATCGATTTTGGGGCAAGCCTGCTTTATGCCGAGATAGTTTCCAGCACCCAGGCTCATGCCATCATCAAAAGTATCGATACTGCCGAGGCAGAAAAGGTGCCGGGGGTATATAAGATCTTCACCGGCAAAGACTTCCCCTATAAGTTCGGCCTCTATATGAAAGACCGCTATGTCTTTGCCCAGGATAAAGTGCGCTTTGTGGGCGAACAGATTGCCGCTGTGGTGGCAAGAAGCCCTCAGGCTGCCAAACGCGGAGCCGCGCTGGTGAAGGTGGAATATGAAGCCCTGCCCGCGGTATTGGATCAGATGGAAGCCCTGCGGGACAACGCTGTGATTTTGCACCCGGATCTGGGAGATTACCCCCATGTACCCTGGTTTTACCCCAAAGCCGGGACCAATATTGCCCATTGGCGCAAAACCCGCAAGGGTGATCTGGAAGATGGCTTTGCCAAAGCCGAGCACATTATTGAAGACACCTACACCGTGCCCAGATATGCCCATTGCGCGATTGAGACGCATGTGGCGATCGGCAAGCTGGATCATTCCGGACGCCTGACGGTGTGGAGCTCCTCGCAATCTCCGCACACCCAAAGGCATTTGTTTGCTGAAGCTTTGGGCAAGTCCCACAAGGATGTCCGCGTTATCGCACCCCATGTCGGGGGAGGATTTGGCGGAAAAGCCGGCGTGACCATGGAGATCATCCCCGCCGCGCTGGCAACCAAGC
>DHVK01000035.1 GCA_002412625.1 Cloacimonetes bacterium UBA5210
CCTAGTGGTTAACAGCCACCCGCTCTACCGCTGAGCTATTCCGGAACACCGTTTGCTCAAAATCTTGAGACGCGCTTTTTTTGTCAATACTTTTTTTTGTTTCTGAGATTTGCTGCCAGCCGGATCTTGCAGCTTTGTAACCAGGTTGCTCAAGAAGTGCTGAAGCTGATATCAAGCTGTTATCTTCGAGTGAATACAGAATGATTTGGGCTTAAAATCAGAGTTAAATCGAGCTGAGGAGGAGATGGAGAGCTGAGGGATCCCGAGTGTTGCTCTTCCGATTTTCATTGACAAAAAGCTGGAAGATATATCTTGTTACCGTTACGCATGATCTGCTTTAATGGCAGGTTCAATAATCTCTTACGGAGAAGATAATGAAGATACTAATCACAGGTGGCGCGGGCTTCATAGGGTCGCATTTGGCAGAACGTTTACTGGCCGAAGGGCATGAAGTTTACGCAATAGATAATCTTTCAACCGGCAGTTTGGACAATATTGCCACGTTTCGCAGCAATCCCAAATTCCATTTTTATACGGGCAGCATTTTGGATCGCGATTTGATGGACGAACTGATCTCCAACTGCAAACAGGTTTATCACTTAGCGGCGGCTGTGGGGGTGAAGTACATCATCGAAAACCCGCTGCTTTCACTAAAAACAAACATCGTGGGCACGGATTATGTATTGGAACTGTGCAACAAATACAAGGCCAAAGCGCTGATCACTTCCACCAGCGAGATCTATGGCAAAAGCGAGAAAGTCCCGTTTTCGGAGCAGGATGACCGCCTTTTGGGCAGTACTCACATCAGCCGCTGGGGCTATAGCTGTTCCAAGGCGATCGACGAGTTTATGGCGCTGGCTTTTTATCGGGAAAAGAAACTTCCGGTGGTGATCGTGCGCTGTTTCAACACTGTGGGTCCGCGTCAGACCGGCCAATACGGCATGGTCGTGCCGAAATTCATCAAAGCCGCTCTGTTGGATCAACCGATTGTGGTTTACGGCAGCGGCAAGCAAACCCGCTGTTTTGCCGATGTTTCGGACGTAGTGGACGCATTTGTGCTCCTGATGAACACTCCCGAATGCGAAGGTGAGATATTCAACGTGGGTAACACCGAATCCATCAGCATCGCCGATCTGGCAGAAAAGGTGAGAACCATGTGCAACAGTAAATCCAAGATCGAATATATGAGCTATGAAGCCGCATTTGAAGAAGGATTTGAGGATATGATGAACCGCATGCCGGATCTCAGCAAGATCCACGAAGCGATCGGTTATGAACCGAAATACTGTCTGGAAGACATCATCAACCGCATGATTGACTATTATGAGAATTAGACTTGCAATTTTATCCCTGCTATTGGTTTGGGTCGCGCTCTGCCCCGCCCAGCTGAACTTGAAACCGGATATGGTTTATATCACTGTCGGCATCAGCGGCTATGTGGATAACCCCGGCAACTACAAGCTGCTCCCGGTGGATCGGCTATCGGACGCTGTGGCGCAGACAAAATTGGCAGAAGAGCTCAAACAGCTGGCAGAGCTTCCCGGTTCCACAGAAATGGATGCCAAAAAGCTGAACCCCATCCCCGTACTGCGTGAAGAAGGCCAGATGTTCCCGAATTTTCCTGCCTATCAAAGCATGCGGGATGTGCGGTTGATCCGGAATGGCAACGAAACCAGCTACGATCTTTTGGCCTTTTTCCGCACCGGAGACCAAAGTCAGAACCCCTTTTTGCGGGATTCTGATCAGATTCATATCCCACTGATCAAAGAAAACATCAGCGTAAACGGCAGCGTGGGCTTTCCCGGCGACATGGAATACCGGGAAGGCGATACAGTGCGCAAAGTGATTGATCTGGCATTGGGTACTCTCCCCGGGGCGGATCTCTCTGCCGTGCGCCACAGCATTTACGATCCCGCTGCTAAAACCTTTACCTTCCGCACCTTAGATATGATTGCCAACCCCGAATTGTGGGACATCCGGATTCAACCGGGAGACCGGCTGATGGTGCCATACGACGCTCAATACCGCAATAAAATCGCGATTTCGGTGTCCGGAGAACTCCAGCGCGCCGGAGAATATACCGTTCCGGAAAACACCAGCCTGTGGGAGATTATCCAAATGGCAGGCGGAATCAGCAATGAAGCTGATATCAGCAACGCCGTGATCCTGAATAAGCTCTTCAATATGGAGCCGGATCCGGAGTTTGAGCGCATCAGAATGCGCAGCATGGCAGAGCTCACCCCGCTGGAGTATTCATATCTGCGGATCAAGCTGCGCCAGGCCAAAGGCAGATATTCGGTCGATTTCAAGAAGCTTTTTGCCAGCGAAGGGCGGGAAGGCGATATCCGCTTGAAGAACGGTGACTTTGTTTACATCCCCCAAAAGCTGGACATGGTGTGGGTCAGCGGCCAGGTGAAACGTCCCGGACTGGTTCCCTATCAAGAAGGCAAGAGCTGGAAATACTATGTGGATCAGACCGGTGGCTATACCAGCAACCGTAACCGCTTTGGCACCAGAATCCTGCGGGCGAACAGCGGAAACTGGGTAAAAGCGAGTTCCAAAGTGGAACTGCGCCCCGGCGACATGGTCTTTATCCCGGATCGTCAGGACCGTCATTTCTGGACCGACGTGAAAGACATTATAGGCGTAACTGCCTCTGCCATTACAATCTTAATCGGGGTTAATACCCTCACCAAATAAGGAGTTTAATACAGATGAAAGTACAGATGTTGGATTTACATGCCCAATATGAGGCGCTGATGCCGGCGATTCGCGAACAGCTTGACCGGGTCTTTACCGACCATCACTATATCATGGGCGCTCAGGTGAAACAGTTTGAAGAGCGCATGCAGGATTATCTGGGCATCAAACACGCAATCGGCTGCGCCAACGGCACGGACGCTCTGGTGCTGGCAGTAAAAGCTCTGGGAATCGGCGTAGGCGACGAAGTAATCACCACTCCGTTCACATTCTTTGCTACCGCTTCTTCGATCTGGCGCAATCACGCCAAACCGGTGTTTGTCGATATCGATCCCGATACTTTCAACCTTGACCCCGCCAAGATCGAAGCCGCCATCACGGAAAAGACCAAAGCCATCATGCCGGTGCACCTTTTTGGCCAATGCTGCAATATGGACGCCATCATGCAGATCGCCAAGAAACACAATCTGAGAGTGATCGAAGATAATGCCCAGGGCATCGGTTCCACCTGGAACGGCAAAATGAGCTGCTCCTTCGGAGATATCGGTACACTATCCTTTTTCCCCAGCAAAAACCTGGGCGCGATGGGCGACGCCGGAATGTGCCTGACCAATGATGACGAGCTGGCAGCGGGGCTGAGACAGCTGCGTGTGCATGGCGAAAACCCCAAGTATTATCACCAGTGGGTGGGCATGAACAGCCGTCTGGACACTCTGCAAGCCGCAGTGCTATTGGTGAAACTGGAAGCCCTCGCCGGCTGGAGCCAGGCTCGCCGCGCCAATGCCGCATTCTATGATAACGAACTGAAGGGCATCGCCGGGCTCAAGACTCCGAAGATCGCTCCCCAGGCTGTAACTATTTACAATCAATATACTTTGGTAACCGAGCAGCGCGATCAGCTGATGGCGCATCTGCAAAAGAAAGACATCGGTTGCGCGGTGTACTATCCGCTGCCGCTGCACATTCAACAGTGTTTCAGCGAGCTTGGATATCAGAACGGCGACCTTCCGATCGCCGAGAAAATGGCGACTCAGGTGCTCTCGATCCCGATCTACCCCGAACTGACCGACGAAATGAAGCAGTATGTGGTGGCAAGCATCCGCGAGTTCTTCAACTAAGATAAGGAGATAATGTGCGCTTTATAGTTTGCATCAAACAAGTTCCGAATACCACCGAGATCAAGATTGATCCCCAGACCAATACTTTGGTGCGCGAGGGCGTGGAAAGCATCCTGAATCCCTTTGATGCCTACGCCGTGGAAGAAGCGGTGCGGTTGAAAGAAGCGCATGGCGGAAGCGTGGTGGCGATCAGCATGGGGCCAAACCAGGTGGAAAGCACTCTGCGGGAAGCGGTTTCCCTGGGCGTGGATGAGATCATCCTGCTCTCGGATCGCAAGTTTGCCGGTGCCGATACCTGGGCCACCAGCTACACCCTGGCCGCGGCGATCAAGCGCTTGGGAGAATATACCCTGATCCTCACCGGACAGCAGGCCATTGATGGCGATACTGCCCAGGTGGGCCCCGGCATCGCGGCGCATCTGGATATTCCGCAGACCTGCTTTGTGCGCAAAGTGGAAAGCCTGGAAAAAGGCAAAGTGCGCGTGCAACGCTTGATGGAAGACGGCTTTGACACCGTGCAGATGTGCACTCCGGCGCTGATCAGCGTGGTGAAAGAGATCAATACCCCCCGCCTGCCCTCATTGCGCGGCAAACGCAATGCCAAAAGCGTGGAAATGACGGTCTGGAACGCGGATGAACTGGGTTTGGACGAGAAATATATCGGACTGAACGGCTCACCCACTCAGGTGGTGAACATCTTCAGCCCAAAACATGATAAACAGGTGGAAAAGTTTGATGGCGACAGCGATCAGGCTGTTGAACTGATCATCCGGCGCCTGGATCAGTTCACAAAGAGATAAGCATGCTGAGATTTCCGAATATAAGTCCCGAGATTGCAAGCTTCTCCCTTTTGGGTTTGGATCTGCACATCCGCTGGTACGGTTTGTTTTATGTACTCAGCTTCATCGCCGCCTATTTCTTGTATAAACCGCTGCTCAAACGCCGCGGCATCAAGCTGGATCGCGAACAATATGAATCTGTGATCTTCTACGTGATGCTGGGCGTAATCCTGGGCGGCAGAATGGGCTATGTGCTGTTTTACAATTTCGTACATTACCTGACCCACCCCCTGGCCGTCTTTGCGGTTTGGGAAGGCGGCATGAGCTTCCACGGCGGTGCCCTGGGCGTGATCGCAGCCGGGCTCTTCTTTTGCAAAAGACACAAACTCTCGTTTTACACCATGGCCGATGCCGCTACTCCGCTGGTGGCAATCGGGCTGGGGCTGGGACGCCTGGGAAACTTCATCAATGCCGAACTCTGGGGCAAGGTGACCACTCTGCCCTGGGGCATGATCTTTCCCGGAGGCGGGGAATTGCCCCGGCATCCCACTCAATTGTATGAAATGCTGACCGAAGGAGTGATCCTGGGGCTGCTTTCATGGTATCTTCTGGGCAAAAAGCTGAAAGAAGGATTTGTGTTTTGGACCTTCATCGGCGGCTACGGCATCATGCGCTTCCTCATCGAGTTTGTGCGCGTGCCGGATGATATCAGTTTTTATGAGGATTTTGGCTTCATCTTTGGTATAATGAGTATCGGTCAGTTCCTTTCCATGCTGATGGTTTTTGCCGCTGGCATCGGATATTGGATGATCTACAGGAGAAAACAGTGAAGCTTTTCATGAAACTGTCCATGCTGTTGCTGCTGGCACTGCTTGCCGGCTGCGGCGGAAATCTGCGCCTCAGTGAAGAGGCAAAACTGAAGCAAGAGCTGCGGAAGTTTGAGAACTTCTCCGGCAGCGGGATCGTGGAGCTATCTGCCTTTGGATTCAGCCTGCGCAAGCCCTTTGCCGTTGCCAAGAGTATCGATCAGATGCGGCTGGACGTGGTGGAAGGCGGGCTCTTCGGAGCTTCCGGATCACCCCTGATCTCGATGTACTTCGGGGAATATCTCGCGCTCAAATCCACCCTCATGCCCGCGCTGGAAGCACTGAACATGGCCGACAAACTGCCCGGTAAGCCCAACGCGCTCTTCAATACAGCGGACTATGTGTTCGCCCATTACGGCCAGGAAATCATCCAGCACAAAGCAGTTGTACGCGATAGCCTGCACATCACATTTCGCAAAAACTATCAATTGGAATCCATCGTGGATAATCAATCCGGGATTCGCATAGACACCAAATACACCGGCGCCGGCGATCTGGATGAACTGAACGTGCGCACAAATAAAGGCATCTCTGCCAAGCTTATCTTTGATATGGTGGATTATAACAGCCCGCAAATCACTCCCCTGCCCAAACCGGAGCCGGGTAACGACAGCTTTATGGATATCCTCCGGCAAGGTGGAATGATGAATATCTTCAAAGGATTTATGGGGAACTAAATGATTGCACGCTACACTTTGCCCGAAATGGACCGCATCTGGACGACTGAAAACCGCTATCGCTGCTGGCTGGAAGTAGAACTCGCCGCCGCAAAAGCAATGCACGAACTGGGCATGATCCCCAATGCTGATTATGAAGAAATCTGTAATAAAGCGGATTTTGATTCCGATCGCATCGCTGAAATCGAAGAAAGCACCCGCCACGACGTGATCGCCTTTCTCACCAATGTTGCAGAATATGTTGGCCCCGCCTCACGCTGGATCCACTACGGCATGACCTCCAGCGATGTATTGGATACCGCCACCGCGCTGCAGATGAAGCAAGCCGGCGAACTGATCCTCTCTCAGCTCCACCGCCTGGCAGAAAACCTGAAACTGAAAGCCCGCGAGCACAAACACACCCTCTGCATGGGCAGAAGCCACGGGATTCACGCCGAGCCGACCTCTTTTGGGCTGAAATTTGCCCTCTGGTACGATGAAACCATGCGCAACGTCAAGCGCCTGGAAGATTCCATCGAGATCATCAGCGTGGGCCAGATCTCCGGCGCAGTGGGCAACTACGCGCATCTGGACCCCCAGGTGGAAGAGCTCGCCTGCAAACATCTGGAACTGGCCTCGGTAAACGTCTCCACTCAGGTGATTCAACGCGATCGCCATGCCCAATTCCTCTTCACAATCGCCCAGATCGGCAGCACGTTGGAAAAGATCGCCATGGAAATCCGCCATCTGCAACGCACCGAAGTGCGCGAAGCGGAAGAGAACTTCAGCAAAGGCCAAAAAGGCAGCTCTGCCATGCCTCATAAGCGCAACCCCATCCTCAGTGAACAACTTTGTGGCCTCGCCCGCATCCTGCGCTCAAACTCCGATGCGGCGCTGGAAAACAACGCGCTGTGGCACGAACGCGATATCTCGCACTCCAGCGTGGAGCGCGTGATTTTGCCCGATAGCTGCATCCTGATCCACTATATGCTGGTAAAGTGCAGCGCCATGATCGAGACTTTGGCAGTATATCCCGAAAACATGATGAAAAACATCGAACTCACCGGAGGCCTGGTCTTTTCTCAAGCCCTATTACTGCACCTCGCAAACAGCGGCATGAGCCGCGAAAATGCCTATGCCCTGGTGCAAACAGAGGCCATGAAATCCATAAACGAAGGAGCAGACTTCAAAAACCTGATCCTTTCCAACAGCGATATCCGCGATGCCTTGGGCAAAGACGCAATCCAGACTATCTTTTCTTATGAACGGTATCTGAAAAACGTGGATCACATCTTGCGCCGCTGTGGCATCATCTAAACAAAGGAGACTGATATGAAACATATCCTCTTGATAATCATCGCTCTATGCCTGGTTTTGCCGGTGTTTGCCCAAGCGGCAGACCGCATCACAGGCGTCTGGTACAACGGAGAAAAAAGTAGTAAGATTGAAATCAGCAAGCTGGAAGACGGTAGCTTCGTGGGCAAAATCGTCTGGCTGCGTGAACCTAATGACGACAAAGGCAAACCAAAATTGGACGCCAAAAACCCCGATGACAAACTGGCAAAACGCCCCCTGATCGATCTACAGGTGCTTTCCGGCCTGGAATATGACGGTAAAAGCAAATACAGCGGCGGCAAGATCTACGACCCCAAAAGCGGAAAGACCTACTCCGCCAAAGCTGAAATGCTGAACAACAACACCATCTCCCTGCGGGGCTTCATCGGCATCGCCCTCGCCGGCAGAACCGATACCTGGATCCGCACCACGAAATGAACAAATACCTCATCAGCGAGGTTACCGTCCTGCGGCAAATCAAAAGCCTGCAGCATCGGGCACAGATCATTCCGCTGGTGCTATTCGGCATCTTATTTTGGTGTAGCTTGGTTTTTCCCCGGCCGCTGGTGTTTCAGATCCTCAGCGTGCTCAGCATCGGTTGGTACTTCGGCATAGCCAGCAGCTATCGCTTACGCCAGAAGATAGTACAGCCGGATGAAGTTAGCGTCTATTGCCCGGTCTCCGGAAAGATCAACAGCATCAAAGTATCCGAAGGTATCCGCCAAATCACCATTCATAAAGGCTATCTGGATCCGGTGGAATTGCGCTGCCCCAAAACAGGTTGCTATTGGGATGGCGACGACCTGCTGCTGGATAAACCGCGCTTGCGCTTCAGCTTCGATGCCCACCGCCTGATCCGCATCCCGGAAGCAGAAATGAAAAGCGGGCAGGTGATCGCCCTGATCCCCGGAACAGCCGTCTGCAACATCCGCCTCCCGGAACATATCCCCACCTTGGCAAAAGTAAACTCAGATTGCGAGGCTGGCGAAAGCAGAGTTACACTGCCCGAAACAGCTTTGGATTAAACCAGCACGAAATAATTCTTATCAGTAGGAGTCTATTATGGATAAAATCCTCTTGGGCGTCTCAAGTTGCCTGCTGGGCAAACAAGTACGCTTCGACGGTGGTCACAAACATGATGCCTGGGTAGTGGATACTCTGGGCACCTATGCAGAATACTTTGATCTCTGCCCGGAACACCAATGCGGCATGCCGATCCCTCGCGAAGCGATGAACCTGAAGGGCACAAAAGACGAATACCGCATGCTGACAAACAAAACCCTGGTCGATAAAACCGACCAAATGCTCAGCTGGTGCGCCCCGCGCATCGAAGAACTACGGACCAAAGCCCTCTGTGGCTATATCCTGAAAAGCAAATCCCCCTCCTGCGGCATGGAACGCGTAAAGATCTATCCCCTCCACGGTGGCGCCGCTGCCAAGACCGGAGTGGGCATCTTTGCCAAAGAGCTGCTAACCGCCTTTCCCCTGCTCCCGGTGGAAGAAGAAGGCAGGCTCCACGACCCCGTCCTGCGCGAAAACTTCATCGAGCGCGTCTTTGTGATGCATAGCTGGAATACTCTGCAGAAAGAAGGGTTAACCGCCGGAAGCCTCGTCCGGTTCCACACCCGACACAAATACCTCCTGATGGCGCATAGCCCTGCCCACTACCGCGATATGGGCAAACTGGTGGCGGATATCCGCAAATACCCGCTTGATGAGTTCCGGGATCTCTATTTTGAACAATTGATGAGCGCCTGCATCCGCCATGCAACTCCCAGCAAGCATCAAAACGTGCTGCTACACATGCTGGGCTACTTCAAAAAAGAACTGGATACTTTTGAGAAACAAGAACTCATCCGCCTCATCGCGCAGTATAAAGATGGCCTCATCCCCCTCATCGTTCCCATCACCCTGCTCAACCACTATGTGCGCAAATACAATCAAGAATACCTTGCGGATCAGGTGTACCTGCACCCGCATCCCGTGGAGCTGAAGCTGCGTAATCACGCCTGATAAAAAACCAAAATTCACACCATAACGAATTTCTTGCTTGACAAAATAAGCAACCTTTCATATCTTAGCCATAGCCTACAGACCCTACATAGAATGCCCTCCGAATGCGGGGACACCGCCCGGTGCTCCCCGCATCATTTTGTTCGGCATTTTTCTGTGTATAACAAGCTTGCGATGTTGCGCCCAAACTCATGACCTTGGCGCTTCAAACCAAATAGTAGTTGATAAACTGCCTATTTTATCCAGCTGTTCCTCTGCCCCGAGAAATATCATTGGCTTTCAATTGGTAATTCAGCCATCGGTTCTGTGATAATCGGTCTCATCCATGCAATCAGCATACACACTGTTAGCGGCATTTCTCACGCTGAACTCATGTTAAGTTCAAGGCCTTATTTTCGAATGATCATAACATGATAAGAGCACAATATCTACTTAGTTTTACGATAAAACACCACGCCTGAAATCGGGAACTGAAGTAATCAAAGCGATGGATGGAGCTCATTGGGCATAGAACCGCTCGGATTTGGCCAGGCGGAGCGTTGGAATCTGCAGTCATTATCTGGCTTTTCGGCTAAAAGAAAGCAGATCAGCCTCATACGCGGCTTATCCAAATGCGTGATTTCTTGGGGATCTTTTTTCTATCTGCAGGTCAACAAGCACATTAATCTCAAAAAAAATATAAGCAATCAGATAGTCTGATTTTCTTAAATAAAACGCCAATATATACTCCCGAATACTTGCCTTATCTTGTTGATTATCATTGCTTTATATAGCTGTTTAGTTCAAACAGCATATCTTTCAAAGAAATCTTTATCCATCTGTTTGCTATCTCTTAATGCATAAATTTCAATAATGAAACTTGACAGATTATTGCATGTGGATTTCCTGTAACTATCGTTATCAGAGGACTGTTAGCATAATACGAAATATGCAATATTCCTGATATGCAATTTTCGCCGACATAAAAATTGAGGTACTCCATGAAAAACAGACTGATCTTAATCGCTACAACCCTCTTGCTCTTAACCGCGCTGCAGGGTAGAACCGGATTTAAAAGCCTGTCTGCCCCAAAACCTGCTCACAAAACCGATTTCCGGATCGCTTCAGAGCTTGGTAGCCCATCGTCAGATAGCTCTATCTTCCGGAACAGCACTGTTTTCCACGAAACCTTTGAAAGCAACTCGCCAAGCCTGAGCGGCTGGAGCCAGATCTATGTTACAGGCAACAAAAATTGGTCATATGACGCCGGTTCCAGCGGGGGCAGCGTCCGGACAGCCTACAATGGCAGTAGCAACGCCCGTTTCACCAGAAGCAACGGCGGACCGCACATCACCAAGCTGGTGAGCCCGGTCATGGACATTAATGGCCTGCAAAATGGCGCTCTCAGCTTCTGGTATGCTCAAGAGATAAGTAACCAAGGGCAGAACCAGCTGAAAGTCTATTACCGCACCGACTCTTCATCGAACTGGGTGCAGCTTGCTCATTATACTGCCAGCGTAAGCGCTTGGACGCAAGCAAGCCTGAGCCTGCCAAGCCTCAGCAGCACATTTCAAATCGCCTTTGAAGGTATTGATAACTTCGGTCACGCCAATGTGATCGACGAAGTTGTCATCACTGCCTCTGCACCACCCATCACGACATTTCCCTTCCTGGAAACCTTTGAAGCCGCTTCCGCCAGCCGCGCGGACTGGAGCCAGGTTATCGAAAGCGGCACCAGCAACTGGACCTTCGCCACCGGTGCCGGCAGCGGAACAATCAACAGCGCATACCGCGGCACCCTGAATGCCCGCTTCACCGGTTCTACATACGATGGCTTCACTACCAAACTGATCAGCCCTGTCCTGAACATCAGCGCCTTGCCAAACCCCACGCTCAGCTTCTGGTACGCGCAGGAATTCTGGTCTCCGGATCAGAACGAATTGAAGGTGTATTATCGCACAAGCAGCGGCTCAGCCTGGACCCAGATCGCCCATTACACAGATAATGTCAGCGCGTGGACCAATGCCATTCTGACCCTGCCAAACCCTTCTGCCACATACCAGATCGCCTTTGAGGGGATCGACAAATACGGCTATCCGAACGTTTTGGACGATGTCCTGGTAAGCAACGTGAGCACGAATCCCGAGCTTTTACTTAGCACACAAAGCCTTAGCTTCCCGTTTTCCGAAGTGAATGAAGAAACATATCTGAATTTCGACATCCGCAACAGTGGCAGCGGCACCCTAGTTCTGAACGCTGCTCCCGGCATCTCCGGAACAGATCCGGCTCAGTTTTTACTCATCGATTTGAACGGCTATCCGCTCTCGCTCCCTGCAGGGCAAAGCGCTTCATACTCCGTGCGCTACAACCCGACTGCGATCGGCAACCACCGCGCCACAGTGAGTTTCACTTACGAGGGAGTTCACACGGTAGCTCTTTTCGGCAAAGCCCGGAATCTGCTTTTCGCTGATGACTTCGAGACCTACACCGATTTCGGTCTCGACCTCAGCCCCTGGACTCAATATGACGGAGATAATTCTACCACCTATGCCATTACAGATGTCTCCTTTGCAAATCAGAACTACACCGGTTCATTCATCGCCTTTAATCCGGCATCCACCTCTCCTGCTCTCGCGGGAGCCTGGGAACCTCATTCCGGGGCCAAATATGCCGCAGCTTTTGCCGCCACCACAGCACCAAACAACGATTGGCTGATATCTCCGGCAATCGCGTTCGGAGCCGATCCCGCCTTCACGTTCTGGGCAAAATCCGTATCCGCGGTTTATGGTCTGGAACGCATCAAAGTGCTCTATTCCACCACCGGAAACAACTATACGGATTTTAACAACTATCTGGAAGGCAGTGCCGCCACTTTTGCGGAAGTCCCAAATGCCTGGACCCAATACAGCTATGACCTCCCCCCGGAATGCGCCAACACAACTGTCTATATCGCTATCCAATGCGTTTCAAACGATGCTTTTGTGCTGATGATCGACAAATTCCGCGCTTTTGGTGTGGTGGATCCCATGCTCAGCGTATCTCCCGAATCCCACACATTTGCACCCTTCTTCCCGAGTTACCGCCGCTATCAGGAGTTTACCATCACAAACAGCGGCAACGGCATGCTCACTATTCCCCAGGGCGGGATTCAGATCACCGGCGATGATGAGTTTGTTGTGGAATTTCTGCCGGACTTTCCGCTGCTCCTCGGCGCGGGACAAAGCGCAACATTCATGGTGAAATTCCACCCCACCAGCCCGGGAAACTACAGCGCAACGCTGAACATCTCAGACAGCGTTTCAAACACCACCAGCATTAGCCTTTCTGCTACCACCAATGATGATCTGCTGAATGAATTTCCACATGTGGAAGGCTTTGAGGGCGAAGTCTTTGGCTGGGTAATCCGGGATGCGGACAGAGACGGCTATAACTGGGAAATCCTGAATAATTCAAGCGAAGTGCATTTCTCCTACACCGGAAACAACTGCATCATCTCGCGCTCCTGGGTTTCGGATGCCAAACATCACAGCGACAATGCTGAAGTGGCGCTCGCCTCCAGCGAAGTTGCCGGCCAAAGCTCTGCCACAAAGCAAAGCCGAAACAGAGGCGCATTGAGTCCGGATAACTGGTTGATCTCGCCGCGAATCCTGCTCAGCGAAAACATGAAGCTCAGCTGGCGGGTGGCTGCTCAAGACCCTGCCTGGCCGTCAGAGACCTATTCCGTATTGATCTCCACCACCACTCCGGATACCGATGCATTCACCCCGCTGCTAACCGAAACCATGATCGACGGGGACTGGCATAAGCGGGAGCTCAGCCTCTCTGCCTATGCAAATTCCACCGTTTATATCGCCTTCCGGCACCATGATACCACAAATCAGTTCTACCTCAAGCTGGATACCATCAAACTGAACCACGCGAACGATGACTCCCAATACGGCATCGTTGCCGACGGCACCGTTGATATCGAGCTGGACAGCATCAACGACACCGTTCAGGGAAGGACGCTGAATACCCGCTATCGGGGTAGTGGATTGATCGACACTGAAACCGTCATTGCCCACGTCTGCTACGCCCATCCGGGCCTGGATTTGCCGAACAGCGGACTGCATATGGGGCTCAGCGGGGTCTCCTTCGCTGGAACTTCCATGGAAATCCTGCACAATCTGGGCTTTATACCCCAGCAAGCTTTCTGGCGCATCCAACCCGGCGCATGGAATCTGCTCTCTTCAATCAGTCCGGATGTGAGCGCCTGGACCGATTCCACCATCGCCTTCAGTATTCCCGCGGGTAGCAAGAACGGCGGAGATTTTGATATCGTCTTTCCCCGCAGCAAAGACGACACCCTGCCCGTTACGCTCACCGGCTTTGTAGCCTCTCTGATCCACAACGGCAGAGTGAAACTGAGCTGGACCACCGCCACCGAAACCGGAGTGCTGGGCTTCACCGTGCTGCGCAACGAACTTGAAGACCTCGCCGGCGCAATCGCGGTGTCGCCCCTCATCGAAGCCACAAACAGCTCCACCGAACAGATCTATGAGTTCCACGATGCTGAAATCCAAGCCCAGACCAGATATTACTATTGGCTCTTGAGCAGGGATTTCGACGGTGCTGAAACCTTCTTTGGCCCCCTGAGCATCCATACCATCGGCGGTGTAAACCAGGGCGATATGGTACCCGGAATCACCAGGAATCTGGGCAATTTCCCCAATCCCTTCAACCCCAGCACCACCCTGCGCTACAGCCTGGCAGAAGCCGGCAAGGTGAATCTGAAAATATACAACGCCCGCGGGCAAATGGTACGTGATTTTTCCGCTACTCACAACGCCCCGGGAGTCTATCGCCGCATCTTCGACGGCAAGGATGATAGTGGCAACGAACTCACCAGCGGAGTTTATTTCTACCGTTTTGAAACCAAAAACCACAGTAGCACACATCGCATGATGTTGCTCAAATAGAAAACCGAAAACCTACCGAAGGCGGCTCGGGGAATTCCCGGACCGCCTTTTTCCATCTCGGAACACACTCTATAAACTTCAAAGATCAAGCTGATCACCCCCCTAATATATATATAGTGGACACGCACTGGACAAATCTATCTTCATCGCCCTGTAATGATATATCTGATATGGCTTTATGAGCGTGATTTTATTTTTGAGAGCCAAGGACAACCTCGACTAAAGATTTGCGGATTTTGCGGACTCTTTGAGCCCACCCCGTGAAAGCGCCTACCCAGAAGCGAGTTTCTGCCGGCAAGACCGCGCTTGACTACACTTTGCGCTTGACAGATTTTCGGTACTGCCATTACTATGAATAAACATGATTTTTCGTAAAGAGGTATCGCATCCGATGAAGGATAAAGCCCAGAACATCAACCTTGCAGCCCTGCTCAGCATCCTGCAGAGAAGCCGGATGAAAAACTTCCGTGCCCACATTCCGATCCTCATCGAAAAGAAGAATTTCATCGTGAAAACCGCCGACTCTCGCGATGAACTCCACTCCGCGTTGAAGCTGAGACACGATGTCTTCCTCACCGAACTGCTCAAAAAGCATAAGCGCAGCGGAATGGACAAAGATAAATTCGATAAACTCTGCGACCATCTGATCATCATCGACAAACGCAGCAACAGCTTGATCGGCACCTACCGCCTGCAATCCTCTCTGCACACCAAAAAGTGGTACACCGCCACCGAATTCCACATGAAACAGATCAAACGCCTGCCCGGAATAAAACTGGAGCTCGGCCGCGCCTGTGTGCATCCCGATCATCGCAACGGTATCACCATCTCCCTGCTCTGGGAGGGCATCAACGCCTATGTGGAAGCCAGCGGCACAAAATACCTGTTTGGTTGCTCCAGCATCAAAACCACGGATCGCAACGAGATCGCCAGCATCTACAACTACCTGCTCCAAAGCGGTCACCTGAGCCACGAACACCGCGTGCGCCCCAAAGGCAAATTCCGGATGATAGGCATGAAGAACAAACTCAAAAAGTATCCTCTGGAAGGTTTGGCCGAGCTTGACCCCGGCATGAAGAGCAAAATCCCTTCTCTGCTGAATTCATACCTGAAAGCGGGCGCCAAGGTCTGCGGCTCTCCCGCCCTGGATAAAAGCTTCAAATGCATCGATTTCCTCACCCTGCTGGATGTAAGCCAGATGCACAACAAATTTTTCCGCAAACCCCGCGATAACTGAAGCCCGGATGAAAATCCTGTACATCCTGCGCCATATCCTCCTGGTGGGAGACTATTTTTCCCGCGCCTGGGTCCTGAACCTGATCCATCGGGATCCCCTTGCCCGTCGCCGGGCGCTGATCCGAAACGTCAGCCGCAGTGGCCGTAATTTCTGCAAATCCCTGCAAATCTCTGCCACCGTCCACAATCCTCAGCGCCTGCATGAACTGCGTGACAAAGCCTATCTGATGGTTTCGAACCATGTATCATACACCGATATCCTGGTACTCGCGGCTTTGGAAGATCTCGTCTTCATCACCAGTGTGGAAATGGGCAACAACCCCTTTTTGGGCGCCATCACCCGCCTCGGTGGCTGTCTGTTTACAGACCGCAAAAACCCCGTGAGCCTGAAAGATGAAATCCAAAGATTCAGCGACACCATCGCGGAAGGCTTCAAAGTGCTGCTCTTTCCGGAAGGAACTTCCACCGACGGCACCGGGATCAGAGATTTTCGGCGCTCCCTCTTTCAGATCGCTCTCAATGTTAATTGCCCGATTCTCCCGGTGTGCATCAAATATACCAAGATCGACGGTGAACCGATCACAGATTCCAACCGCGATTTGATCGCCTGGTACGGGGACATGACCTTCGCCCCTCACTTTTTGAAGCTCCTAAATCACAAAATTGAGGTGGAAATCCACTTTTTAGAGTCCATAGCCCAACCCGCAGGAAAATCGCGCACAGAGCTCTCTGACGGCGTTCTGAAGCAAATCCGCGATTGCTTCGATGCAATCGGAAAATCTGTTTGACAGATTTTGACGCTACACAATATAGTTACCTCAGCAAAAGGAGTAAACATGCCAAACAAAAACGACACACGCATCGGGCTCGGCAAAGCAAATTATCTGCTGTTGATTGTCGCCGCTATCATCCTCATCCTGGGATACTTTATCATGTCCCTGAATGAAATCACCATTTCACCACTCCTGCTTTTCCTGGCCTATGTGGTGATCATTCCTGTCGCCTTGCTCTGGAAACCCAAGCAGAAATAGATGGCACTGCTTTCTGAGGAACACCTTGCCCAGCTCAGCCGCTTGCAATTGAGCGCCAGCCAGATCGTGGAAGGCTTCCTGATCGGCCTGCACAAATCCCCGTATCACGGTTTCAGTGTGGAATTTGCCGATCACCGCCAATATAACCCCGGGGAATCGCTCAAAAATGTGGATTGGAAGATCGTGGCGCGCACCGGGCGTTACTATGTAAAGCGTTATGAAGAGGAGACCAACCTCCGCTGTCACATCCTTTTAGACCATAGCAGATCAATGTTTTACAGCTCTTCCGGAACCACCAAGATCGAGTATGCCAAGCGCCTTGCCGCAGCCCTGGCCTGGCTGATGATCGCCCAAAAAGACGCCGCCGGGCTTTATACCTTCAACCACCAGATCACCGGCATCCTGGCCCCAAAAGCCTTCCGGAGTTATACCGCGCAGATCTTCGCGCAATTGGTGAAGCTGGAGGCTGGCGACACCACAGATATCCTCAGCCCCCTGCACCAGATCGCCGAAAGCATCAAAAAGCGCAGCCTGGTGATCCTGATCTCGGACCTTATGGACGACCCCGAAAAGATCCTCCAGGCCTTCAAACACTTCCGTAACCATCGCCATGAATTGCTCGTCTTTCACATCTTTGACCCCCAGGAACAAGAACTGAACTTCAAGCGCGAAACCGAGTTTATCGATAGCGAAAGCGGAGAAAAGATCACCGTCAATCCCTGGCAGATTCGCGAAGAATACCAAAATCTGTATGGTGACTTTTACCAAAAGCTCAAGGAATCCTGCCACCAAATCGAAGTGGAGTACAACCCGGTGTCCACTTCAGAAGATGTAGGAGACCTACTCCTCAAATATCTGAGCAAACGAAAAAAAGGACTCTGATGCGCCTCATCAACCCCGACGCAATCCATCAAACCGTAATTTCTGCAATCAATTATATCACTTACCATCCAGATCCCGAGCTCACCCCCATCCTGGAAAGGGCTTTGCAAAATGAAGACCAGGAAATCCCCCGCGATGTGATCCGCACGATTCTGGATAATCACCGGCTATCCCCGGAAATCCGCATCCCCCTCTGTCAAGACACCGGAACCACCGTCGTTTTTGCCGAACTGGGCTGTGCTGTGCAATTGGAAGAGCCTTTGGAGATCAGTATCTCCCGGGCTGTCGCCGCTGCTCAACGCGCGCTGCCTTTGCGCGCCAGCATGGTGAGCGACCCCCTCTTTTCCCGGACAAACACCTTGGACAATAGCCCCGCGATCGTGCATTTGAAGATCGTGGAAGGCGATCGTTTGAAGCTGATCATCGGACAGAAAGGTGGCGGAGCCGAGAATATGAGCTTTTTGAGGATGTTTAACCCCACAGTGGGCATGGATGAATTGATCGACTACATCGCGCAAGCCGTAGTCGCTGCCGGCTCCCGCCCCTGTCCCCCGCTGATCCTGGGCATCGGCATCGGGGGAAACTTCGAGACAGCCCCGCTTTTGGCGAAACGAGCCTTGTTCGAGCCTCTGGGCAGAGCGCATCCCAATCCAAAATATCAGGATGTGGAGCGCCGAATCTTAGAGAAAGTGAATGCCGAGGGCTGCGGAGTGCAAGGTTTTGGGGGCAAGAACACCGTTTTGGCGGTGCATATCCTGGAAGCACCTTGTCATATCGCCTCTTTACCGCTTGCGGTGAATGTGGAGTGCCACGCGCATCGTCACATTGAACTGGAGGTTTCACGTGAAACAGATTAAATTGCAGCTCCCCTATATCGCTTCTGCTTGCCCTGTTCTTGCAGCAGGAGATAAAGTACTCTTGTCTGGAATAATCTACACTGCCCGCGATCAAGCTCATAAACGTCTGCTTGATCTGATTCGCCGGGGCGAGCCTATGCCTTTTGATCTTTCCCAAACCGCGCTGTTCTATTGCGGACCCAGTCCGGCAGCTCCGGGACAGATCTGCGGAGCGGTGGGACCCACCACCAGCTATCGCATGGATTCTTATGTGTCGGCTATGCTCGAAGCGGGTTTGCGGGTTATGATTGGCAAAGGTAACCGCAATCCGGACACCGAAGCCCTGATTCACCAGTCCGGAGCTTTGTATCTGATTGCCATTGGCGGAGTATCCGCGGTGCTGAGTCAGCATATTGTTTCATGTGAAACATTCCTGTGGCCGGAGCTTGGTGCGGAAGCGGTTTATCGTATGTATATTGAAGAGCTACCTTGTTATGTGGGTGTAGTTTAGGATACTTTTCCCGGGTTTGCTTGGCTGGATCCAGAGTTTTGCTTGTAGAGAATATTCTTACTATTTTCCGGTTTCCCTCTTGATGAAAGAGATTTGTTTGATTTCTGCGGAAATATCGCGCTAAAGGTAGCTGGGTGCCGTTTTTGTTTCGAGCTGGGGATTGTTTTTGTTTCGAGTTGGGTGCTAGCTGACAGAATAACGGCTCAGAGAGACGTGTTCCGGTTGGATCTCGTTTCTCCCGAAACGTATTTCTGTCGAATACCCGCCAAAGACCATTTTGCGGAGGATTCATGCTAACGGCTGTGGAGTTCATGCCCCTTTCTCGCGTATGTTTCTGTCTATCATTTATTAAGGGGCTTGGACTTCACACAGCAAGATGGCTGGATTTCTATTTTATTGCGCAGATATCGAGCTAAATGTAGTTGGGTGCTTTCTGACAGAAAAACGTCTCAGAGAGGCGTGTTCCGGTGAGGCTCAGAGAGACGTGTTCCGTTAAACGCCTCAAGCCTGCGCAAAACCCGGTCCATAATCTTTTTTCTATCTTTTTCTCAAGCTCAGATTAGCTCGTATTCCTCTCATCCTCAAAGCTTTATCTCAGCACGAAATTAAGACAAACCCGGCACGATTCAACATTTGTCCAGTCGCTGTCCACTACATATAGAGTAGGGGAAGGAAATCCTAGCGGATAAAACAAACCTCCCTGAAAGGAGAGAGAAGATGAAATTCTCGATGAACACATTCAGGACAGAACAAAAGGCGATCAGCATTGTGAGCAGATATGTGCAAAGCTTGCAAATGTGTAACTGGCGGACGGTGATCAAACGCTGCGCTACTGCCGCAACAAAGCAGGTGCGGAGGGAATCCAGATGAAGGTGAAATTCAAAAACCTGCTAATGGGCTATACCGGAAAGACAGATGACAGCGTGATCTATTTCAGCCCAAAACGTAGCCGCTACATCATTCGCAAACCGCCCACCTTCCATGAAGGAGAGCACCACAGGGCCTTCGCGCAAATTCAGAAGCAGATTTTCGGGCTTGAGCCCAGTGCCGAATATCGGCAGGATCTGCGGGATTATCTGCGCTTATACAATGAGTTACCGGGCTACAAAGAGCGCCCGGTGCTCGCCTGGAACCTGATGTATGTGAAAATGCTGTGGAATATGCACTACATCATGGGGGTGGATCTCAGCACCATCAATCGGTCTTTGGCGCTGGAATTGCCCTGCCGCTGCGTATCAGACGCGGTGGAGGCAGGAATGCTGCCCCGAGTGAAAGGATATCAAGGATTCACAGCCTTGATCTGATGCTACACAGTGATGGGCGGGATGGTTCAATGCTGTCCCGCCAAATTGTCTATCTTAAGCTTAATGTTCTGAATACCATTGATGATCAGGCCTTGATGCAGCCCGAACACGCCGGAACCAAGAACAGCTGCCTAGCCCTTCAAACTGTCCTTGTATTCCCGATATTTCAGTTTCAGGGCGCCATCTTCCAGGGCCAGGATTTGCACTGCCAGCAAGGCAGCGTTTTTCGCACCGTTGATAGCCACGCAAGCGACCGGTACTCCGGGAGGCAGCTGCGCGATGGAATAGAGCGCATCCATGCCGCCCAAAGCCCCGGATTGGATCGGAACCCCGATCACGGGCAGGGTGGAATGAGAAGCGATCACACCGGGCAAATGCGCAGCCATGCCGGCGCAGGCGATAATCACGCCAAAGCCGTCATTTTCGGCATTTTTGGCCAGCATTGCGGTGTTATCGGGGTTGCGGTGGGCACTGGAGATATGGAAATCGTGTTCCACACCAAAGTCGTTCAAAACAGCGCTGATGGGTTTGCAGATTTCCAGATCGCTCTTACTGCCGAGGATGATGCGGACTTTCTTCATGAGTTATTCTCTTCCATGGTTGCGGTTAGGGCTTTGTGAATATCTTCAGCGTCAGTGGCGGAGAGGAAGCTTTCCAGAGCTCCGGAGTTCATAATCAGTTTGGAGATGTAGGACAAGCTGAAGAGATGCTGTTTGTCGTTGTGCAAGAGCAACATAAAGAAGATCTTGACGGGTTTGTTGTCCGGAGCGTCAAAATCCACACCTTCGTCAGAGCGTCCAAAGAGAATGCTTGGCGCTTTGATCTTGGAGGGGTGAAGGTGACGGGGGTGGAGCAAGGCCACACCACTTCCGATGGCGGTGGAGATCAGTTCTTCACGAGCCACGACCACTTCATAGAGCCAGCGTGAATCGCGCACCAGCTTCAGGTCTTTGGCGTGTTCGCTGAGAATTCGGATGGCATCATACTTGTTTTCGGCGTGAAAATCAAGAAAGATGTTTTCGGGGCGCATATACTCTTCAAAGTGGCAGATAACTCTTTTCAGAGCGAGCATTTTCTCGTCATCTTCATTGAGGTTTTCCAGCCATTCATTCAGAGAGTCTTCATCGATCTTCTCGTTCTTGCCCACCATTTTGGTTTCAAAGATTTTACTGTTGATCATTTCCTGGATCACGCGATCGGAAACTTTCAGTTTCTTAGCGGCTTCGGCTTTCGAAATGTACTTCTTAGCCATGGCTTACCTCCTGTATTTGTAAGCTAATTTTAGATATTTCTGCTTTGTTGCAAGGTTTAACTTGACAAGGATACGAGAATTTTTTGGATATGGCATAATGGTCAAGAGATTTATTTTCATCATCATGATATTGGCGCTGCTTGGTGGCTGCTACTACTCCGTTTATTCAAATGCTTATCCGCATTTGAAAAAAATTCGGATCGATCCGTTTGAGAACAATACGGCGGAATTTGCCCTTGCGGATAACGCGCTCAACGAGCTATCGTTATCGGTACGAAATGATGGCCGCTTAAAATTGGTCACCCAGGATCCGGATTGCTCTCTGGAAGGCAGCATAACATCTTTCGAAGAAAAGATTTATAGCTACGATGCCGCCAATATGGTGCAGGATTATCAGATTTCCCTGGTACTACATGTGGTTTTCACCGATCTGGTGAAGAACGAAGTTATATTTGAAAACACGGCTCTTCGCGTGAGCGAAACCTACAAAGTGGCGGAAGGCAGTACAGCCCGATTCACAAGCAAAGAGGAAGCACTTGGTGAAATCTTCACAAACATCTTCAAAACAGTTATCCAAACCAGCCTCGAAGCCTGGTAAAAGTATCCGGCTAAACCGTTTTTTGGCGGACTGCGGACTGGGTAGCCGCCGCAAGGTGGAAAGCCTGATCACAGACGGCGCAATCTCCATCAACGGAGAAGTGTGCCGGGATCTGGCCCAAACCGTGGATCCCGAACAGGACCGCGTGGTTCATGCCGGAAAAGAGCTAAAGGCGAATAGCGACAAGCTCTACATCATCCTAAACAAACCCATGGGCTATGTGGTCTCCCAAAAAGACGAATATAGCCGCAAGACGGTCTATGACTTGCTTCCGGAACAATTTGCCAGCATGCCCTATGCCGGAAGGCTGGATAAAAACAGCGAAGGGCTCTTGCTCTTCACCAATGATGGCGAGCTGATCAAACGGCTCACCCACCCCAGCCACAAGGTGGAAAAAGTTTACCGGGTGTGGGTGGAGCCCAAACTGCGCCGCAGCGCGATTTTATCCCTGCGCGACGGAGTGGAGATCGAAGGCGGCAAGACGCAAAGCGCCAAGGTCTATGTGAAAAGCGAAAGCGAAGAATCCATGCTGCTCAAGCTGGTGATCACCGAAGGCCGCAAACGGCAGATCCGCCATATGATCGAAGCGGTGGGCGGCAAGGTCAAAAGCTTGCGCCGCGTACAATTTGGCCCGATCATTCTGGGCGATCTTCCCCCGGGCAGATGGCGTCCGCTCTTGCTCCCGGAAATCCGGGCGCTGATCAAAGCCGGACGAGAAGTTAAACCCGGCGCCAAAAGACATGTTTCCAAAACAAGCTAATGCATTATAAGGATATTTCATGAAAGTAGCCCTGATCGGACCGCCCAAAAGCGGAAAAACCACTATCTTCAATGCCTTAACCGGACAAAACAACGAAGTGGATAAATACTCTCCCCCGGCAAATGAGCCAAATATCGGCATCGTGCAGGTGACGGACGAACGCATCACCCGCCTCAGCGAGCTCTATAAACCGAAGAAAACCATCCATGCCAATATCGAGTTCCACGATTTCCCCGGCATCTTTGCGCAACACAGCGACGAGCCGGAATCCGCGATCTTCACCGGAATCAAGAGCTGCGAGGCTTTTGCGTTGGTGATCCGGACTTTTAAGGATGATGAACTGGATCAGCTGTATGGCGCCAGCAATCCGCTGAAAGTGCTGCAACACTTTGAAGAAGAGATGATTCTCAGCGACATGGTGGTGGCAGAACGCAGGCTGGAAAAGATCGAGCTGGGCTATAAACGCGGAGTCAGAACGCCCCAGGTGCAGATCGAAGAAAAGACCCTGCGGCGCATCCTGGAACACCTGCAGGAAAACAAATGCATCCGGGATATGGACTTCCCTCCGGAAGAAGAAAAGGCCATCCGCGGATTTCAGTTCTTCAGCTCCAAGCCGATCCTGATCTTGCTCAATACCAGCGAAGAAGGATTTCAGGAAGCGCATCCCGCCCTTGCCGAATTCAGCGCTGCCGGCTATCTGGCAGAGCAAATCGCCGGCAGTTTCGAGCAGGAACTCAGCATGCTGGACGCCGATGAAGCCCAGATGTTTATGGCAGATATGGGTATTTCGCAGTCCATCCGCGACCGCATCACCATGCTTTGCTACCGCCTGGTGGGGCTGATCAGCTTCTTCACCGTGGGTGAGGATGAAGTGCGCGCCTGGACCATCAACAAGGGCACAAACGCCGTGAATGCAGCCGGGAAGATCCACAGTGACCTCGCCCGGGGCTTCATCCGGGCAGAGTGTTTCAGTTACGACGCGCTCATCGCTCACGGCAGTGAAAAACACCTGAAAGAAAAAGGCCTCTTCCGCCTGGAAGGGAAGGAGTACACAGTGCAGGATGGCGACATCCTGAACATTCGCTTCAACGTATAAATATCTCGTAAGGAACGCTATGCCTCCCAAAAAGAAAAGCGCAAAAAAGAAAGTAGTGAAGAAGGAATTGGGCCCAACCCGCAAACGCCTGATCGCGGCGGCTTTGTGCCTGATCTCCATCTTGGTGATAATCTCCCTGCTGATGGGCTACACCAGCATCGCCGAAGATATGCAGGTGCTGCGTGAAAACGGCAATATCTTCACCTGGTTTTCCACTTCCCAGGATAGCACAGACAACCCCATCGGCATCTTCGGGATCCTGGTGGGCTATGTGTTCATCTACTTTCTGGGCTATTGGCTGGCGCTAATCGGCTTCATCATCATCGGCAGCATCGCTTTCCAATATTTCGTGGAGCCGGAGCGGGAAGTGGTGCGCCAAAAAGCCTATCTGCTGGTGATCGTGCTCTTCTTTCTGCAAGCCTTGCTCTCCAGTTCGCTGGCGGGCTATTCACAAAGCATCCTGCCCCTCTTTGTCTATCGGGTTTTGGCTGCCATCTTCCGTGGAACCGGGGCGAAGATCATCCTGGTGGGCGCGATGCTGCTCTCCCTGCTCCTGATTCTGGAATTCAACCGTGTGAAACAGTGGCTCCTGGTGCTTTGGGAAGATATGGCGCGCAAACGTGAGGCCAAACAAGGCAAACCGCAGATCGATCAAGCCACCACCCCGGTGCTGAAAGCCGAATCCAGGCCGCAGATCTTGGACCATGTGGAGCGGGATACCCCCCATGTGCAGATGCAGCAACAAACTGTGCAAAAGCCGGCGGAGCCCCATGAAGTGCCCAAAAAGGTAGTTCTGGAAGGCTTTGATGACGATCGGGAATACCAAATGCCCGGTGTGGAGGAGTTTCTGGAAAGCCCGGTGAAACTCTCTGATAAAGACCGCAAAGAGATCGAAGCGCAGATCCTGGAAACCAGCTCCGTGCTGCAAAACAAGCTGGCAGAATTTAACATCGAAGCCGAAGTGCGCAATGTAAACATCGGCCCCATCATCACCCAATATGAGCTGGAACCTGCTGCCGGCGTCAAGGTGAGCAAGTTCGCCTCTTTGGCAGACGACCTCGCCCTGGCCATCAAAGCCAAAGCCATCCGCGTGCAAGCGCCCATCCCCGGCCGCGGTTTAATCGGCATCGAGATCCCGAATCTGACCCGCGATATGATCTATCTGAAAGACCTTCTGCTTTGTGAAGACATGCAGAAACACAAATCCAAGCTCGCTTTCGGGCTGGGCAAGGATATCAGCGGCCGCCCGATTGTAGCGGATCTTGCCAGGATGCCCCACTTACTGATCGCCGGCGCCACCGGCAGCGGTAAATCGGTATGCATCAATACCATCCTGATGAGCCTGATCATGCGCACCACTCCGGACGATTTGCGCCTGATCCTGATCGACCCCAAGCGCGTTGAGCTGGCAGGCTATGCCGAACTCCCCCACCTCATCGGCAATGTGGTTACAGACCCGGACACCGCCCTGGAGACCATGTATTGGGCAGTGAAAGAGATGGAACGCCGCTATGAGCTGTTGCAGGATGCCAAAGTGCGCGAAATCACCGCTTATAACGACAAATACACTCAGGATGTGACCCTGGAACGTCTGCCTTATATCGTGATCGTGGTGGATGAATTTGCCGATCTGATCATGACCAGCGGCAAGGACATCGAGTTGCCGATCACCCGCCTGGCGCAGATGGCGCGCGCGGTGGGCATCCACCTCATCCTGGCCACCCAGCGCCCGTCCATCAAGGTGATCACCGGCATCATCAAGGCAAACTTCCCGGCCCGCATCGCCTTCCAGGTCTCCTCGCGGGTGGATAGCCGCGTGATCCTCGATATGATCGGCGCGGAACGGCTTCTGGGCAGCGGTGATATGCTCTTCCTGCCCCCCGGAAAAGCTGCGCCGGAACGCATTCACGGTGCTTATGTCTCAGACGCAGAAATCGCCAAAGTGAACGACTATCTGGCCACTCAACCCAAACCCAAACAAGACTTTACCCTGAAGGTAGAAGCCGACGGCAGAATGGAAGGATTCTTTGAGTGGGACGACGAACTGTTCCCGGAAGCCGCCAAAGTGGTGGTGCGCTCAAACACCGCCTCTGTGTCCATGCTGCAGCGGCATTTCAAGATCGGTTATGCCCGCGCCGGCAGACTGGTGGACCTTCTGGAACAAGCGCAGGTCGTGGGCCCGCACCTGGGCAGCAAATCCCGCGATGTAATGGCAAACCGTGAAGACCTTATCCGTTTAGGAGTTTTAAGTGAAGAAGATTAACCTGATCCTGATCTTGCTGCTGAGCACATTATTGGCAGCGCAAACCACGCAGGAGCTGTATCAAAAACTGAGTGCCCGCTATTCAAACCTGAAGAGCTTTCAGGCGGATGTAAGCCAGGAAAACCACTTTGTGCAGATCAACAAAACCCTGAGCTACACCGGCAAGCTCTACTTTCAGAAAGACCGCATGCTGATGAGTTTTACCAGCCCCTCCGTGCAACGTTTGATGATCCACAACGGCTTTGCCGAGCTCTATGACGCGGATTCCAAAACCCTGTTCAAAAGCCGCGTGGAACCCCAATTCAACAAGATGAATCCGATCGAGATCTTGGAACACTTCTGGCAGAAGAGCGAGCTGAAGATCCTGGAAAACAAAGGTGGCAAAAGCCGCGTGCGCCTCACCCCCGCCAAAGACCCCCTCATCAGCAGCCTCGAAGCCACCCTGGACAACCACAGCGGCCTCGTTTCCAGCCTCAGTTACACGGATAAATCCTCAAACCGGGTGAGCTACAAATTCTCGAACATCAATTTGGATAAGCCGATACCCGCCAGCGTGTGGAACTTCAGCTATCCCAAAAACATCCAGGTCATAGAACAATGAACAGCCCCGGAGGAAAGATGATCGCCCTCATTATGGCCGGTGGATCCGGCACCAGATTCTGGCCGCTGAGCCGCAAAGACCATCCCAAACAGTTTCTCAAAGTATCCGGCGACCGCTCTATGATTCAGCTCACCGTGGACCGCCTCTTGCCCCTGATCCCGCTCAATGATATTTACATCGTGACCGCTGCCAACCAGGTGGCTCTGGTGCATGAACATCTGCCCGCCTTGCCGCTTGAAAACGTGATCATCGAGCCTTTCGGCATGAACACTGCCCCCTGCATCGCGCTCAGCGTGCAATATCTTCTGCCCCGTTATCCGGAAGACACCGCCATGATCGTCTTGCCCGCGGATCATGTTATCAAAGACACCGATGCTTTTTTGACCAGCCTGCAAACCGCCCGCGCCGCTGCCGAAGATAAGCGCCTGATCACTTTCGGCATCGTGCCGGATTACCCTGCCACCGGCTATGGCTACATCGAAGCCGGAGCCATTATCAAAGAAGGCATCTACTCAGTTAGCAGATTCAAGGAAAAGCCGGATCAAGCCACCGCCGAAGCCTTTTTGAAAAAAGGTGGTTTCTTTTGGAACAGCGGCATGTTCTGCTGGACCCTCGGCACCATCCGCGAAGCCTTTGAACAGCATCTACCCCGCGTCGCGGAACTCTGCGCGGAAATCGGTAAGATCTGGCAGACCGCCGGAGCAGATGCGGATATCAGCGAGCTTTACCGCCAGATGCCCCGCACCCCCATCGATATCGGCATCATGGAACAGGCTGCTGCCCGCTGTGTGATCCCGGTAGATATCGGCTGGAGCGATGTGGGCAGTTGGAAAGCCCTTTCCGAGATTTCCCCGCGGGATGCTGAGCAAAACTTCAGCAACGCGGAAACATATTTCAAGGACGCCAAAAACAACTTCATCCAGAGCAGCAAATTCACTGCCATCATCGGACTGGACAACCTCTGCGTGATCGAAACCGCGGATGCCATCCTGATCCTGCCCAAGGAACGCTCTGAGGACGTGAAACTGGTAATTGAACACCTGAAGCAGGATGGCCCCGAAACCCTGCTCTAACACCACAAGGAGATGCGTATGGACGCCAAAACATTTGACTATCTGTATTACAAAACCCACGGTTATTCCAACGAACAGATTTGCCAAGAAAGCGGGATGAGCCACGAAGAACTGGAACTGATGGAGCGCGCCATGCGCCCGCTGATGGCGGAAATCGAAGCCGAACGCCCCAAAGCCAAAGATATCGGTCCGGATTTTGTGAAGCTAACCCGCTATGTATATGCGGATAAAAGCGATCAGGAACTCGGCTTAGCTCGTCCGGACGCGATCAAGGCCCGCAGTGGCGAACTCTTTGCGCTGCCTGCAGTGGGCAAACTGGATTTTCATAAAATCAGCCTCCAACAAGCCTTTGAACAGCGCCGCAGTTTGCGAAAATACAGTGAACAAGGGCTTTCTCTGGAAGAACTGTCTTTCCTGCTTTGGGCGGCTTCCTGGGCGCGTGATTTCCGCTCCAATGAGCGCATGGAAGTTACATTTCGCAATGTACCCTCCGCCGGTTCCCGCCACCCCATCGAGTGCTTCGTGGATATCCACCGCGTCAGCGGCCTCAAGTCCGGCCTTTATTACTATCACCCGATCAAGCACTGCCTGATCCTCCTGGACGAAAGCCCGGAGATTCAGCAGAAGATATTTGAAGGCTGCCTGCGCCAGGAAATGGTCGCCAAAGCCGCGGTTAATTTCATCTACACCGCCGTGCCCTATCGCACCTCATGGCGCTATGGGCAGCGAGGCTATCGCTATCTGTATCTGGATGCCGGGCACATCGGCCAAAACCTGCATCTTGCCGCAGAGGCGATCGACGCCGGATGTTGCATGATCGGCGCTTATCTGGATGAAGGGCTGAATGCCGCCCTCGCTCTGGATGGAGTGGAGGAATTTGTGATCTATGTGGCTGCCCTGGGCAAAAAATAGACCCCGTTAGTTTCCCATTTACTGTGAAGGCGGACGCTGTTCCGCCTTTCGCGACTACCACTGCCGGCGCCGGGAGCAACTCCCTCATACTCTCACACAAAACACGCTATATACGTCAAAGAACTCTCGGGATTTATCTCCCCATACATATATATAGTGGACAGCGACTGGACAAACTGCCCTAAGCCTATCTCCGGCTATGCGTTATGGACAAATATCAGCTCTGCGCAGTGCAGTTATCAGTTGTAAACCCTGTAATCCATTTTCGCCTTCGCTATTTGCTCCACTACGTCAGCCACAATCTGGAGCAAGATATTTTTCTTTACAGGATATCCTCTTTTGTTTTAATGGTGTTCACTACTAAATTGACTCTCAGTTTTCTATTTTTTATCTTCCCAAGCCAGTTTTGACGGACTTAGGAACAAAATCTGCACATACTATGCAAGATTAATAATATCACAAAACAATACAAGGAGAAACGTATGAACAGACACAAGCTGTTATTCATGCTCCTGATCTTAGGATTAGGCTTATGCAGCGGTCTATTCGCTCAGGTAAACATTACCATTGGCGAAGGCACCACTACAAACATAACTACCGGTGCCCCAACACCTTATGGTACATATTTCAAGAACTTCCGTCAGCAGTATCTCTATACTGCCACGGACATCGAAAACGCAGGTGGCGGCGCAGGCCCCATCAACTCACTGGCATTCAATGTGCAAGCCGTAAACACGATCTCCCCGATGCCAAACTTTAGCATCAAGATCAAACAAACTCAGCAAAGTGTGCTCACCACCACTTTTGAAGTGGGTGAATACACTGAAGTCTTCTTTGAAAACGACTTCCTGCCTGTAAATGGCTTGAACGTGCATTCTTTCATCGCCCCCTTCACCTGGGACGGCAGTTCAAACATCCTCGTGGATATCTTAACTTCAATGATTCCCGGAGATTATACTCAAAACGCTTCGGTATATTTCACCGCCACCACCGGTATCAATACTTCGCTCAGATATCAGAATGATACTCTTCCTGCCGCTGATGCGACTACCGGAACTGTTTCTGTAGACCGCGCCAATGTCACTTTCAATATGAGCGGCGTACAGATCACCAATCCCCCGAACCCCGCAAACCTGCTTAGTCCCGCTGATGGCAGCACCCTCGCCACCATGGCCACCACCTTGAGCTGGAGCAGCGGCGGCGGACTTCCCACCGGTTACAAACTGTATATGGGCACCACCAATCCTCCCGCTTTTGTGGAAGATCTGGGCAGCGTAACCAGCTACAACACTCCAAACCTGGAATTTAGCAGCACCTATTACTGGCAGGTAGTGCCCTACAACGACAATGGTGACGCTACTGATTGCCCTGTATGGACTTTCACTTCCATGGAAGATCCGATTGTTTACAATCTGCCTTGGCTTGAAGGGTTTGAAACCGGCAACACAGACAACGCCGCGATCGCTGGTTGGATGCAGGAAGGCATTGCCGGAACCAATATCTGGACCGCAAATACCAGCCAAACTAACTACAACCGGACTCCCAGAACCGGCGCCTGGAATGCATTTTTGCGCTACGGAAATACTCGTTGGATGTTCAAAGCCCTTTCTTTGGAAGCCGGAACAGACTACCGGGTAAACATGTATGCCAGACAGGATGGAGCAACTGCCGCAAATGCCAGCATCGGCATCAGCTTTGGTTCTGAGCCCAGCGCTGCAGGTATGACCAATACCATTTTGGAATCCACAAGCATTATTAACGGCGATTACCAGATGCTGGAAGGCATTTTCTCCGTTCCTGAATCCGGAGTTTACTACGTCGGCATTCTGGGAACCATCACTTCCTCTCCCTGGTACATCTCTGTTGACGATATAACGATTGAACAAGTTTCTGCAGACCCGAATTTAATCGTGAACCCCACTACCTGGAATTTTGGACAGAATCTGGTAAATACCAGCGCCCAAAAAAGCTTCACCATCGCCAACAACGGCGGCGGAACTCTGAACGTCTCCACCGTGTCCGTTGACGGCCAATACTACTCCCTTGCTGAAGCATTCAGCCCTGTGAGCTTGAATGCCGGTGAAACCGCCAGCTTTGTAGTGCAATATGCACCCACCATTGCCGGCAACCACACTGGCAACGCCACCGTTACAGCCGGTGCTCAACAAGTAGAAATTACCCTCAGCGGTTCTTGCTACGATCCCATCATCTCCACCTTCCCCTGGACCGAAGATTTCGGCACAGTAGCCGCTGATTGGCCGGTGATGAACTGGACCCAACTCAACGGCCTCTACCCCGATCCTACCGGAACCACCGCTCAATGGTTCCAGGATGATTGGTTAAACGTGGCTGCCGACAACAAGGCTGCCAAGATAAACATCTACGGCTCCTCCCGCAACGGCTGGCTGATCACCCCTCCGGTCAACGTACCTGCAGGCAGCTTCCAGCTTAGTTTCGACGCTGCTTTGATGACCTGGAACCAAACCACTCCTCCCACCACCACCCAGGAAGACGACCGCTTCATGGTTATCGTCAGCGATAGCCCGGAAATGAGCAATCCCACCATCCTGCGTGAATGGAACAACACCGGTTCCGAGCATGTATTCAACGACATCCCTGCTGATGGCATGAACTACAGCATTACTCTTGCCGGCCTTACCGGCATCAAATACTTCGCCTTCTACGGTGAATCTACCGTTTCCGGCAATGGCGACAACGATCTCATGATCGACAACATCACTATCTCCGAAGGCACCACTCCGGAAAACCCGATCTTCGCCATCAATCCCGCTTCCCACAACTTTGGTGAAGTCAACCTCGGTGAAACCGTTAGCCAAACCTTCACCATCACAAACACTGGCAGCGGCATCCTGGGTATCACCAGCATCGCCATCAACAGCGCGATGATGAGTGTCCCGAACCCCGGCTTACCCTTCAACCTCAGTGCCGGTCATTCCGCTTCTGTGGTAGTGGTTTACGCTCCCACCGCAGCCGGCGACCACTCTACCACGATGGTTATCACCGATAACCTCAGCCGCGTAGCCCACAACATCAGCCTTGGCGGAATCGGTGTCCAAACCGCTACCGATCTCTACCCGCCCACAAACCTGCAGGCTGCTATCCAGGCAAATGATGTCCACCTCAGCTGGAACGCCCCCGAACCCCCGCCCACCGGCGAATGGATCACCTGGTGCGATACTGCTGACCTCGGAAACGGCATCGGCACAAACGGCGCCGCTACCTTCGACATAGCCCATCGTTACGATGCTGCAGACCTTGCCGGGTTCCAAGGCTCCACCCTCACCCACATGCAATTTGTGCCCAATGAAACCCTCAGCACATATACCGTGAAAATCTGGACCGGCGGCACCGCTACCGCTCCCGGAAGCATGATTCACTCTCAGCTCGTCAATGCTCCGGTGATCGGCTCCTGGAACACCGTGGAACTCACCACCCCGATCCCGATTCCCACCACCGGCCAGCTTTGGATCGGCGTCGGCATCGTTGCCCAAGCCGGTTATCCTGCCGGTTGCGACGACGGTCCCCAGGTGGAAGGCAAAGGCAACATGATGTACATCAACAATGCCTGGACCACACTCAGCCAAGTTAGCGCTACCCCCCTCACCTACAACTGGTCTATCCAGGGCTATGTGGATCACGAATTCCGCGCCCTGGCCTATACTCCCCAAGCTATCGAAGAAACCACTCTCACTTTCGCTGAAGGCACTTTTGCCAAGAGCGGAAGCAACAGAAGCATCACCCGCGAACACACCGGTTACAAAGTCTATCGTGATGGCGCCCTGGTTGGCACAGTGACCGATATTGAAACCCTCACTTTCGTGGATAGCGCCCTTGAACTCGGCAGCTACGATTACCACGTAACCGCCGCCTACACCGCCGGTGAAAGCCTGCCCACAAACACCGTCACCGTGACCATCGAAGATCTCGCCCCGCCGGCTGATCTCGCTGCCACAGTGGAAGGCAACAATGTAAACCTGAATTGGACCAGCCCTGTTCCTCCGCTGGAAGGCGTATGGATCTCCTGGAGCAACAACGACCTCATCGACAACAGCATCGGTACCGACGGCGTAGCAAACTTCGACGTCGCTCATCGCTATGACGCCAATGACATCCTCCCCCATGTGGGTGGAACCCTGGCCATGGTGAAGTTTACCCCGATGTACGCCAACGCTGTCTATACCGTGAAGATCTGGACCGGTGGTACCGCTACCGCGCCGGGAACTCTGGTGCACAGCCAGGTCGTTAGCAACCCCACAATTCAGGATTGGACTACTGTAATCCTCACCAACCCTGTACTGATCACCGGCGACCAACTCTGGTTCGGTTACAATGTGAACACCCAGGGTGGATACCCCGCAGGTTGCGATACCGGTCCCCAGGTCGAAGGCAAAGGCAACATGATGTACATCAACAATGCCTGGACCACACTCAGCCAAGTTAGCGCTACCCCCCTCACCTACAACTGGCAGCTCCAGGGTCTGGTGGTTCAGGGTGGCACATACAAAGCCATCGCTCATCGCCCCATCGTAGAATCCGCTCAACCCAGCACTACCGGATCTCTGAAAAATGCCCGCATCGACAGCGCGAAAACCAATTCCCGCGCAGTACTGTTAGGTTACAAGGTTTACCGTGACGGCGCTCTGATCAGCTCCATCAACGATCCTGCTGTGACTACATTTACCAACAACAGCATGCCCAATGCCGATTACGTTTATGGCGTTACCGCTGTTTACAACAACGGCGAATCCGCTGCCGCGACTGTGGACGTAACGGTGAATCTGGAAATCGCTCCTGTCGTCTTTGAAGACAGCTTCGAGACCTACGACGATTTCGCCATGGCAATGGCGCCCTGGACCCTTCTGGACCAAGACGGCTCCGGCACCTATGGCTTCGAAGGCATCACCTTCCCCAATAGTGAATCTGCAATGGCGTACATCGTCTTCAATCCGAGCGCCACAGTGCCTCCGATTACCGGCATGGACCCTTATGAAGGCAACAAAATGGCCGCCAGCTTTGCCGCGGTCAATGGACCCAACAGCGACTGGATGATCACTCCCAGAATCAATCTGGGCGCAAACAGCAGCCTGAAGTTCTATGCCAAGAGCCATACCGCTCAATACGGTCTGGAACGCTTCAGAGTAGGTGTATCCACCGCTCCCGCGATCTACCCGCAGCTCTTCACCTACATCACCGGCACCAGCCATGTGGAAGCTCCCACCAGCTGGACCGAATATCACTACGACCTCTCCTCTTATGACAACCAAAGCGCCTTCATCGGTATCCGTTGCGTTTCCGATGATGCTTTCGTGTTCTACGTGGATAACGTCAGCGTGCACAGCGGTGCTTCTTCAAACGACGACAACAGCGCTCCCGTGGTCAAAACCGAACTGAAAGGCAACTATCCGAACCCCTTCAATCCGGAAACCACTATCCGCTACAGCGTCAAAGAAAACGCCCCCGTGACCATCGAAATCTACAACCTCAAAGGTCAGCTCGTAAAACGTCTGGTAAATTCCGATAAAGCCGCTGGTGAACACAGCGTGGTTTGGAACGGCACAGATGCCAACAACCGCCCTGTTTCTTCCGGTGTTTACTTCTACAAAATGAATGCCGGCAAATACAGCAGCAGCAAGAAAATGATCATGATGAAATAAGCTTCCGCTTATCTCGCTATCATATAAGGCTCCCTTCGGGGAGCCTTTTTTTGCTTACCCGAACGTGGAGTTCAATCTCTGTGGAGTTCAAAGGGCTTAGCCTGTCTATACTCTCATACGCTATTAAACAGCGCTTTGGACTTCACACAAGTTTTTGACTCACACAGCATGATGACGGAATCCCTTTCCCTGCGGGGATAACACGCAATCTATAGTTGGCTGCTGTTTTTGTTTCGGGCTGGGTGCTGTCTGGCAGAAAAACGCCCCGGGAGCGGCGTGTTCCGATGGAGCTCGTTTCTCCCGAAACGTTNNGGCCATTTTGCTCCCCACAGCACTTCTTTCCCCATGCAACAAACACCAAAGCTCAAGGTTTCCCCCCTTCATCAAGATCAGATAAAGCTGAGTTCAAGCTGTTATTGTCCTGTATTCACAGCAGAATTTCGGCACAAAACCAAGCTAAAACCGAGGCAATAAATGCCGCATAGAGGCCGTGTGCGGATGATCCTCAGCCAAAGCTCGGGATCAATCTTAACGAAATCTTTATATATCGATAATCCCTTATCATACTGTAATATACACTGCTACACATCACTTTTGGGAATCACAAAAGAAAAGCATATCCTGCAATGCGCTATGAAATTAGCGAGATTTACCTCAATCCGGGCTCATATCCTTTTGTCTTTTCATGGCTTGACAAAAAAAGCCACCAGAGATTTTCTTCCTGCGGTGGCCTTGTGAGGCCTTCCAAAATCAGTCAAGCCTTTGCCAGATAATAAGAAAGACAAGATGTGGATAAGTTGTGGATAACAACGGTATGCAAGCAGTTAAGCACAGCTAAACACTATTGCTAAGATGCTGCTTTACATATATTTGGAAATATTCTTGGACTCAGCGGGTAGTCGGATGGCTGGTGTGGATAAATTTCGAATAGCAAAAGGATTAGGACATATGGATCAAGATATTTGGCAAAACGTATTAGACAAGTTGGAGCAAAACATCAACGAGCAGAGTTTCAAAACTTGGTTCTATGAAACTAAATTGGTGGATATGAGTGATACTCAGCTCGTGATCCGGGTTCCCACCCAATTCAGTGCAAATTATCTGAATCAAAACTACAAAGAGGTACTTTCCGAGATCTCTTTCAGCTTATACGGGCGGCGCTACGACATCAATTTCATCACCCACGCCTACCGCGCCAACAGCGAAAAAACCGGCATCTCGGACTACAGCGACAAAAAGGTGATCCTGAACGCCCGCTTGAATGACCGCTATAACTTCGAAGAATTCGTGGTTGGAAAAAACAACAATTTCGCCTATTCCGCCGCCAAAGCCGTGGCAGAATCCCCCGGCTTCACCTATAATCCGCTATTCATCTATGGTGAAAGCGGCATGGGCAAGACCCATCTGATGCAAGCCGTGGGCAATTTTGTGCTCCAGGAAGGACGCAACTGCAGCATCTATTACACCACCAGTGAAGCTTTTACAAACGAAATGATCGAGAGCATCCGCGCCAACAAGATGAGCGATTTTCGCGCCAAATTCCGCAAAGTGGACCTGCTCTTGGTGGATGATATTCACTTCCTCTCCCGCAAGGAAGGCACTCAGGAGGAATTCTTTCACACTTTTAACGCGTTGTTTGACAACCGGAAGCAGATCGTTTTGACCTCAGACCGCCCGCCCAAAGCGATCCCGGATCTGGAAAACCGGCTGGTTACCAGATTTGAGAGCGGACTGCTGGCAGACCTCAAGAATCCGGATTTTGAAACCCGCGTGGCGATTCTGCGCAAGAAAGCAGAGCCCGAAAACATCGCTCTTCCGGACGATGTGATAAACTTCATCGCGGATAACATTACTTCCTCTGTACGCGCGCTTGAGGGCTCTCTGATCCGCATCCTGGCCTTTGCCTCATATAACAAACTGAATCCGGAAGATATCGATGCCGAAATCGCTCAGACCATCCTGGCTGATATGATCAGTGAAGTAAGCCGCGAGATCACCCTGGACGCCATCACCAATCAAGTCTGCCGCACCTATCAGCTCACTTCTGAACAACTGATGGATAAAAGCCGCAAGCCAAATGTGGCGTTTCCGCGACAAGTGGCTATGTATCTGGCAAACCTGCTGATTCCGGCACTTTCTCTGAAGGATATTGCCGAGTATTACAACCGCAAGGATCATACCACCGTTTTGCACGCTAAACGCATGATCGAGAATCTCTTCCGCGAAGATGAGACCTTCCGCTCGCTGGTGGAATTGATGATCAAAAACTTGAGCAGTAAAGCAAAATGACAGTGAAATACAAATTGTATCAAGCACCGGCAAAAAGCCTTGCTATAATGGGCTTAGGAGCCTTCCGTCGGGACTTATCCACAATTGTGTATGACTTCCTGTGGATAGCGGTGGAAAACTTGTCACTAAATGCTTTAGGCGCTTTTTTGGTGGATAACCGGTGTATAAAGAGCCCTACTTGTCCACAAGTTATCCACAGCCCCGCGCCGGGCCTAAGTAGCTGCAAACACCCGAACGGAAAAAAAAGCTTGACCAATTATCTACATATCCACAGAGCCTACTATAACTACTAATTTACAAAATCTATCTTTTAGGATTAGAATATATGAAGAATGCAAGACACCTTTTAATAATGCTGGCAGTGCTGGTGGCAGTGTTTGGCTGCACAAAGAAGAATAATCTGACAGGCACCAATTGGAGTGATCTGGAAGCTCAGATCATTCAGGATGAAAATGCATTGATCTCCGGATACAGCTTTCCTGCGGATTCGCTGGACAGCATCCTCACCAATCGCAAGGCATTGCTGGTGGGACGCTGGAATGGCTCGGAAGCTCGCAGCATCCTGCGCTTCACCAATCTTCCCGCGGATAGTACCATTCAGAACCTGCATGACCTCAGTAACCTGAACCTGGAGCTGGTGCTGCTGCGTAGTAGCGAGCATACCGCAAACCCGATCAGACTGCAGTTCTTCAAAGTGAACGCGGAGTATCAGGCAAATCCCTTTGATATTGCCGCAGAAGACCTGGCAGAGATCACTCAAGCTGCCGTTACTTTGGATCACACTGTTATTTCTTCAGACACCCTGCGGATCGCTCTGCCCTATTCGCTATTGCAAAACTGGCAGGCAAACGCGGATAGCACGGGGCTGAACATCATGATCAAAGCTTCCGATGAAGCTGGCTTTGCCGATGGCTTTGCGGAAATCCGCCTGAGCAGCGGTACCATTGGCAGCAAGATCAGCTACGACTTCAAAGAAAACTCTTCAGATGAGGCATTTTCGTCTTTTTCCCGCTATGCCGCCAAGAACGACTACTTTCTCACGCACCAGGACGCCCCGGTAGTTCCCGGAGAGTGGAAGATCAGCAATTATCAGCCTCAGCGCATATATGTGGACCTTCAGCCGGATATGACGGCGTATCGGGATAAAAACGGAAACCAGCTCAACCCCGCCGATCTCAAACGCGTGAGTATCAACAAAGCCGAACTGGTGTTGCATATCAAGAAGGATCAGCCCTCGCTGCGCAATGCGATCAGCTATGACTTCAGTCCTCTGTTGATCAAAGCGCGTCCCGAAAGCCCGCAGGTGATTCTTACCACGGATATGTTCCGGCCGCAGTTCTTTATGACTTTGTTCAATATCACCAGTTTCACTGCCGATTCACTGGTCGTGGATATCACGCCCATTATTCAAGCTTATGTATCAGAAAAGACCTTTGCCGACGGCACTTTGATCACTCCGGAAGGCATCGTGCTGATGAGCAAGTTCGAGCGCAAGGACTTTGGTGAGATCGAGTTTTTCCATCCGCTCTCCGCCCCTGCAGACAAGAAACCGTTTATCCGGATCAAATACACCCCGCCTTTTCTATGAAGCAAATAGCCCTTGCCCTTGTCCTGATTCTGGTCCTTGCCGCAGGCTGTAAGAAAGAGCCGAAAGCGGCGATTCTGGCAGAAGTGAACGGCGAAGTCCTGGAGCTTGAAACCTTCAAAGCAAGCTTTGGCGAGGGGGAGTGGGACGCCATGGACGGCCCTTCCCGGCGGCGCTATGTGGAAGATTGGGTGAATCTCACGCTTTTGGCGCAGGCGGCAGAGAAAGCCGGGCTGGACCGGGAACCGGTGATCAAAGAGCGCATCAGCTACGCCACCAAAAAGGTGAAGGCCAATGCCCTGATCGCCGAGCAGTTGGCTCAGATGCGCATCTCCGAAGATCAGCTGTTCAGCTATTTCCGGGTGCATCAGGCAGAATTCCGCAAACCGGCGGTGATGTACAATATTCAGCGCATCGCCTTGCCGGATAAGCTCACGGCAGAGAATGTCCTGCAGCAGATCATCCAGGGCATGGATTTCAATGTCGCGCTACGGCGTTACAGCACAGAGAACCTGCGAGAAAGCGGGGGTATGCTGGGCTTTGTGGAATCCACTTCGGCGGATTCCGTGTTCTGGCTGGCCGCGCGTGATCTGGAGCTGAATCGCCCCGGACTCTTAACAAAAGATGATTTGTGGTACGTTTTTCGCTACACAGCTACCCAGGAGAGCGAGAAAGAAGCCAGCTTTGAAGAACACAGGGCCGAGATTCGCCGCAAGATCCTCTCTGAAAAACAAGAAGAAGTGTATCGCAACCTCCTGCGCGAGGTGAAAGCCCGAAGCAATGAAATATACTATTACTAACAAAGGAAAATGATGAAAAGACTACTTTGGATCGTGCTGCTAATCAGCATCGCCCTGTCCGCCA
This sequence comes from Cloacimonetes bacterium UBA5210, assembly GCA_002412625.1. GTDB lineage: Bacteria > Cloacimonadota > Cloacimonadia > Cloacimonadales > Cloacimonadaceae > UBA5456. The sequence goes on from DHVK01000035.1 coordinate 39,173, forward strand.
ATGCTGAATTGGTGGATAAAATCGTGGCCCGCGTGGGCAACGAGATCATCCTTCTCTCAGAACTCGAGCGCCAAATTAACCAGATGCGTACTTCCGGCATCAACGAAGAAATGCTGGTTCCGGAGCAAATCCTGAACCACATGGTGGAACAAAAGCTGATGGTCCAGAAGGCCAAAGACATGAATATCAAGGTGGATGAAAGCGCTATCAATAAATATGCCGAGAACTATGTAAAACAAATCAAAAGCCAATATCCCAGTGAAGCGGCGTTTCAGGCGGATCTGCTCAAGATGCGCTTCACCCAGCGGGATCTGCAGGAGTTCTTTGCCTCTCAGATCACCGAGAACGCGCTTGCCGAACAGCTGATGGAGCAACACATCTCCAAGCAGGTGATGGTCTCGGATGCCGAGATGATGCAGTATTACGAAGCCACCAAAGATACCATGGCGGTGAAGCCCGTGAGCTGGGATCTGCGCATGATTCTGCGCGAAGTTTCGGCCTCGGACGACACGGAAGCGCAAGCCCGGCAACAGATCCAGGATATATATACCCGGCTGCAGACCGGAGCTGACTTTGCGGAGCTGGCTTCTGCCCAGAGCGATTGCCCCAGCAAACAGCAAGGCGGAGACCTCGGTTACTTCAAGCGCGGCATGATGGTGAAGCCTTTTGAAGACGCTGCCTTTGCCCTCAGCGTGGGCGAGATCAGCACGGTGGTGGAGACCCAGTTTGGCTACCACATCATCAAGCTCACCGATCGCCGGGGTGATGAAGTGCGCGCCAGCCACATCCTGAAGATCGTGGAAGCCGGTGAAAGCGATGCCGAGCGCGAAATGCAACTGATGCAGAGCATTCGCCAGCGCATCCTGGCCGGAGAGAGCTTTGAAGCGCTTGCCCGGGAATATTCCACCGATCCGATGTCTGCCAAAGACGGCGGTTTGATCGGCGATTTCAGCGCGGAAGAGTTTCCGGAGCTGTTTGCCGCCCCCATCATGAGCAGTCCCGTGGGCACCCCCACAGAAGTCCTGAAAAACGAAACCATGATCTACATCTTCATGAGGGATCAGGAACAGCCCAGCCGCGTCTTCACTTTCGAAGAAGTGAAAGACCAGCTGAAGGGCTATCTGACTCAGGTGAAGCAGATGGAAGCTTATGACGCCTGGATTGATAACGCCAGGAAGGACGCCTTCATAGAAATCAATCTATGAGCAAAAAGCTAAGTTTCAGCACAGCGCTTGCCACCATGTTCGGAGTGGGCTTGATACCTTTTGCTCCGGGCACTTTCGGCTCTTTGGCGGCATTTGGATTATATATGATCCTGCCCGCCATGTACGCCGGGATCTGGGTGTGGCTCTTCCCCATTCTGATTGCGGGCTTGGCTCTGCTTTCGGTGAGGCTCTGTTACAAGGCAGAGCAGGTCTTGGGTGAAGACGCCGGCAGCATCGTGTTGGACGAGCTTTGGGGTTACTTTGTCGCGACCCTGTTTTTGCCGCATAGTTGGTTAATCGGGCTTTACGCCTTTGTTTTGTTCAGAGCGTTCGACATCACCAAGCCCTTCCCGATCTACCGCAGCCAGCGCTTAACCAAGGGTTGGGGTGTGGTGATAGACGACATTTTGGCAGGTGTGTACGCAAACATCCTGCTGCAGATTTTAATCCGAATTTACCCCAATTTTTTCGCAATATAGGAGAAACAATATGGAACACATCATACTACAAGCTCAAGCATCAACCGGAGGCGGAATGGGCTCTTCCCTGATCTTTTTCGCCGCCCTCTTTGGAATCATGTATTTCCTGATGATCAGACCCCAACAAAAGCGCCAGAAAGAAACCCAGAAGATGCTGGAAAGCCTTCAGGTAAACGACAAAGTGCTCACTTCCAGCGGCATCTACGGCCGTGTGGTCAGCATCAAACCGGATAAGAACGTGGTCGTTGTGGAAATCGACGATACCAACAAGATCCGGGTGGAATTTCAGCGCGCCGCCATCGTGCAGATCCTGAACCTCAACCCCCCAGTGGAAACAAGCAGTAAATAAAATGCCAAAGACACTACCCATCAGGATCCTGGGTGACGCCATTCTGCGTAAAAAGCTGAATGAAGCAGACCACAATGATCCTTTTTTGAAGAGCTTTTTGCCGGATCTCATCCACACCATGTATGAACGCGATGGCGTAGGCCTGGCCGCCAATCAGGTGGGCGTGGATCTGCGCATCTTCGTGATCGACCCCTGGTGGAGCCGTGAAGGCGAAGAGCGCGAACCCCAGGTGATGATCAACCCCAGCATCGACAAGCTGGAAGGCGAGCAGCTCGGTGAAGAAGGCTGCATCAGCCTGCCGGATCTGTTTGCCAATGTGCCCCGCGCCCTGAAGATCGATTACAGCTACACAAGCCCGGACGGCACCAGAGTGCAGGCCAGCGCCGAAGGCTATGAAGCGGTGGTGATTCAGCACGAGTATGACCATCTGGATGGCGTGGTCTTCACAGATCGCATCTCCACTCTGGCAAAGCTGAAACTGAAGCGCCGGCTGAAGGAAATGGAAGCTGAAGCCAAAGATGGCGTGAACATCCGGGTTTACGAGGACGAATGAAGATAGTATTTGCCGGAAGCTCTGAGTTTGCGATTTCCGCGCTGGAAGAACTCCATGCCGAGCCCGCGCACACAGTGCTTCTGGCAATCAGCCAACCCCCCCGCCCCAAAGGCCGCAAACAGCTTTTGGAAGCCACCCCCCTGGCGCAGGCGGCGCAAAGCCTGGGCATCCCCACATTTTGCCCGGAGGATGTGAACAGCCCGGATAGCCTTGCGAAGCTGGCGGAGCTGGAGGCAGAGATCCTGATCACGGCCTCTTACGGCGCCTTCCTGGGCAAAACTCTGCGCAAGCTATATCCGCACCCGGCGATCAACCTGCACCCTTCGCTATTGCCCTTACATCGCGGCCCTTCCCCCATCCGCGCCGCTATCCTGGCCGGACAGCAGTTTACCGGAACCAGCATCTTCCGCCTTTCTCAAAAGATGGATGCCGGCCCCATCCTGATCCGGGAACAGCTGGAGATAGAACCCAACGAGGATTACAGCAGCCTGCACACCCGCCTGGCAAACCAGGCCGCAAGGCTTCTGCTCTGCTATCTGCAAAAGCCCTCAGATTTCCCGGAACACAAGCAGGATCACGCTCTTGCCACCTATTCCCGGATGGTGGTGAAGGACGATCTGCATCTGAATTTCAAGCAACCAGCGGAACTGCTCAACCGGCAGATCCGCGCCTATGCCTGCGAACCCGGAGCTTATGTGAATTTTCGGGACAAGCAGCTCAAGATTCTGCAGGCAGAGATCACCGCGACCCGCTCTGTAAAGGAGGCGGGCAGCATCTCCGGGATCTTTCCCGGGACCGGATTCAGTATATCCACCGCGGATTATGACCTGAAGATACTGATGGTTCAATCCGCCGGCAAGAAACAGATGGATGCCCGGCAGTTTATCCTGGGCGCCCGGCTGGAAATTGGAGAAAGGATAGAGTAATGAAAGAGTATTATCTGTCAGTGATAAAGTTTCCGCTATTGGTGAGCAGCAGCCTGTTCATCCTGGCAATCGCGTTTTTCGGCACCGCTTTGGGTAGCTATTTTCGGCTTGGTCTATCGCTAACCGAGACAGTTGTTTACACCATGTTATTCATCTTGCTGGTGATTCTGGTGTCTTCCTGGATCTTGACCCTGTTGGCCACGCATCACCCCATCCGGCCAAAATGGATGCTGAACTTCAGCAAATGGATGCTGGCTTTTGTCTATTACTATCTGGCACGCGCTCTGGGCTCCATTACTCTGCAAAAGAAGGAATCCTGGCAAGAGAGTTTCCTGAATTTCAACAACGAGATTGTGCTCTCCCAAGCCCGCGACATCAGCCACAAAAACATCCTCCTGCTCCTGCCTCATTGTCTGCAAAATTCCGAGTGCAAAATCCGTATCACCGGAGACATCAATGAATGCGCCCTATGCGGAAAATGCGACATCGCCGAGATCAAGAAGATGGCGCACAAATATAACGTGAAAGCAGCGGTTGCCACCGGTGGTTCTTTGGCGCGAAAGCTGATCAAAGATCATGCCCCGAATGTGATCGTGGCGGTAGCCTGTCATCGTGACCTCACCGACGGAGTGCGTGATGCCTGGAAAGTTCCGGTCTATGGCGTGCTCAATGAAAGGCCCAATGGCCCCTGTTTTGACACCACGGTTAGCATCAAAACCATCGAATTTGCGATCAAGAAGTTTCAATGAAGACACATCAAATCATCCTCCTGGGCATCCTTTTGCTGATCATCAATGCCGGGATAACGCTGGCTTTGATCAATGCTTTCGGAGGCAGACCCTCAGCCGCGCACACCATGTTCAGCGCCCCTGATGTGCCCTGCGACAGCACCGGTACCAGCCGCCAAAACGCCATCACCCGCGCGGTGGCGGAGATTGAGCCGGCGGTCGTGAGCGTAAACGTGATCAAGACCCAGATTGTGCGCGGCAGGATAAGCTTCGGCTTGTTTGGTTTTTTCGACAATTTTGGCCCCATGCAGCGTCAGGTGCAATCCCTGGGCAGCGGCGTGATCTACGATCCGGATGGCTTCATTCTGACCAACGCGCATGTGGTGCAAGGCGCCACCGAGATCAAAGTGGTGCTGAGCGATAACCGCGAATTTGACGCGGAAATCCTGGGGCTGGATGCGGAACACGACATCGCGGTTCTGCGCATCCGGGGCAATCAATTGCCTTTTGCCAGGCTGGGGGATTCGGACAGCATCATGGTGGGCGAGTGGAGTATCGCGCTGGGAAATCCTTACGGCTATGTGATGAACGATGCCAAACCCACCGTCAGCGTTGGCGTGATCTCAGCTTTGGGCAGAAACCTGGAACTGGGTAACGCGCGATATTATAACCTGATTCAGACCGATACCGCCATCAATCAGGGCAATAGCGGCGGACCGCTGGTGAATATCCACGGTGAGGTGATCGGGATCAATACCATGATTCTCTCCGAAACCGGCGGCAATATCGGCTTGGGCTTCGCGGTCCCGATCAACATCGTGAAAGGGATTGTGGAGAAGATCTAGCAGTCCGCGGATTCTCCGGTTTGTGCTTTTGGACTTCATGTAGTGGGTTTTGCGAGAGCAGGATGTTTGAAGTCCAAACCGGCTGCAAAATAGTAGTATAAGCGTAATTCTTCTTGCCGGCTTGAACTCCAGTGCATGATTTGAGTGAAGCAGGCTGCCCGAAACAGCATTTCCGCTGCAATCATGAGCCTGGTTTTAGCTTGGTTTTGTGCCGAAATTCTGCTGTGAACACAGGACAATAACAGCTTGAACTCAGCTTTATCCTATCTTGATTAAGGGGGAGAACCTTGAGCTTTGATGCTTGTTGCTTGGGGGAAGAAATGCTGTGGGGAGCAAAATGGCCCTTGGCGGGTACTCGACAGAAAAACGTT
>DHVK01000012.1 GCA_002412625.1 Cloacimonetes bacterium UBA5210
CGTAAGGGTCTGGCCGATACCGCGCTGAAAACCGCTGATGCCGGATACCTCACCCGCCGTCTGGTGGATGTGGCTCAGAACGCCATCATCACGATGGAAGACTGCGGCACGAACCGCGGTGTAAACATGTCTGTTCTCAAAGAAGGCAACGAAGTCGTGCAGACTCTGGCTGAGCGTGTGCAAGGACGTTATGCTGCTGAAGATATCATGGATCCTATTACCGGCAAAGTCTTTGTGCAAGCCGGTGAAGAGATCAGCAACAAGATGGCTCGCACTCTGCAAAACCACGGCCTGATCAGCGTTTATGTGCGCAGCGTACTCACTTGTGAAGCCGACCGCGGTCTCTGCGGCAAGTGCTATGGCCGCAACCTTGCCACCTTGAATCAGGTGGTAATGGGCGATCCGGTAGGCGTTATCGCGGCTCAGAGCATCGGCGAACCGGGAACGCAGCTTACCCTGCGTACCTTCCACATCGGTGGCGCAGCTTCCACCGCAACAGACCTCGCTGAGGTAGTTTCTTCCAACGACGGTATCGTTAAGTTTGATCGTATGAACACGGTTTCCAACACCGAGGGCCAGCTGATCTCTGTTTCTCACCTTGGTAAACTGATCATTGTGGACGAAGCGGACGAGAACAAGATAATCGAAGAATACAAGGTGGAATACGCAGCCACCGTGCACGTGCGCGATAATCAGAAGATTGCCACAAACACCAAATTGCTTTCCTGGGACCAGTTCAACAATCCCTTGATCTCTACAGCCCAGGGCAAGCTGCATTATGAACACCTCATTAAAGACATTACTTACAAAGAAGAGTACAACGATATCACCTTCAGCCGCGATATCACCATCATCGAATCCAAAGACCGCAAGAAACAACCGCAATTCAAGATTGTGGGTGAAGACGGCAGTATCCGCCTGATCCCGCTGCCCAGTGGCCTGGTGGTGCGTGTGGAAGACGGCAGCTTTGTGCACACCGGAGACATCCTGGGCCAAACCTCCAGGATGACAATCAAACAGCGTGACATCACCGGTGGTCTGCCCCGCGTGCAGGACCTCTTTGAAGCTCGCGTTCCCAAAGACAAAGCCCGGATTTCCGATATCGACGGTATCGTGACCATTGGCGGACTGAAGAAAACCGGACGTGAGATCTTTGTGACTCCTTCCAACGGGCTCTTTGCTCCGAATGACGGCAAGGTTGCAGTGCTGACCGATGATGAAAAGCATCAGCGGATCTACGTGCTGGGCAAGAAGACCGTGTTCTCGGAAAACGCCGGCAAATGCGTTGTCATCACCGACGGCAAGAAGACCGTGATTCAGGTTGCCAAGCGCAATCAAAAGCCCATGGAATACGCCATCCCCAAAGGTTTTGATGCCATCGTGAAAGACGGAGATTCCGTGAAAGAAGGCGTAGCGCTGTGTGGCAAAGTGTTCTTGGTTCCCCCGGAACAGGAAAGCATCGTGGAAGACGGAGATATGGTTACTGAAGGGCTGCCTTTGGCCGGCCGCAAGTACGCCATCCCCACCGGGAAGCGCATCATCGTGCACCAGGGCGACCGCGTGGAGAGTGGAGACGCTCTTTCAGACGGTCCGCTGGATCCGCATGATATGCTGGTGAAGGGTGTGATCGAGGCACAGATGCTGATCCTGAACGAAATTCAGGAAATCTACCGCAAACAGGGCGTGAAGATCGACGACAAACACGTGAGTGTGATCATCCGCCAGATGTTCAAGAAAGTTCGCATTACCGATAGCGGAAGCACCGGTTTCCTGCAAGGCGATATCGTGGACAAAATCCGCGTTGAGCGCGAAAACCGCGAAGCGATCTCTTTTGGGAAACAACCGGCACAGTTTGAACAGCTGCTTCTGGGGATCACCAAAATTTCTCTCTTGACGGATAGCTGGCTTTCATCAGCGTCGTTCCAAGAGACTACAAAAGTGCTCACAAGGGCTGCTATCGAAGGCAGCATGGATCATCTTGAAGGGCTCAAAGAGAGCATCATTCTGGGTCATCGCATCCCTGTGGGAACCGGAACCAGAACTTATAACGCTATGATCAAGGAAGCTGTGGCAAATGGTGACACCGTTGCCCAAATCATCAGCAAGCTTGCTCACCCTGAAGTGAGCGAAGAAGCCGAGGATATCCTTGATTTCTAAGATATATATACCTACACTGAAAAAAAGATAAGGAGAAAATCAGTGCCAACCATCAACCAACTGATCCGTAAAGGAAGAACTGCTGTTGAGGTCAAAAAGAAAAACAGGGCGCTTATGGGATGTCCGCAAAGGCGCGGAGTATGCACTCGTGTTTACACGACAACGCCCAAAAAACCCAACTCAGCTCTTCGTAAAGTCGCTCGTGTCCGTCTCGTGAACGGATTTGAAGTTACAGCCTATATTCCCGGTGAAGGACACAACCTGCAGGAGCACTCAATCGTGCTCGTGCGCGGTGGACGTGTAAAAGACCTTCCCGGTGTTCGCTACCATATCGTTCGTGGAGCTCTGGATTCTGCCGGAGTAGAAAAACGCACAAACTCTCGCTCCAAATACGGAACCAAGCGTCCCAAAGCCAAGAAGTAGGAGGGATAACAAATGCCAAGAAAACGCAAAGCTGTTGTACGTGAAGTACTGCCGGATCCCAAATACAACGATGTAGTCCTTACCAAATTCATGAACTGCCTGATGGTTCAGGGTAAGAAATCCATTGCTGAAAAGATCGTTTACGGTGCCTTTGAGATCATCCAGGCCAAGACCAAACAGGAACCTCTGGAAGTTTTCAAAACCGCTCTGGAAAATGTTCGCCCGCTGGTGAAAGTAGTTTCCCGTCGTGTTGGCGGTTCAAACTACCAGATCCCCACCGAAGTGAACGAGAAAAACGGTCGCGCCATCGCTTTCAGATGGATCATCGGAACTTCCCGCGCCCGTAGTGAAAAGACCATGATCGACAAACTTGCCGCCGAATTGATCGCTGCCTACAAGAAAGAAGGCACCTCGATCAAGAAACGCGAAGACACCCACAAGATGGCAGAAGCTAACAAAGCCTTTGCTCATCTCAGATGGTAGTCTGCTAAACCAAATTGACTAACATGGCCGTCAGTTCGCTGATGGCCATTTTTGCGTTTCGGACATAATGCCGGGCTTTAACCCTGTACGCGGAGAGGAAGATGTTTCTGCTTGACAACTATCGCAGGCTTGATATTCTTCGAAACTCTAAAATTTAAACTTACGGTTCTTTATAGCAAGGGAGATATTTATGCTGAAGAAAGTACTTATACTACTCAGTCTTGCCATTCTGGCAGGCTTGATGGGGGCGAATGTCACGATTTTTCACGAGTGCGTTCCTACCTTTACTGAATTTCCGGCAAATTGGACATCTAATAACGGCGGTGGTCAGGCGATTTATCAATCCGCAACCAGCGGTTACCTGTTGGTGGATCATATTGATGACTGGGTGATAACCAGCGCCTACGACCTTAGCTCTTACTCAAACGTGGAACTTTCTTTGGCTGTCGCAACCTACGGATCAGGCACAAACAACCCTCTCACGATCGATGTCTCAAATGACAACGGTGTTACCTGGAGCCATCAGAGCTTCGTAAGCGAAACCCCCACGAGCATCTCCTACATTAGTGCCGGGGTGTTCGCGATTACCGGCAACCATAGCCAGGTAAGATTCAGATTTCGCCGCAATGCCTCTTCCGGCAAAGGTGTTCGCTTTAGAAGCATCCTGCTTCAATCCGGTGAGCAGACTCCGGCTCCGGCACTTTCGATATCCCCCTCTGCCTTGCAGGGCTTTAGCTATCAATTTGGCTACGGACCTTCGACTGCTCAAAACTTTGTCGTGCAAGGCAACAATCTAGTAGGGAACATAAATCTCATCGCTACATCTGATTATCAGATCAGCCAAAACGCTCAATCCGGCTTTACCTCCAGCATTTCATTAGTTCCCCAAAATGGCAGCGTACTAGATGGCACCATATATGTCAGATTAGCAGAAGGACTTACCGCTGGCACATACAACGGCAGCGTTCAAATATCGAGCCAAGATGCTCAAACGCAGGGGTTAACACTCAGTGGATCAGTTACGGAGCCACAGGTTGCCGGCGATTACTTTGTGGATTTTGAAGGCGAGGGAGAGACTAAAGTCAGCTATGCCAGCGGCACGGTCTCACTTTCCGGTATCCCCTGGAATTTGACGGAGGTCTTGATCGGAGACTTAGCAGCTGATGTGATCAACGGTCTCAGAGTTGCCAGGTTCAGAGGTTATGGGGCTTCCGCAATGACCATGCTTGAGGATAAAAGCGGCGGTATAGGCACCCTGAGCTTTCTCTACAAAGCTTATAGCACTGACCCCCAAGTAAGCTGGAGAGTGGAATACAGCAGCGATGGTGGCAACACCTGGATGCAAGTCGGAACGGATTTTATTGCGCCATCAAACAATGAAGTACAGAGCTTTAGCGCTCTGATCAACACCTCAGCCAGCGGACGCGTGCGGATCAGAAAAGCTGAACCCAGTGGAACTGCTAATGCCAGAATGAACATCGACGACATCCTGATCACTGACTACAATGAAATTGCTCAACCCTTGATCGCGATCAACCCCACCAGCCTGACCGGCTTCACCTATCAAGAGGGCTCCGGTCCATCTTTGGTGCAAAGCTTTCAGGTACAGGGATCCAATTTGCAGGGTGACATCGATGTTTGGGCACCCTTAAGTTATGAAATCAGCCTGAGCGTGGATAGCGGATTTACCGGAGTGCTGTCTCTAAGCCCACAGGCAGGAACGGTAAACACTACAAGCATCTATGTCAGGCTCTTGGATGATCTGACAAGCGGAACTTTTTATGGCGATATCCTGTTGAATAGCCAGGGAGCGCAAAGCAGAGAAGTTTCGCTGACTGGCAATGTGACTCCGGTTGCAGTGATCGATGGCTATCTGGTGGATTTTGAGGGTGCGGGCGAGACCAAGGGCAGCTATGCCAGTGGAGACGTAACCCTCAGCGGGATAGATTGGAACTTGACTGAAGCTTTGATCGGAGACAGCACTGATGATCTGATCAATGGAATCAGGGCTGCAAGATTGCGCGGCTGGGGCACTTCAGCCATGACGATGTTTGGAGATAAAACCGGGGGTTTGGGCACCCTGAGCTTCTTGTACAAACGCTACGGTTCGGACCCCCAAGTGGAGTGGAAAGCCGAATACAGCATTGATGGCGGCATCACCTGGATTCAGGCCGGAGCCAATTTCATCGCTCCCGATAACAACGCAGTGCAGACCTTCAGCGCGGTGATAAACACTGCCACCACAGGGCGTATACGCATCATTTCTGCACAAACCAGTGGCAGTTCGAATGCCCGGATGAATCTGGATGACATCTCTATTACAGACTATAGCGGGTCTTCCGAACCCCAGATTGCCGTAAACCCAACAAGCCTGACCGGCTTCGATTACAACGAGGGTTTCGGTCCTTCTGCAGCCCAGACTTTTGCTCTTACTGCGATGTTTGTGACCGCAGACATAGTGGTTAGTGCTTCAGCGAATTATGAGATATCCTTGGATGGGGCTGATTATCACCAGCAGATATTCCTATCTCCGCAAACTGGCACGGTATCACAGCCGATCTACGTGAGGTTGAAGGCGAACCTGCTTACCGGATCATACCCGGGCAACGTGGTGTGTGATAGCCCTGAAGCAGGGTCAATATCGGTCAGCCTCTCCGGAACTGTAAGCACTTTCACAATTCCGGACGCTCCGCTGGCGTTGGCTGCCACAGAGATTACTTCAAGCTCATTTAAAGCAAACTGGCAAGCGGTTGCGGGAGCTACTTCTTATCGCCTGGATGTATATACCACCACCTCTGCAGGGGGATTTGACGATCTCATCATCTCCGAATACATAGAGGGTACCAGCAATAACAAAGCGCTGGAGATCTATAACGGTACCGGAAGCACAGTAAGCCTTACGGATTACGCGGTTCAGATCTTTAGCAACGGCGCAAGCAACCCTTCTTTCAATATCAATCTGGGCGGAAATCTGCCCAACGGAGATGTGTATGTCCTGGCTCATGCCTCCGCAAATCCTGATATTCTATCTGAGGCTGATTATACAAATGCTTATGCCATTAGTTTCAATGGAGACGATGCGGTAGCCATCTACAACACAAGCACCGGGCAATATGTGGACATCTTCGGTGTTATCGGTGATGACCCCGGAACAGCTTGGACCGCTGCTGGCGGATACTCGACTTTGGACAAGACTTTGGTGCGCAGACCGGAGGTTCGCTCCGGTATTACCCAAAATCCTTCCGGAACCGGCCCCGGAGCTTTCAGCACCCTGGCCACCGAGTGGATTGTGCATCCCGTGGACACATTTGCCTACCTGGGTTCGCACAGCCTGACCCGCCGCGACATTAACTATGTGCCCGGCTATCAGGATCTGTTTGTCGGAACTGCTACCTCCCATGTGGTTTCAGGTTTAAATCCGGATGCGGATTATTTCTATGTCGTTAGGGCGGTCAATGCCAATGGCAGCAGCGATAACTCGAATACAATCGAAGTATTTACCCAGGTGATCAGCACGCCTTCCGTTCAAGCCCGGCAGATTGCCGGTGCGGCTACGAACGAAACCATTAGCCTGGAATGGATCCCCGGAAATGGATCCAAGCGCATCGTGGTGATGAACACCACGAACTTCTTCAATACCCCTGCCAACGGCAGTGACCCCGCAGCGAATCCGGTTTATGGAGGCAGCGGGCAGCAGGTAGTGTATAACGGAGCCACCCAGATTATCGAGGACATGCCCTATGACGGAGTCCTGGTTGAAGGTTTGGCGCAAGATACTACTTACCACTTCCGGGTCTTTGAATACAACGGTTTTGGCTCGAACACGATCTATCTTTCCTCTACTGCAACGGGGAATCCTGCCCAGTTTAACACCTTGAGCGGCGGCTTTACAGGCTATTATGAAGATATCGAAGGGTATGGCGCAGTGCTGAAAGCAGATCTGCATGAGCTTTTGCGCACCACTCATGTAACCAGATACAGCTATGATGCGCTCTGGACTCAGTTACGCTATACTGACGAAGATCCTGCAAACACGAGCAACATCATCCAGCTTTACACCGGCTGGAGCGTTCCTAAAACCAATTCCGGTGGTGGCGTAACTCAATGGAACCGTGAACACACCTGGAGCAAGTCTCATGGTGATTTTGGGGATACAGCTCCGGCAGGAACAGACCTTCACCATCTGCGCCCTTGCGATGCCACGGTAAACTCTGCCAAGGGCAATAAAGATTTTGATGAAGGCGGCACCTTGTATGTGGATGCCTCTCCATACCCGGGATATAGCGGAAACACCGGCAACTATACCACAACCTACACCTGGGAACCAAGGGACGAGGACAAAGGTGATGTGGCGCGCATGATGATGTATATGGCAGTGCGCTATGAAGGCACGGATACATCTTATGATCTGGAATTGGTGGATTATACTAACACCTCACCAAGTGGACAACCCTATTATGGCAAGCTCTCCACCCTGTTGGAGTGGCATGAACAGGATCCCCCGGATGCCTGGGAACTGCGCCGCAACGAGCGCATCGCCGAGCGTCAGGGCAACCGCAATCCCTTTGTGGATCATCCGCAGTTTGCCTACATGCTGTGGACCCCTTATCCACGTGGGGCGACCGCGGTTACCACCACCGGGTTTACGTTAAACTGGAGCCAACCCATCGCCGGCAATACTTATTACCTGCAGGTGGCAAGAGATCCGGAATTCACGAATTTGGTATCCGGATACTCGAACTACAATGCCGGGACCTCTACTTCCAAGGTGATCAGCGGACTTAGCGCCGGAACTACATACTATTATCGTCTGCGCACCTTCTTCGGCAGCGGATATTCGATGTTTTCACCGGTGTATTCTGCCACCACCATTTCTCCCGATCCTCAGGCTACCACCGCGACTATCAGTCTTCAAAGCAATAATATCGTATTGCAGATAACTCCTGTTCCGGGAGCTAACGCGTACCGGGTGCACGCCTCTGATAATCCCTATGGCCAATACAGCGATGTCAGCGTGCAAGGCAGTTTCAACGGAACCATTTGGACCAGCCCGGTCGGCGAGCTTCCCAAAAGATTCTACCGCGTATATGGAGTGTGGGAATAAAGCCTAAGGCATAAAGAACATAAGAACATCCCCCGATATCATAGTCCGGAGCATAGTACAGAAATACGGCATAGTCCGGAGCGAAGCAGTTTCACGGACAGTCCAAAGCGCAGCGCTTTGGACTATCCGGTATACTGCACCGTTATCACTCCGGACTATTTTGTCAAATCTGTTCATATTTGGTGAACATCCTTGGTTCAAACTGATATCACCAAGGCGGGATCAAGCGGATTTTATGCTGTTATCGTGCTATGCGCACCCGATAATAAGGCCTTGATCCCGGCACAAAACCGCGACTATCAAGCTGGGGAGAAAGCCTCTACACAGCAGGTTTTCAGCGCTTTCGCTTGACAAGAAAAGGCTGATCCGGCATTATGCACGAACCCAAAATATCCATACAGGAAGACAACAGATGAACTTTGAAAATGAACTGAAGATAATCACCAAGAGCGCGGAAGAGATCATCCCGCTGGAAGAACTGAAAGCCAAGCTGGCAAAGAGCGCCAAGACCGCTAAACCGCTGCGCGTCAAATATGGCATCGATCCCACCGGTCACGAGATTCACATCGGGCATTTGGTACCGATCCGCAAGATGCGTGATTTTCAGGATCTGGGGCATACCGGAGTGATCATCATTGGCGACTTTACCGCCCAAATCGGGGATCCCACCGGCAGAGACGATTCTCGCCCACCGCTATCTCACGAACAGATCAAGATCAACAGCGAAAGATATATGGACCAGCTATATACCATCCTGAAACCGGAACAAACCGAAATCCGCTATCAGAGCGAATGGTTCGGAAAAATGGGCATGGCCGAAGTGCTGAAGCTCCTGGGGAAATTCACGCTGGCACAGTTTATGGCGCACGACACATTCCGCAACCGCTATGAACAGGGGCTCTCGCTGGGTATGCACGAACTGATGTATCCGGTGTTGCAGGGCTATGACTCGGTGGCGATCGAAAGCGATGTGGAGCTTGGTGCCACAGAACAGAAATTCAATATCCTCTGCGGGCGCGATATGCAACGCTATTTTGGGATGGAACAGCAGATCGCGGTGCTTTCACCGATCCTGTTGGGCACCGATGGGGTGAATAAGATGGGCAAATCCCTGAACAACTACATCGCGGTGTTTGATGTTCCTTCCGAGAAATTCGGTAAAGTGATGTCCATCCCGGATAGCCTGATCATGAATTACTACACCTACGCCACATCCTACGATGCCGATCAATTGGACCAAGTAAAACAGGCCCTCGCCGGGGAAACAAACCCGATGATTCTGAAAAAACAACTGGCCTGGGAGATCGTAAGCCTGTATCATGGCGCGGAAGAAGCCGACAAAGCCCGGGAAGGCTTTGAAAAGCTGTTCTCCAAAAAAGAGATTCCGGACGAGATGCCGGACTATGAGGTGACCGAGAGTAGCCTCAAGATCGTGCAGCTCTTGGTGCAAAGCGGATTATGCGCGACCAACGGCGAAGCTAAACGCTTGATTCAGGGCGGGGGTGTGAGCCTGGATGGTGAGAAAATCACCGGCTTCGATAGCGAAGTATCCCTTGCCGACGGTGCCGTGCTGCGAGCCGGGAAACGCAAATTCATCCGGATCAAGAGATTATGAGAGGTAAATGTTGAATCTGAATAGCCTCATCAGCAATGCCGCGATCATCCTGATGGTGTTTTATAGCATCATCATTCACGAAGTAAGCCATGCCTTTGCCGCCTTTGCTTTGGGGGACGATTCTGCCCAAAGAGCCGGTCGCCTGAGCTTCAATCCGAAAAAGCATATCGATCCCTTTGGTACTGTGATATTACCCTTAATCCTGTACTTCAGCGCGGGATTCATCTACGGGTATGCCAAGCCGGTGCCCTTTAACCCTTATAACTTTCGCAATCAAAAGCGTGATGCCGGACTCACCGCGCTGGCCGGGCCGGTCTCGAACATCCTGATCGCCATCGTGCTGAGCGTGATCTTCCATCTTGCGGGATCACAGTCCTTTATCCAGAATATCCTGTTTTATGTGATCTTTCTGAATCTACTGCTGGCCTTTTTCAATCTGATCCCGGTGCCGCCTTTGGATGGCTCCAAGGTGCTGGGCATGTTTCTGAGCGATCAGGCTTACTTCAGATGGACAGCGCAGGAACGCAAGGGCATGATCTATCTCTTTGCCATCATTGTCGGTTCCAACCTCTTGGGCCTGAATCTGATCGGCAGGCTGATCCTGCCGCCGGTGGCTTTTGTGATGCGGCTTTTGGGTATGCCGGTATAAGCGCTGATTAAGCGATCATCAATCTTTTAAACAATCAAAAATAAACATTAATGGAGAACACAATGGACCAGAAAACACTGTTGAACACAATTTCCGAACACGAGATCAGGGCAATCGACCTGAAGTATTGCGGGCTGGATGGAAAGTGGTATCACATCACATTCCCCGCCGGCAGAATCGAGAACGTCTTGCAACGCGGAGTGCCCTTCGACGGCTCTTCGATTCCCGGAATGCGGAGCGTGGAAAGCGGAGACATGGTGCTGATGCCGGATATCAGTACCGCGCAGATCGATCCTTTCTACGAGACCCCCACCCTGCGCATGATCTGCTCAATTTGCGATGCGGAGACCAGGATCGGGATCAAGAAAGACCCTCGCAGCGTGGCTTTGCGGGCTCATGAATATATGAAAAGCACCAAGATCGCGGATAAATCCACCTGGATTCCGGAGCTGGAATATCACCTGTTTGATACCGCGCAGTTCTTTTCCGATCCCTTCTCCAGCGGCTATACATTCAGTTCCAGCGAGTGCAAAGACTCTCTGCCGGAAGATCATGACGATCTGGATGGCCTCAGCAGGCAGGACGTGAAGGGCTACCATGCTGACACGCCGTTTGACCGCTTCTACGAAATTCGCCAGGAGATGGTGGATACCATGGAAGATATGGGCATCATGGTGCGCTATCATCATCACGAAGTGGGGCTATCCTCACAACAGGAAATCGAGACCGAACTGCTGGATTTCCCCAAGATTTGCGACGATACCATGGTGATGAAGGACATCATCCGCAGAACCGCCCTGGAATATGGCCTGACCGCGACATTCATGCCCAAACCGGTTCACAACCACGCCGGTAATGGGATGCACTTCCACATGATGCTGCACAAAAACGGGAAGAACATATTCTACAAAGAGGGTGGATATGCCGATCTCTCTGAAGAAGCGATCTGGTTCATCGGTGGCATCCTGTATCACGGACGCGCGCTGGTGGCCTTCACAAATCCCTCTACAAACAGTTTCAAACGACTGCTGCCCGGTTTTGAAGCGCCTGTGAAGTTGTTCTACGGCCTGGCAAATCGCTCCGCGGCGATCCGCATTCCCAAATATGCTAACCTTCCGGAAGACAAACGCTTTGAATTCCGCACCGGCGACGCTACCTGTAACCCTTATCTGGCGATGAGCGCAATTCTGCTGGCAGGCCTGGACGGGATCAAAAACAAGATTGACCCGGCTAAGCATAACCTGGGACCCTTCGACGATAACGTCTATGCCTGGAGTGAAGAGAAAAAGGCTCAATTGCTCTCGATTCCTGCGGATCTGGCGGAAGCCATGCAAGCTCTGAGAGACGATCATGAGTTTCTTCTGGCCGGAGATGTTTTTAACGAAGAGTTGATAGAAAGCCACATCAAGCTAAAACTCGCAGAGCATGAGGCTTTGGCGGCTCGTCCGCATCCTCATGAAATGATGTTGTACTATAATCTGTAATACTTTCGGAACGATACTTGCATTAGGAATAGGTAAATCCAACCCAGTTGAGGAAAGCCAATGAAGAAATTATTAATGCTGATGCTCGCGAGCCTGTTATGTGGGCTTGCGTTTGCCGCAGGAGCAGATAATGCTCCCACCTCGCTCAAATCCGCATTTGAGATTCAGCAACAAGTTAGCGGTAGCATGGAGATAGACTTCCATCTGCCTCAATACCGGATAGTTGCCGAAGAATCCAATGGACAGACCTATCACCGCATAGATCTGCCCGGAGCCGGCACTCTGATGAAGAGTGGTCTACCGGACTTGCCCGTGATAACCACCTCTATCGCGATCCCGTATCAAGGCGGAATCAATATCGAAGTGATCAACTCTCAGCAGAGCATAATCACCCAATATAACGCTTACCCCCTCCAACAGGGTGCGGAGCTGGAAAGCCCCAAAACCTTTGTCCAAAATGCAGAATACTATAGCAGTGGCGGGGCATATCCCGCCGCTGCCATTGAATACAGCGACCCGATGATCCTGCGTGATTTCCGGATTGTAACCCTGCAAGTGAACCCCTTCAGCTACAATCCCATCACGAATGAGCTCACTGTGCACACCGATATCCGGATGCGCGTGAACTATACCAATGAAGCCGGAATCAATGAATTGCCCACCCCGGTGCAATATGTATCCCCGGCCTTCGATAAGATTTACTCGTCCATCATCCAAAACTATGATGACTATCGCAGCCTGATGATCGCGAACACACCTCCGCGCTACCTGATTATTCATGGTAACACCACAGACGCGGCCTTTCTTGCTTCCCTGAATCTGTATGCCACCTGGAAGCGGCAAAAGGGCGCGGACGTGGATATCGCTACTACCGCCGCGAACAGCGCAGGCAGCTCGACTTCCAGCATTCAGACTTATATCCGCGGTCGATACAACAACCCCTCCACCCGTCCGGATTTCGTGATCCTGATTGGGGATACAGGCGGCAGCTATGCCATTCCTGCCTTCACTAACAATGGTGGGGGATCGGATTATCCCTTTACTCACATGAACACCGGAGACATCTTGGGCGATCTCTTTGTGGGCAGAATCTCGGTAGAAAACCTCAATCAATTCCTGGTAGTGCTGGAAAAGATCTATATGTATGAACGCGACATGGATCTTGATACTGCAGACTGGATGAACCATATGCTACTGGTGGGTGACAATCAGCCTTCCGGTATCTCCACCATGTATATCAGCAAATACATCAAGGAGATGGCGGTTGAAGAGAACCCGGACAACACCTTTACGGAGTTTTACGGTCCGGATTTCAACAGCTTTGTTTCCGGCATCAATGCGGCGTTTAACCAAGGTATTAGCTTCTACAGCTTCCGGGGTTACATAGATTTCAGCCCGCCCTCAGAAAGCGCGCTGTTCAACGGCTTCAAGCTTCCTCATGCAGTGATCATCACCTGCGCCACCGGAAACTATGCTAATGGCTTGGGAGAAACCGAACAGATGATCCGTTACGGCACCACGGCTGCTCCCAAAGGCTCGGTTACCGCAGTGGGCATGAGCACTGCCTCCACCCACACGACCTTCAACAACGTGCTGCATGGCGGTATCTTCGAAGGCATCTATGCCCGGGGAATGCGCACTATGGGCGAGGCTGTTTTGCACGGTCAGCTTTACATGAACGAGATGTTTGGCGTATCATCTCCCGTAAACGCGGAGAAGTTCTCCCATTGGTGTAACCTGATGGGTGACCCCACCATGGAAGTGTATGTGGGAATCCCTGATTATTTCCAGATTACAACAGACGACATGATCCCTCTGGGCTTGAGACTTCTGGATGTGGCAGTGCGCAATGGGGACAATGAGCCCGTTGAAGGCGCATCCGTAGTGCTTTCTTTGGGCACCACGATCCTTTCCCGCGGCTATACCGACACCGAAGGCAACGTGATCCTGATCCTTCCGGAAACAATGGATACCGGTCTTGCCGAGCTCACCATTCACAAGCACAATTTTAAACCGCTGCAATCTTTTGTCAGCATCGAAAGCATCGCCACCTTGGTCCCCGGTGACATCGTAATTGACGACGATAACTCCGGTGCCTCCATGGGCAACGGCAACGGCTTGGCCTCTGCCGGAGAAAGCCTGGAGATTTACTTTGGGCTGCACAACACCGGCTCTTCCGCTCTGGAAAACGTTAGCGGCACAGTTGTCAGTGATAGCCCCTGGGTAACCATCGTGAGTAACTCCATTTCATACCCCACCATCCCTGCAAACGGCAATGCAAACAACCTTGGTCCGCTGGTCGTGGAGATTGATCCCGCTACCCCACATCAGACCATGTTGAGACTGCATTTGCTGCTCACAGACGGTTCCGGCACCAGTTATGATGTCTCTGAATTCATCCCGGTGGAATCTCCGGTGATTGATTTCGTCTCGCTCACCATTCCCGGAGACGGCATCCTCAACCCGGATGATACTGCCGATATCACCGTCAGCTTGAAGAACATCGGCCCGGTACCGGTATCTGATGTTTATGCCAGACTTTATACGCACAACGATCTGCTTTCCGTGGTCAACAACACTGCCTACATCGGGGATCTCACCGATTCAAATACGGTGCTTACCGGAAGCTTCCAGATCTGGCAGCGTCCGGAAACCCTGCCCGGCATGCAGATGCCTTTGTATGTCAGGTTGTATAATGAAGCCGGTTTCGAGCAGATCGTGGATTTCAACCTGAATGTGGGTTCTGTGGATTCTGATACTCCTCTGGGTCCGGATAGTTACGGCTATGTAATCTACGACTGGACTGACCCCTATTATCAAGACATGACAGCCTTCAACTGGGTATCAATTGCTCCTTCTGCCGGCGGTTTGGGCACATCCTTACCGATTTCCGATATATACAACTCCGGCAACGAGGGAGACCAGGTGGGAGCGCAATCTCTGGCTGTGGTTGATCTACCCTTCCCCTTCCAGTACTATGGCAGGCTTTACGACCAAATTACGGTATGTTCCAACGGCTTCATCGCCATGGGCGTTACAGAAAATGCTGAATTCCGCAACTTCCGCTTACCTGGCGCAATGGGCCCTAGCCCCATGATCGCCCCCTTCTGGGACGACCTGGCAACCCACAGCGGTAGCGGTATATATTACTTGTTCGACCGTGCCAATCACTCATTCATCGTGGAATGGAACAACTTATTCAACGGTAAAAACGGGACATCACCAGAAACCTTCCAAGTGATTCTCTATGATCAGGCTATCTACAATACCAGCCTGGGTGACGGCCCCATCAAGTTCCAATATCACACATTCAACAACGTGGATTCGCAATCCGCAAACAGACACGGAAACTATGCCACCATCGGGATCGAAGATCACACCGGCACCCGTGGTTTGGAATACACCTTCAACAATATCTATGCCCCCGCGGCCGCCCCGCTCTCTCATGGCAAAGCACTTTATATTACAAATGTGCCCACCTATTATGAAGCGGCGAACCTGCTGATCGCAAACACCTATCTTCAGGATGCCAACAACGTGGTGGAACCCGGTGAAACGGTTAGCCTCGGTGTGCGTCTGGAAAACACCGGAAACCTTCTCGCGCAGGATATTAGCGCTGAGTTAACGACCATGGATCCCTACATCACGATGGTATCTTCCTCCAGCGAATATTACCCTCTGGAATCCGGCGAAAGCGGTGTAAACCGCAGCCCCTTCAAGTTCACCGTTGCTGAAGACTGCCCCGCGGGCCGCGTAATCAGCTTCCAACTCCATGTTGAAGCTGGTGATGCATCCTGGGATCGTGCTTTCTCCATCCAAGTGAACTCTGCCAAACTCCAATACCACTCCTTCATGATCAACGATTATGATGCCAATTTCAACGGCATCATCGACCCCGAAGAAGAGGTGCAGATCATCGTGAACCTGCGCAACTCCAGCGATGTGGAAGCCCGCAACGTGATGGCTATGCTCAGCAGTGAAGTGGCGAATCTCACTATCTTCAACCCTGAAATCTCCGGGATCAACATCGGGCCAAACCAGATCATGCAAATCGCTTTCAATGTCGATTTTGAAGGAACCACGATCACGGAAGATTATGTAACATTCAACCTCAGTGCCACTCCAGAAAGCGGAGAAGGAATGGAAGTGCAGCTGCACATCCCCTACAATCTGCCCAATATAGTGCATAGATTCGATATCAACAATGGTGGCTTCATCTCCGAGACCGGTTGGACCTGGGGAGTTCCACAAAATGTGACTGCCTATAGCGGCGACAAAGTCTGGGCGACAAACCTCAGCGGCGAGTATCCCATCAACATTCAGTATCACCTCTATACCCCGCGCTATACCCTGCAAGAAGGCAGCCAGCTGAGCTTCATGCACTACTATGGCACCGAAGCCAATTATGACGGTGTAAACGTAGCTATCTCCACAAATGGCGGTAATGCCTGGACCATCATCACCCCTGCCGGTGGCTACAACGGCTCCGGAATCGCCGGCTTGAACATGGAAAGCGGTTGGACCGGGAACAGTAATGCCTGGGTTCCCGCCAGCTTCGATCTTGCCACCTATGCGAACCAGGAAGTGATGTTCCGCTTCCGCCTGGGCTCAAACGGTGTGACAAACGGCATTGGCTGGCTCATTGATGACTTCCAGCTAAGCAACGTGAACCTGAAAACCGGCTTCTTGCATGGCATGGTTTACCCGAGCTCCGGAATGAGCCCGGAACTGGCCACGGTGATGTCTTCCACAAGATATTCCACCAGACCAAAAGCTGACGGTAACTTCAGATTGTTCCTGCCCAACGGCACCCACTCCGTGACCGCCTCAATGCCCTATCACCAAAGCTCCAGCCTGAATAACTTCCAGATCAGCATCGAATCACCGGTTGCGCAAACCGAGTTTACACTGATCGATCTGCCCGGAGTAAGCAGCCTGCAATATGATCTCAGTAACGACTCTGTGCAGCTGACCCTGAGCTGGAACGAGCCTTCAGACCCCGTGTTGCCGGTTACGGGTTACAAAGTTTACAAACGCTTCAATTCCGGTCCCTACGAAGTGATGCAGAACTCTGCGCAGATATCATATACCGAGGATCGCACCTTGGAAGGCAGCTACTACTACTATGTCACCACCCTTTATGGTGATTTTGAAGGTAGCCCCTCCGATGTCTTGATGCTGGGAAATCCCTTTGTAAGCAACATGGATGACATGGTTCCCGGAATGAAGACGGCGCTGGATGTAAACTATCCGAACCCCTTCAATCCCACCACAACCATCTCTTTCAGCCTCGCTGAATCGGCACGCGCGAGCTTGAAGATTTATAACACCAAAGGCCAGCTTGTTCGCCAGTTGCTGAATTCCGATCTGGCATCGGGCAAGCACCACCTGGTCTGGGATGGTCGCGATAGCAACGGTCGTCCGGTATCTTCCGGCTTATACCTCTATCGCCTGAGCACCAAAAACTTCAGCCAGACTCGCAAGATGATGCTGATGAAATAATCACTCAATCCATTAATACAGAAGCCCTCGGTTTTGCCGGGGGCTTTTCCGTGTTTTGCGCAAAGTCTCGGGTGTTTCGTGTGCAGAGCCCGGAACGGGATCGCGGAATCCATTTTTTGCGCGGCTGTGTAAGTCAGCCCCAATCCATAAGCCCGGATTCCGTTCCCCGGCAGCATTTCTTCGGCTGAATTCAAGCTGGTTTCAAGCTGTAATAATCGTATGCCCACAGCTTGATAACAGCACAAAATCCGCTTAAACTCAGCTGAAAAAATCTGGGGTGGAACAGCCAAAGCCGGAAGCCCAATACACAAAAAAGCCAAAAGTAAAATCTGATTGACAACTAAACTGCTTATTTTATAGTTGATTCCCCGATTTGAAAAAAAGGAAGAACTATGGAAAAATACATTATTCACTCCGCTGAGATTCTCAGCTTCGACGCTGCAAGACCCTATTTGAAGGACTACGCTGTGATGGTGGAAGAAGGCAGGATCGTGAAGATCGCTCCCTACGCCGAACTGAAGGACGAAAACTGCGAGCACATCGACGCTGCCGGAAAGATCTTGATGCCCGGGCTGATCAACGCCCATCATCATTTCTATTCCACTTTGGTTACCGGTCTCGGCAAAGCTGCTCCTTCCAAAGATTTCAATGAAGTGTTGGAAAACCTCTGGTGGCGCCTGGATAAAAAACTGATGCTGCGGGATACCTATGTCAGTGCGGCAATTTCTGCCGTCAGTTGCATCCGCAATGGCTGCACCACAGTGATCGATCATCACGCTTCACCTTACCACATCACCGGCTCTTTGGCAGAGATCGGCAGGGCTGTAAAGGATGCCGGGATCAGGGCAAATCTTTGCTATGAAGTTTCGGATCGTGATGGTCTGGAGCGGCGGGATGAGGGGATAGAGGAAAACCTGAGCTATATCAAAGCCTATGGCGGGCATCAGGATCCGCAGCTTAAAGCCCTGTTCGGGATGCACGCGGCCTTCACCTTGAGTGACGAGAGCTTGCAGAAGATCGCCAGCTTGGTATCCGAAACCGGCTGCGGGGTTCATATTCACGTGGCAGAAGCGCAGAGTGATCAACGCTTTAATATCGAGCATTACGGTAAACGAGTGGTGGAACGCCTCAATGACTTTGGGCTGATCACGCCCAATAGCGTGCTGGCACACGGTGTGCATTTGAACCCCAAGGAGATGATGATTATCTCCGAACGCGGGGCGGCGATCGTGACTAATCCCCAGTCCAATCTGAACAATGCCGTGGGCATCGCGGATGTGTGCAAGATGAACGAACTGGGCATCACGGTCGGTTTGGGCACAGATGCCATGACGGTGAATATGCTGGAAGAATTGCGGGTGGGGCTTTGGGCTCAACACCTGAAGCAGGAAAACCCCTCCGCAGGTTTCATGGAGCTCGCCTCGACCTTGCTGTTTAACAACCCCCGGATTGCGCAAAAGTATTGGGGAGCAGGACACGGAATCATCACTGAAGGTGCTGTGGCAGATATGATCCTGGTGGATTACGATCCGCATACCCCGCTGAATGGCGAGACCTGGATCGGACACGTGATTTTTGGCATCTCGCAAGCCAGAGTGGATTCCACGATCGTGGGCGGAGAGTTCCTGATGTGGGACGGTGAACTGCTTTTGAGCTTTGATGAACAAGAGCTGCGCGTGGAAAGCAGAGAACTTGCCAAATCCCTCTGGGAAAGATTCTGATAAAAGAAACTGATAAAGAAGGTGAACATGTATCAAGAGATTTTGCAAAAAGCTAAAGCCTATGAACAGGAAACAGTGCGCTTTCTGATGGATATGGTGCGCATTCCTGCCTTTTCCACCAAGGAAAAAGACGTGATAGAATGCATCAAAAAAGAGATGGAAGCGGCAGGATTTGATGAAGTGATGATCGACCCGCTGGGCAACGTGATCGGACGCATCGGCAACGGTCCCAAAGTGATCGCCTTCGATGCTCATATCGATACCGTTTATCCCGGCGACCGCTCGCTTTGGGATTTTGATCCCTTCGACGCGCATGTGAAAGATGGCAAGGTGTGGGGCAGAGGCACTGTGGATCAGGAAGGCGGCATGGCCTCCATGGTGACCGCCGGGCGCATCATCAAAGACCTGGGCCTGCAGGAAGGGTTCACGCTCTACTTCACGGGAACGGTGATGGAAGAGGACTGCGACGGGCTGTGCTGGCAATACATCATCAAAGAAGATAAAATCGTGCCGGAAATGGTGGTCATCACCGAACCTACCAATATGAATATCTATCGCGGACACCGCGGCAGAATGGAGATGCAGGTGCATGTGAAGGGGCTTTCCTGTCACGGCTCTGCCCCTGAACGCGGGGATAACGCCATCTACAAGATCGCGCGCATCGCTCTGGAAATCGAGAAACTGCACGAGCGCTTGCATTATGACGAGTTTCTGGGCAAAGGCTCCGTGACGGTCTCCGAAGTTTATTTTACCGGGCCTTCCCAGTGTGCCGTGCCGGATAGCGCGCGCATCCATCTGGATCGCCGTCTCACCTGGGGCGAGACCAAGGAAAGCGCGGTGGCGGAAGTGGCTGAAGCCTGCCGTTTGGCGGGTCATCCAGATGCCCGCATCGAAGTGTTGGTCTATGAAGAAGCCGCCTTTACGGGCTTGGTTTACCCCACCGAAAAATACTATCCCACTTGGGTTACTCCTGCGGATTCACCCTGGGTGAAGGCTGCCGAAGCAGCCTATTCCCAGACACTTAACCGCAGCCCGAAGGTAGATAAATGGACCTTCTCCACCAATGGCGTGGCGATTGCCGGAATGCACAAGATCCCCTGCATCGGCTTGGGACCCGGCAACGAAGTGTATGCCCACGCTCCCAATGAAGCCACCCCGATTGAGCACCTCACTGAAGCAGCAGCCTTTTATGCCGCGTTGATTCATCAGCTGGGAAAATGACCTACTTTACGAAATACCGCTGTACCCAGTGTGGAATAGAATTTCCGCCACACGAGCTGATCTACCTGTGTCCTGCTTGCAGCAAGGACTATCATGCCGGGATGCCCTTGCCCGGGATTGTGGAATGTGATTTTGACTATCCCGCCATCGTGCGCGAGTGGGAAGAATTCAATGTGGCCTTTCCGGACGCGCATCCTTGCAAAAAGATGGACGAACTCTGCCAGATCTTCAGCCCAATTGACCAGGAGTATTATCCGAACTTGCCGGTGGGGAGGACTCCGCTGGTTAGCACGCAGAGCCTTTCCGCGGAGACCCTGTATCTGAAGTTCGACGGAGTGAACCCCTCCGGATCCTTCAAAGATCGGGCTTCATATTTGGTGGTGGCAGAAGCTAAGCGCTTGGGTATCCGGGAGATCGTGACAGCTTCTACCGGCAATGCGGCATCGTCTTTGGCGGCGATCTGTGCTTCAGCGGGCTTGAAAGCGGTGATCTTTGCTCCCGCCAAGGCACCCCAAGCCAAGCTGGTTCAGATTCGGATTCATGGAGCAGAGCTGCATTTGGTGGATGGCACTTATGACGACGCCTTTGCGGCAGCACTGGACTATAGCGCAAGCCACGAATGCCTGAACCGCAATACCGCCTATCATCCCTTTACCATCGAAGGTAAAAAGACTGCCGGGCTGGAGCTCTTTGTGCAGATGCCCGTCTTTCCGGATTATATCTTCATCCCCAGCGGAGATGGCGTGATCCTGGCGGGAGTGGCGAAGGCTTTTACTGACCTGCTGAAAGCTGGGTTGATCGATAGACTGCCGGCGCTGGTGGCAGCTCAAGCAGAAAGCTCGGACGCCATCACAACATATTGGGAAAAAGGTGTTTATCAGGATGCCGCAAAACCTGCCACGGTGGCAGATTCCATCAGTGTGAAGACCCCTTCCGCGGCGCATCTGGCAGTGAAAGCCATCAAAGAAAGCGGTGGCTTCGGCATCCGGGTGAGCGACACGGAGATTCTTTCAGCGCAAAAGATGCTCGCGGAACGTAGCGGGATCTTCTGTGAACCGTCCAGTGCCGCCACTTTGGCGGCATACTTCAGTTGCCGGGAACAGGGCAGGATCGCAGATAAGGCAACAGTGGTGCTGATGCTCACCGGACACGGCTTGAAGGATATCGGGGCGGTGAGCTTTGCCGACTAAGCCGGTATATCACGATTTCCACGTGCACGTGGGCGAAACCATTGCCGGATACCGGCTGCGGGATAGCTTTGCGGATCTTAATCGCTTACGGCAGCGGGACGAGCGTCCTCTGGGCGCGATCGGAGTCTTCGTTACCGAAGCAGCGGGCATCACCCTGAAAGACAAGTATATGGCGATGCTGCACAGAGCTCAGCGGGATTATGAGGGCAAGGTGTTTTGGCACTTGAGCCCGGTGCAAAGCACTGCGGAGGAAGTGGTTCCGCTATTGGATGCTCATAGCGACATCAAACTTTATAGTACATACCGCAATGCGGGGCTCTATAGCTCCTATGAGGTAATCGGGCGGTGGATGCAGGCACTTCAGGGCCATGAAACCAGGATCCTGGTGCACTGCGAGGATGACCTCACGGTGCAGGAATACTCTGCCAAGCATCCTTTCCGGCATCCTCACGACCACTGTCTGCGCCGTCCGGAACTGGCGGAAGTAAGAGCGGTGGAGCGAGTGCTGGATCTGGCGATCACGCATCAGCACCCGGTGCACATCGTGCATGTGTCTTCCCCGCAATCCGCGCTGCTGATCAAAGCGGCCAAGCAGCATTTTGCGGGCATCACCTGCGAGACCGCGCCGCATTACCTGCTCTTCAATGAAGATAAACTGAAGGAACCGCAAGCGCATCGGTATATCTGCACTCCACCTTTCCGTAGTGAAAAATCCCGCGGGATACTGGTGGAGCTGTTGCAAGACGGGGTCTTTGACATCCTGGCCAGCGATCACTGCGCTTTCACGGAGGCGGATAAAGACCGCTACCGGGATGAACCGGAACAGGTGCCCTGCGGTATCGCCGGAGTTGAGACGCTGTATAGCTCCGTCTATAGCGCGCTGGTGGAAACCGGGAAGCTGAGCGAGGCTGAACTGGATCGGCTGTGCCGCATCAAACCAGCTGAGCTGATGAATATGGATGAATTACAGGATTAGGATATGACAAAAGCATTTCGTAACGACGCGATTGCCAAGGTAAGC
Organism: Cloacimonetes bacterium UBA5210; assembly: GCA_002412625.1. Taxonomy (GTDB): domain Bacteria; phylum Cloacimonadota; class Cloacimonadia; order Cloacimonadales; family Cloacimonadaceae; genus UBA5456. The sequence goes on from DHVK01000012.1 coordinate 22,571, forward strand.
GGTACCGCGAAATATACCGACGACTATACAATGCCGGGCATGCTGCACGCGGTGCCCCTGCACGCGCCAGTGGCAAGCGCGAAGATCAAAAGCATCAATGCAGATCAAGCGCTCAAGATGCCGGGTGTGCTGAAGGTGATCACCGCTGCCGACATCCCGGGGAGCATCAAATTTGGACAGATCATCAAGGACTATCCGACCCTGGTGGACGAGAGAATCCTCTCCACGGGCGATGTGGTAGCGCTGGTGGTGGCAGAAAGCCGGGCGCAGGCTCTGGCCGCTTTGCCGCTGATCGCGCTCGAACTGGAGGAGCTTCCCGGGCTGTATGACTCGGAAGCAGCCCTCTTGCCGGCTGCGCCACTGATCAATCCCGAGCATGGTTCAAACATTTGCAACTACCACTGCGTACGCACCGGGGACATCAAAGCCGGGGAAGCAGAGGCAGACATCGTTGTAGAACAGGATTTCACTACTTCCCGGATTGAGCATGCCTATCTGGAGCCGGAAGGCTCTCTCTGCCATCTGCGCCCGGACGGTGTGATGGAAGTAATCGGCAGCATGCAACACCCCTTCAGTACAAGGCGCTTTGTGGCTTCCACACTGGGCATGGAGCTGAAGGACGTGGAGGTCAGGACAGTCCCGATGGGCGGTGGTTTTGGTGGAAAGGACGATACGGCTGCGTTGGTTTGCGCCCGTGCCGCGCTTTGTGCCTTCATCACCAAACGCCCGGTGAAACTGATCTACAGCCGGGAAATGAGCATGCGCGAAAGCTATAAGCGCCATCCCTATACCATGCAATACCGCATGGGGTTGAAGCAGGATGGCAAGATCACCTTTGTGAAGGTGCGCATGGTGGCGGATGGCGGTGCCTATTGCAGCGTAACTCCGTGGGTCACCTGGCGCTCCACCGTGCAGTGTTGTGGCTGTTATGAAGTGCCCAACGTGCATTGCGATGTTTATGGGGTATATACCAATAACATCTTCACCGGAGCTTTCAGAGGCTTTGGCTCGCCGCAGGTGAACTGGGCGATCGAGCAGCTGGTGGAAATCGCTGCTGAACAGCTGGGCATGGACGAACTGGAGTTCAGGCGCGTCAATATGGTAAAACAAGGTTCTTGCACGGTTACCAATCAAGTGCTGGATACTCATAAAGTGTCGCTCGCAGAGGTGATGGACAAGGTTCTGAAAGAGATAGACTATGAAACCAAGCGCAAACGCTGCAGCTTTGGCGACCCCCTTGGCGACAAATGGTACGGCATCGGCTTTGCGATCTCCTATCGCGGCATGAGCCTGGGGGCAGAAGGCGTGGATTTCAACAGCGCTATCATCAATGTGCAGCCGGATGGCAGCGTGCTGCTGGAAACCGGGGTGCACGAGAACGGACAGGGTGCCGAAAGCGCCATGATCCTGATCGCATCCGCGGAGCTGGGCTTGCCCGTCTCCCGCATCCGCTACCGCATGCCCTCTACCTCCAATATCCCGGATGGCGGCACCACGGTGGCTTCCCGCGGGACTCTCCTGGGGGGAGGTGCCACCACGAATGCGGCTAAGACGCTCAAGGGCATCATCACCGAAGCCCTCCAGACTCACATGCAGCGCAAGGCAGAATTCTTTGAAGCTGGCAATATCCTGGACTCTACCAAGGAAGTAATATGCACGTGGAACGAGGCCATCAGGTTGTGTTATAGCAAACAGATTTACCCCTATGCTTTTGGAGTGTTTCAAGCGCCCCGCGTCAGCTGGGATGAAGCCACCGGGCACGGGGATGCTTATTTCACCTGGGTTTACGGCTGTCAGGCAGTTGAGCTGGAGGTGGAGCCCAAGACCGGGAAGGTTACTTTGTTGAATCTGGTGGCAGCTCACGATGTGGGTAAGGCCATCAATCCGGATATGGTAAAGGGTCAGTTCTATGGCGGGCTTGCCACCGGGGCCGGCTATGGTTTGTTTGAAGAGGTAGCGCTGAAAGACGGCGCCGTGGTGCCCACGAACTACCATCAATACCGGATCATGCGTGCCACAGATATGCCGGAGATGACTGCTATTATTGTGGAAAACCCGGATCCCACATCCCCCTCCAAAGCCAAAGGGATCGGGGAACCTACCCTGGAGATTACCGCTCCCGCGATTGCAAACGCCATCTACCGGGCGACCGGGCAGCGCTGTCCGGATCAGCCCATCAAATTGAGGAAGCTATGATTACTGTAAACGGAGTTAACTACGAGATCCCGGCAGAGCTTCACGCAAGAAAGCTCTCGGACTGGCTGCGCGAAGACCTGATGCTCACCGGCACCAAGATCGGCTGTGACATCGGGGTCTGCGGATCCTGCACTGTGCTTATAAATAACGAAGCCAGGCGCAGTTGCAAACTGAAACTGAAGGATGTGGAGGCCTGCGAGATTGTCACGATTGAAGGAGTCTCCGGGCCGGACGGCGGCATTCACCCTTTGCAGCAGGCGTTCATGGATGCCGGCGCAATCCAATGCGGATTCTGCACTCCCGGCATGGTGCTTTCCGCTTTGGCTCTGCTGATTAAAAACCACCACCCGTCCCGCGAGGAGATACGTCAGGCTCTAAAAGGCAATCTCTGCCGCTGCACCGGCTATCAACAGATAGTTGACGCGGTGGAACTTGCCGCCCGCACCATGTACCACAATGAAATATAAATCTATACAGAGGTAAACAATATGCAAGAAATAAGCAAAAAGCTACAGGAGCTGGAAAACCTGAAGACCAGCCTGCACGGAAAAGACTTCCTGCTCACCTGGGAAAACAGCGTGGAAAACCTGAAAGCCGTTATGCTGGTGGCTGAAATTCTGCAGATTCTGCACAAAGAAAAGAAGCCCTGGAAGATCTTCGACTACGGTCTGGCGATCTCCATCTTCCGCGACAACAGCACCCGCACCCGCTTCAGCTTTGCCTCCGCCGTAAATGGCCTGGGCCTGGGGCTATCGGAGCTGGATGAGGTGAAATCCCAAATCGCGCATGGCGAGACCGTGCGAGAAACCGCCAATATGATCTCCTTTCTTACAGAAGTGATCGGCATCCGCGACGACATGTATCCCGGCGAGGGGCATACCTACATGCGGGAAGTGGCAGACGCGGTGAGTGAAGGCTTCGAGAATGGACTACTGGCTCAGCGCCCGACCCTGGTGAACCTGCAATGCGATCTGGACCACCCCACTCAGAGCCTATCGGACATGCTGAAACTGAAGGATTACTTCGGAGGCTGGGAGAACCTGAAGGGCAAGAAGATCGCCATGAGCTGGGCATATTCCCCATCCTACGGCAAGCCCCTTTCTGTGCCCCAAGGCGTGATCAATTTGATGACCCGCTTCGGCATGGACGTGGTGCTGGCGCATCCCGAAGGCTACGACCTGCTACCGGATACGCTGGTGAGCGCCAAAGCCTTTGCCAAAGAAAGCGGAGGCAGCTTCACGCATATGCACGATATGGCAGAAGCCTTCAAAGACGCGGATATAGTTTACCCAAAATCCTGGGCGCCGATGGCGGTGATGCAAAAGCGCACCGAACTGCTGAAACAAGGCGATAAACAAGGCCTGAAAGACCTTGAACTGCACTGTCTGGCAGAAAACAAACGGCACATGGACTGGGAATGCACCGAGGACATGATGAAGCTCACCAAGGGCGGGAACGCGCTCTATGAGCACTGTCTGCCGGCAGACATCAGCGGCATTAGCTGCGAACACGGCGAAGTAGCCAAGAGCGTGTTTGAGCGCTACCGCCTGCACACCTACCAGGAAGCCGGTTACAAGCCTTTTGTGATCGCCTCCATGATCTTCAACAGCAAAGTGCAGGATGTGGTATCAAAGCTGAAGTCTTTTTTGTAATGAATTAACACAGAGAAAAGAGAAAAGAGATTTGAAGAGTGATTTTTGAAGAGCTTAATCAATCGGAGATGAGCCTCAGAAATGGAGTAATCTCAGGTTTTGATCACACCTTAGAGTCCTCTCTTTTTCTCTCGTCTCTTTGTAGAAAGAAATCAAAAATAGGAGAATAAATGCCGAAACTCATTACATCGACGATTCCGGCGATAGCAGCCAAAAATGCTGCCCGTTGTAAAGCCAAGGGGATCATCCTCCCCACAATCACACAGCAAATCTACCCTGAACGCATCCCTCAGGAGATCAAGGACAGGATCAAGCCAGTCGGGCTCTGGGACATCAATCCCTTGAATCTGTTCCGCATCACCTGGAAAAACGATATCAAAACCGGTCTCTTCGGAGCACCAAACTATGTGGAAATCCCTTCCGAGATTACTGGAGTGAAAGCCCGCATCATCGGCCTGGTGGGCAAATACTTCCCCACCGGGGCGCACAAGGTAGGCGCAGCATACGGCTGTCTTGCCCCGCGCCTGGTGACCGGCACCTTTGATCCCGAAATTCACAAAGCAGTGTGGCCCTCCACCGGTAACTACTGCCGGGGTGGAGCCTTTGATTGTGCCCTTCTGGCTTGTCCTGCGGTAGCCATCCTCCCTGAAGAAATGAGTCAGGAGCGTTTTAACTGGTTGCACGAGATTGGCGCGGAAGTGTATGCCACTCCGGGTTGTGAATCAAACGTGAAAGAGATCTACGATAAGTGCGCCGAGTTGCGTCCCGACCCCCAATATGTGATCCTCAACCAGTTTGACGAGTTCGGTAACAGCTTCTGGCACTACCATGTAACCGGAAACGCCATCGAAGAAGTGTACAACTTGCTCAAAAAACCGAGTAACCGGCTTTCAGGCTATGTGAGCGCGACCGGCTCTGCCGGCACCATCGCTGCCGGAGACTATCTGAAAACCATCCATCCCCTGATGAAAACCACTGCCGCAGAAGCTTTTGAATGCCCAACCCTGCTGAACAACGGCTTTGGCGGACACCGCATCGAAGGTATCGGCGACAAACACATCCCCTGGGTGCACAATGTGCGCAATACCGACGCTGTAGCCGCGATCCGCGATGAAGATTGCATGCGCCTGCTCCGGCTATTCAACGAAGCGGAAGGCCACAAAGCCCTCCTCGCTCAAGGTGTCAGCGCATCCGTGGTAGAGGGTCTGCCGCTTTTGGGCATCTCATCCATCGGCAACTTGCTGGCAGCAATCAAGATGGCCAAATACTTCGAGTACAACGAAGATGACGTGATCCTCACCTGTTTCACAGACGCGGCGGATATGTATGCCAGCCGGATCGTGGAACAGCATCAGGAAAAGGGAGATTATAACCCTCTGCAAGCCGCTTTGGACAGAGAAGCCTGCCTGATGTCCCAGAGCTACGATAACTTCCTGGAGCTCAGCTACCAGGACAAAAAGCGCATCCACAACCTGAAGTATTACACTTGGGTAGAGCAACAAGGCAAGACTTACGAAGAGATCCAACAGCAATGGGACCCCCAATATTGGGTGGAAACCTTCGAAGAGAACCTCGAAGAGCTGGACAAGGCTATTGAAGAGTTTAACGCCCTCTGACTTCCGCGCCATCATTCTCGCTTCAGGCAAGGGTAGCCGCTATGGTATGCCCAAGTCTGAAGCGATGCTTGATGGCTTGCTGTTTTCCCAAAGAATCAGCCAGGCATTGCTGGATGCCGGAGTGCGCGATATTGTCCTGGCCAAAGATCTGGAAACCTCGTCCATGTTTGAATCCCTGAAACAAAGCATCCTGCAAAACCCGGATGCCCCTCCATATTACATCATCTGGCCGGTGGACCATCCCCTGGTGCAAAGCCAAAGCTTAGCCCTTTTGCTGGAAAGCGCGAGCCAAAACCCGGATTGCATTATCAAACCGGAGTTTCTGGGCAGGCACGGACACCCGATCTTGATTCCTTCCCATCTGGATTTCTATAATCCGGCTTATGAAACTCTGCGGGAAGTGATCCGCCACAGCGGCATTGGCACGGTGATTGTCCCCGTGGATGATCCGGGCGTGGTCCGCAATATCAACCGCCCGGAAGACCTCAGCGCTTCACCTATCTGAAAACAGGTGCATTATGAATCATAGCCTTATGGATATCATCAATACCCGCCACAGTGTGCGGGACTATTCCCCAAAGCCGATTGCCGAAGCAGAGCTCAGCACGATCCTCGAAGCCGGCAGACTGGCACCCTCCGCGCAGAACCGCCAGCCCTGGCGCTACATCGTGTTCACCGATCCTGCCCAGATCAAAGCTCTGGCAAAGAACACCGGATTGGTGGGCATGAGCAACTTCTTCATCAAAGATGCCCCCTGCGTGATCATCGCCTGCGCGGACACCAAGAAAAACGTGCGCATCAACAATCAAGATTACTATCTGGTAGATACGGCGATTTCGTTTCAGCAAATGATGCTTGTGGCGTGGGAGCTGGGCATCGGGTCTTGCTGGCTGGCTGCCTTCTCGGAAAAGGTTCTGGCAAAGTATCTGGACATCCCCAAAACTTGGCGGATTGTAGCGCTATCTCCTTTTGGCTATCCCAAGGATGAGAAGCGGCTGTTCAGCAAGGCAATTTCTGCTTTTGCCGGCAGCAGCAAGCGGCAAGCTCTGGAAGATATGGTGAGTTTCCGTAAACCACAATGACTGCCGTTTGTTTGGCACCTCAGAACTTTGAAAAGGAGAAACATTGTCCTTTAGCGTGATCTTTGCCACCATTCTGCTTTGTGGATGGCTTGCCGGGCGTTTTGCCGCCCGCCTCAGAGTGCCTCAGGTATTGGGGATGTTGCTTGCCGGCATCATTATCACCCGGATCTTTGGTTCGCATATCCCGGAATCCCTGGCAGCGATTCAACCGTTTCTGAAGAACTTTGCCCTGATTGTGATTCTCTTGCGGGCAGGGTTGGGCATCAACCGCAGAATTCTGAAGCAAACCGGAAAAGTAGCAGTCCTGATGGCTGCCGTTCCGTGTTTAATCGAAGGGACCGCCCTCTATTTTGGTTTTCGTTACTTGTTCCGGTTTCCGGCGGATGTTGCCGGGATGAGCGCTTTCATGCTGGCTGCGGTTTCTCCCGCGGTTGTTGTGCCCTCCATGTTGAATCTTAAACAATTGGGTTATGGGGCAAACAAACAAGTACCCACAATCGTACTGGCAGGGGCTTCGCTGGATGATGTGTTTGCGATCACCATGTTTTCCATCTTTGTAAGGATGTATTCTACCGGAAGCGGAATGGACATGCTCCAGATTCTCAGGATACCATATTCGATTCTGATGGGTGCCGGCGTGGGAGTGCTTTTCGGGCTGCTGCTGATCTGGCTGTTCAAGAGAATCAAACAGTTCCGCGCCACCGAAAAGCTCATCGTTTTGATCGGATTGTGCCTGGTCATGATCGAGCTGGGCGAGCACCTGCACATTGCTTCATTCCTGGCAGCGATGACCGTGGGTTATATGCTGTTTGAACGGGCGTATAATACAGCCAAAGAGATGGCATCAAAGCTCAGTAAGCTGTGGATCTTTGCGGAAATCATCCTGTTTGTTCTGATCGGAATGTCTCTGAATCCGGCTTACCTTCTAGAAGCGGGAGCCAAGGGAGTGCTCATCGTTCTTTGGGGTCTGTTATTCAGGTCTTTTGGCGTGGTGTTGGCGACCATCGGTTCCGGCTTGAACCGCCGTGAACGCTTGTTCTGCGTGCTCGCGTATTTGCCGAAAGCAACTGTGCAGGCAGCGCTTGGCACGATTCCGCTTGCCCTGGGAGTGCCACAGGGACAGCTCATTCTGGCAATCGCGGTCATGGCAATCGCAATCAGCGCCCCCTTGGGTCTGATCCTGATAAACACCTTCGGGCATAGGCTTTTGGCCAAAGACTAAGGGCATCCATCCTCTGCCCAACCCCCCATATTGCCATTCAGGGACAGAGGTAGAATTCTGCTGAGCTTGAGCTGATATCGTGCTGTTATCAAGCTGTGGCCATAGGATAATAACAGCTTGAAACCAGCTTGAACTAAGTTTCATGAATCTGTCGTGGAAGCTTCACCCGGAACGCGGATAAAGATTTGCATTGACAAAAGAGTTGAATCTTTTAAGCATGGAGACCTAATGAAATGTGGAGTTAACGATGCCTGCAATAGCTGTATTGGGATGTATGTGGGGTGATGAGGCAAAGGCAAAGATAGTTGACTACCTGGGTGACAACACAGATTTTGTGGTGCGCTTTCAAGGTGGCAGCAATGCCGGGCATACCATTGTGGTAGAAGGCAAAAAGTATGTATTTCACGCAGTACCTTCCGGGATTCTGTATCCGGGAACAAAGTGCGTAATTGGCGCCGGAGTGGTGATCGACCCCTTTAGTTTGGTGGAAGAAATCCGGGCTTTGGAAAACAGCGGTATAGACTTTGCCAAGCGTTTGTTTATCGACGAGCGCACCGGCGTGGTTTTGCCCTTGCACCAGGAACTCGATCGAAGGGGAGAGAGCTTGCTCCAAAGCTCCAGAATCGGCACCACCGGTAGGGGTATTGGGCCCGCTTACGCGGATCTGACTGCCCGAACCGGGATCCGCATGATGGATATGGCTCATCCGGCATATCTGAAGCGCAGAATAAGCGAGCTCTATCAATATCATGGTCGCGAAATTCAGCCGGCGCAATTGAAAGAGCTCACAGACGGCCTGAAAGCTTGCTGGAACGAGCTCAAACAGTATGTGGCGCAAACCTTCAGCTTGTTGCACGACGCGCACAAGCAAGATGCCAGAATCCTGTTTGAAGGAGCTCAGGGCACGATGCTGGACCGCAGCTGGGGAACCTATCCCTATGTCACATCGTCCAATACGATAGTGGACGCGATCGGCACCGGAGCGGGATTTTCTGCCCGTAACCTGGATGACGTGCTGGGTGTTTTCAAAGCCTATTGCACCCGGGTGGGCGAAGGACCCTTTCCTACCGAGATCTCCGGGGCTCTGGCGGACACAATCCGCAAACAAGGCAACGAGTTTGGCGCCACCACCGGCAGACCCAGACGCATTGGGCATTTCGATGCCGTGATGGCATCTTTTACCGCGACCCTGAATACCCTGGATGGGATCGCGCTTACCCTGTTGGATGTTCTATCCGGGATCGAAGAATTGAAGATCTGCGTGGGCTACGAGCTGGGCGGGAAGATGTTAAGCACGCCTCCCTCGCATCCCCTTGATCTGCAGAAAGTTCAGCCGTTCTACACGGTTCTGAAGGGATGGGACGAAGACCTGAGTGGCGCGAAGTCCCTGACTGCCTTGCCATACAACGCGAAAGTATATTTGGAAGCGATAGAAGACCTGCTGGAGCTGCCGATTCGAATCGTATCGGTCGGCAAAGAGCGGAGTCAGACCTTTTATAAAACGCAAACTTGAAGGAGGTCACCATGAAACTTCGTTTGCTGCCAATACTCATGCTGCTTGCTACCGGGCTTTTTGCTCAGAGCACAAACACGCTGACTGAGCTTCAAGCTCCGCAATTCAGCAATCCTTTCTATGAAGCCTTTTCCCGAAACTTCGTAGGTTCAGAAGCTGCCGGAAGGGGCTATACGGGTGCCGCGGTGCTAAGCAGTGCCTCCGGTTCGCTGATCAATCCTGCGGTGATGCTGCCGGATAGCGCCAGTGTGTTTACCGAAATTGGGATCAAGCTGCCTCAGGATGAGGATAATCTCCCCTTTAACAGCAACTATATATCCACAGCCCCTCTGGGCTTATTTGGGTTTAGCTTTCCAATTGGCTCAAAACTTGGGCTGGCGGCGATCTATAGCAACCCCAAAAGCATTAGCCTGGAATCCTTTAGCATCGTGATCAATCAAGGTGCCTGGATGATTGAACGCAACCCCAAATACTATCTGCATCAATTCAGCGGCATAGCAAGTTACAGCATTCAGGAAAACGTGAGCCTGGGCTTGTCCCTTCACAACCAGATCCACTATCTGGATGATCCCATATTTCTGCGCACCTACGACAGGGTCGAGAGATCCCGCTATGTTCTGCGCTTCCAGCCCGGGATCCTGGTTCAGCAAGGCCCGGTGATGCTTGGGGCTTCTGCCACGCTGCCGGCAGAAATCGACTGGGATCTGCGTTACGCGCAGTATGAGACTACGCTGCCGCTTGAACTCACGGGCGGGCTCAGCTATACTAAAGATCACTACAGACTTTCGGCAGATCTTGGCTTCATCAACGATTCCGCAGTGGACGACAATTTCTCGGATCGTTACAGCCTGCATCTGGGAGCTGAACAACGCAATGGCAACCGGATTCTGCGGGCGGGATATATGTATCGCTCCAATGTGTGGGACGGCGAGCTGATGCTGCCGGTGAACACGAGCGCGAATGCGGATTCATCGATGTTTTGGGATGATGTCGTGCGAAGCCTGCCGATCAAAGATAACTCCCAGCACTTCCTGACCGTGGGGCTGGGTTACTTCTTCAAAGCCGGTCAGCTGAATGTATCCGTTTTGCAGAGCATCATCGGGGACAATCGGCAGACACAGATCAACCTGGGGCTGAGCGTGAAGCTTAGTACCTTCAGCGGAAGAGAATTACCGCAGAATTGATGAAACAGTTTAGTGTTCAGATCCGAGCGATAGACAGCTACGACCTCCCTCTTCTGGAGGATGCGGTCAGTAGCTGGTTCTCTGTTCTGAAAGATAACAAGCTGAAACGCAGCAAAAGGGTGTTGATCAAACCCAACCTCCTGGGCGCGTACCCACCGGAGCGGGCAGTGACCACGCATCCCCTGGTGATCGAAGCCATCATCCGCTACTTTCTGGCACAGAAAAAAGAAGTGTGGGTGGGGGACAGCCCGGGCGGTTCCGTATCTGTTCAAAAAGTATGGCAAACCTGTGGTCTGCAGGATCTTGCCGATCGCTATCCGATCCGGTTGGTGAATCTTTCCACACTGCCATTTCGGGAGCTAAACTATGAGGGCACCCCGGTGAAGATCTCCGAAGCACTGTTTAAGTGTGGCATTGTGATCAATGTGGCCAAATATAAGACCCACTCTCTGATGGCGTTTACCGGAGCGCTGAAGAACCTTTATGGGCTGGTGCCCGGCATGGTGAAAAGCGAGTATCACCGGATGAACCCGAATACCGGCAGCTTTGCCCGCATGTTGCTGGCGATTTATGGGCTCTGCCGCTCCAAGATTACCTATAATATCATCGACGGCATCGACGGCATGGATGGGGCGGGTCCCGCAGCCGGTAATCCCAAACACTTTGGGCTGTTGATGGGCTCGGATAGCATTCCCGCGCTGGATACAGTGGCTTCACGCATGATGGGTTTCGCGCTGAATGATGTTCCGTATCTGCGGGAAGCTCTGCATATGGAAGGCATTATTCCCTCGCGGATCCGCGTTCCGCAAAGCTTTTTGCGCCATAGGATCCCCGGTGTGGATATCCGGACGGTGAAGATTAGCAAAGAAAGCCTGAAATATGTGCCAAAGATCTTGCGTTTTGCCTTTCAAAAAGTATATTATTACTATCCGGTAGTGAGCGAGCGCTGCGTGAGGTGCGGAGTGTGTGTGCGTTCTTGCCCGGTGGAGGCTATTGCCTGGCAAGAAGACGGATATCCCAAGGTTGACAAAGATAAATGCATCAAGTGCATGTGTTGTCATGAGCTGTGCCCTAGTCAAGCGGTAGATATCCACAAGTCATTTGTGGCAAAGAGGTTCTCGGCATGAAGATCAAAGCAAAGGAAACCCCGAAGATAGTGTCCTATGTGTTTTATATGGCTATCTTTCTGCTTGTGTTGTGGATCGCCTTACTGAGCCGCAATAGCTTCTGGAATACGCATCAGCTCCAGCGTAAAGTAGAGTCCCTGGAGCAACAGGCATCCTATCTGCAGACAGTAAACGACTCTCTGGCAAAAGAAAACGCACGGTTGAAGACAGATCCCGAAGCCGCGGAAAAAGCAGCTCGGGAACAATATGGCCTTACCAAACCGGGAGAGAAGGTGTTCAGGTTCGTGCCTGCCAAAGAGGACAAGTGAAGAAACACCGGTACGATATCGTCGAGATGAGCGAGATTGCTCCCCGGGCGATTACCGAGATCCAACGGCTTGCCTCCGCTCTTTTCGCCAGGGATTCATCTGCCAGGGAGCAAAGCATAACTGATCTGATCTCCCTGGTATCCCAACATCTGAAAATGATTGGGGATAAACGACGCTTTGCGGCCGCGATTGCGGTGTTCTTCGATGCTGCGTTCAGTTGTCTGCAGCACAACCAGCTTAGCAGAAACAGCGAGCTATATAAGTTCTTCATCATTCTGAATCACTTGCCGGTGCTGGAGAACTCTCCATTTTATGCGCAGACGCTGGACATCCTATCCCGCTACTTCCGCAAAGATCCATCCATCATCAAGCTCTTTGATCGATTGCAACTGTTATACTTGTATACAGAAATAGGGAATTTCGAAGCTGCTAAGACATTGGCAAAGGAACTTGAAAAGGAAGTCCCGGAGACGCATCTAAGTTTTTTCACTCTATATCAGATTTGCCGATTCAAGGTCTATGATGCAATCAGCGAAGTGGAATCCAAAGTAGAGATACTATTGCGAATCACTACCAAGATCTATGATACCGAAGGGGATGAATGCGCTCTGTTCTTGATGGGGCGCTGGTTATGCTCTTTGGAGATCATCAAAGGAACCCCGTTCTACCGGGCACTGCTCTGCAATCTCTACGACGACATCAAGGGTTCTCAGTGCCTGAATGCCGCCATGGTTGGCTATGAGCTCTTTTCCATGGACGACAGGCTGATCTCTCCGGACGAAAAGTTGTGCCTTTACGAAGAGCTGATGGAGTATAAGGAATCGGTACTGAACGCGCAACAACTGAACTCTCTGCATTTCTTTGCCGGAAACTATATGAGCGGAAAGAACGAGAACTTCCGGGATAGCATCCAAAGCTTCAAGTCTTCAAACTATTTCTTGCATAAATGCTGGGAACGCCTGATCGGGATTTCCCGATACCTGAGGCTGCACTGCAATCCCGTGGACTATAAGCTGAGCGTGGGATTTCTGGACAAACTCTATCTGGATCTCTCGCATCAGACGAGCATGCGGAACAACAGCTACGTGGAAAACCTCCAGACAAACTTCGACAAGATCGAGGATCTGTATCGCGAAGTAGGCGAACTGTCTTTGCGGGATGCACTTACCGGCCTCAGAAACAGACGCTATATGGAGAACAACCTAACTCAGATCGTGGCCCTGGCGTTCAGACACAATGCGCCGGTTAGTTTCGCGATGATGGATATCGACCATTTCAAGCGCGTGAACGACACCTTGGGTCACGCCGCCGGGGACTATGTATTGCAGGAGCTAAGCAAGAAACTACTCGGGACATTCAGAAAAAGCGATATCATCATCCGCTATGGGGGCGAAGAGTTTCTGGTCGTGCTGTTTGATATCGGCCCCGAAAAGTGCATGAAGATGATGCAGGACCTGCGTGAAGATATCCAGAACCAGACCTTCCAGTATCAACGACACAGTATCAGAATCACGATCAGTATCGGGCTTTCTTACGAAAAACTAAGCACATCCGGGGATTGCTGCGAGTTGGATCGCTTTGTCCAAAACGCTGATGCAGCCTTGTATGAAGCCAAAGCGGCAGGCCGAAACCAGGTGGTTATCAATCAGAAACCGGAAAATCCTGCTTGACATATATCGCGGAACCAAAATTTCTTTTCTTGATAAGGAGAATGCCATGGCAAAAGTAATAGTAAAAAACCTGAACAAGTTTTATGATAACGGTTTTCACGCCGTGAAAGACGTGAGCTTTGTGGCTGAAGACAAAGAATTTGTAGTGCTGGTGGGTCCCTCCGGTTGCGGAAAGACCACAGTTCTGCGCCTGATTGCCGGGCTGGAAGAAATCTCCAGCGGGGACATCCATATCGGCGACAATCTGGTAAACAAAAAGCCACCCAAAGACCGCGACATCGCCATGGTGTTTCAAAACTATGCCCTATATCCCCACATGACTGTGTATGACAACATGGCTTTTGCCCTCAAACTGAGAGGGGAAAGCAAGGCTGAGATTCAGGGCAAAGTGGACAAAGCCGCCGCGCTTTTGGGCATCGAAAGCATGCTCACCCGCAAGCCGGCTCAACTCTCCGGCGGACAGCGGCAGCGCGTGGCATTGGGGCGCGCCATTGTGCGCAACCCCAAAGTCTTCCTCTTTGATGAACCGCTATCCAACCTGGATGCCAAATTGCGCGTGGCAATGCGCGCGGAGATCGTGAAACTGCACCAAACTCTGGCAAACACGATGATCTATGTTACTCATGATCAGGTAGAAGCAATGACCATGGCCGACCGCATTGTGGTGATGAAAGACGGCATCATCCATCAGATCGATACCCCCCTTGATATCTACAACAAGCCCGCGAACATGTTTGTGGCCGGCTTCATCGGCAGTCCGGCAATCAACATGGTCTCCGGGAAGCTGGTGGCCAAGGACGGCACTCTCACTTTTGATAGCGGGGACTACCAGTTAGCGCTCACTCCGGAGCAGACGAAGCGCCTCAAAAACTATGAAAACAAAGCCATTATCATGGGCATCCGCCCCGAAGATATCTATGACGCCCGTCACGACAGCATGGCGGAATTTCCCCAGAAGTTTACTCCGGTGTGCGACCTCGTAGAGCCCCTGGGCAACGAGTTCCATGTCGTGCTGAAGACCAAGCAATACAGCTTTGTAGCTCGCTTTGATCCCAAGGAACTACCCAAAGTAGGCAAAGAACTCCCCGTAACGGTGGACATGGTGAAGGCTCACTTCTTTGATCCCGAAAGCGAACTGGCTCTCTATTAACGTGAAGTATCTCGCCATTCTGTTACTCCTGACCTGCATCCCGCTTACAGCTTCGGTGGGAGAGTATTCCGCGATGGCAAATGCCCTCTCCGGAATCACCCTGCTCTCGGATTCCGTGGCGGATTATGCGATCTCCCCCGTGATGGCGCAAAAGGGGCTTAGCACTTTCTACAACAGACCATTCAACAGCTCGGAGCTTACCATCCTGGGGCTGCATAACGCGGTGGGAAGAAAGAACATCTTTGTCGGAGTGGGTACCACCTACCTGCATCACGAGGACTACGTGAAGCACGAACCCTATCTGAATCTGAACTACCGCTTCCATGGCTTAGGCATCGGAGCCACCGGACACATGATGTATGACTCTGTGAAAGGAGAGGATGGCGAGTTCGACTTTGCCTATGATCTCGGAGCTGCTTACATTCGTGGCGATTATGGCTTGGAACTCAAACTCTTGCGCGGGGATAGCGCTGATGAACAGCTTGCTTTTGGCATGAAGGCCGCTCTCAGTCCGGAAGTCACCACTGCCCTGGGCTATGTGAAGGAGAAGAATCACGATGATTATTTCCGCTTCGGAATCGCCGCGGAACTGCATGAATACGTCTCCCTCTATGGATCCTGGCAGAACGAGCCCAATCGCTTCGGCATGGGCGTTCAGCTAAATCTGGATAGCTGGAGTGTGATGTATTCGGTGCGCACCCACACAGCCCTGGATCCCACTCACGCGATTTCCCTGGATATTTATTGGTGAAACAGGCCCTTGGGCTGATCCTGCTCTTATCCTGTTGCCTTGCCTTCGCTCAGGTGTCCGAAGATGCTTTGCTGGGGGTGCATGAACTGAATCCTCAGGATATTTCAGACCAACACACAGATGACAATTACAAAGAATATGAGCCCTTTAGCGGGGCTCTTTCTGTATCCGGATACAGCGGCAGCACGGACTATCTGGTCGGCTATCTGCACTTCAAACAAGAGTCCTGGCTTGTGCGCGGAGGGATGCGGCTGGAGGATCAGCGATCCGGCAACCTGCAGCTCAAGTTCAAGGATGCCCTGGCACTGGGGGCATATCGTCCGGCATGGGCGCAAGGTCTTGTCTTTAGTGCCGCAAACCAATCTCCCCGCCTGTTGAATCCGCCCCATCCGCAGAGCCACGCGCCCTTGGGGCTGGCTCTCAATCTGCAATACAAAGCCTGGGCTGTTCTGGCAGCAGTTTCCGCGGTGGAGCGGGATGTGCGCCTGGCTGGCGAAAGCATCTCATATCTGCCGCGCACGAAGGGACTTTATCTGGCAAGCACAGACGAACGCCTTGGCGCTTTCGGAGTCGTCTATGCCCGCGACCGCTTCGATGTGGGCGCCTTGTACTATCATCAGAGCTATAACCGCGGTTTTGCCAATACAGAGCTTGATTCTGTGCTGAACATGGGCAGCACGTTCATCAGGCTGAAGGGGGGAAGCAATACTGTGCAAGCAGAACTTGCGCTGCAGGGAGGACCAGCCGCCCTGAAGACAATGTGGGAAAGCCATAGCGGCAACCTACACACCCGGGTAGGTTATGCCCGCATCGGGAAGTATCAGCGCCCCGCGTATGCGGCAAAGCCTCTGCTCTTGAGTTCTTTGGATGAGCGCGAGGAGATTCGGGCAGAGCTGAAATACAAGCTGCGCAGAAGCCTCAGCATCGCCGGCGGGACAGTGCTCAATCACCGTCGCGGAAGCCTGGATGATCCTGCCTGGCTGGCGCACAGCAGCGTCCGGATAGCGTACCGGGATCGTGAATCGCGGTTTAGCCTCGCCCTGAAGCTGATCGATCGGGAGATCCTGTCTGAGGTGGATAGCAGCTATGTAAACAGCAAGCCGCTGCATATCCGCCTGCAGCTCAGCGCAGCGCAGCGGGTGCATGATCACTGGAGCGTGGAACTCAACGCGCGCTATCACCATCAGGAAAAGACTGCTGCCATAAACAACGGCTCCTACTGGGCTCAACATCTGGTCTATCACCAGAGCCGGCTGAAATTCAAAACCGGATTCTCTGTTCTATCCAGCGCCAATTACAAAATGCTGGTGATCGCGGACAACGACCTCGGTTACGAGCTTTGGGGTAAAAGCAATGTGCAGGCAGAACTGGAATGCGCGTTCAGGCTGAAGTGGTGGCATATAACGGGGAAAGCTCAGCAGGAGCTGCAGGATAGCCGCCGCACCAAGCTCAGTTTGCGGCTCAGCAGCCGTTTTGGCTGATCCCAGGCTACAGCTTGCCCCCTTGCTCCCCTCGCGCCTGATCTGTGCTAAAGCTGATTTCAAGCTATGATTATCGTGTGGCCACAGCTTGATAACAGCACAAAATCAGCTTGGTGAAGGCAGAGTAAACGCGGGATGGGTGGAGCAGGGCGCTATTTGAGAATCAGGGCAGAATGAGCGCCGGGTCAGAGCTCGAAGATTGCCCTAAGCGCTTGCAGGGCATTCATATCGCAGCGAATCAAAGGCAGTTTGGGATCTATGAAAGAAGGATATTCCAGCTCCGGGCGAAGGTAGCTTTGCACCCGCTCCCCGGCATACTGCAGAGGGTTGCGGAATTCGGCAAAACGCCCGTAGCGCACATCCGTGATCTCGCCAAAAGCGATGCGCAGCAGCTTGTTACGCGCCCGCAGGGGCCAGTTCAGGTTCTTGAACACCGGCACCGGGATGGGCAGATACTGCTGCTGGTATAGATGCCATAGCCTGCGCCCCAGCCTCAGCTTCAGCGGAACTTCCGCCCAAAAATCCATCAGCTCGGCATCCCACAGGGGTAAACGCCAGTCATAGCCCAAATCCTCATAGACCCGCACCGAGTTCACAATAAACTTGGCTTGCCGCTCCTGCAGCTCCCAATATTCATACAAGGATGCTGCGTCCATTGCGCTCATCTGTTCCGGGATATCCAGATAGCGCTCAATTCTTTGCCGGAAGCGTGTCGTTTCTTCCCGCGAAGGGTGTTTCCACAGCCGATAGTGCCGCGCCAGAATCTGTTCCACAAGCTCATGCCGGCTGAATTCGGTGGCATCTCGATACACGGCAGGAAGATGTCCGCTTTGCAGAAAATCTCCGGTATGCCCGGGGATGAAGACGCTGTCATGCGGGATCAGCTTCCGGCTTTTGAGTTCCTTAACTGCCAGCCAATCTTGAATATGCGCGCTGGAAGTGGCATTCACGGCATACTTATAATGCTGCTTACGCTCGTTTGAGAAGTAGGCTTGGTACCAGCTCTTGTGGGTGTGTTCCACAAACAGCCAGGGGATGTTCAGATGCTTTGCCACTTTTCTGGAGATGCGGGCTTCAGCGTTGCCTTTGGCTTCATAACTGAAGGCATAAATAGCGGGATATTGCGCGCGTTTCAGCAGATAGGCAATCAGGCGGGAATCCCAGCCTCCGCTCAGGGGGATCACGGCGCTACGGCCGTTCAGCGAAGCGATCAACCGCTCTGTGGTGTTCCGATGAATCTCATGCAGTTGCGCGCTCAGATCCTTCTCTGAAAGCGAGCTTTCCTTATCGTGACGGTATTTGAAATACGCTTTCAAAACCGGCTTTTGGCCATCCCGCAGTAGCAGATAATGTCCGGCGGGAATCTGAAAGATCTTGGGGTGGAGCGTATCGTTCCCGCTCACAAAGCCCGTGATCAGGAATTCTTCCCACACAGCCCTGTCCTGATCCCGGATGTGGCTGATCTGAAGCGGATCAATGGCCTCGCTGCGATCCGCCAGCAGCCCGTCAGCCGTATAGAACAGCGGGATGGAGCGGATGCGATCCACCGCTGCAAGTGTGTAACCTTTCCCCTCAAAAACCAAGGCAAAACAGCCGTTAGCCCGGGTGAGCCACGCTTCTACTTCTGCCACAGGACTGTCTCCGGTGAAACGCTTGAGGCTCTCCTGTGCGGCGCTCAGCAGGTGTCCAAGGAGATGCAAGCCTGAGGAGTGCTGCCAACCGCTGCCGCAAAGCTTCACTGTTTCCGGATCCTCTTCCAAAGAGCCAGGTCGCCCATGCCGGGCAGCAGCAGTTCTTTCAGCGAAAAGCCTTCACCATACTTCAGCATCGCCAGATAATATAAGCCGTAGCAAACATAGGAAATGGTGGATGCCAGCGCGGCGCCTAAGTTCTGCCAGAGGGGGATGAAGAAGAAATTCAGGATGATGTTGATCAACAGGCAGCCCAGTGTGATGCGCAAATGGACCTTTGGCCTGCCGGAGCTGAAGAACCAAGGAGATACAATCTTGGGAATGCAGGCAAACAGCACTCCCGGAATGAGCAGCAACATGATCTGCGTTCCGGCTGCGTAGGGCTTGCCATACACATAGGGGATCAGGAAGCTTCCCGGAATGGCGATCAGACAGAGCGCCAGGCAGATGGCCATGCAGATGCGGGTTGTGCTAGCCAAAAGGGTTCTGCCGCTGTCACCTTCTGCCAGGTTGTACAGCCTTCCGGTGAGCGCGGTGTTGATCGAAAGCGGCAAAAGGAAGAGCAGTTCCGCGATGGTCACTGCGATGGTATATACGCCCAAGTCCGCAGAACCCAGATATTGCTTGATCATGATCTGATCTGCCCGATAGTGCAAGAAGGCAAACAGGGTGGAAGCCCAGGCTACTCCGCCATAGGCAAACTCCGCTTTCAGGATGCGGGTGGAGATGCGGGCAAGGTAGCTTTCCTTCAGCTTGATCTGGATCAGAATGAACCACAGAAGCAAGGAAACCACAGTGATCAGAAAGAATGAATTGACCGTCAACACACCCCAGAGCCAGAGCAGCAGGATGGTTCCGCTTTTCAGGAAGAAAGAGACCAGCCCGATCTGATTGTTCAGAATGATCTTCTCATCCCCGGTCAGCCAAGCCTGATGATGGCCGATGAAGAGATACGAGACCATCAGCACCAGGCCGCCCACAATCATGAACCAGCTGTAGTTTGCCAGCAGCAGGCCGTATGACCTCAGCAGGACGATGATCCCGGCGGTTGCCAGGGTCATCAGCGCGAGCGTGTTCACATTGCTGCTATAGATAGCCACCCGGTCGAAGCCGCTTTTCTTCTGATAAAAGGCCACGGCGGAGGTGATGCCCAGATGCCCGAAATTGCCCAACAGGGTGAAGATCAGGATGAGGTATGCAATGTATCCCTGTCCGGCGGGACCCAATGCCCGCGCCACCAGGATGCCGGTAAGCATCCCAAACACAATCTTCAGGATCTGTGTGAAGAGATTGTGCCCGATGTTTTTGGTATAGCCCATCTAATCTTTGAAGATCTCGGCTTGCTCCGCTATGGGGCTCAGGCCCAGATGCTTATATGCTTTGAAGGTTACCTTTCTGCCCTGTGTGGTGCGTTCCAGAAAGCCCTGCTGCACCAGATAGGGCTCGAAGATCTCCTCGATCGTGCCGGCGTCTTCACCGATGGCCGTGGCAATGGTCTTGATCCCAACCGGACCGCCCCGGTAGTTCTCGATGATGGTGCCCAGGATGCGCTTGTCCATCTCATCCAGCCCTGCGTGATCTACTTGCAGCATAGATAGTGCCGCAAGCGCGATGTCCAAAGTGATGATGCCGTCTCCGCGGATCTGGGCGTAATCCCGCACTCTTCGGAGCAGGCGGTTGGCGATGCGTGGTGTGCCCCTGCTACGGCGGGCGAGCTCCTTCACTCCATCTTCCTCAGCGCTCACATTCAGCAGCTTGGCAGAGCGTTTGATGATGCTCTCGATGGACGCTTGGTCATAATAGTCCAGCCTCAGCACGATGCCGAAGCGATCCCGCAGAGGGGGAGTCAGCAAGCCGGCGCGGGTGGTGGCTCCGATCAGGGTGAAGGGTTCGATCGGAATCTTCAGTGTCCGGGAGGAGGGTCCGCTATCCAGGATGATTTCCATTTCGTAGTCTTCCATCGCGGGGTAGATATACTCTTCGATCACGTGGGAAAGGCGGTGGATTTCGTCAATAAACAGTGCTTCATGCCGCCCCAGGTTGGTCAATACTCCTGCCAGATCGGAGGGTTTTTCGATCACCGGTCCGCTGGAGACGGTGATATTCACCCCCATTTCGCGGGCAATGATGGTTGCCAGGGTGGTCTTGCCCAAGCCGGGAGGACCGTAGAACAGCACATGATCCAGGGGTTCTCCGCGCAGTCTTGCGGCTTGGATGCTGATGTCCAGGAGCTCTTTGATGTGGTCCTGCCCCACAAAGTCTTTCAGGGTGCGCGGTCTCAGGGCGCGGTCAAAATCCTTATCTTCGGTTTGCAGGACGGGGTTGTTAATCCGTTCCAGCATCTTATTTGTTCTTGGTTTGGGGGGGTATGATCAGCGGTTCATCCAGCTTGCGGATAAGGTTTGTCCCTTCCGGGATCAGCAATTGCCAGCCTTTGGTTTCGCCGCTTGCTTTGTGAGTAAGCAGCATGTGCATGGTGTCCCCGGCTAACCATTGCCGTTTGAAATTACCCAGTTGAATGCTCACGATCACGGTTCTGGGGAATTTATCGTCGTGGCCCACTTCTTTGATGGCGATGGTGTGGATGGGGTGCGTCTCTGTGGAGATCACTTCCTCCGGGTTGGCTTCCATCCAGGCGCGCAGGATGTATTCGTTGGCGCTGGATTTTTCCGCGGCGGTAACGAGCGGCTTGCTGCTGTCGTCCAAAATCAGTTTCTGCACATACACCCGTGGAATGGTGATTGCCAGCAGTGGCAAGGCCAAAAGCATAATGTACACAAGCGCAAGAATCTTTCTCATGTCTCCTCTCTTATCAGTGCAGGTTTCCCAGCAATTTGCGGAACTGCAGATGCCACACCATCCAGACTGCTTCCCAAACGATGTGTTTGTTCATTTTGGATACTCCGTTGATGCGTTCAGTGAAGATAATCGGAATCTCTTTGATGCGAAATCCCTGTACCCAAGCCCGGAAGTTCATCTCGATCTGAAAGGCATAGCCGTCAGAGAGAATGCGATCCAGATTGATGCTTTCCAATACTTTGCGGTTGAAGCATTTGAAGCCTCCGGTGGGGTCTTTGATCGGCATTGAGGTGATAAAGCGCACATATTTGGAGGCAAAATAGCTGATGAGCAGGCGCCGGATGGGCCAGTTGACGATATTCACGCCGTTGGAATAGCGGGAACCAATCACCAGGTCATAGTTCTGCGCGGTCTCCAGCAAGCGTGGCACATCCGCGGGATTGTGCGAGAAATCTGCATCCATCTCCATGATGAATTCAAAGCCGTTTTTCAGCGCATACTTGAAGCCAGTCACGTATGCCGAGCCGAGCCCCATCTTGCCGGGACGCTCGATCAGGTGAATCCGCGGTTCGCTTGCCATCTTGGCTTTCACCGCTTTGGCAGTACCGTCCGGGCTGTTATCGTCCAGCACCAGGATTTCCAGGTCAGCGGTGTCCCGCAAGAGAATGCCGAGCAGGCGATCGATGTTTTCCACCTCGTTATAGGTGGGAATAATGAGCAGAGCTTTCATTACTTGTCCAGATTGTTCCTTAATAGTTGAGTTTCCGGCACGATCCGGAGCTGTTTGGCAGGGCTGCCAACCACGATCGCGGCTTCCTGAACATCTCGGGTGACCACCGCTCCCGCGGCCACAGTGCCGTCTGTGCAGATCGTTCTTCCGGGCAGGATCGTAGCGTTCACGCCGATGCGCGCCCCGCTTTGCATGGTAATCCCCTTGAAGTGGTTGAAGCGTTCCTTGTCTCGTGCCATATAGTTGTCGTTACTCGTGGCCACACACGGCGCTACAAAGCAATAATCCGCGATTTTGGAATAGGCGGTGATGTAGCAGTTTGTTTCGAACTTGTTACGATCGCCGATTTCCACGAAATTCTCGATGGATACATTGCGGCCTACGATATTCAGATTCCCGATTTTCACGTTTTCACGGATGGTTGCGAGGTCCGCGATCAGATTGCGTTCGCCGATCTCACACTGGGCATAGATCACCACGTTTGCCCCGATCTGGCAGAAGCTTCCCACCCTTGCCGGTTCCAGGTTTTCGGGCACTTTGAAGATGCTGCGCGGAGAAGAGAGCGGCTTTTTACCGATGATCACGTTGTCATCGATGCGCACGTTATCGCCGATGATGCTTCCGGCGTGGATCACCACATTGTGCCCGATCAGGCAGTTGCTGCCGATTTGCACATCTTCCATGATGATGGCGTTGAACCCGATTTTGACCTCTACGCCCAAGCGAGCGCTACTATCTATATGCTGATTCATATTACCTCCACTTATATAGAGCAAGTTTTTTCTCGACAAAGAATAAGGCAAGCAAAAAATGTGCCTAAGAAACACATTAGGAGCATTTTGGGATGCAAGAGTGGATAGATCGACACAGACAGTATCTGGCCCTGGAAGGTAAAAGCCCCCGCACCCTGGATGGATATCAGCTTGATCTGCAGCAGCTTAAGCGCTTCCTGGAAGAGGCTTTCGGAGAGATCGAGCCTTCTCAAATTGGGGTGCTCCACATCCGCGCTTTTCTGAAAATGCTCTCTGAACAACCGGATTGCAACAGAACTCTGGGCAGAAAAATCGCCGCCCTGGGATCTTGGTTCAAATTCCTCAAACGCGTAGGATGCATCCCGGACAATCCCATGCGCAAGATCCGGCGCCCCAAATTCGAAAAAAAACTGCCCAAAGTATTCAGTGAAGAGGAGATGAGCCTGCTGCTCCGGATACCCGATATCGACAGCATCTATGGCATCCGCAACCTCGCCATCATGGAAACGCTCTATAGCTGTGGCCTGCGCCTGATGGAACTGGCAAATCTGCGTTTGGACGACATTGACTATCATCGGAAGATCATCCGCGTGATCGGTAAAGGCAGCAAGGAACGGCGCATTCCGCTCGGTTCCAAAGCGCTGGAGGCACTTCAGGAATACCTGAAGATCCGCCCGGCACTGCGGCGGGAGCATAGCTCAAACCGGGTGTTTCTGACCCGCAACGGCAAAGATTTTGACACCAAACAACTAAATATCATCCTGATGCGCTACATCGATCTGATAGCAAGAGAAAAAGGCTATTCGCCTCACACCATCCGCCATTCATTCGCCACCCATCTGCTTTCCCGCGGGGCAAGTTTGCGCGCGATCCAAGAGCTTTTGGGGCATGCCGAGCTTTCCACCACTGAAATCTATACCCATGTGAGCCTGGAAGACATCAAGGACGCATACGAAAAAGGGCATCCCCGCAGCGGCGAATAAACACTCAGCAGCATCCCCGCAGCAGCCGAACTTCATTGCCTGGCGCGTGCTAAAGCTGATATTAAGGCCTTATTAAGCTATGACCACAGCACGATAACAGCCTAAGATCAGCTTAATGCTGCTTTCATGAATCCGGCGTGGGTGCCGCAAGCCAAGGCTCAGCACCAAGATTTTCCTTTACAAATCTCCCTGCAAACTCAAGCTTGAACGGTGGTCAATTACAGATTTTCAGGCCCCGCAAATACATGCCCGATGGTGGAATATTATGAAAGAAAAGCTATATTTAATCGATGGTACCGCGCTATTGTATCGCGCTTACTTCGCCTTTATCCGCAACCCGCTGATCAACAGCAAAGGTGAAAACACTTCCGCCATCTTTGGGGTGCTAAACTCCTTCATCACGCTGGTCGATAAAATGGATGCAAAGCATGTAGCCATCGCTTTCGACCGCAAAGCGCCTACTTTTCGGCACCGGGATTATGAAGAATATAAGGCAAACCGGCCTCCCATGCCGGATGATATGCAAGCGCAAATCGCGCCGGTGATGGAGTTTTTTGAAATCATCAAAGTGCCTCAGATCGGAGCAGATGGGTATGAAGCGGATGACGCTCTGGGGACGATGGGTGAAAGATTCAGGAAAGAATTCGACATCGTATATGTGACCAGCGACAAAGACTATTGTCAGCTGATCTCAGACGGCAGCGTGCTCTATGACCCGATGAAGGATAACACCATGGATTCTGAGGCGGTGATCAAGAAATATGGCATTCACCCGGATCAGTTCATCGATTATCTGGCTTTGATGGGGGATAGCTCAGACAATATTCCCGGGGTCCGCGGGATCGGTCCGGTGGCGGCGCAAAAGCTTTTGGAACAATACGGCAGCTTGCAGGAAATCTATGCCAAAATCGAAGAGGTGGACCCCAAATATCGCAAGAAATTGGAAGAAAACAAAGCTAACGCCTTCCTCTCCCAATATCTGGCCCGCATCGTGCTGGATGCCGATGTGGAATTGCCTGCTTCGGAGGATTTACGCTTCGACCCGGCTCTTCTGGGCAAAGCGCTGCCTCTGCTGAAACGCTATGAGATCAGCAGCCTCCAACGCAAGATCGAAGCGCGCATGAAGGCCACTTCCGCAAGCCCGGAGCCCGAACCGGAACAGGCGGATATCTTCGAGACTGCCACGCCCAAGCCTGAACCTGTAGTGGAAAGCCCTGCTCCCGTGGCACCGTTCAAGGCAATCCTGGTTAGCCCGGAGATTCTGGATGGCCTGCTGCAAGATCTGGCACTTCACAAAGAGATCAGTCTGGATACCGAGACCGATTCGCTGGATGCCAGAAACGCCAACCTGGCAGGGATATCCCTTTGTTTTGACGCAAGTACCGCATACTACATCCCTGTGGGGCATCAGATGGCGGATAACCTGCCGCTGCAGGAGACCTTGGATAGGCTCTTCAAAGCACTGAACGGGAAGGAGATCATCGGACACAACCTGAAGTATGACTTCCTGGTGCTGGCGCGCTATGGGATGGCGATTCCGGAGCATTTCTTCGATACCATGATCGCCGCATATATCCTTGATGCTGCCAGTTTTGGCTATTCTCTGGACGATTGCGCGCTAAAAGAACTGGACTACCGCATGATGCCGATCACAAAGCTTATCGGGAAGGGGCAGAAGCAGATCACTTTTGACCTGGTGAGCCCCCAGGACGCCTGTTTCTACGCCGCGGAAGATGCCTGGGCGGCATATCAGCTGAGCAGCATCTACAAGCACCAGCTGCGGCAGAGCCCCGCCCGCGATGTGTATTACGATCTGGATCTTCCGCTGTTACCGGTCCTGATGAATATGGAAGACAATGGGGTCAGCATCGATGAAAAGATCCTGGCATCCATCTCGCATCATCTGAATCTGCAGATAAAGCAGCTCAGTGAAGAGCTGTTTGAGGCTGCGGGATATGAGTTTAACCTCAATAGTACACAGCAATTGGCGAAACTGCTGTTTGAAGACCTGGCTTTGCCCTCGAAGAAGAAGACGAAGAGCGGATACTCCACGGATAATAGCGTGCTGGAGGCTTTGGCGGAAGAATATGAGATTGCGGGGAAGATCATCGAGTATCGGCAGATGGTGAAGCTGGAAAACACCTATGTGAGCGCGCTGCCCAAGCTGGTGAATCCGCATAGCGGGCGCATCCACTCCTCCTTCAACCAATGCGTGGCTTCCACCGGGCGCTTGTCTTCCACAAATCCAAACTTGCAGAATATCCCGGTGCGCACCAAGATTGGACGGGAGATTCGCAAGGCATTTGTGGCAAAAGATGATTCCCGCCTGATCCTGGCGGCGGATTATTCACAAATCGAGCTGCGCCTGCTGGCACTGATGTCCGGGGATCAGGTGCTGATTCAGGCCTTCAAGGATGGGGTGGATATTCATCGGCAGACTGCTGCCCAGATCAATGGCATCAGCATCGAAGAAGTGAGTTCAGATCAGCGCCGGGCGGCGAAGACGATCAACTTCGGGCTGCTGTATGGCATGGGGCAGAGGAAACTGGCTCGCGAGCTTAGTATCTCGCAGACGCAGGCTAAGACCATGATCGAGAGCTATTTCGCGCAGTTTCCTTCTATTCGGGATTATCGGGCAAGCTGCATCGCGCAAGCCAAAGCGGAAGGGCAGGTGCGGACGATGTTTGGGCGTGTGCTGGAGCTTCCCGGGATTTTCAGCAAAAACAAGGGGATTCAGAGCGAAGCGGAACGCGTGGCGGTGAATATGCCGATTCAAGGCAGCGCTGCGGACCTCATCAAGCGGGCGATGCTGGCGATATTCCGGCAGATTGAGCACGACGGGCGCATCAAGATGATCATGCAAGTGCACGATGAACTGGTGTTTGAAGTGCAGAAGGATTTCATCGAAGAAGCGACCGCGCTGGTGAAGCACGCCATGGAAAATGCGATGCCGGAAGAGCATCGCAAAATGGTGGAACTGGCTGTGGACGCGGGAATCGGGAAAAACTGGTATGAGGCCCACTAGGAGTGGTGCTTCATGCGCTCCAAGAGGTGTGAACGGCGGCTGATCCGATAGAGCCAAAAGACCACGAAAGCGATCAGAACCAAGCCGATGAAGCCGATCACGAACACGAACCAGGGTAGTTCTTTGCGGAATTCGGCGGTCATGAATTCGTGAGTATTCCACATCTTGGCGGTGTCGTAAGTCCAGGTGAGGGTCTTGCCTTTGATGTCCACATTGCTGTGGATGGCGTTTGTATCCACAATCTTCCAGGGAGCATGCAATTTGTAGCGCCAGACCGGGTGCGTTCCCTGGATTTGGCTGAAATAGCTTTCCAAATCATCATCATCTTCCTGGCTTCCCAAGGCGATTCGGCGTTTGAAGGTGATGCGGCGTCCGGGCTCTTTGTTCAGGGTAATCTTGCCCCAGAAATCCGCGGCACCGAGCTGGTCGTTGACGTTGTTGAAAGCTTCCACACTCTTGAATTTGAATACGATATCGTAGATGACGTCCTGGCCTTGACGCTGGACTTTGTAGCTTTCGAGGGTGATTCCGGGCAGGTTCCCTTTGCGGAGGATTTCTTCCGTATTTTCGTAGGGTGAGCGGTTGATTAGGCGCATTTTGGCCTTGCCTGAGCCGTCTCTATGCAGCCAGAGCTCTTCTTCATAGTGCACGCATCCAAATAGCGATAGCATCGCCAGAATGCAGATTGCAAGCCGTTTCATCTGATATCCATCCTCACAAGGGTGTTATTATTACCCAAAATAGGAATATGCTACTTTTGGCAAGCTTTTTTTAAATTGGTAGTAAAGGTTTGTTCTCTCTCTACGTGGCATATAGTTGTGCTTACTCCGGATTGCTGAGCGCAAGCTTGATTTTGTCTTGCAGCTCCTGGCGGGTGAAGGGTTTGTGTAAGAAGGGGATACTGGGGTCCAAATCACCATGGCGGTTGATCACGGATTCGGTATATCCGGACATCAGCATGAGCTTCATTTCGGGGTGTTTGAAGCGGATAATCGCTGCTAATTCCAGCCCGCTCAGGCCGGGCATCACGACGTCTGAGATCACCAGCCTGGGCCTCAGACCTTCGTCCTCAATCATGTTCAAGGCCCTGTCCGCGGTATCCGCAAGCAGAACGCTGTAGCCCATTTTCTGGATCATCTTTCCGCTGAGATCGGAGATAGAGGGGTCGTCTTCCACGATTAGTACCAGTTCTTTGTTCCCTTCTGTTTGCGGCTGGATGATCTTTTCCTGCTTTTCCTGCGCTACGCCCCGGGCTGCGGGGATCATGATGACGAAAGAAGCGCCTTTGCCGGGCTTGCTATCCACGTGAATATGTCCCTCAGCTTGCCTCACGATTCCATATACTGTGGGCAGACCAAGACCGGTGCCATGCCCTTTGGCTTTGGTGGTAAAGAATGGTTCAAAGATATGTTCCATAATGCCTTTAGTCATGCCGCATCCGGTATCGCTGATTCTCAGAACGGCATATCTATCCGCTTCGATCATCGGGTGGCGGGAGATGAACATGGCGTCCGCGTCAAAGCTGAAAGTGACGATCTGCAGCTTGCCGCCCATTTGCATTGCTTCGCGCGCATTGATTACCAGGTTCATGATCACCTGTTCAATCTGGCCAACGTCCGCCATGACCATTGGTACGTCTTCTCCGAGATCAAGCGTGAAATCGATATCTTCACCGATCAGGCGCATCAGCATTTTGGAGAGGTTGCTGATGGTCTCGTTGATGCTAAGCAATTGCGGCTTGATCACCTGTTTCCGGCTGAAGGTAAGTAACTGCCGGGTGAGGCTGGAAGCCCGTTGACCGGCGTTGATGATCTCCTGAATGTCCAGCCGCAAGGGGTCTTTATCGTGCAGGTTGTTCATGATCTCTTCAGAGTAGCCCAGGATCACGGTCAGGATGTTATTGAAGTCATGCGCCACTCCTCCGGCGAGTTGGCCGATGGAATCCAGCTTTTGGGCCTGGCGCAGTTGCGAGGTTAGCTCTTGCTGGCGGATTTCCGCTTCTTTGCGTTCGGTAACATCCTGAAAGGTGCCTACTACTCTGCGGATCTTGCCCTCTTCCCACAGTGCTTCAGCGCTTGCCCGGATGAATATCTTGCGCCCTTTCTGGGTGTTATACCAAGTCTCAATCTTGTACGGGGTGCCGTTTTTAACTATCTCCTGCATCGCCGTCTGCAGCTTTTCCCGGGAGTCGTCCGGGTAGCCCTCCATGCTGATGGCCACTAATTCTTCGTCGGGCATGTCCGGTTCAAGGTCATGCAGGTGATACATTTCTTCGGTCCAAAAAATGCGCTTTGTATCCAGATCATATTCCCATCCGCCAAGTTTGCTGAGTGCCTGAGTAGCTTTCAGCAGGTCTTGACTTCTCTGCAGCGCTTCAATCGCCTTTTTGCGTTCGTTTACTTCCATTTCCATTTCCAACATCTTATCTTCAAGCTTGCGCACCAGGCGCTCGTTGTATAGTTTCAGTACCGTTTCGTCGGGGTGAATCTCCAGCTGGTCGGAGCCAATGCCGGCCTTGTGTTTTTCCATCACTTGTTCTACTCTGCGCACAAACATGTCCGGGTCACAGGGCTTGATGATGAAGTCATCGGCGCCGATCTTTCGAGCCAGAATCTCGTCCTGATCACCCTTATAAGTAGCGGTATAGACAATGAAGGGAATGTGGCGGTATTGGGGATTACGGCGAATTTCCCGGCACAGCGCAAAGCCATCCATCACCGGCATCAGGATATCGCTGATGACGAGGTCAATAGCTTCCGTTTTTAGGATGTTCAGAGCCTCTCGACCGTTTTTAGCGTCGAATATTATATTATCACCTGCTCCCATTAGGCTTTGCAGCAAGTAGAGGTTGTCTGATTGATCGTCCACATTCAGGATTCTCATCACTGCTCCTTATTATTTTTGGGATCTCAGAAAGGCTTGTATCTCTTCTGAAAACTTATCCGGATCAATCGGTTTTTCGATGTATCCGCTTGCGCCGCATGCCATAGCCAGTTCTCTGTGACCAACCATTGCATAAGAAGACACCGCTACAATCGGGATTTCTGCCAGCTCCGGAGTGGCGCGTAATCTTCGCATTACCGTATATCCGTCCATGCCCGGCAGCTGAATGTCTAATAATATAATATCCGGAATATTGTAAAGCGCCATTTCAATTCCTAACCATCCGCTATCCGCACCCATTACCCGAAAGTCCTCACGTTCCAGAAGATATTGCATCAGAAAGTAATTGTCGCGGTTGTCTTCTATGATGAGGACGGTTTTTTGCATGATAGCTCCTCGCCTCTCAGGGGCAGGATGATGGTGAAGTTACTGCCTATTCCCACTTCACTGGTCACCGATATCTCGCCTCCCATTTTCCCGATGATTTTCTGGCTGATGAACAACCCCAGCCCGCTCCCTTCGTATTTGCGATCCATCCCCATCTCCACCTGCATAAAGGGTTGGAACAATTTATCCAGCATGTCTGCGGGAATCCCGATACCGGTATCCTCGATGCTCAGATGAAGCAAACCCTCATGCTCGAAAGAACTCAGACATACATGGCCGGTTAAAGTGAACTTTACCGCATTGCCTAAAAGATTGAAGAGAACCTGATCAAGTCTGCGGCCGTCCGTGTGGATCGTCCGTGGGCTTTCGCCTGCTTTGAGGATCAATTCGATGCCCTTTTCCTGGGCCTGAGCACCCATCGTGCTAATGACCTTTTCCAGCAGAGGTGCCAGCTCCAGCTCGGTATAGTGTAATTCCAGCTCTCCGGCTTCGATCTTGGAAATATCCAACACATCATTGATCAGGGAAAGCAGGTGCCGGCCACTGGTTTGCACGATCTTCAGCATCTTGAGCTGTTCCGGATTGAGCGCTCCGGGCATCTCTTTCAGCAAGATTCCCGTGAACCCGATCACCGAATTCAGCGGTGTGCGCAGTTCATGAGACATAGTCGCCAGGAACGCGGATTTCAGCATGTCTGCCACTTGCGCTTTGTGCATGGCCAGAGCCAGCTCTTCGGTGCGTTCCTCAATGCGTTGTTCCATTTCCAGATTTGCCTGCATCAGTTCTGCCGTACGCTTGCGAACCTGATGTTTGAAGAGCACTGCTCCCACCATGGACAGCACCAGCGTAACCAGCAGGATGCTCCCGCCCCAAATGATCCACAGCGGGATGCGGTACTCCTGGGCCTCGCTGGAATGTTTCCTGAGGATTTTGTAATACACGGTATCCGGTCTTCGCTTAAGCTGGATGATATGCTGATCAATTGTGTCCAATATCTCTGCATTCCTTCCTTTGGGAGCAGCAAAAAACAATGATGCCGGCTCAAACAGGATACCTGTTTCCTCCAGATTATATCTTAGGGCATTCATCCTGCCGAAATAGTTATTCGTCGCCGCGACATCTGCTTTGTGGTCTTGCACCAGTGCCAAAACATCCTCAAACGTATCTGCCGTCACCAAGCTTGAGTTCATGCCAAACCCGGTGATCATATCACTCAGCACATTTGCTTGAATGGAATTGTGCAACACTGCCAAGCGTAGGCCGTCCAGATCTTCAAACGATTTGATCGCATTTCCCTTGCGGGCATAAAGCTGTGTCCAGCTAAACAACACCGGGCTTTGGTGAAAATCCAGGAGCTTGGCCCGCTCGGAACTATACGCCACATCCGGCACAAGATCCAGCTCGCCTATTTGCAGAAGACGCAGGTTGTTGTCCCAGTTGTCTTTGTGATACTCGATTTCCCAGCCTTCGGCAGTTGCTATATGATTCAGGATGTCCACAAAGATGCCGGCGGCTTCACCGTGTTCGTCCCAATATGTCTTGGGTGGATTTTGTGTAAGCCCGACCCTGAGAGTTCGACCATGTAGCTGAGACCCGAATGTGAGGAAAATCAGCAGAGCGAATAAGGCGCAAAAAGCACCTTGGGTGGTTTTTACGCCATCACCGGCACTCATTATGGAGCGGCTATCATTTGCAATCAAATCTCGCATAACATTCCCTTAACACCTCAGCATCGTTATCAATTTTGGCCCGTGCTGATTGCAAACCAAATACCATGATAATCCATATTCATGCTTTTTGCAAGCATACTTTGTGTAGCTTGCCGCAGGTATCATGCTTTGCGAAATGCCTTGACCACCATCAATGGTGCCGGATTGTTGGCGCATGAAAAAAATCCTCTTTGTTGCGCTCAATAGCAGTTGGAGCCAGTCCAACCTCGCTTTCTATTATCTTAGAGAAGTGATTCGCGATCTTGAATTCACCTCCACCATCGCGTCCTTTACGCTGAAAGAACCGCTGCATCAGGTGATGGAAGATATCTATGCACGGTGTCCGGATGTGATCTGCATGTCTGCATACATCTGGAACAAGATATACCTGCAGTCCTTGCAGCGGGAGCTAGCCAAAATTCTGCCTCAGGCCAGCTTCGTGATCGGCGGTCCGGAAGCTGCAGCGTTTTCGGATGCCGCTCGAGCCACTGTCATCATCGGCCCGGGGGAGGCAGCTTTTCGCGAACTGGCTGTGCAGGGTTTCCCGCCCCGAGCAGACCTTGGCTCCATCGCGCAGCTAGCTCTGAAAGAACTTCCCTTTCCTTATCATCCGGAAGATTTGGCGTTTCTCGCCGATCATCTGATCTACTATGAATGTTATCGGGGCTGCCCATATTCCTGCGTCTATTGCCTTTCTTCCTGCGACAAACGGCACGAGCCGCGCTTCGATGTTTCCCGAATGCAGGATCGCGACAAGCTGCACCGGGAGTTATCGGCTTTGGTCGCCCTTAAACCCCGCACGCTGAAGTTCATCGATCGCAGTTTCAATATCCAGAAGGATCTGGCGCACGAAATCTGGAACTTCGCCATAGAGCAAGATTTGGATTTTGATCTGCACTTTGAGATCTATCCGGATCTGGTGGAAGAGCGCGATATCGAGCTGCTGGCGCGGGCTCCGGAAGGCCGCATCCGCTTTGAAGTGGGCATTCAAAGCACAAACGACGCCGTGCTGAGGGCTTGCGGCAGAAATTCAGATTGGCAGAAATCCCGCGCTACACTGCTGGCACTCAAAGAACGCACAAATGTTCGCGTTCACGCGGACTTGTTGGTTGGTCTGCCCGGAGAAGATTTTGGCTCGATTACCCGTTCTCTTAATGAACTATGTCTCTGCGAACCGGCGGCGATCCAACTGGGCATGCTGAAAATCCTGCCGGATACGCCGATGCGCGAAATTGCGCTGGAACGCGGATATCTGTGGATGGATCTGCCCCCTTATCAGATTCTCTGTTCAGACACGCTTGATTTTGCCTGCTTGTGCCTGCTGGACGATTTTGCGCATCTCCTCAGCCTATATTGGAACAAGGAAGAGTACCCCCGGCAGTGGCATCAACTGTTGCAGAAGCATTCCGCGGACCATGTTTTGCAAAGCTTGCGGGAACTGCACAAAAAACATGAGCTGCCCCTGCACAGCGTTTCCCGCCAAAAACGGGAGATGATTATGCAAAGCTTGGTCGAGAAGCTTTTGGGCTAAGCATATGCAGCGCAAGCTGCCCCGTTTCTTGCTCACCAAAGCCGGGATCAAGCTGATCTTGAGCCCTTATCAAGCGGTGAGTATGGGAGAATAACAGCTTCAGTTCAGCTTAATACAAGCCTGGTGAATCCGGCAGCAAGGTGGTGAAGGATGGTGACCAGAGCTCAGAAAAGCAGGATTATGCACAGCTTATGGGCTTGAACTGCAAGATCTGCAAAGCTTTCTGCTTGACAGATATCCGCCCTCGAAAAACCATGCCTTTCCATACAGTAATTTATAAGGAGATATGATGTACGCCATCGTCGACATTAAAGGATTTCAGTTCAGGGCTGAAAAAAACGCAGTACTTCGCGTTCCCTTGCTGAATACGGCAGAGCCTGGTCAGATCGTTGAATTTGACCGCGTACTCTTGGTCCGCAAGGATGAAGAAGTATTTGTTGGCACTCCCGTAATCGAAGGCGCCGCGATCGTAGCAGAAGTTATCGAACACGGTAAAGGTAAAAAGAAGATAATCTATCATCACAAACGCCGCAAAGGCTATAGAGTGAAAAAGGGTTATCGCGAGCAATTCACCGATATCAAAGTTACCGAGATTCGGGCTTAAGGAAGGTTTGAGATATGGCACATAAGAAAGGTGTTGGAAGTAGTCGTAACGGTCGTGACAGCAATCCCAAGTATCGCGGAGTGAAAAAGCACGCGATGGAATTGGTGACCCCCGGCAATATCATTCTGCGCCAGAAAGGCACCAAGATTCACCCCGGAGCCAATGTCGGCATCGGGCGCGACTTCACCATTTTCAGCCTCATCGATGGTCACGTGAAATTCGTTACCAAGAAAGCAGGCAAGAAATTCGTAAGCGTTGAACCTATCAGCGAATAAGTAATTTAGAAAAGTTAGAGATAATCAAACAGCAGAGTTTTTGGCTCTGCTGTTTGTTTTTTGGGGATAAAACTTAGTGGATGTGGGTCGCGAGGATCGAAGCCATTTCGCCGCTATCGATCAAATCCTGCAAGGCCTTGCGCACAGCCTCGTTGTGCTTACCGTTGCGGGGCATGGCTATGGCATATTCTTCTACAGAGTTCAGCTTTAAGCCAATCGTCAGCGGGTATATCTTGGAAAAGCCGTAGGCAGCGCTGCTATCATTGACCACAAAATCGATCTTGCCATTTATTAAATCCTCTATTGCCTCTGTGTTGCTTACATAGAGGACTAACCTGTCCCGATGCATCAGGTCTTTATCGACAAGGTTCTCCATGATGTACTGGTGGGCGGTGCTGCTATGCAAGACACCGATCTTGAAGCGCCCCAGCTCTTCTTCGGACGCCGGCATAACCGGGCTTTTATTCGAGCCGATCAGCACCTGATGAGCAAGGTAGTAGGGCCGGGTGAATTCTACCTTGCGGGAGCGTTCTTCGGTGATGGACATTGCAGAAATCACCAAATCCACCTTTTCGGAAAGCAAAGCATGGAGCAGGGTGTCAAACTCCATATTGATGATCTCGTAAGGTAGATCCAGCTTTTCAGCGATCTTGTGGCTTAAATCAACATCCACACCCACAAAGGCGCTGTCCACGATCGATCCGAAGGGAGGGAACTCTACATTCATCCCCACGCGGAGCACCTGCTTTTCTTTGGGACTGCAGGAGCTGAACAAAAGGATGATGGTCAGGATAGCGCATAAATGGACAAGCATGTACTTCATCGTCTTCATCTCCATGTTTCGGGTTATGAAATGAAGATGCCCGATCCTGGGATCGGGCATCAAAGATTGGGTTAGGTTATCTTCTTTACTATCAGTTTGTTTCCGTCGATACCGACAACGCTTACGTGTTCTCCCGCGTCGATGGCTTGGTTGTCTTCCGAGACGGCCACCCACTCTTCTCCACCTACTTTCACGTGCCCTCTGGCGTCGGAGAGAATCGCGGTGGTCACTTGGCCGTTCTTCCCTTTCAGGGCAAAGACGTTCGTTTCTTCACCGGGGTGTGCCAAGACTTTCTTGCCCAGTTTTCGCATGAAAAGAAAAGCGATGAAGCTGATCACGGAAAACAGTACTATCTGCAACAATACATTGCTCTGCATAAACGGGACGAGCGCGATCAGGCCTGTCGCTATGGCGCCGATGCCCAGAGACACAAAGAAAAAAGCCGGATCAAAGATCTCGATGATGATAAAGATGATCCCCAGGATCATCCAAACGTGCCAGGCTAATAGTTCCATAACAAACTCCTGCAAAAGCTCTTATTTGTTTTCGTTGTTTTCTTCTTCCTCGTTGGTTGAAGCACCTTTGTCTTTGTAGATACGCTTAATTTTGCGCTTGCTGTTTCCGCCATAACCGTAGCGGGAGGAAGATTTGGCGTAGTTCGAATAGCTGCCATAGCCGCCATAGTTGTAACTACCGCCCAAGCCACCGGCACTAAGCCCGCGAATACCTAATGCGGAAAGGAAAAACATCAGCAGCTTGGTTCCGAAGTAAACCAGAACCATGCCCACGGCGAAGATTCCCAGCCAGAAGAGATACATAAAACTCAGGTTTTTTGCTGTTTCCAGCCAGCTGTTACTTTTTTGCCGGGGGACCAGAGTGAGGTAAAGCAATGTGTTCTCGCCTTCACGAAGCTTGTCCAGATTGTTGCGTGACTGGTGGATCAGGCCGTGGAGCACTTCTTTGCGGCGGTTTTGTTGGTCGGAGGGGTAGCGAACTTTGTCCAGATCGGTTAGTTCGCTTTCGTAGCTTGCCAGGCGAGCAGTTTCAGTATCGTAATCAAGGTTGACCAGGGAGGTGTCGATCTGCTCGGTCTGTGAGCCCACGGATCCAAAAGTTCTAAGCTCGGCAATGATGTTCTCCAGTTCGTTCTGAGGGACGGTGAACAGATATGCGCCGGAGCTGCCTTCGTTTTGCTTGCGGATGCGCTGCTTGCCTTTTTCTTCCATGATCTTGTTGATGTTTTGCTGGGCTTTGGCGATGTTCTCCGAACTAAAGGAAACCTGCGCCTTGTTGATAAACTTCAGATCCCGAAACTCATTTGCACTGGGCTTGAAGTTGAATGTGGGCTTTTTGGTGCCTTGATTCTGAAACTGCACAATGGTAGCAGCCAGAGCCAAAAATACGATAAAGATTGCTATTCCACGTACTCTTCTTTTTGTCTTTTTGTCCACTTCGTTCCTCTTCTATTTCTTATTTATAAGTTCTTCCGCATGCTTCAATGCGGTCTGAGACAAGTTTCCGGAAAGCATTCGGGCAATCTCCGGGACTCGTTCTGCCGCGTTTAGAACACGCAGGGTAACACTTGTCTTTTCCTTGGCACTCTTCTCCACCGCGATGTGGGTGTCTGCCACTGCTGCGATCTGCGCCAAATGTGTGATGCACAATACAGGATGCTTCTTTGCGATTCCTGCGATGCACTCTGCAACCTTGTCCGCTGTTTTGCCGCCAATACCGCTGTCTATTTCATCCAAAATCAGCAATCTGGCGCTTTCCTTGCTTACCAAAACTTCCTTGATGCCCAGCAGGATCCGGCTCATTTCTCCACCACTGGCAACCGCCGAGAGACTCTTCAGAGAGCTTCCGGGATTCGCGGAGAACAGAAATTCAACCATATCCGCTCCAGTCTCTGTTAAAGAAGACAAGGCATCGGATTGAATGTTTTCAGTTTTACGATTCTTGTCAATCCTAATCTCAAAGCGGGCGTCTTTCATGGCTAGCTTACGTATGCTATCCTGTAGTTCCACATTCAGTTTGATGGCTGCTTCACGGCGCATCTTGCTCAGGTCATTTGCGTTCTCGATCAGGGTCAAACAATCTCTTTCCAGCCGGTTACGCGTTTCCAGAATGGCGCTGTCGAAATCGTGTGCCGCCATAATCTCCAGTTCACGCTGGGCAAAAAGCTGTTGCAAGTCATCCACAGATTTTACCTTGTGTTTGTGCAAAAGTGAATTGATCAGGTTCAAGCGTTCCTCGATCACTAATAGCCTGCCGGGGTCTGCATTCAGGCTGTCCATGATCGTGGAGAGCTCAAATGATGTGGAGCGCAAGGCCTCCAGCGCTTCGGTGAGGGATTGGGCAGCGTTTTCCAGAGCGGGGTTCAGCCCTTTGTATTGAGCCAGCATCGCGGAGAAGTGGCTAAGCTGATCAAAGATGCTGCTCTCGCTTTCAAACATGGCTTGGTGCATGCTTTGGGATAGATCCAGGATGTCCCTGGAGTGCGACAACAGATCAAACTCTTTTTGCAGTGCCTGGTCCTCGCCGGCTTTGATGCTGGCGCTGTCCAGTTCCGCGTGTTGATAGCGGTAGAGTTCGATCAGGTGCTTCTGCTCTTCCCGGCGGCGCTGCATATCTTCCAGTTCGGTCTTCAGGCGTTTCAGCTCGCGCCAGGCCACACGGAAGTCCTCTCTTTGCTTCAGGCAACCGGCATAACGGTCCAGAACTTCCAGCTGGTAGCCGGGGCTGAGGATCTTCTGTTGATCACGCTGGTGATGGAAATCCAAGAGCAAGGGCTTGAGTGTCTTCATCACAGAAGCACTCACCTTTCTACCGCCAATGTAATAGGTGGATTTGCCGCTTTTGGAGATCTCTCGCGCCAATAGCAGTTCGTCGTCTTTTTCGTTGTTGATTTCCTGAAGTTGCAGGCAAAGCTCATCGTCTCCACCCGGATTGAAGCTGGCTTCCAGATAGATCGGGCGCTCCTTGTCCCAAGCTTCCAGGCCGGCGGGGCTATCCCCAAAGATGATGCCGATTGAGCCTACCAGGATGGATTTCCCGGCACCGGTTTCGCCGGTTAAAACGGTCAAGCCGGGGCTGAACGGCAAGCGCAGCTCGGGCACCAGAATGTAGTTCTTGATATAGATTTCGCTAAGCATTATTTACCCAGATGCATCTTGTTACGCAGGATGCGGTAGAAAGTACGCTTGGAGAGCTTGATGAACTGCACTTCCCGGGGGGACGCGGTGATGTGGATCTCATCCTGATCCAGCACCGGGCAGATATTACAGCCGTCGATCTGCAGCCAAGCCGGTTGAGAGAGCTTGTAGATCTTCATGCAGAGCTTTTCATCGGAAGGAAACACCATGGGGCGGATAGTGAGCAGATGCGGGTTGAGCGGGCTTAGCACCATGGCCTTCATTTGCGGGGCCAGGATCGGACCTCCCGCGGAGAGCGAATAGGCCGTGGAACCGGTCGGCGTGCAGACCACCATGCCGTCGCAACGAGCGTCAAACACATAGCGTCCCCGGGCAAAGATGCGGGCATTGATGAGTCCCGGGTTTTCGCCTTTATAGACTACCGCGTCGTTGAGCGCTTCAGTTTGCAGAAGCACCCGGCCCTCCCGCTTGAGAGTGCAGATGATCAGCATGCGGGACAGGATTTGATACTTGCCTGCCACCAGGTCCCGGATGGAAGCGCTGATCTCCGGCAAAGTGCTTTCCGAAAGAAAGCCCAGATAGCCCAGATTGATCCCCAGGATCGGAGCATTGGCCTTTAGAGCCAGCTCCTTG
This sequence comes from Cloacimonetes bacterium UBA5210, assembly GCA_002412625.1. Classification (GTDB taxonomy): domain Bacteria; phylum Cloacimonadota; class Cloacimonadia; order Cloacimonadales; family Cloacimonadaceae; genus UBA5456. Next base: position 61,500 of record DHVK01000012.1, read on the forward strand.
GCTTTCAGGATGGTGCCATCCCCGCCAAAGACCAAGATGCAATCGATGGGTGGCACGACATTGCCATTGTCGAAATCCACCACCTGCACCGGGTCTCGCAGGATCTCTTTTTGGGTACTCTCGCCATAGAAGAGCAGTTCCTTGCCGCCGTTGCTCTGCGCTTTATCCTCGTCCTTCAGTCTGTAAAGCAGGCTGAAGATGCTGTCTTTATCCGCAAAGCCGGGGTTGATGAAAACCGCAAAGTTTCTCATATATTCTGCATCACCCACACATAGGATTCATAGCGCATGGGGTCCAGCTTGCCTTCTTCCATGGCAGCCAGCACCGCGCAGCCTTCTTCGTGAATGTGTTTACAATCCCGATAGCGGCAATGGGGATAGAAGCGGTCAAAGCCCGGAAAGAGCTTCGGGATCAGCGGCGCGTCGTCCTGGTTCAATGTCAGGGTCTTGATCCCCGGAGTATCGATCAGGTATCCCCCAAAGCTGAAGGGCAGCATCACCGCCTGCGTGGTGGTATGCTTGCCTTTTTCGTTGAAGTCGCTCACTTCGGCGGTCAGCAGTTCCAAGCCCGGTTCCAGGAGGTTGATCAGCGAGCTTTTCCCCGCTCCTGAATGTCCGGAAAACACGGTATCCATGTCTTTCAGTTCATTTTTTAGTTCTTCGATTCCCTCTCCGCTCACGATGGAGCTAAGGATAATCGTGATCCCGGATTCCCGATAGTAGGCGATCTCACCCTCCAGCTCTTCAAAATCCTCACACAGGTCGATCTTATTGATCACCAGGATGGGGCGGATGTTGAACTTGGCAGAGAGGATCAGATAGCGATCCACCAAACCCGGTTTGAACATTGGCATGCGCCAGGAGCTGGTGATCACCAGTTGATCCACATTCGCCGCCAGGGCGATCTCCTTCTGGAAGCTTCCGGAGCTATAGCGGATCAGGCTGTTTTTGCGCGGCAGGATGTTCTCCACCCGATTGTCCGGTGCCGGGGAGACATCCACTTCCACATAATCTCCCACTGCCAGGATCGCGCTGCTTTGGTTTTTGAATTGTTTCAAACGCCCGCCGATGGAGGCGAAAATCACCTCGGAATCAAGCGCTATCCGGCATTGATAATTGCCCATCACTTCGATCACTCTGCCCTTTTTCAGGATAGCCCCGCTCTTGCGGGAAGCGTCGCGCTTGTGTGCCGAGCGCGCGGTCTTGAATCCGCTGTGCGCGGCAACATCGTCCAGCACGTCAAGATCCGGCAGGCTGATGTTTTTCAGCCTGCCGGTATATCGTTTTGCGCGTTTCTTATCTTTTTGTTTCACTTCTTGAATATGGGGCTGATCTTATCAAACAGCTCCGTAGCTTCTTTGATTTTCGCCTCGTTGCCCATGATGGCATAGTGGTTCTTTTCCATGATGACCTGAATCATTTCCGCATACTGGCGCAGGTCGGCCAGGGTGGTGCTTAGCACTTCATCGCGGATTTGCTGGCGATCGGCGTGGGTGAACCCGGTGATAAAGTCTCTGTCGGACTGTTCGCCCATCCCTTCCGGAGTCTTAGGATAATCCATGATCGAGACATCGCCCAGGATGTATTTATCCATCTCGCGTTTACTGCATTGGAAGTTGCGGATAAAATCCGGTACATTGTCATACACTTCCAGGCTTTCGCGCAGGTTTGGATCCCGATAGGAATAGAAATATTGATATCCGTCCAGAGTGAATCCCGCGCCACCGCCGTAAGCTCCGCCTTTCACCCGCAATTCCTTGTAGAGAAATTCGTTACTCAGGATGTTCGAGAGCACGCGCAGCTTGCCGGAATAGGGGTATCCTTTGCGGAAGAAGTTGCCGCCCTTGGCCACGTATTGAATCTTGATCGGGGCAGCGATGCCTTCGTTGATCTGCCGGGTCACAAACTCCTGTGCCACAGGCTCAAACTCATCTGTGCTGAATTGTGATGCCAGTTCCGTGAGGCTCTCAAAGACTTGCGGAATCAGTTCTTCATTGGCGGTAATGCTCACGATGGATTTGTGGATGCTGAAGAAGTGCTCTTGCACCCACTTCAGTTCTCCGATGATCTTTTCGATATCGCTATCCAGGTTTTGCGCAAGGTCACTCAGGAAGTTCAGATAGTCCAAGCCGCCCACTTTATCCTGAAGTTCATGATACTGCGAGAAGGGCGCGAACATCCGGTTGATGGCCACGCTCACGCCTCTGGAGATCACGGTTTCTTCCATGCCGGCTTTTAGTTCCCGAATCAGGCTTTTCACCCGGGAACTATCTTCCAATTCCGGCTTCAGCGCGTATTCCGCGCAAAGCTCCATTAGGCTGGGCACCTTGTCTGCCACCGCTTTTCCGGTCAGAATCAATTTGGGCAGGATATCGTCCGGGGTCTGATAGCTGTTCATGATGTCCAGATACAGGCTAATCCCGCCGGTGTGGTTGCGGATCTCGTTATAGAGTTCACCATAGCTGAAGTTCTGGCTGTTCACCTGTCCCAGCAATTGCGTATAGAGCTTGATCCAGGGCAGATCTTCACGGGAGGCATGGGCGAGATCGAAGTAAACCTTCAGATACACAATGCCGTTTGTATGCACGGGGTGTTTCAGCAGGGTAAACTCTTTATAAACTTCCATTTCACAAGGCATAGGCTTGGTCTCGGGGTCCACATCGCTCAGGCTCAGCAGCGGGATTTTCAGGATATCTTCATCGCTATCCGGCTCTTCCTGCCACTTCTTCAGGTCGTGGTTAAATTCGATCAAAGCTTTGATCTGAGCAGGGCTCAGGCTCTTTTTATAGGCGTCCAGTTTGGCGCGGGTCGCGGCTTCCTGCTGAGCGATCAGCCCGGGCACCGGCTCGAAATGGATCTCGCTTTTGTGAGTGTTTTTCAGGCAGACCGCGTCCAGCAATTGCTCAAAGATCGGCTCTTCCAAGCCCCGCCGCAGTTCTTGCAGATATTCTTCAAAAGCCAGCATCTTCAAGGGGTCTCCGCCATGATTCCAGAGCCCCAGGCTGTGCAGGTTGTAAAACAAGCCTTTGGGGAAGCGCTGCATCTGAGCTTCGCGCAGGAAGAACTCCTTGAAGTTGATCACGGCTTCCATCATCTTTTTGTCAAAACCCTCTGTTACCAGGCGTTTCATCTCGGTTTCGATGATCAGGGAGAGCTTGCCCAGGTCTTCTTGTTTCACCTGTTTGCAGATAATGGTCATGGTGGGCTGCAAGATGTCGTTTTGCACAGAGATATGCGAATCCTTACACAGCCCGGATTCCCGTATCACGGTTTTCAACGGCGATGCCGGAGTGTACATCAAAAGCTCGCTGAGCAAGGACATCTTCACGTCCAGATAGGGGTCTGTGACCTTGCCGAAGCTGTAGTTCAGCGCCAGGTAATATTGGTCCGCGGGATCTGTATCATCCGCCAGGGGATACTGGTGAACCAGCTTGATGGCTTCGCTAAAGGGTTTCTGATAAGGCAATTCCAGCCGGATCCCGGGGTCTTCAAAGTCGGTCAGATATTCCTCATCAATCACCCGCAAAGTGGATTCTATATCCATGTCCCCATACAGCCAGATCTTGCTGTTGGAAGGGTGGTAATTTTTGGCATGAAACGCGGTGAATTTCTCCTGCGTTAGTTCCGGGATGGCTTCCGGGTCGCCGCCACTCTCAAAACCGTAGGGCGTGTCCGGAAACTGGGCGTGCATACAGAAGCGCCCGATGATGCTGTCCACGGAAGAAAAGGCGCCTTTCATTTCGTTATAGACTACTCCGCGATAATTGATCTCGCCTTCTTCACTAAAGAGCTCGTAATGCCAGCCTTCTTGCTGCAGGATCTTGGGTTCTTCATAGATTCTGGGCTTTAGCACCGCGTCCAGATACACCCGCATCAGGTTCAAAAAATCCTTATCGTTTGTAGAGGCAACCGGATAGCTGGTCCAGTCCGAGGAAGTCATGGCGTTGATGAAGGTATTCAGGCTGCCCTTCACCAGCTCCATAAAGGTGCCTTTGGCAGGATAGTTTTTGCTGCCGTTCAGCACAGAGTGCTCCAGAATGTGCGGGCACCCCGTATCGTCTTCGGGAATGGTTTTGAAGGTGATGTTGAAGGCTTTGTTGTTGTCCGTACAAGCCATGTGGATCAGATCCGCTCCGCTTTTTTGGTGGCGATAGCGGTTGTAGGTGCAGTTCAGTTCGCGTATTTCCTGGCTTTGAACAAGTTCAAAACCGTGCAACAGCTTTGTTTTCTTCATTTTGTATTCCTTAGTTTCAATATTAAATAATCTTGTATGCCTGCAAACCCTCGCGCAGAATTTCGCGGTTCTTATCCTGCAACCGGCAGATGGGTAAACGGAACTCAGCTTCGATCAGCCCCATCATGTGCAGAGCTTCTTTGGCGGGGATGGGATTGGTCTCGATAAACATCAGTTCGTTCAGTCTATCCATATAAAGGTGTTGAAGCTTGGCAGCGGCAAAATCCATATTCAAACACGCTGTGATGAGTTCGCTCATCAAGCGCGGGGCAACGTTTGCTGTGACCGAGACGCAGCCCTTGGCACCGATTGCCATCAACGGCATATTCAGGGCGTCTTCACCACTCATCAGGCTAAAGCCTTCCGGGGCATCGCGAATGATGCGCGTGGCCTGCACCAGATTGCCGCTGGCTTCTTTGATACCCACGATGTTTGGGCATTCTTTGGCCAGGCGCACTGTGGTCTCGGCTGCCATGTTCACTCCGGTGCGGCCGGGAACGTTGTAGATCACGATGGGGATCTTCACCTTGGCAGCGATGCTCTTAAAATACTCATACATCCCGTTTTGAGTCGGCTTGATGTAATATGGAGTGATCACCAGGGCAGAATCCGCGCCCAGTTCCTCTGCCTTTTTGGTATTGGCAAGGCTCTGTAGATAGTTGTTTGTGCCGGTTCCGATCATCACCGGCACCTTGTCGCCAATTTTTTGCAGCGCGAAACGCAGCAGAGCGTCTTTTTCGTCGCTGGCAAGGGCGGCTGTTTCCGCCGTGGTGCCCAACAGCAGGATGCCGTGAGTGCCATTCTCCAGATGAAAAGTGATCAGGTTTTCCAGAGCGTTCCAATCCACGCTGCCATTTTTAAATGGCGTAACGAGAGCAACATAAGATCCTTGTAGCATCTCTTCCTCCACAACTGAAAGCAATATTTTCCCTCTTAATTTCCACATAATCACTGAAAACAGAGGTATTTCCAAACTATCCAAAGCGCAGGATTTCGTCAATATAAATCGCTGAACACCAAGAGCAGGCCGGATTTACTAAACTAAAACCAAGCTGAGTTTAAGCTGTGATCATCGGGTGAGCATAGGAGAATAACAGCACGAAATCAGCTTCAGTATGATTCGAGGACATTAGCTTGGAACTTGGGGGGCTGGGCTTTCAGGACGAAATTCATTGCCTTCCGGATCTGTGATCCTTGCAATAAAGAGTAGATCAAAGCCTGAATGCAAGCAGTGCTGTGCAACCTGAACAATGCCAGACTGGATGGAGATGAAAAGCTGATCGCCTTCTGCGAGAACGAACTTAGTAAACATCAGTTACTACGCTACCGCGCCCTGCAAAAATTCTGCGCCAAACAACGGAAAAAATCACCCCGAACCTGCAGAATACATCTGCCAACACATTGTTATCCGCATGAGATGCTATTGAAGCGAGATTCGCGTTAGTAGGAAGGGGTGAATAAATACCCAAAAAAATAAACAGATATCACTTAACTAGTGATTTTAGAACATATAAGCAAGTATACAATGGTTTTTTGGGATGCCATACAAACTAGGTAATAAGGTATATTCTCTAATTGCGTTTAAAGATAGACAGAAGCCAACCAATTATGGTGTGCTTTTTATCATCTCTTTTGATAGGTGAGCAATGGGTTGCATTGATTTCTTTATGATTTTCTGTGTCATCACCATTGGCATTATAAGCATGGCTTCTAACAAATTCCTCTTGATTCCTACACTCGTTTATTTCTTCTTTTGACCATTGTTTTGCCCATATTACTTGATCATTGGTGATCCAATAGTGAGATTGACATTCAAAACTCCAGTTTCCTACGGATGGAAATAATGATATCGTTCTACCATCATACGTCATTTTCCAGTCAATTGGAGAAAGCCGGGTAACAACTTCACCTCCGCATCCACAACAGCATTTATGAATGATTGTTGAATATTCAATAGAAATATATAGAATCCCATCTTGAATAATATCGGGAATACTATTTACGAATACATGTCTTAAGTACTTGTGCCTATTCACTTTTGTCTTCATTTACCAAGGCGTTACCATTTAAACAATAAACACTAGAATGCTCATGAGTATCATCATAATAGTAACCACAGATTTTTTTCCATTTAATTATTGCTAAAGCTGCACATAATGAATTTAATTCAGCGATTTGTATATCTGATTCGTAAACACCAATTTGTTGAAAATCTGTCAATGGGATTCTAGATCTATGATGGTCGCTATATTCTGATGTACAAGTAGTTATTCTTATCAATGCACTAAGCATATCTGATTGCTTTGTTACGCCTAATCCTGTATCAATAAAGGGGATATGCAGTTCTATCAGTTTGTCTATTATCATTTTCTTTATCTCTGACTTATCGATGCAAATAAAAACGAAATTCATTGCAGAAATGTCAATTATATTCTCATCATCAAGATAAACAGCATGTGATGTAATGTTTCGATGCATATTAGAGTATATTCTTTGGAAGTATGTAACTTTTTTTAGTCCAGCATTTAAATCATCACATGATGGAGCCCCAGGAGCTCGGAATGCATTATGTATAAAAAAGTCATCACCATCATATAGGTGTATTTCTTTCACAGGAGTTTTGGCTACGAGATCAAGTATGTATGACCCTGTTCCTCCTAAACCAATAATTCCGATAAATTGATCTTGTAGCTTTTCAGCCAGATGACTAATCCCATATATCGATGAAGCAGTATCATAATATTTAAATACGGATTCATTTTCCTCTGTTGCAACGCTTGGAAAGACACAAGGTGTTGCGGATGAATCCAATAGACTAACTTGACTAAGCATGATGTTCACATAATTGGTCATCTTTTCATAATAATCTTTGAATTCGTTAGTAGGCCTAGCTGAAAACATATGATTTGATTTCACTCCTTGGGCTAGTTCTTGTTCAACACTTGAATGCTGAATTTGAAGAATAAGTGTACCGTCACTATTACAAGGAAATTCGCCTGCGAAGTAAACAACATGGTCTGGGGGTTTTGCGACTTTATCACCTTGTTGGGTAAAAGCCGATATTAGAGTTCCCCTTTTGACAATCTTTTCATGATTGAGATAAGGAATACTACCTATTAGCAAGAAACCACTTTTAATTTTTAAGTCGTATCCCTCATCTCTTAGTCTTAACAGATCAGGACTATGATTTATTAGTTGCTGTGACATCGAAGATCATACCTTCTTTTACTCTTACAGATTGACCAGCAACCAAAGTGCCCTCAGGCTTATTTCCATGACCTCTGCGATATACCACAGTAAATAAATAATCTGGCCCTGTTGGTACTGGATCAAAAGCTAATTGAAGCACCTCAGGATACTCTAATTCCCGTGATGTAACAATTTTGGGGCGGCTGTTAACAATAATGTTGTACTCATGATTGTTAGCTTTTTCTTCTTGTTCAGTTATCTTTTCATTGTCCATTTTAAAAGACCTCCATGTCTTTATTTGTTCTAAGCACTATACATACACAGTATTGATGCTTTCTTGACAGTCAATTAATGTACACTATCTAGTTTCTTAAACACTCTTTTTATTCCTTTCAAGGAATCGAAACTTAAGAATACTATCCATAGCATGGTTAAACTACTTTTATACGGTACTTTCTGTCAAGAATAATTTTGAGTATACAAATTCAAAAATCTTCCACACTAGGTCGAATATGCAAGTGTACCAAGTGCATTTCGTTAGAACTATGCTCTAAAACTCTATCTCCCCTTGAAAGACTTTATTTTTCTTTATCTCCGGTTTCCTAAACGGGTCTATCGCAGTATTAGGCAGATGCACAGGTATCGGATTGGCAAGCAGTTGTTCTGCGGTAACTATCTGGATGCGGGGTATCGAAAATGCTTGACTCATCTGAATTAGACGATATTCAAACTTACCTGCTTTCGCTGCTTCTTCGATCATGCCACGAGTTGGCTCTACCAGTGTTATCAGTATCCCAAAATCTGCATTCTGGCTTTCCACAGTTCCCTTGAGGTCTCGCACCATCGCGGGATTGATACTCTTTCCACCTTTTACGGAGATAATCCCTTTCCCCACACCGTTTTTCTTGCTGGAATCTATGAAGTTAATCACCCCATCCACCCCTTTATCACCTGTTTTTACCGTAGGTATGGCGTTTAGCTGGCTAACAGCCCACACTTCAAACTGGAAGGGATCTTTTTCTGCCAGTTTTGAGGCAGAGAGAAGGTCTTTAGGGGTGCCTTTCACCACAAAGTCCTTTCCTTCCATTATCTTATTCTTTTCGAAGCGTTTCTTGATTACGTCTATGGATAGATAGGTAATATCCACACCGATCCAATTTCGGTTTAGCCTTTCTGCCACAGCTACAGCCGTTCCACAACCGCAGAAGGGATCAAGGATTACGTCCCCTTCGTTGCTACCGGCTTTAATGATGCGCTCCAACAAGGCTTCAGGTTTCTGCGTAGGATAGCCTAAACGTTCCTCTTTAGGTGCTATTTTTATATCTGTCCAAATATCTGGGCATTTATTACCTTCCATCTCATCTAAGTATCTTATATAGCGAGGGTTTCCACTCTTTGTGTGTAGTATTCGACCCTCTTTGTCTAATTGTTCCATCTTCTCAATATTATAGACAAAACACCTTGAGGCTGGTGGCGTATAACCCTTCCAAGAATAAACTTGCCCTTTGGATGCTCTTGACATTGGGGCAGTTAAATCTGTTGCTTGATATCTTCTTCCATTTTCATCTACGTGAGAATAGAAAGCATCTGTATATTCTTTATCATAATCCATAAATTGCTGATTCCATTTCCAGTCATTGGTTTTGGAATAAAATAGAATTACGTCATGTATCCAACCAAATTTCTTCTGCACATTGCCTTTGGAATCTGTTCTTTTCCATATAATTTCGTTCCTAAAGTTACTTGTCCCAAATACTGCATCCATCAGTAACTTAAGATAGTGGCTGGCAATGGGATCACAATGCAGATAGATACTCCCTGTAGGCTTCAATACCCGTTTCATTTCCATCAATCGGGGAGCCATCATGCACAGGTATGCCATCAGCGGACAAGCATCCAGATAGCTGCGCATTGCCTTCATCAAATCTATCAATTTCTGCGGAGGATGCGTTTTCGTTAAGGTGCCCATGATCAGGCTATTATATTCGTCTTCGGCTTTTTCGCCCCAAAGCCAAGTATCTTCAAATGTTTCTATCTGTGAAGTAGCGCCTTTCACGCCGTCTTTTTCGGGCTTGAAGATGATATTATAATTCCTTCCGCTTTGAAAGGGCGGATCCAGATAGATCAAATCTACAGACTCATCTTTAATGTGCTCTTTCATGATGTCCAGATTATCACCATAGTACAATGTATTCATAGCAAAAGCTCCTTCATGTGCTTACCGATTACCTATGAAGCGTAGTAAATGTATCTCAGTATTCTTGTCAACAATTATATTCACCTCCTTCATAGCTATAATCCACCACTTTCCGGGGAGCAGAATCCGGCATAAGTTCCGGACTTGGAGCGGGATTCACCAAGATGGTTCTCTTACTCATCGCTCTGTAAACGCATCCAAATATAAGTTCAGACCTGTGCATAAACCCAAATGGAGGTTTAGCAGATGAAACTGCTTTCCGGAAGGGGTTGACAATGTTTCCCAATTAGTTTGCCCATCATAAATTCTTACTGCCAGATCATGATCAGCTTCCTCCATGAACAGCAATAAGGATTTTAAAGTTCCGGACTTACCTGCCTTCACTTCGATGGGTATCATGCGCTTCCCCCGGATAATCACAAAATCTACTTCCGCACTCGAATTGCGGGCACTTCGGTTCCAAGTTCCCAGTTCGAAACCGTCTCCGGCAGCCTTTGACAGCAACTGTTGCCCCACCAGATGCTCCATGGCCACACCTTTGTAGATGGAGTTCAGCCCTTGATTAGTGAAGTATTGCTCGTGGATATTAGCCTGGAGATTCACGAATCCAGTATCAAGAAAGAGCAGTTTGGGTCGTTTGCTCAGCTTTGGCAAAGAGGGTAACACCGCATTGCCATAGGGATGCAGCAGTTGCAACAATGAAGCCTGCTCCAACAAAGTGAAGGCATTTTTTACGGTTTGAGACCTGAAATCGGATTCTCCAAAATGCTCGAAACTGATCAATTTGCAAGCCTGTGTAGGCGCAGTGTTGATCAAATGCCCTAAAACATTGGCCTGATCTCCGGATGCGGCGTATTTTACGGCATCATCGCGATAGGTTTGCAGGAGGTTGCCCAAAATCCTGCGAACATCCATGATATTGCCGGTTGCCAGCCAAACCCTGATCACTTCCGGCATGCCGCCCACCAAGGCATATTCCAGAAATTTCTCTCTTAAAACAGGATATGCCCAATCCGGGAAAGGGATTGTGCCCAATAGCTCCAGCACTTGATCTTGTCCCGCTGCTTGCAAATACTCTTCGAAGTTGCAGGGATGCATCCAAAGATACTCAACCCTACCCACCGGAATCTCCAACCGATTACGCTTCAGATATACATCCAGCAAAGAACCTGCAGCAATCACATATAGTTCGGGCATCTTTTCGTAAAAGTAACGGAGGCTAAGCAGCGCTTGCGGCGAATGCTGAATCTCATCGATAAACAGCAAAATCCTTTTCCCCCGGGCATGAACACCCTTTTTAAGCAGGATGAGATTAAACAGCGAGTCAACATCAGTGCCGTCAATGAAGATATCACGCTCTGCAGGCACTTCCAGATTGAGCTCGATGAAGCAGTCGAATTCGCTTCCGAACATCCGAACTGCGGTAGTCTTACCTACTTGTCGGGCTCCACGCAAAACTAATGACTTCCGATAGGGACTTTTTGACCACTCTCTCAGCTGATTAATTATCTGACGATTAAACATCTCGATCTCCTAATTCACAATTGGTTCAAATAAATGGAGATAGAAAATCATGTCAAGGTAATTGTAGCCACAAAGTCATCCAAATCCAAGGGTGTTTTGCCTACAAAGTCATCCAAATCCAAGGGTGTTTCACTAAAAGTCGGTCTAATCAGTAACTATCTTTGCTGGATATAAAGAGTCAGTGAAAACTTCAATTTGGCTCACTGAAAACTTCAAGTGGCAAAATCGGTGGTATTTTGGGCACTTCCCATGGTGGCATTTGGATCACTGATTTCTTCAAATGGCTCACTGAAAACTTCAAATGGCTCACTGATTTCTTCAAGGAAAGGTCACTGATTTCTTCAAGAAAGGATCACTGATTTCTTCAAGAAAAGGTCACTGATTTCTTCAAATGGGTTTTGAGGATATAAAAAAACATGGGGAGCACCGGGCGGTGTCCCCATGTATCGGAGGGCATTCTATGTAGGGTCTGTAGGCTGTTTGCATTCTCTGATATCACGCCTTTTTTGTCAAGCATCAATCTGCTATCAATCTTATGCTATTGTGCAGAAAGGACTTGACCACGGTTGCCACTGGTTCTATGTAGAACCCATTAATCAACAGTCGGGTAACCGAAAAGGAGATCAAGATGAACAAGCAAAACAAGCATGGCAAAGAGCAGGCAACGCTGGAGGAGATGGTGAAATCAGGCAGCCAGCTCGTATTGATGAGAGAAGATGGCACGGAGCAGCCTGTTGAAGCTCTGGCAGAGAAGAACGGGGTATTGAAGTTAGGATCAACCATGCGGGTGATCGAGATGGATAAGACTGGTTTGAATGGCTCGGAGAGCGATCAGGGAGTTGACGATCCATTCGCGGGTGAGTTCCACTATAGAAGCTGGTGGAATCAGTTCCGGGGACCCTGGCTGCAGTCGGAGAAGATGACGGAGGAAGAGATCAAAATCAAAGCTGACGATGCCTGGGAATGCAGCGATTACAAGGAGATGATCAACCTGATGGCTGAGCTGATCTGCAGGCTCGAAAAGAAGTAAGCGGAAGCTAATCTATCACACTTAACCCGGCGATGCCGGGTTTCTCTCTTGGTCTGGTATCTGCGTTTTAGTAGTACAAGGCGATGATCTGGTACTTCCCTTCCTGTGCATCGAAAACCTGCCCTATGCCGATGGTTATGGTGACCTGAGTACCATCCAGTTTGATGTCGGCTATATACAGGAAGCAATTGCACTGGTTGGTCAGGATGATATGGGGAATGGTATTGTATTCCTTATCAAGCTTGTGAGAGATGAACCTGTCGTCTCTGATGCTGGCAGGGGTAGCTTGAGTCTGATCTCCGATTCCCTTATCCTGATCTTGAAGCTCGTGCTGCAGCTTTGAAAGAGTGAACACGCTGTTATCAAGATGATTAGCAGATACTGCTCCATTGGCTATCTTGCTTCCGGTTACCACTCCATCCAAGATGTGATTGCCGTAGATACAGTCGTTCTGCAGACCCCTGGCATCGAGTTTACCGATGGTACAGGTCTTGCCTCCGAAGCTGCCATTGGGGTTGCCACGATTGTCCCAGATCTCATAGAAACCGCAATCGGCTTCAGTTTCGATCAGGCATTCATAATAGCCTGAGTTTTCGGTTTCATTGAGCCTGATCCCACTCTGCCAGTCGGCTCCGGGTCTGAGTAAACGAACATCCACTCCAGACTGAGGCTTCCTTGCCCCGTCTTCCATTATATAGTAGCTGATTCCATATTTGAACATCAATGCTCCTTCTGTTAGTTTGATGTTACAGTGTCGTTATCGTCTTCAATGACAATGATTCCGAAGTCGATATAGCCAGGTGATCCGATGTATCTGGATTCGAGTGAGAACTTGACCTTCTCAGGATACTCATGCAGATCATCCGGACACTTGGGGAACTGAGAGACTGTGACCGGGAACTGGCTCTTGACTTCGTTATAGGCGGTGTATTCGAGAAAGAGTCTGCCAGTTGAGGTAATGAAGCTCATCAGGGTATAATACTCATCAGGATTGAGGGTTGCCTGCAGATCAAAGGAATCCTCCCTGTATTCATCTCTTTGATGCAGGATGGAAGGATCAAAGGCATTCTTCTTCTCGATGCGGTACTTACGACGGGGAGAGTATTCTACCTGCCCGGTGGTACAGTTAAAGTAGTATGTTCCTTGAGTGCTGAGTCGGATCAGTCTCCAGCCCTTTATAGCAGCCATGCTTTCACCTTGTATTCATCATTTATGTAGTCTCTCTCCAGTTCGGTAATGGCATAAACCTTATTCTGGATGCGTATCTTGGACTGGAGTGAGAGATTGTATTTGGCAAGCTGATCGATAGTCGTTTCTACGCTCCACTTAGAGTCATAGAAGTCGATCAGGTAGTCTTTGATCAGCCCTTGCAGTTGATTGGTATCGCCACCCAGGACATCGATGGTTTTGATATCGGGTTTCTCTTGGTTGCCACGCTTGACGATAATGGATACCACATCCTCATCGGCTATGTTGTTTATGACAGTGGCATAAGCATCCTTGTTCTTGAGGATGATGTTACCATTGGCAGTGGTGAAGATAGTGGCATTATAGAGCATCAGCATCGCTTGCAGGGCTTTGAGGTTATCGGTCTGCTCCTCTTGTAAGGTCTCATAAGCCTCTCCGGGCTGTAGCTTAGCCGGGAAGAGATTGCCATGAAAGTGAGCTTCGATCCAGTGACCAACGTACTGGCTGCTACCATAGCTTCTGCCATCTAACAAGCCCGTACTGCTGAGTCCCGTGAGGAGGGTAGTACTGGAGATGCCATTATCACCAAAGAAGCTGAGGAACTCGTTATAGGCATTATCCAGAGAGGGCAGGTCTTCCACCCAGTCGGTCTTTTCATCATATTCGGATACTACCGGACAGATGCTGTTATAGAACTTGAAGACTCGACCTCGGTATCTTCCCTGATAGCGTGTGGTGGCAGGACTGGGATAGGTAGCCTGGATCACCTTCTTATAGGCAAAGACAAAGGTGATCTTGTTTGCTGCCGTATCCACGATGTAACCCCAAAAGGGTCCCGGCCATCCACTGCTGTGATGAGAGTAGGTCCAGCCTCCGGGGGGATTGGGAAACTGGATCAGGTCATCGAAATCGATGTGAGCGATGGTTAATGAGTCGCCCGAACCGATATTCATGGTTGGAGGGGTGAACTGATTAGTATAAGGAATAGAGATTGGGATAGTCTGTTCAATATCCTGCAAGAAGTAACCGAGTATCCAGATTGGCAGATATCCTGCAGTTAGGGAATAGTAGTGAGTGAGATCGGAATAGACGGACAAGAGCTTGATCTTATCGTAACAGGTGAACTTGAGGATGCCGGAGCTTACATCGAAGGACAACTGGGAAGTATCGATGATGCCTGTAAAAAACAGAAAATTATCCCGATAGACCCTAACTTCAAAGTGGGATATATACCGCTCATATTCATTGGTTCCGGAGAGGATGTTATCCTGTATCCAGACAGTCGGGAAACACTCGAAAGTGAGTCGCTTGGGTTCTCTACTATAGTTGGATACCGCTTGCAGCTTATCGGCTGAGACACTTAGAGTGATGATAGCTCTACTAGTTGCAGTATCCACCAGGCTATGTTTGATCTGGTTATAGTCGGTTGCATCCGTATTGCCTTGCACGAAGTCTATCTTAAATAGATTCGGCATTTATACCTCACTCCTGATCATCTTGCCGGTATCAGCTATCTCGGATACCCTAACCGGGTCATTACTCAAGGGATCAACATTTATCTCGAAGTTGGGCTTGTTATCGGCTATGCTCTGCCGGAGAGAACTGAACTCCTCCCGCACCACGGAGACGATGGTGTTCATGATCGCAGTCATACTGCCTCCACCGGAAACAGTGCCACCAGAGCCATAATATGAGCCCAGGTTGGCAGGCATGGGCACTGAAGGGATAGGCAGACCTGCAAATGCAAGCTTCACCTTTTCGATAGGTGCGAAGTTGAGGAAGTCAAAGAGGTTCCTACCCAGTGCCTTGACTCTGTCCTTGGCAGTGATGTACTCGTTACCTTCAGCTTCAATCAGGATGCCACCCTCACTATGCGCTTTACCGACTAATAGTCCTCCGCTGGCTGCCTTGGGTGGCTCAGTGGATTGGATCACTGCGATATTGGCAAGCCCGGCTCCTATTGCTGCCGCAGCAGCGGTGACTGCCAGTCCGGGTCCGACCACAGGAATACCAACCATAGACTTATAGGCTGCTGTGGCAGAGGCATAGGTGTCTATCATCGCCTGTCCGATAGCCAGGGTCTTCCACATGGCAAAGCCTTTCTTACCGAAGATCTCTGAAGTCTTGGCAAGGTCACGCATGATCTGCTGGGCACCTTGCAGGTTCCGCATCTCATAGTCGTTCCGAATCCGAGCCTTGGCAGCTTCGCTTTGGGCTGTGATCTGCTGTTCGGTAAATCCAGCAGCCAGAAGCTTCTCTCTGCGCTTGGCATAGTACTGTTCTATGGCTCTCAGCTCCGCATCCCAGGTTCTATCTGATAGTTCCAAGCTCCGCTGAGTGAACTCGAAGCGGGTATCCAGGAGTTCCTGCTGTTGCCGTCTCTCTTCTTCAAGCACCTTGCGTCTGGCTTCGGTTTCAGCTTCAATCTGAGCAGATCTGGCTTCGCTGGCTTCTGTCTCCACCCTGACCGACTCATCGGCATAGTGATCCCTGATAGACTGCAGAAGAGTCTCAGATGCTCCTAAGGACTGAGCCTTGGCAAGCTCTGCATCCCGCTGGATTTCGAGTTCCTTCTGTTTTCTAAGAACTGCATCGTCAATAGATAGCACATCATACTTCTGCTGTAACTGCCTAAGCTGTTCAAGCTGTCTCTGTCTCTCATCTATGAGCCTCTGAGCGTTATCAGTACCAGATGAGGATGATTCACCAGCATTACCGGAGTCAAAGCTCAGGTCCGGAGCTTCAAGCATCGCCTGTCTATAGGCTGCACCTATCTGCTGCAGATCGTACTTGGCCGCTTGCAGTTGTCCCGTCAAAGCACCGAACTGGTTCAAGCGGCTTTCTAACTTGTTCCACTCTCCATCATTCCCGAAGTATAATGCAGGATTGAAGCCCATGGCATTGCGGTCACTGGTCAGGAAATCCCAATCCACTGAGTTCATCAATTGCTGTTTGCGGGCTCGGACCCTATCTACCTCAGCCTGTTGGGAGTCGATCTCAATCTGCAGCTCGGCTACCCTCCTGATCTGAGCATTATACCTCTCTCCATAAACTTCAGCTATCTGTTTCTGCACAAGTGCCTCTGAAGCATTCCGCAAGGCCGTTGCCAGGTTATTGTAAGATGATGTTTCGAGATCGATGTTGCCTATGTACTCAGAGTAGTTCTCATTGAGTGACCGGATGATGTTCTTCATCTCGGTCTTATCTGATACCGTAAGTGAACTGGCAGAGCGTAACTCCAGGAGCCTGGAAGCCAGTAAAGAGAACTTCTCGGCTTCCACCGAGACCTGTTTCTGAGCTTCTTTGATCTCATCGTTCATAGAACGCTGTGCTACAGTTACCGTATCAGTCTTTACCGAGGCTGCTGCCAGCCCTAAGCCCAAGGCAGACAATGCACCCACAGCAATACCGATAATCCCTGCCACCGGGTTTATAGCTACCTGCAGAGCATGATAGGCAGCGGTCAAGGCAGTGATAGTGGTTGT
This sequence comes from Cloacimonetes bacterium UBA5210, assembly GCA_002412625.1. GTDB lineage: Bacteria > Cloacimonadota > Cloacimonadia > Cloacimonadales > Cloacimonadaceae > UBA5456. The sequence continues at coordinate 78,346 of DHVK01000012.1, forward strand.
AATAGTTCCGATCAAAGGAATGGCTACTACTATACCGGCAACGAAGCCTTGCATGACCGGAGATAAGCTCTGATAGGCATCCATCAGCCAGCGAAGACCCTGAAGTAACGGATTGATCAGAACTGTCAGCATATCGCCCACTGTCTCCTGGATGTCTCCCCAGGCATTGGCATTCTGCAATCTCAAATCAGCCAGAGCGATAGCTGTGCCACCATAGTCCTCTCCTAACTTCTCAACCAGGTAAGACACCCCTTCAGTCTTGAGCCGGGTATCATCAAGCTCGATGCCATAGCGTCCCAGCATCTCGGTATGACCATTCAATGCCCGACCCATAAGATCAAATGCACTTTCCACGCTCATCCCGGTGGCTTTGTTGGCTTCGGTAAAGTCCAGCAGAAGTGGCACAAGCTGTTGTATCTCATCCTTATTCAGCTTGAAGGTCTGCGAGAGTTTGGACATCAAAGCCAGCAGTTGATCATCCTCGAAGTTAGTTAATGACTGCATGGCAGAGGCAAACTCACCCATCTCAGCCGCAGCTTCTCCAAAGGCTATCTTTGCCAAAGTAACCGCTTGTCTCTGAGCCAGTGATGCATCCAATAAACCATTCATGGAACGCACCAGACCACCGACTACCTGGATCACTCCATCGACTGCGATCTTCACATCACGAATGGTAGCCAGAGCCTGTTCTGCAGATATCTTGACTGCAGCAGGTTTCTCCACCACAGACTGGGTGGACTCCGCTTCCTGCTTGACTTCGGCAAGCTTCACATTGGCATCGTCTGTGACGAGGATGAGTTTGAAAGTTAGGTCAGGCATAGTTAAGTTGATACCTCTTGCTAAGTGTTACAAATCATAGAAAATTATTGACATTTCCAGCTCCATCATTTTGCTTGGTACTGGAGCATATTATGAAAAAGAAAATGAAAAGAGGATATGTAGCCATGTTAGATGTCCTCGGATTTAAAGAGTATCTGAGCAAAAGACAAAACTTTGATTTTTTCTCTTTGTGGAAACAGCTTAAAAAAGAGCTCAACGATCAAAAATATTGCATAGAAAAAGAGATTCAAGGATTTGAAGATTATTGGCATCTTGATGTGTTATGCCTTTCGGACACATTGGTGTTATGCCTTTCCTGCACAGATGAAAACGAGGAAAATAGAACTATTTTATTAGCGCATATAGTGATCATTTTGGACTCCTTTATTGACAGGTACTTTAAACAAGGTATTTATTTTAGAGGGGCTATTAGTTATGGCGACTTCATATGCGATACGAAACAAAATATCGCTATGGGAAACGCTATAGATGAAGCATCCGAATGGCACGACAGCACAGATTGGATTGGCATCATTCTTGCTCCTAGTGCTAAATATGCTTACGAAAAAATCATACTTGAAATACCCATTAATCATCCTTGGAATGGTGAGCTACAAAAACTAGTGAATTATGAAGTTCCTTTTAAATTCAACACATCTTACAAAACACGGGCTTTTATTTGGTTCAACATACCCGATGGTATTTATATGAGAGGGCTGAAGTTACACGGTTTTTACAGGTTACTATCAAAATCCACTTACTCAAAAACTGTAATAGGCAAGTATGCTAACACAATCAAATTCATCGAAACAATTTTATCTGTTGATCGGGAAGAGTTCCTGTTAGAGGACGCTAAGAGAAGGAATGATAAGACATCAAACTTACTTATAATTCCTAATGAGCAACTCGATTTGTAACTGAAAACTGCCTGAAACAGTGTACTGCGCTTCGACTTCATCAATGGCGAAGCCTTGGTAGAGTGTGCGGATGTAAGGGTCATTGTTGTAGGATAGCAGGAACTTCCCTTTGATGTTTTTCAGTGCGGATGCCAGCTCTGCATGCTTGGTAAATGCGTCTGCGTCTTCTCTGTCGTATAGATGCTCCTTGGTGTAATAGGGTGGGTCGAGGTAGAAGAAGGTGTTGGGCGTATCAAAACGGGCAATGATCTTCTCAAAGTCTTGCTTTTCGATAATCACCTGCTTGAGCCGTTCCGAGGCAGCTTTTACCTTCTCCAGGTTTCGCAGTGGCATGTATTTATAGCCCTGCATGATGCAGAAGTTCTTGCTGCGTGAGCCGTAGCTGCAGGATAACTGGAAGTAGAAACGGATAGCCCGTTCAAGTTCTGTTTTGGGCTCATGTTGGGTGAACGTGTCGAACATCTCCCTGGATACCAAGTACTGGTTCAACTCGGTAACAAACGCTTCAGGATGCTGCTTAACGTACTTCCAGAAGTTCACCAGATCACCATTGATGTCGTTATAGACTTCAGTGTATCTGCTCTTCTTGGACAACTGCCAGTCTTCCTTGTTGGCTGATTTCCCGAACAGTATCCAGGCAGCACCGCCAAAGACTTCACAGTAGATGTCGTGCTTGGGGATGAGAGGCAGTATCTTCTTTCTCAGGAGACGCTTGCCACCTACCCATGAGATGATACTATTCACGATATCCCCCTGATCTCTTTGGTGGTTTTAGCTTTGGTCTTGGCTGTATCCTGATCGGTATCCACGAGGTCGAAATTGGCGATGATCACTTCATTGAACTCGGACTTGCCTTCCTTACGGTTGATACCCTTGGTTCTGGTGACGTGCCTGATATCATAGCCTTTGTATAGCTTCAGTACTTCCGGGTTGTCATCATAGGAGAGGATAAACCTTCCCTTGATGTTCTTCAAGATGTCTCTCAGGGTTTCATGGCTGAACTGCTTGGAGTTTTCGTAAGTGTAACCAAGCATGTAAGGCGGATCGCAATAAAAGAAGTTGCTCTTGGTGTCGTACTTCTCTATCACTTTCTCATAAGAGAGGTTCTCGATGATGACCATGTCCAGTCTTCTGTGCAGTTCCTTGATGCGTTCCAGACGGTTATACATACTGGACGTGCCACGCTTCTGAGATGTACCAAAGCTGTCACCTTTGCTTCCGAATGATCTGGTGATGAGGAACATGAACCGGGCAGCTCTCTGTATCTCGGTTAAGCCTTCCTGCTTGAGGATATCGCCAAAGAGCTTGCGACTGGCAACCAGAAAGTCCAGTTCTTTGATCAGCTCATCCGGGTGATACTTCACTTGTAGGAAGAGATTGACCAGGCGATAGTCGAGATCATTATAAACTTCCAGATCACCCCACTTGTCTTTGAAGAGCAGCATCCAGGCAGCACCACCGAAGGGTTCAATGTAGCCCTGAATGTCCTTGGGAACGTATTGTGAGATAGTTTTGCGGAGGAGGCGTTTACCTCCGATCCAGCCGATCAGTGCATCCATTAGATGTCTCCTTTCATACTTGTCAGGCAGAGCCGTAGGTAGAGCTCCGGTAGAGTGAGGTTAGCGAAGTCCTCAGTAGTGAAGCCAAGCTTACGCATTATCATTTCGAAGCTCTCGTAGGGGTATTTTCCTGCACCTTGACCGCTAATCCGAAACTCCCGAGCCAAGCGCTGAACCTCTCTTTGCTGGCTCTGATATAGACGAAAAAAGCAGAGATATGCTCCAAGGCTTCCAAGGCATCCATTGTATCAGGGTCTTGGTTAGAGATGATGCGGATCAGCTCTTTATCGGCTTCTGATTGGGAGATGATCTCCAGCAGTTCCAGTTCACTGACCTTGGTTACCTTGCCGGAGAGGAAGTCCTCCAGCTTGGCTTTCAGTGTCGTATTGGAGATAGTGAGGCAGAGTATCTGCCGCAGTTGTTTATAGCTGAGTTGGGGTTCTCGCTTCATGGTTTGTTTTCCTTTTCTATTGTCCAAAGAACATCTTGATGGCAACGCCGATCAGCATGAAGAACTGGGTAGTGGAGACGCCCAGAAGCAGCTTCATGTTCGTCTCCACTCTCGCCATACGAGTTACCAGTGAGTTATTGCTGTTACCATTGCCGTAGATCTCCTCATGCACACTGTCGATGCGCTGTTTGATCTCGGGTTTGCATTGGCAATCCATGTTTAATCCTTGTGTTTCGATGATTATGCTCCGACTGGAAGATCCTTAAACAGGTAAATCTTACCTGCAGTCACTCCGGAGAACTCAGTGCTGATAACGACCGTGAACAGACCATCAGCTTCACCCGACCAGTCTACTGTCCAGCGTAAGCCATTAAAGATCACTGCGCGGTCTTTACCCTTAGATACGATTACGATAGTCGTGTTCTTGCCCATGAATGAGCTACTCTCAAGGAAGTCTTTCTGCTTCACAGAGAGACCTACAATACTGAGTTCGATGGTTGAAGTGCGCTTGCCGGGAATGCTGTAGTTCCGGGTCTTGAGCTTGGTGATCTTTGAATCGGTTTTGCCCGGCTTCTCGGCAAGTTCACCTAAGATGTCATAATTGGTACTTAGCTCGAGGTTAAGGGCAGTCTGGTTGATAAAGTGGGCAGCGATATCAAGATCAGTGTAAGTGCCTATCCCGAAGTAGATATCATCGGCAATCATCCCCTCAACTAAAGAAACGAAGTTGAGGTCTTTATCAATCATGGTGCCCGGATAGACCGGGGGTGTTACAGATGGAGTGGGAGGCATCTAAAATACTCCCTTGATGGCTTTGCCGATACTGAACAGCCACTTACGGTTGTGGAAGACATATTCCACCGCTCCCCCGATAGTGCCGAAGATCTTCATGACCAGATTGGTTTGGTTACTGGGGAGGCTCTTGGTAGCCCGCTCGACTGCCAACTGCTTCTTGGCATAGTCATCGAGGTCCTTGGTGGCAGGATTGATCTTGATATCCTGGATGATATCGAGGATGATCGCCAGAGCGGAGTTGATCTTGGTCTTATCCAAGGTCTTACCCGTTATCTTGAAAATGATCCAGACGATCAGGGTGGTGATAAGCCCTAAGATGAAGGCTTGATTGGCAATGATGAAGTCCATTGATACTCCTTATGTTTTGGTTATTGCTTAGGTGGTGAGCTTGAACACTTTCACGAAGCCGGAGATGTAGGTGATCCCGGGACGGATACGGATGTACCAGTGGTACTTCCAGTCTGCGCCATGGTGCTCAACCTTGAGTTCGGCATCGGTACGGTAACCGATGATGATGAACTTGGGCAGACCGCCGATGATGTAGTCATCAGCCATGAGACGTGGCTTTACAGGAATCCCCGCAAAGGATACGTTACCGCCTTCGAGCAGCAGTCTGTCTCCGGCTCCGGTCTCACGTTTGGCGAGTTCGGCTCTGATACGGATCAGGTCTTTCTGACTGACATAGAACTTGAAGTTCTCCTGCTCTTCTAACATCTCATCAGAGAAAGCTAGGAGTGCAGCTTCGAAGCGTTTCGCCCAGTCATTGTAGGTGGTCTTGGAGAGGTTGGTGACATCGGTGGCGGTGGTAGCGAGCTTGATCACTCCATCCAGTCCCTTCAGCTTGGCAGTGGCAGATACTCTGTCACCTTTGAAGAGTAGCAGACGGATAGCCTTCTCAGTCTTCTTGGCGATATGGTTCTCTACATAGGCTCCGAAGGCATCCTCACCGTACTTGTCCTTATAGAACTCCACCACATCCCTGCCTAAGGTAAACTCAGCATTGAGTATCCCAGTGGGGACAGAGAGATCGGCAGTGGCTACGGTCTGAGCTGTAAGAGCACCATCGAGACTATTCTTGAATACCAGGTCATCAATCAGTCCGGCATCGATCTTCTCATCTTTGAGGAGTGGGATAATCGAGATATCGGAAAGGGTATCACCGGGCTGGCTGCCAATCACTTCATCGATAAACAGAGATGTGGTATTAGCATTGAGGATGTTCATGGCTTTACCGGAGTCTACATCGGAGATGCCTTTGTAGATCTCCCGGTGGCTTGCTTTGACCACGATCTTGTTACCATCGATCATGACTTCTTTATCCGCATTCATCTGATTGCCGTCCGGCTCACCTGAAATGCTCTTGGAGATAGCTCTGGTCATGGTGACTGAGAGGTCTTTCAGGCTCTTCTCGATGCTCTTGATGGCTTCCGAGACGATTACAGTGCCACTGCTCTTCTCAAGCTCGGTGATCCGCTCAGTGATGGCAGTGATACCTTTCTGCATCTCACTGTTGTTGTTCAGTTCCGCTACCTTACGCAGGCTGCCCAGTTCGTTCTTGATCTCGGCTAAGCTGGCTTCGGTGCCACCGTAGTCATCGGCCCGTCCATAGATGGATACCCCATTGAACTCGCCCTTCTCGACCTTCTGCCAGAGTTCACTCTGCAGGTTCTCGCACTTGAGGACTTGCACCCAAGAGCCGACTTTAGCATCGGGGAAATGCTCCCGGTCACTGGTCTTGAGTAGGTAGTTCTCCACTACGGTAAACTCCGGTACGGGCTGCATATTGTGGTTTACATCGCATTTGCCGACTAAGCCGTGCTTGGCGAAGTGATCACAGGACTTCTGAATCTCTTCCCGGGTGTAATAGTCCCCCTGGGAGTCATGGATGTTAGGCTCCATCAGAGTGACGTAAAGCCGTCCTTGAGTGCCTGATGTCTCACTCTTGAACTTGGTGGAGTTGATCTTGTGTTCAAAGCTCCGTCCGGAAGCATTCTTGACCACAAAGCCTTTCTGGTTAGCCGGGTTCATCTCGTCAAAGAGGAGCGAGACCAGCTCGACTTCCACATTGCGCAGTTCGCCCTTTTTGACGATCCTGCTCTTAGTTCCGAAGATATTCATGTAATCTCCTTGTTATTGTTTTGAGTTCATGATTTTATGCTAAGCCATAATGACAAACCACCATGCCTAACTGTGCGACAGTTTTAGTTAAGCATCGATGAGATTTTACTTGTGCTATTTATGGTGGTTAAGAGACTTGTACAAAATGAATAGGGAGAATATATGTCTCTACAACAAAGCTTTAAATGTTTTATGTCCGAAACGCAATCAATAACCCTCAATATAGTGTTGAACAATGTCAAAGACCGCTATCTTGAGATGATCGACTCAAGTGATGATGTTTATGTGAATACAATGAAAAACAAAATGCTATCCACTCTTAGCAACATGACGGTTCAGTATGATGAGTATCATGGCCAGTTTTATCAGGATTATAGCGAGGTAACTTTGTATTTAATACTGAAACATAATGATCTCGATATAACTCCTTTAGCAAGAAAGAGTTATAGCACGCCTGATTTCAGAATAGTACTCGCTGGGAAAGATTACTTTGTGGAAAATAAGTGCCTAATGCCTATGAACACAGTAATCAACATGGCTGGACTTCAAGAGCAGATGTTAGAAGTTAACATAGAACTTGAGGAGAAATCGAAAAAGAAGGGCGTACATTTTGGTGCTCCCATCGTTTGCCAACCTCATAGAGCTAACACTGAAAAATACAGCCATAATGCCAATCTACTAGTAATAGATAACATTATAAGGAAAGTAGTACAGAATTGTAAATCTTCCCAGTTGTCAAAAAATACTATTCTCATGATAGATATGACCCATTTACCTCTTCATCATCGACCAACTTCATCAGCATTCATATACCTAGGTTCTGACGAGTTAGTTTATACCGCTCCATTATGGATATCTTGTTTTGGAAAAATCGGAACACCCGTTTTTGGTGTTAAAGAGTTTCCTCTTGGGAATTTTGAGGGATACATGGAAATCGATGGTATCTTTAACTCAATCAATGAGCTGAATGCCATAGCTTTCAGGTTCGATGATTGGACTGGTGATTCAGTATTTATTGGATTTGATAGATATGGGTTTGACATGGACAGACTAATCCAGTCCTTTTGTAAAGAGAGTAATAATGATCGAAACAGACACTGTTTTCCTTCACTGATGTAGTTAATTATGTTAAAATTCCAATGTTACTTTACTCCAAAGTTTCGGCTTTGCATAAAGAGTTGATCATCCGCAGATTGGAGCTTCTCGGTTAGATTGCCGAAGTTGAAGTCGTCCGGAGTGAGGTTCCACCCGAACTCAAAGTTGAACTCTATTGCCAGGGTAAGTGCGAGGCGATTCTGCAGTGGCTTGACTACGAAGTGGTAGAACATCAGCATATCGCTCTTGTTATCGCCACCCAGCTGCCCTGGGATCAGCTGTGAGACGATCCTTGCCGGAACCCGGTGATAAGCGAAGATACCTTCCCGCAAGTCTTTCTTAAGAGTGATGAAGCCACCTTCCCTGTCCTGCTGACGCAGTGGCTCGAGGCGTATCTTCACATCCCGGCTCTCGCTTTCGATTAGTACAGTAGAGTGGCTCTTGGCATTGCCTTTGACCTCGGTGAGTGCCTTTTCGATCTCGGTATAGGCATCGGTGAGGACTTCATTGCCCTGCTCGTCTGTAACGGTTCCGTCTCTGAGCGTGCCACCTTCCACAATCACGAAGTAATCGATCATCAGCCCGTTCTTGAAGTTGTTGTAGTCGAAGGTCTTGATCTCGGAGAGTATCTCGACATTAATGGCTATCGGCAGGCAGGCCAAGCCCCAGGCATTGCTCTTATGGGTGCTCTTCTTGATGTGGATGATATCGGCATAGGCGAAGTCCTTCTTCTGGTTGTTCTTCACTTGGATATAGTTAGGTCGAAAGAAGCCGAACTCGTCATAGTTCTCTACGATCTGCACTTCACTGGGCAGCATACGTTCGAGTCCCATCCACTGTCCCTGAGCGTTACGCATCTTGATCAGGAAGCCATTCCCACAGGTGAGATAGAACTTGATCATCTCAGCCAGGATAGTGGTCTGGTCTTCACAGGCAGGAAACTCGGCAGCTTCCATCCAGGACTTTACCTGGCTGTTCTTGCAGTCGAACTCCATGACAGTTGCCATAGACAAGGCATCCACACAACCGGAGTGGTACTCATCAGTATCCAGGAGGTTGAGCAGGTTACTCATCGAGTAGGGCTGAGAGACCACTTTCTTAGTCTCGGCTGCTTTGGAGATCAGTTGCTTACCGACCCGGCTGCACTTGGATAAGTCAATCGGCTCAGGCTTGTATTTGGTCTCCAGGAGTTCAGTAGCAGAACTGATCGCCAGGTTATATCCACCCAGTCGCATCACTCTCATGCCGATGCTCCTGTTCCTGCCTTGAGCAGGTCGATCTTGGCGATCCTGACCAGTCTGGTACCGTCGATGCGGCTGGTGTAGTATTCCACACTGGGCAAGTCCCGGTTCATCAGCTTGAGATATAAAGAGCGGAACTTCTCTTTGAGTTGGTAAAGGTCGTTATCTGGATCATCCACGTTCTGAGCATTGACAATCAGAAACACTGTCCAAGCCAAATCAGTACTAACATACTGTCTTGAAGTGCCATTCTTGCCTGTCTCTGAGTCCAGAATCACAATAGCACAGGGCAACTGCTTGGGGATAGCATCCTTGTTGAACTGGATGGTCGGGATATCGGAATACTTCAATGCATCGACTATCCGATTCCGGTCTGCGATAAACTTCTCATGAGCGGTCATAGACTTACCTCGATAGAACTCAATTGTTGGTATATCCACTGCTCCCGGTTAGCAATAACCTCAGCGAATACATTACGGGCAGCGATGCCTTCCCGCTTGATCTTGCCCCTAATGAGATAAGCGATCTCAGCTACGGTCAGCAGCTTTCCTGTCTCTTTATCAGTCCAAGACAGGTGCTTGCGTTCGACCCAGGCGATCAGTGGAGCGATCGGAGTCCAGGAAGGCACTTTGCCACCCAATACAAAAGGCTCGTGTTTGACGTTGGAGCCTACTCTGAGGATCATGGCATCAGGACTGGTCTCAACCAGATAACCGGTATTGCCATAAAAGTCACCCTTATCGTAGATCTGCTGTGCCAGTATCTCCTTTCGGGACTCAGCATCGATCACAGAACCGATCAAATGCAGACGGCTCTCCAGAGCAGTATAGATAGCCAAGTAGATCTCCCGCATCAGCTCATCCGGTGTGGTATAGCTATCAGGCATCAGATCACTCCCACCCGGATCACTCTTGGAGGTCGGGGTTTCAACTCATCCAACCGAAGTAAACCAGTGGAATTGAGATAGTCTCGAAGTACGGTCAGTGCTCTCAGTTCAAGGTTAGCTTTGAATGCGTCAATTTCGCTCCCTGTGAGCAGTTCGGTAGCAGACTGGTCTAATCCTACGGTCTTCACTATTCCCTCGCCCAGGGTCTTCAAATTGAGAAACTCACAAGTACTGTGCAGCATCAGGAAACAGAACCCAAAACGAAAAGAGATCAGAAATGGCTCTTCCTCCGGCATATCATCCTGTATAGCACGATTGTAATATTCCGGTAAGACGATGGTTCTGATAGTCTCCATTACGATAGCCTTATGCTCTTTGAATATGCCGTTATCACCCATCTCCTTAGGAAGATTGAGTATATCGAGCATGGCATCTATCTCGACCGGGATTGGTATCACTTGCCTTTTCTCATCAGTTCGGGTAACTCAATCGCCCTGCGACCAACCTGCTTTGCCCATTTGGAGGCAAGCATGTTATTAGCAGCCCGTTCCCAGTCACCTGCTTCTATGAACGCAAGGGTGTTTTTGAAGCTAAGTAGTCCTTTTATGCCCATGTTAAAGCACATATTCAGCAGTACCGATTTACGTACCTCATCAATCTGAAGATAGATTTTTGGAATCTCAGCCAGAATTTGTCTCTCACACTGCAGAATATCGCCTTCTAAGAGCAAATAAGCTTCCTTCTGAGTGATACCGCAATCATCCAGATTGCGACCAACCCCGATGGTTAATTTACCAGCTGTGCAGCGGTAAGGCTTCAGCCTCAGACCTTCATGTCTCAGCAGTTGTTCTTTCATGCGTTCCAGTAAGTTAGCTTCCATTGTGTCTCCTTGCGATGTCAGTGGATACTCTATCCAGTGCAAGGAAGCCACTACCCTGTATAAACACAAATATGGATGCATAAGGTTGCGACAGATTTTAGTATTGACAGAATCTGACCTTTGAAGCATTAGTAATTACCATGAAGAAACATTTACAGGATTTGTCATGGTCGGTGAGAAACACATTGTGATGGAGACGAGTAGTTATGCTACAAGTTAGTAATATTGCAAAAAGTATCGATGTATATTCGTTCTTCTCGGGAATAGGGCTTTTAGACCTAGGTTTCGAGAATGCAGGATTCAATATAGAGTTTGTTAGTGATATAAAGAGAGCATTCTTACATGGATATCAATATGCAAGAAAGTGTATGAAACTTTCAGCTCCCATGTATGGGTATTGGAACGCTAGCATCGACGAAGCTTTAGATAACAGATTGGAAAACTCTTTGAAAAATGCGCTATGTGATTCAAAGTCCAGAAATCAAAGGGTCTTTTTTGTTGGGGGTCCCCCATGTCCAGATTTCTCTGTCGGTGGAAAAAACCACGGTAAGAATGGAGATAATGGCAAGTTATCAAAATCATATGTAGATATAATCCTAGAATACAAGCCCGATGGTTTTTTGTTTGAGAATGTCAAAGGCTTGTGGCGCACCAAAAGACACCGTGAATTCTACGAAGAGATTAAGGCAATCCTGATTAAGAATGGGTATAGAGTCACAGAAAGCTTAGTTAATGCAATTGAGTATGGAGTCCCGCAGGACAGGGAACGAATTATCCTAATCGGGTTTCATGAATCTTTTCTGAAGTTGAGTAAGCATCATGAGCAAAATGGATATTTAACAGATTTTCCGTGGGATAAGTACAAGGAGCATAATCTATCTGAAATAAGTGGATTGCCCTGGCCCCAAACAACTGAATTCCATTCAAATTCAAAGAGTTCATGCCCAGCTGGTATCAATGTTGAACTGGCAGTCGAATACTGGTTTACGAAAAACAATGTTTTGAAGCATCCAAACACTCATCATTGCTTCGTGCCAAGAGCTGGACTAGCAAAGTTTAAAACGATTGCAGAAGGTGACGTTTCAAAAAAGTCTTATAAACGGCTTCATCGGTGGAGATATTCTCCAACTGCTGCATATGGCAATAATGAAGTGCACCTACATCCCTATTTTGAAAGAAGAATATCAGTGGCTGAGGCACTATCTATTCAATCTTTGCCTGCAGAGTTCAATTTACCCAATGACATGTCATTATCCGATATGTTTAAATCTATCGGGAATGGGGTTCCATACCTGTTGGCTTTAGGAATAGCTAAAACAATCTTGTCTTACTTAGGAGAAAATGATGTCGGTGACTGTTAGCAATATAATACATGCAATCAACAAGTTGGATAAGAATATACACTACAATTACATCGATAATACTACAACCACGAAAATCATTATTGATGAAGTAAGGCAGCCTGAAGGCCCCATCTATATCAAACGATACGACCCTAACAAGGGCAAGGGTACAATTGAAGCTATCAGAACATCAATATCATCACAAATGCTCTTAAGAATAGCTAATGCTGTTTCGGAAAACTACCCTATCAATATTGACAGGATACTTGGAGCGAGCTACAATACAAGATCAGCACTTGAAGCTCTTTTAGCATATACTCCCGAGTTTTACTATTGCTATCCAGGAAGGATACAAAAAACAAGCACAGGTTCTAAAGTAGTAAGCGGACATAAGCACCTTCTCTACAGACCAGATAATCCTCACGCTCAAGGCGTAATAGTAGAGGCTAAAACAGACTTTGTAATTTCTGAAATACCAACTGCAGAAGCCGTATACGACGCTATTGAAATTCCTGTTTTTCCAAATAGTCCCGAGTTGGATATTGATATCCAAAGAAGGCATGCACAGATTCAGATAGCATTATTGTTTATAGGTGTCCAACTGGGTTCATCCATTTGGGTGGCACAAAATGATCGAGGAATTCAATACCGGGGTAGTAAATTGTGCGAAATCGAAGGAGTTATTAATGACCTTAAGAAAGTTCAGCAAATACAAGCATACCATGACGCACAAAGGGCAGCGTCATATATTGACGTTATTTGGTTCAGAAACTCGAGATTCATGCCAGCAGTATTCGAGATTGAGCACACGACTGGAGTAGTCAGGGGTTTATCCAGAATGATGGAGTTTAAAAGTAAGATTCCTCCAATTGACACTAGATGGGTAATTGTTGGAGAAGAATCTCTGCGATCAAAAGTCATAGAGTTAGCTAACCAAAATCAGTATAAGGATATGAATACAAGATTCATGTCATATGGTGCAGTCGAGGAGCTCTTTTCGCTTTGTCAACGGAGGCGGATTAAAGGTATCAACGATGATTTTTTAGATTGTTTTATGGAGTACTGCGTTGTAAATGGATAATACTACTCCTGAAATCCGTAGCAGAATGATGAAAGCAAATAGGTCATGCAACACCAAACCGGAATTGGTTATTCGAAGTATGATCCACAGAATGGGCTTCAGGTATCGTGTTAACCTGAAGGTGATTCCTGGAAAACCAGATATTGCATTCACCAAAATGAAAAAAGCAATTTTCATACATGGTTGTTTTTGGCATCAACACGATGTAGGCTGTAGTTGTGCACATCTTCCACAATCAAATAAAGATTATTGGTCGAAAAAGTTTACGTACAACAGACAAAGAGATATTGCAGTACAAAAAGAACTAACCGATTTAGGGTGGAGATATTTGATCATTTGGGAGTGTGAACTAAATGACATTGACATAGTGAGAAATAAAGTTTTATACTTCCTCAATAACAACGAATATACGTCTAAATTGGTAAATGAATAATTCAACCGTAACCCATTCAGAACTTGAAACTAACGGAAGTAACCAACACATGAAAACTAACTTTACTGTAAACGCTAAAGTGGAGCAATTACTAGGCAGGCACTTGATTACCAATAAGACAGTTGCCCTATATGAGCTGATAAAGAACTCATATGATGCGGGTGCAAGGAATGTCTACATTAGGTTTAAAGGGTTTAAACTTATCGTGAATCCTGATGATAGCACATGGGACAAATTAAAGAAGGCTAATCCTACGACTAAAACGTTATGTTCTGACTCAAATTCACTGATAGAAATACAAGACGATGGAAGCGGAATGACTGATGTGGAGATTCTTGATAATTGGCTACAGCTAGGCACAGCGATAAAGGAAGACATCGACGAAATCGATTATGTTGTTAGCAATGGTGCTGTTGAAAAAATTGATAGTAAGCCACAAGACTTAAACCAGCAATATCTTAAAAGAATCCTGAATGGAGAAAAAGGCATCGGAAGACTTGGTGTCGATATTCTTGGTTCAAAACTCGAATTAAAAGCAGTTAGCTCTCTAAATACGAGTCGTTTGAGCTCAATCATAGTGAATTGGGATGCTTTTAACGATCATACAAAGAAGATTGAAGATATAAAACTGGAGCTTCATACAACAGAAAATAGTAGTCTGATGTCCTCAGGGGTAAAGCTCACTATAAGTAATCTTAGAGAAAGATGGTCTCTTTATGATTATGATATTGTAGTTAAAAACTTGAGAAAAATGGTTGCCCCTGACGTCGTTGACAATCTTGATTTTCAAATTCATATAGAGATTTATCGATCTGAGCTTGATAGTGCCCCGAGTGATAGTTATATAATAAAAAATGATGTTTTTTCAAACTTATCGACATTTGTGCAGGCAGAAATCATGGCATCTGGAGTTTATAATTACTCAATAACCTATCAGGGAGTGGTTGCTGAGAAAGGTACGGGGGAATTTCTTTTCCATAACGATAATGAGAGGTTTGGGCGAGCCAAGTTTCGAGCCTATTATCTTGATAGCAATGACAAGGGAAAGTTCACAAAACTTACGGGTGTGTCAACAAGGGACTATGGGAATATACGTTTATACAGGGACGCGTTCCGGGTATTACCCTACGGTGAACCAGAAAATGATTGGTTGCGTATTGACCAGAAACACTCTCAGGGATTATTCAGAACCTTAGGATCAAGAGATTTGTTAGGGTATGTTCAAATATCAAGAAAGCAGGATTGGCAAAATTCTCGCCTAAGAGATTCAACAAATAGATTGGGGTTGATTGAAGACGATCCGGCTTTTCTCAAACTAAGGGATGACTTTATCTGGACTGTACTTAAAAAGCTGCAAAGTTTCATATTCAAGCGTATCGAATATGAGTCTCGAGGAGAAACTGACCTTCTGAAACTAAAGATCTCTGAGTTTAAAAGAGCTTTTGACGACGATGTAGAGTCTATAACAAAAATAATCCAAGAAATGCCACTAAGTCAGCCACAAAAAGAAACTCTTATAAAGGAGATGGATGACTTTCACGAAAAGTACGAGGAACCTGTAAGAAATCTTGCTAAGATGACTCAATCGATTGATAATAGAATTAAATTGCTGGCGAGCTTATCTAGTTCTGAAACCCTCCTTTTTAAACTGTTTCATGAAGTGAAAACAAGTATCAGCATGTTAAAGTCATTAGTCATTGAGAGCGAGATGGAGAATCCCGAGGTTGTTTGGGAGGATTTTTATTTTGGCATAGATCGAATTCAAAAGTTCGTAGATTTTGCACTTAAAAGCGTGAACCCAATTTTGCTGCCGTCTGAAAGCATTCCAGTTAATGGTTTTATTAAGCAATTTATTGCCGCTGTACTGCCTAAACTAAGACTTGAAAACATAAAGATTCAAAACAACTTGTCAGATGCAGTTAACAATATTGATGTTCAGATAAACAGACACTCTCTCGACATTGCTATATCTAACCTAATCGACAATGCGTGCAAGGCTGTTTTTGAAGCACAAACAAAGATTATATCGCTTGACTATTTAATTAGTGATGATAGCTTTGTTCTGATGATTTCAGATACTGGTCGAGGATTGTCGCGGGATGCCAGGTTAACGCTTTTTTCTCTCGGAGAAACTACAACCAGAAATCTGCAAGGCTCAGGTATTGGCTTAACATTTACAAAATCTCTGATTGATAAGGCTGGGGCTAAGATCGAGCTATGTGATGTGCCTTTAAATGGGTTCACAACAACATTCAAATTAACTTTTAAATATAAAAGGAGATCATAATGAAGCCGCAGGACGTTCAGTACAAAGCTCTTATCATTGATGATACCGATATTGGTTTAAATAAACCTCCTATTAACATTAAAGTGTTAACACGCATTCTTGAGAAGAAATCTTGTTTTGTAGAATTTGTTTTCCATCAGTTCAAAAGCGTTGATGTCCTCAATGATTACTTATCACAGAACCCTGAGTATGATTTGATTCTATTCGATATTTTGCTGGAATCGAGCGACAATGATACTGAGTGTTCTTCGTTACTTGAGTCTTTAACAAATTACAGAAAAATGAATAGACTATCTAAGATTATCTTGTTTTCAAGTCTTGTTGACGAAGACAAGCTTAAGGGCTTAGATATCCAAATTCACGGATCGCTATTGTTACGTTGGATTAACGAATACCGAGTAAATGGGATTTGCCCTCGCAATGAAGAGCATGTATCGGAAATAATCTGTAAATGCATCCAGGAGATTGATCCGATAACTTTGAATCTTGTTAGTATCCTTCACACATATCAGAATTCTCAGCAAAAAATTTACATCTCTGGTGTTTTTTATTCGACAAGTGAACTGATCATGCAGATAAGGGCTCAATCGGATGTTGGCCAGGACTTTGTCGCATCACTTACTAGGATGATGATTGCTCAATATACTGAACCAGAAGCGTAGGATGAAAGATGCAGACGGTTGGTTTTTATAGAAATGGTGTTGACGCAGACATATGTGATTTTAGTAAAGTAATAGAAGATTTACACTATCAGTTTTCTACTTGTTTTCCGAAACCCAATGTCAGTTACTACATGTCAGATGTTCAAAGTGGTATAAAATATTCGGTTGATTATATATCAAGCAATGAAACAATTGTCTTATGTACTCATGGCTGCAAAGATGGATTATACTATGACTTCGGCTTAAGGAAGTTTTTGATCGATAAAAATAATATAGATATTATCAAGAACAGGTGTATCATTGCAATTTCCTGCTGGACCCTTTTTACCAGATCTATTTTTAGAACATCTATGAATCAATCCAAGGTATTTCTTGGATTTCAAGAGGATTTTTACATGGCTTCTACTCCATGCAATGTTCCTGATGAACAAGTTTTTGTGCTTAACATGTACGCAGATATACTGATTAATGCCATAGTTGAGGTTTCTGTCACTAATGGGACATTTCAGGACTTACGTGACGCTATAAAGAAAAGTGCTGTTGAAAGAAGTAGAGTTAGGAAAGGCATTGATTCTGTGTATGTGGGTGTAGCATTAAGTAGGTTAACCACGGTTGATTTGGTGGGGGATGGTACTACAAGACTGCTTCCAGAACACCCTTAATGAATAGTCCAAATCTATATGCCAACAAAGGGGGAACAGCATTACCAACCTGCGTATATTGAGGAGTTTCTTGCCTTCTTAACTTTCCTCCAGAAGTTGTTTTTGACTTGAAAACAAAACTGTCTGGGAATGATTGGAGCCTAGCCATTTCTCTAACAGTTAGTGTCCTTATCTCATGCTCGCAATAGTGACAAATATCATCAGGAATTGTTAACTGGGCAGGTGCTGGTAATCCACCTGACATAGCTCGCTGAGTTCTCTTTCGTGTAGGTAAGCTGTGTAAATGGGATAATAACTCTTCAACGTCCCGTGGCTTCCTTAAGCAAGGATGGTAATCATCTATAAAATACAACCGCTGTTCAAGTAAGTAACTAGTTAACTCCTTGGAAATGGATGTCTCACCATTGATGATTGTGTTGAGTTCCTTCTTCAAACCATTTGTCAGTCCTGAAGACACTTGATAAAGACGATAACGTCTTCTAACAACCATTCCATGTTTCCTAAATTCATGGTTTGTGATGATCGTATGATTAAGCTTGTTTGTTGTGAATAATCTGTTAACAGCAGTAACGTAATTACTTATAATGGCATCATTAGGGCTTGAGACCAGATCTCCGATAGCCTGTTCTGCAGTTACGAGTTTTTCATCTGTACTCGGTAGTGCTATTCCATCAAACAATTCGATATCTTTAACCTGATCAATAATGGTTACTTGTGATGGATGTATATTGTCGACATCTTTCGTTTTGTAAAAGATCCTGCCGTAATCGTTTAGTAATTGTGCGAATGGAATTTTGGCCTTGATTAGTTTACTATAGATGTCTTTTCTAAAAGCAAGCATAACATATCTTGGCCTGTTTTGCGGTACGCCAAAGTATTTAGTATTAATAACCATAGAAATTGGTATAAAGTCCCTTCGAGCAAACTCCTTAGAAATTTCAACCCAAGCATGATGCCTGACGTTGTCCTTGCTGAGAAAACTAGAAGTAATACCTTGCACATTTTCCAATAAAACAACCTTTGGCTGTACTATACTAGCGATTCTAGCGAAGACAAATGGTAATTCATTCCTTTGATCATACAAATTTCTTTTCCCAGCCAAGCTAAAGCTCTGGCATGGAGGCCCTCCAGCTAACAAATCCACATTTTCTATCGAAATTCCTCTTGTTTTATCCTCCAAAAGGTATTTCTCAAGCATTAAGACATCGCCAATAATCATTTTATTGGGAAATATATTCATTAGTTTCATATCCGTGTAGCTTCCCTCCTTGGCTACCGATGGAAGCTCGTTCAATCTTTCAGAGATGTGTTGTCGGGGAAAACTTGACTTTAGCCACAAAGTATGATTTGCTTTTCCTGTACTTAACTCATCTTTCAACAAATTAAATACATATGTTTCGGCTGCCATGGGTGACAACTCGTTAGCAAAAACAAGTTCAAAACCTGCTTTCTCCAGTCCCAGAGACATGCCTCCGCAACCAGCAAATAATTCAATAAACTTCATTTTAACCTCAAAGCCATTCTTTACGAGGGGCAAAAAATGTCCAGGACTTTTTTTATGAGCAGGCTGTCGTCGTCCTACACTTCCAATGAAACGGTGGGAAGGGAGTATGTGCTCCTGAGACACCGATGGGTTCATCACTGCTGTTATAAACAATCTGATCTTTACTAACCCACGGTGTAAGCGCTTTGATGTAGTCTCTGGCATCATCCAGGCTGTTGGACTTGGTATCCAGAGCCATGAGGTTATCCATCACTTCCAGAGCATCGTTTAGAGGGTATGTTTTGTCTTGGGCAGCCAGAGCCCGGCAGATGTCACTGGTGCGGTCATCCAGGATCACCACAAGCTTGTAGTATCTGGCTCTGGCTTTCTTGTAACCTTGCAGCCTTCCGAACTCCCTGATCCTTAGTGAAGTATGTTCTGCCAGTCCCTGCCAGTAGTGGGAGGACTTCTCTGCGATGTCACCGAACTGCTGTTTGAGGGTATCAGCCAGCATCTCTTTCGTATATCCCTGCTCGATAGCCTTGGAGAGAGTGTCTGCGAAGTTCTGCCTCACATCGGCTTCAAAGTGATTGCCTATCCAGAATAACTGCTGCTTTTGAATGGTGGAGGAGAGATGCTGATCTTCGATGCCCCAGAGACCGATGCTGGCTTTTGTGGGAGCTTGCACTTGGGTGTCCCTCAGTCCGAGCCGCACACAGCGGTCTATTATCGCTTTGGTGGGCTCATTGACCAGGGCTGCGAAGTCATCTCCCAACTGGGTATTGATGATGCTCATTAGCTTTTCTATGGAGTCCTTGTCAATCTTCTCAGCTCGTGGCATATCACTCAGCATCTGTATGGCAAGTCGGGTAGCGTCTCTGATCTCGGTTTTCCAGGCATTATTCAGGACCCGGTAGTATTCAAGCATAAGCTGATCATAGTAGTTCATCAGAAGGAGAACCTCCGGACTTTAACTCTGTTTCTGCCAATGTCGTATTCAGAGAACCGTTCCAGACAACCTGCCAGTGCATCACAACCATCAATATAGCCATCAGGATAAGTGAGGAACTGACTGATCAGGGTTGGTGTGTCCTGGTTCTCCGGAAAGAGTATCTTGGCTGTCTCGATGATTGTCTCAGTTCGTTCTATGCGAAGGTTCTTGTTATCTTTGTTATCTATCCGCTTGATTCTGTGCGATATGGGAGGCAGATGATTGTCAGTAGCCCACCGATCAAAGTCTGCAAGGATACGTGCCTGACCGTAGGTGGTTTCACAGGCTGCCCGGGCTTTGACCCTGTAGATTCGATCCAATTCCTGATAGGCATCGTAGTAGTATCTGAAGAACTTGGTGTTCTCGGTCTGACGTATCCAGACATGAAGCACGTAGAAACGATTACCGTCATAGCCTATGGAGATAACAGCTTTGTAACAGCCCTTCTCTCCCCAGGCAGGATCGGCATAGAGCCAGACCCGCTTCATCTGGGATGGGTCGGGAAGGGTTCTATACCTGGTGAACCAGTGGTTCTTGAAGATGTTGCCTTCGATTAC
The DNA here is from genome assembly GCA_002412625.1 of Cloacimonetes bacterium UBA5210. GTDB lineage: Bacteria > Cloacimonadota > Cloacimonadia > Cloacimonadales > Cloacimonadaceae > UBA5456. Next base: position 98,606 of record DHVK01000012.1, read on the forward strand.
CGGCTGTCCTAACATCTCCCTCTGATAACCGGTATGCCCGAATTTGGCTCGCAGGTTTGGAAGAGTGGCAGTAGGATACTGCTCTTCCCAGATGGACTTGCCATGCATATCTTCGAGAGAGAAGCGCAATATCGCCTTTTGGTGGGTCTTTAATGCGATCTGGTATGCTATGTCTAATTCTGGATTATCTGCCCGTAAATCGCCTAATATGAGCTCCTGAAACTGGCAGATGGAGTAATTGGGATGTACCAGGTTACCGAGCCAGATGATCTTGCCATTTCCCTCAGGTGAGAGTGCTCCGGCAAGCTCCTGAGTGATCTTCTCCATGCGTCTCTTACCAATGGACTGGTTACCCATATTCTCTTCTTTGTCGATATCATCACATACAATCAAACCGGGACGTTTGGCAGTCTTGGGATTGATAGTACCTCTATGACTCTGCTTGATACTTCTGGCTCGTATCCTGGCTTTATTCTTGAGATAGAAGTCCAGATCAAAGGCATCCACTGGCTGCAGCTCAGGATAGTCCATCGTGAGCCGCTTATTGTTCTGCAGTTCATGTAAGGTGAAGGCAGTCCGCTCCTGTGCCAGATCTACGTCTGCTGCAGTGTGGATCACATAGCGTTCACCTTTGATGATCCTCCAGATCGGATAGACCACTCCCATGAGTACCGTTTTGCCCAGCCCACGAAAACCTGTGATTCCGATGATACCTGAGCCCTTATCAGTCTCATCGAACATAGTCTCATGTGCTGGGCAAAAAGGTAGTGGGAAGATATGCGGGAAGTAGGTATGGCAGAAGAACGAGAAGGCATACCAGCCCGCTCCGTTGGTTCTCCTGATCCTATCAGTCTTGGCTTCGGGATTATCGTCTATAAAAGGCAAGACGGAGATCGTCTTGGAAGCGATCTCCGCCAGTGCCTTGTTATGTCGCTGAATGAACTTCTTGGACATAACTTAGGGTCCGGAAGGATCAGCGGAGCCGGAGGCGACGGCTCCGCTTGATCTGTAGGCATGGAGGGTTTGGAGGGTAGGCAGGTCTGGTTTGGAGGCAACCATGTCCGTGGCTGTATAATTATCCATTTCTTACTCTTAAGTACTCAGCAAGGTCAAGGACTATACCCTGGAACTGTTTCAGCATTGTCTCATGTCCTTTCTCGATCATAAAGTCGGTTACCTGATCCAGGAAGCGTACGATATAGTCGTTCAGTTCCTTGGCAGGCTCAGAGTCTTTCTGGTTCTGTTTAATGAGTGAGACCAAGCTCTGTAACGCTGTATCTGCCGGGTTCTTGGCATACTCACGAAGTGCCTGGATGAGTGCCTTCTTGCGGGCTAAGCTGATCTCATGGTCAAGCTTACGCTCTTCCTTGAACAACTCATCCCACTTGCCACTCTTGATCCACTTGCGGACGGTGATGTCGGAGACCCCGAAGATCACCGCCAGCTCAGTGGGATCGGTATTACCATTGAGATAAGTAGCTTTGCAGTTATCCCGCTTGATACGGAACTCAAGAGCGTTACTCATACTCAGGTCTTACCTTGTGGCTTTCCAGATACTTGTTGATGTCTTTACCATGAACCCTAAGCGGTCCCTTGTCATTGATGCGGTAAGCGGGAAGAGGATCGGCAATATCCTTGATCATACGATAGACGGTGGAGCGGTCGACATTCAGCATGTCGGCTATCTCATCCGGTCTGTAGTATCGGTCATTGAAACTATCCACGTTTACCTCGTATTCTTGTGTCATTACTGCGGTCATCATTTGTAGCCCCCTGTATTAGGTCAAAAACTGCTGCATAAGGATGCGACAGAATTACAGGGCACTGAAGTTAAGCACGACCTTGTGGTAGTTCCCGGCATCATCCCGGACAGCAAAAGAGATGTACTGCTTTGTGGAAGTTACCATGATAGCTTTGTCGATCAGTTCCATTGCTTCTTTCCATGTTGGGTCTTTGATCTTGTAACGGCGCAGGGCGAAGATACGGTAACGGGCTAACTGACCACGTTTATCCACCTGGAAGGCTTCATTGATTATGGCTTTGAGATTGTCACTGGAGTCAACTGACCAGGCTTTGATGCACTCGTCGATCTTCTGCTTGGCAAGTTGTAGTTCGATGCCAAACTGAATCTTCTCCCGGTAACGTATTTCGATGCGGTACTTCTCATTGAAGCTGATCAGCAGGGCATTGCCCTTCCATTCGAGTCCGTTGCGTCAGGCTGCTTCACTCAGGTAGTCTTCGACGATGCCGATGATCTTCTGTTTGTCTGCGATGATACGTTCTTGCAGTTTGAGAGCACTATCCATCGCTTTATTGATGGCTGTCTCCCGTTCGATGATGTCTTGGTTGAGCACCTTAACAGATATCTCCCGTCCTTGGGCATCGGTAAGGGTGCGTTCTTTGGGGGCTTTAGTAGACTTTCTACTCATGTGAATCCTCCTTAGGATCGATTTCTTTATTGTCTTGAGCATTAGTAGATTGAGTTGATTGCTTCTTGATATAGGACTGGAACATGGCGATGATGGCTCTGCGTTCTTTTGTATCCAGCAGGTTCCAGTGCGTCTTTTTGTAGTGGATGATCATAAAGGCTCTTAAATCAGCCTCTTTCCATCCGGCAGACTTCATCAGGCAATGCATGTATTTACCCTGCCTGTCATAGTTGAATTCAAGGGGTCTGCCATGCTTACGGTATTTGATCATGAGTGACTTCAGCTCAAGGAGCTTCTCTTCTGATAATGCCGATAAGGACTCTCCGAAGCCGAGACCATTCATGATGTATTTGAAAGCATCCAGGGGCCAGTGGAACTTCTTGACCCTGATAGCGTGGATTTGTTGACGTAGTTTTCGTTCCCGTAGTTCCTGATCCATAGAATGCTCCCTGAGGGCTTACTCCAGCCCTTTTCTCTTGAGGAATGTATCGAATGTTATGCGCCAGAACAAGGTAGATTCCCTAAACTCTATCCAGGCTTGATCAATCAGCTTCTCTTTCAATGCTTGTTCACGAGCAGCATTTTTCTGCAACCGTTCTTGATGCCTTTGTTCTTTCTCCTCAGCCCTCCTGAGCTTTTCTGCTTCACTCAATTTGGGTTTAAGATTGCCCAGGATACCCGGTTCGATGTGCTTCCCGATTTCTTTTACCCTGTCCCGGTTGAGAACCTTATACTGCTTACCTTCCACCCCTACACAGCCGATGGATGCCAGAGCTTCCATATAGACAAAGACCCACTGACGGCTCCTGCCGATGGCTTGGGCTATCGCCCTGACAGAGCCATAGTTGCCTGCTTCGACAATGTCCAGTAATGCTGTTGCTTCACTGGGATCGAATCTCCAATAGCCTTTCTGATTGTATCCGACTTTCGCATTATAGCGATTGTTCCGCACATAGATGCCCTGCTCAGGATCGACCAGTCTAATCTGCTTGGCTGTGAGCAGTTCAGCAAGCACTGGCTTCACATCTTCCGGGTCCCTGTCAATGAGGGCAGAGATCACATTCAGATCAAAGGGCTTGTTGAACTGGCTCACAAAGTTTAATGCCAAGTCTTTAGTGGTCATTGGACTTCCTCAAGCAGGTGTGCCGGAACGGTTTCAGTGTTGATGTCAAATTCGCCTGTCTCCATCCCATGCATGATCTTGATGGCACGTCTCAAGCTGCCCTTGGCATGTTCAAAGATACGTTCGATACCAGAAGCATCTATGGGAATATCCATGATCTCATCGGCTAAGAGCCTGAGATCGAGCTTGGTAGGCGGTTTGAACTCATGGAAGGCATTACAGCGGTCGAAGTAGTATTCACTTACCTGCGAGAGGCGGTCTTTGGCATTCTGCATCCCGACTAGGATGATAATGGTTAAGGTCTCATCCACGATGTCCCGGATTGCCCCCAGGAGCTTATCGAGCTTGAAGGCATAGTCAATCTCATCGATGATGATCACCGTATCAGGATGCTCATCCAATATCTGCATGCTGAGTTTGAAGAGGTTATTGGTCGATCCGGTAGGTATGAAGTTACCGAGATCGAACTTGCGGTAGAGTGCGGTTAATAGCATAGTGGAGAATGCCTTGGGAGTGGTCATCGACTCCAGCCTGAGGTAAATATAGTTCCTCTGGAAGGCGATACGTTGGGCATAAGTGGTCTTACCGAGTCCCGGTCTGCCATAGATCAATCCCAGTCCCACCATCTCCATCTTGGGTCTGCGTAACAGGTATTGGATGCACTGGTCGGCTTCCACTACGTTGCTTATCTTTACGAGCTTGTTCTGTTTCATGATTCCTCCTACTTGATTCCGATAAACTTGAGCATCTCATCGAAGCTCTTTTGTTTGGGTTTGATCTCGCCATCTATCAGGGTTGGTATCTCCACTATCTGTGGCTCGGTTTGCGGAGCAGGTATCTGCTTGATCACCTGCTGTTCAAGTCTCTGCATCAGCTCTTCCGTTTCTCTGGTAGGTTGAGTCAGGATGGGAGCTTGAATAAAGGTGGGATTGCTTTCCAGGGCCGGGAGTGGCTTCATTAAGCGATGAACCACATCCTGCGATGCCTTAACCACCATCTTGGTGCGGGTGGCAATCTGCCGCTGATGCCGCTTGATAGCCTTGTATTCTTTATTGAGTTCCGAGTGCGAGATAGGATTGTCTTTATCGAGGTGGATGAAGGGGTCTTGAGCCCGACGCACCTCAGCCTGGCAGAGGAAGTTGTCTTGCATGTCATAGATGGCGATCCACCTGAGATCTGCCAGATCGTACCTGATTACCACTTCCTTGCCGATATGCTCCATCAGGGCAGTATCCCAGTATTGCAGTTTATTGAGCATGATGCCGTTATTACGCAGTGTCTTGCGGACTGCGGACATCATCATGAAGTTGAGCCGTTTGGCTTCAACTCTCTGTTCCGGGGGTACCGGGCTATTAGAGTAAAGTTGCCAGGGGGTCATGCCTTTCAGTCCCAGATGGGGTGATTCGCCATAGAAGTGCCGGATAAAGAATCCGATCATCTGCATAGCTTCTTGAAGAGTGGGAGGACTACACTCGAACATCTTTCTTGCCCACTTCTCGTTACGCATCAGAGTGGCAGGTTTATCGGCTACGGAAGCACCTCTGAATGAAGATACGAAGCGTTCAAAGCGTTCTTGGAAGGTCTTGAAGAACCTCTCGATGACCTTGGCTTTGGCATTGTAGCTCTCAGCGAAGGCTACCTGCACTCCCAATCTTGGGAAGATACCCGATAGTTCATGGGAGAGGTCATGCTCTTGCCACTTCTCATTGAACAGCTTTGAGCGGAAGGCTTTACCGTTATCGAGATAGACATACTTGGGTACTCCTCCATAGTTGAGGAAGGCATTTCTGAAAGCGAGTTGTACATGCTGGCTATCTTCTGTATAGGCAAGCGATGCTCCCACCGGATATCTGGATGCCCAGTCGATTACCATGATCATGGTCATGCGTTGAGCTTTCCCGGTCTTGGGATTGATAATATCGAAGGCGAGGGTATGACCATCAGCCACCCAGACATCTCCCACGTTAAGCAGGCTGTTGTCTCGCAAGATGGTCTTTACGATGTCCTCAGCCACTGCCTTGCTGCCAAGTCTCGCTTGAGTCCAGATAGCTCTATTGTTCATTTCCCAGTCCTTACACCATCTCTTCAGGGTGGGAACTGAGCTTGGCGATTCCAGAGAGCCTAACCTGGCATAGCTCTTCAGTGCTGCGATAGCGGAACCGATCTTAATCTTATTGGGACACAGTAGCATCTTGAGTAGAAAGTGTTGTTCAAGATAGGTTACCTTGCGTCCCCGGGTCTGGAATCTGTTCTTGTGGATCAATGCGAACATATCCCGGTCAGTACCGAGATATAGATCTACCCACTTTCTAAGGGATCGCTCTGTTCGTTTCCCTCTGAATGCATAAAGCTCCGGCACCAGTCTGCCATTATTGTAGTCGGCAGCTATCTGAATCCAGGCTTCCAATTTTTGCTCACTGTTTTCAACTATCTCCAAGGCAGTCTCACAGAACTTGGCATACAACTGGGCTTCACCCATGCAGCTGAGCAGTTCCTTCGATTCCGGCTCCAGATTGAAGTCTTCATCCTCTTCCTCATATATAGGACTGGGAAGCTCAGGCTCGGGAATCGGCACTGGCTGAGATACGGTGACCGGGGCTGGGAGATTCTCTTGAACCTTCGGCTCAGGCTCAATTATCTCCGTTCGGATATATTTCTTGGTATCGGCTGGTTTCTTGATAAACTCGAACTTGTGTCCGGCTTTCACCAATGCCATGATCTTCTCGGCTTCCCGATTATAGGCTTCCTTGTCTATGCTGTTTAAGATATCGTCATAGGATTCCATTACGCCTCTCCTACCTTAGTATATGATGTGATAAACAGGCAGTCCCGAACCTCGGAGCAGAAAGTCATTCTCTCCGGAGCAAGGTTAACAGCTTGTTGACCACGCTGAGTGCGGTAAGCCATCTCGGTATCGAGCAGCTCACCGTGTGCGAAGATAAAGGTCTTGGTGGTATGGGTCTTGCCACTGGCTACAGTTCTGTTAACCGCTGCCATGCTGCCTTCCTTCACCAGCCTTCGTATCGTCTTTACCGATTTACCGGTTATCTCAGCTACCCTCGCCAAGGGCAGCCAGATCATTGTTGAGTCGTTCTCCATTTCATAACCTTCCATTTCAATCTGCTTCTTAGATTTTGGACTTGGACATGCTCCAGAGTTTGGACTTGGACATTTCAACCCGCTCGGACTTGGACATGGATTTGGACTTGGACATGGATTTGGACTTGGACATTTGCTCGGGCTTGGACATTTTTCGTAGCACTTGGACACAAATTCCGCAAAAGAATGGATATTGTGCCCGGATGCTATACGCAGTGAGCGTTTTATGCTGTTTTGTCCAAGTCCGATCGGAATGATTTGGACTTGGACATTTTGCACACTGCAGGCATCGCATCCTGATTTTCGGCTCTTGTTAGCGTTCATTTTCACCTCTTATGTTAGACTTAATGGGGTGCTAACTTCCATACATCCAATATCTTGGGAAGTCCTTTCTGCTGACTTGCAGAACTTTCCGGCACTTTTCTTAGGGGGTGCTAATCTTGACGGCACGAACGCCATCAGGATAGACCCTTGCTAAAAAAAGGGTTGACACATCTATGTAGCTCTGTTTAGCTGTTCCAAGTTCATTTTGCTATCCGTATGGAAATTGTCAATAGCAAATTACATGATGGAGGTATCATGGCAGCAAAAGAGGTTGGTAAAAGACTGGCTATGCTGATGAAGAACATGAAGTTAAAGAATTATCAGTTTGCCTCGAAATTTGGCATATCCGCCGCTTCATTATCCCGCTATAAGTCCGGTGAGAGGTATCCCGATCCCGAACTATTACTCAGAATGTCTGAGGAAGGAATCAATGTAAATTGGCTTCTAACTGGTAAGGGTACAACCCAAATTGTGAAGGATTTTGATGGGTGGATGAAGGAGAGACTGGAAGAGAAGCTCAAGGTGGTCGATAGCCGTTCAGGGCTAATCCAAGCTCCTACAATAGATTACACTCGAACTGTGAACCTCACAATTCTCGGCGATATTTCCGCGGGACCCAGAGAGGACATCGTAGACCTTCGGGATTTAGGCGAGAATATTGAGATACCGCGTTCTCTCATCCCCGGCAGACCAGATAACTATATGGCATTTAGAGTAAATGGACACAGCATGGAGCCCAATATCCTGCATGAGGACATTGTAATCATCAAACAGGAGCTTGATTGGGAAATGGCTAATGAAAAGGTCAGTGCAGTACGTGCAGAGGACGGTGTCACACTTAAGAAAGTGGAGCTTGATCCCGCTAATAAACGTATTATCTTACAGCCATTTAATATGGACTATAAAGTCCAGATATTAGACGAGGATCAGGGTCTGGATATATTTCTGATCGGAGTTTTGTCACTTCAGTTGCGGCTTTTCTAATTCGGCATTTTGGACTGGAGGGGGAGAATGTCCAACTCCAGTCTAAAATCGGCTCAATTTGAAGTTATCAGTGACCCAAATGAGTCCAGAAACGTCCAAAATCGCAATGTCCAAGTCCAAACATAGTCCAATCTATCTCTCCACCAGATAAGCACTTATCGCCAAATGTCCAAGTGAGCCAATTTGAAGAATTGGGTGACTCTTTATACTGGAAAAGATGGTGAAATCAGGTAAACGGAAAATTCCGATGCTCTAAAAACACAATTTCGAAAAAAAGCAGCGATTAGCCTTGACAGGAAACGCAGGTTCTCTATAAGTGAACATAAGTTCATATGAACCCGCCCTAAAACCTAAGAGAATCAGGAGATAATATGCCACGTGCCAAAGCCTTACGAACCTTGCAAGAGCTGCCTTCGGTGAAAGGATTCCGTCCATTGTGGATGAGAGCCAATTATCGTCAGGCAATCACCTTGAAACTGGAAGAATATGAAGTTCTCCGGCTGATCGATTATGAGAACCTGATTCAGGAGCAAGTGGCAGAATTGATGGGGGTTTCGCGCCCGACTGTAACGCGGATTTATGACAGCGCGCGCAAGAAGCTGGGCACGGCTTTGGTAGAGGGCAGAACCTTCGTGATCGAGGGTGGGGATGTGCAACTGGCAATGAAATACTATCAGTGCGAAGACTGTCAGCATCGCATAGAGCAGCATCACAAAGAAGAGCCGCCGGGTGTATGTCCGGCTTGCGGATCGAGCCGCATGCTTTCTTTGCAGGATTGCTTTGTGCGGGGTTGTCAGCGCTGTCGCAGATGCAGATAAAAAAAAGGAGTACCCATGAAAATCGCAATTCCATTAACCAACGGCGAGCTAAGTTCCCATTTCGGGCACTGCGAGAAATTCGCGGTTTACCACATTGAAGATGGCAAAATCAGCAAAGAAGAAACCATCGATCCTCCGGTTCACGAACCCGGTTCACATCCCAAATTCTTGCACGAAATCGGCGTGTCGGTGGTGATCGCCGGCGGCATGGGCATGAAAGCTCAAGAACTGATGCACCAGAACCAAATTGAAGTGATCATCGGGGTTTGCCCGCTACCGCTGCCCCAAATAGTAGAGATGTATCTGCAGAACCAGCTGGAGGGCGGCGATAACCGCTGCGATCACTAATGCGCGTAGCCATCGCCAGCGGCAAGGGCGGCACCG
>DHVK01000001.1 GCA_002412625.1 Cloacimonetes bacterium UBA5210
ATTGCCGTTACAACCGGCATTGCGGTCTGGGGCAGATAGGCAGCCATATTCCAGCCGCTGGCCAGGGGGAGCGGGGTGTTTGCCGGGATTTGGTTACCGGTAACGCTCCAGGTTGCAGCGCTGTTCATTTTGATGCTGTAAGCCTTGCCGTCGGTCAGGGAGGTCAGGCTGGAATAGGGATTATCGGGAATATACACTCCATCGGTGCCCTTGATCTGCGCCACAGCCCCGGCAATATTGCCCAAGATCGCCGGGAGAGAATGATCCGCGGGCGATACATTCAGGGACGCCAGGTTCCAACCGATTGATAGCGGCACATTTTGGGTATATTGAACTGCTCCGTTGAGTTCAACGATAGCACGGATCATAATCTCGCCCCCGGAATAAGCGCCCCAGGTACCTCCGGTGGTGATATAGCTGTGTCCGAAGCTACTGGTGTCCACACCGATTTGAGGGTAGTTTGTGTTAACCAGCATCCCCAGGAAGAAACGACCCTCAGGAATGGTGATTTCGTCTGGAAACGGGATGTAGTTCCAGCCCGGGATTATGCTGCTGGCGGGATACTGGAACTGAAAAATCAAGGGTCCTGGCATGCCTGTCGTGTTATTGTATTCGTAAACCCGCATAATCAAGCCGTTGATATTTACAGTATGAATGTAAACTGCAGCGTATTGTACGGTTAGAGATTGATTGGCAAAAGTATTATGTAACACGGCCATTTGCTGAATTGTGGGAAGAATCAAGCCCATCTCAGCGCTGCCGTCATCATAGGCGGATTCGGTTTGATCGGAAGACATCACAAAAACGATTTGGGAGTTAGAAGCGGTTGATTCGTCTGTGCCATACATAGCGGTTACATAGTAGCTATGTATTCCGTTATCCACGTTAATTTCGGTATATTGGGTCACAGTGCCGGGTAGTTGGGTGATCATGATTCCGTTGCGATAAACCCTGTAGTTGCTAACGTTACGCTCTGTTCTTGCAGCGCTGGATTCCCTGCGTAAAGCACCGGTGCCGATGGAGTCGCTGTTTTCACCGCAATACTGCAGCCATCCTTCTTCTCCATCATCTCCTCCGGTACCGGGGGCATCCCAATCCAACAACACATTCATACCACTAACCGTGGCCGTTAAGTTCTCCGGTGGAGCTACAAAGACATCGTTATAAATCTTGAAATCGTCGATCATGATGCCGGTGCCGTTTACAGTATCGTTGGATTTGAAATACCAGCGGAATTTCACGGTCTGGCCGCCGAAATTTGTGATCAATCCGTTCAGGGAGAAGCTTTCAATCATGGAACTCCAGGTCGTGGGAGCATCGCTGTACACATAGTTGTTGCCCGTTGGATCGGCGTACGGATTGCTCATCGCGTTCCAGGTCAAGCCATCGTTGGTAGAGATTTCCCAGCCCCAGTAATCCACATTGGGGAAGGTGCCGGTGTCGGTGAAACTGCCCTTGATCATGAAGTCTGCCCTGATATCGCCTTCGGATGGCAGGGTGATGGCAGGGCTGATCAGATAGTTCAGCATATTCGGGTTGTAAGTGCCGGTGGCGTTTTGGTTTTTCATCACCTGTGTGGGGGAGGGGGCGCCGGCTTCGGTTGCGATGTGCCAAAGCTGCCCTCCCACGGGAACCAGACTGGCCCAGGTCATTTGGCCATCGTTAACGCCATTGTTGGTGTATCCACCAAAACTTATATCGTCCAGCATCACGCCAAACAATTGAGCTTCATCACTGGTGCAATGGGCAGGGTCAGAAGCAAAGGCAAAGCGGATCTTTACGCTTTGGCCCACATAGGCAGAGAGGCTGAAAGTGGCTGTGGCCCAGTTCGTAAGCATGCCGCCCCATCCGGGGATGCCGGGGCCTTCACCGTGTTCGCTGCCAAAGGCATAGGAACTGGTGTAATGATACGCCGGGCTGCCGGTGATCACATTCCAGGTGCTTCCGCCATTGGTGGAAACTCGCACGTTGAATGAATCCCAACCATTGTATTCGCCGGTTCCTCCGACTGATTCGAGACCGAGTCTCATTTTGAAAGTTAAGGTTGCGTTTGCCGCGCTTAGTGTACGAGCGGGTGTGTCCAACACCAGATACTGGTGGTCATAATAACCGCCGATGTTAGCTCCGGATGCAAGAGCAGGGTCTCCCATCCACCAAGCATTGCCCTGGGCACCGCCATAGTTGTAAATGTGCCAGTTATTAGGGCTTTGTGTGCCATCAAACATCTGCCAACCAGTGGCGCCGGATTCAAAATCTTCATGATATGCCACTACTTCATAAGCTTGAGCAGCACATGTGAGCAAAACCAACAAAATGATAAGCCAATACTTCTTCATTTTTCCTCCTGAACTTCCTTGGTTATCTTCTAAATCAAGACTCTTTAATGTCGTAGCTGTTTCTTCTTACTACAAGATCCAGAATATCTTGTCAATCGCTTTTTCTTCGATCTGAGATAGTTATTGTCGGTCCAAAAAACTCCCGTCGATCTAATCTGCATAATAAAGTGCTATGGCACAGTAGATAAGCCTATCCAAGCAAGCATCAATGCTGTGTAAAATATTCCACACGAAGCAGTATTTGGTTGAAATCTGCATGTTTGCAGGATGAACTTTTGGCTGAGTGTACTCTGGGTCATGTCTTAAAGCATTTAAACTCAGACGAACAGAGTGGGGCATAGTTACTTGCCCTGAGCGAGGACAGTGTTCAGCCGCTTAACCTGTTTGGCTGCAATTCAGATAATTCTGATCCTTGAGATTGAACGAGTCAAATGGAGCAGCGCTTGGCCGCAGATTCTGAATACAGAATTCACTGCAATTCCCGGTAGCTCTGCAATTCTTGTTAAATCGGTTTCACGCTGATATTGAGCTGTTATGAAGCTATGAGCACGGGAGCAAAAGGCCTTGATCTCAGCTTGAGCAGTGCTTGGTAAATGAGCTTGGGGAAGGAGGTCTCCTGAAAGCTCAAGATTGAGAGGTTCAAGACATAGCCTAAGCCAATAATCTTCAGAAATCTCATGCATTGTGGGGACAAATTGCGCCAAATCTGTATGGATGTGGATTGGGGATGCTCTTTCCCAGAAAATATCCCACATGGCGCAAAGCGAATTTGAAGTATATTGGAAAACTATCAACAGCTTGCAAAAGCGGAATATATCAGTAATCCCAGCTTAATCTGCTGTTAGAGTGGAATCAAATCGATTGAAAATGTTCAATTATCCACAGAAAATACTTGTCAAAAAATCTAGTATCTAAAAATGTGGTTGTGTGAAAAACAATCCTGGAGTCGCTTATGAAGTACACCTTTGATGATGGTACGACAGTTGATCTCACCAGGATAGTCAGCGTATCGCCGATCCGGGATCTCGGACCGGATCCGGAGACTATCACGATGAGCAAGATCGGATTTACGGTTCATTTAAACCGACGTGAATTTGTACAAATAGCCAAACACTATCACTACGCGGATTGGGCATCGGTAAAAATTGAGCTTGAGAATGTTCGAAGAGACTTGCTTGCCAAATTGGCAGACATTACAGCTTGATGGGTTCTGAGTTTTAATACAAAAGAAAGAGGGTGGTCACTAGTGACCACCCTTTGTTTATCTAGGTGATTTAGAATGTTTGGTCAGATATGTTAATCGGGCTAAGCATCAAGGCTTTCTCCTCAGAGAAGTCCTGCCACAATTCGAAAATCTGAATGTATTCTTTACTCATGCTATCGAAGGCTCCGAGCCCCAGCATATTCATCAAAGACCTGCTTTCGATTTCGAGCTGGATCCCTTCTTGGGAACTGGTAGCGTCAACGAGGCGGATGGATCCTTTGATGCCGGTTAGTTCGCGCATGTGCTGCAGCGCAATGTCCATTCCGCCAAGATCATCCACCAGGCCGTTGTTTTTGGCTTGCTCGCCGGTCCAGACACGACCTTGGGCGATTTCATGGACCTGCTCTTTGCTCAGGTTCTTTCTGCCTTCGGCAACTATATTGACGAAATCCTCATAAACATGTTCGATAGACGCAGAAACAAGATCTTTTTCGGATTGAGTCCAGGGTCTGGAAAGGGCTCCGAGATCGGCTCTTTCGCCCATTTTGACCGTGCTCCAGTTTACCTTGATCTTTTTGAACATCTCGGTAGCATTGGGAATGATGCCGATCACGCCGATGGATCCGGTAATGGTCGCAGGATCCGCCACAATGCGGTCTGCCTGGGCAGAAATGTAGTATCCCCCGCTGGCAGCAGCTCCCGCCATGGAGACTACTACAGGCTTCTTGTTTTCGCTCTGGGCAAGGCTGAGCTCGCGCAGAATGATGTCGGACGCCTGAGCACTGCCGCCACCGCTATCTACACGCAAGATGATGCCTTTGTATTTATCGTCCTTGCGGGCATTGCGGATCAGATCGACCGTGGTTTGATGCGCGATCTTCTGGCCGGGTGTTCCTTTACCCATTACGATGTTTCCACTGGCGTAGATAACCGCCACAAGGTTTTCTCTGGGTTGGGACCAATCATAGGTCCGATAATCGGTAAGACTGGTGCTTTTATGGGTGATGCTGAAATCCTTTTTGAGTTGGTCGTTCAGTTCATCCTGATAGAGCAGTTTGTCCACCAGGCCTTGATCCACAGCGTGTTGAGCGATGAAGTAGGGACCTTGATCGACAAGGCTTTGCACCGGTTTCTGCAGTTTATCGCCACGTCCCAGGTTGATCTGAGCGATCATCTGGTCATAGATGTTTTGTAATAGTGATTCATACACTTCACGTTCGGCGGCGGTCATTTCGTTTTCGCTGAACATGTTCCCGGCGTTTTTGTATTTATGGCTGCGGAAGTTGATCGCCTCGATGCCCAGGCTGTGCAGCGCGTCTTTCAGATAGGGGCTGGAAATGGATAAGCCGCGTAGATCGAGGCTACCCATCGGATTGAGATAGATTTTATCCGAAATCGCTGAGCCGAAGATGTATCCACCATTTGAGATGTTATCGTAATAGATAGCTACTTTCTTGCCGGAGGCGCGGAAATCCTGAAAGGCGGAAACCAGCTCTTGCTGAAGAGCGAACGAGGTGCCGAAGGAAGGGTTGATCAGCAAAATCCCGGAAACTGCCGGGTCTTCCTTGGCTTGCTTGAGTTCACGGGTGATTTCCTGGATTCCCCGGGTGCCTTTCTCAAAGAGGCTGAAAGGCCCGAATTTGTATTTGGGTGCCTTGAAGCTAACCACTGTGGCTTTGGCAGGCATCTGATACCAGGTGGGTTTGATGATTCCGAGGAAAGGCTTGAAGGCTTTCTCGTTCATATGAACATAAGCATAGCCGTAGTTGTCGTTTTCTCTGGCGCGGACCAGGGAGCCGATCTCTCCGCTACGGGCACTGAGGCTGAAATTGATGAGCGCTGTTTCTTCATCCAGGTTGTAGGTGGCGCCAAGTTTAACGCCGTCCACAAGCTGAGTATTGATGCCCAAAATCGGTTTCTTGATCTTGTAGCCATCAGCACTCAGATAAGAGTAGTTCAGATCAGCAGATAGCTCCAGACGGTAATCCGCGATGGCGGGGATCATGGCGAGGGGACGCAGTGCCAGACCACCACGGTAGAAGGGGCGGTCGTGCATGGGGTTTTCCAGAGTAAAAGCCAAGGAAGCAGAATTGTGGGGGCGGTAGGTAACGCCGCTTCGGAAGGTGCCGTCTTCAACGCTGCCATCGGCAAAGCGGTAATTGGTGCCCAGATACAGATTGGGCAGGATGTGGGCAGGCAGTGCTTCAAAGCCTGTGCCAATCAGATGATATCCCTTGCTTTGATTACGTTCATAGGTGTAGGCCAGATTGCCGGCGTTCAGCATCAGCCAATAGCGTTTTTGGAAGCGATCTTCATCGGCAAGATGCACCAAAGCGATGCCATCAGCGTGGCCGGTGGCAATCAGAGAGGGGTTTGAATAAGGAATGAAAACATTATCGATTCCGGCGATGGGAAATTCCTGCCAACCCATTTGCATGTAATCCATATCAGCGATGTTTTGCGCGCCGAGAGTGGATAAAACACAGAGCAGGAGCATGAGCAGAAGGGGCAGATAGCTACTTTTCATAGTAGACTCCTATACATTTATTTCAAATAGCTCCCTAAACAGAGTCAATTGTTTTCAGCTACGAGTTTGTGTCAAGGTTTTGTGTGTTTGGATACATAAAACAGTCTAACTGGTGAATAAATTGAAGTTCCCAGAAAGTGTAGGAATCCACCAACGGAATCTCATTCTCGTAAGCTATCTCTTCCAAGCGGGAGATAGGTTGGGGCAAGGGGAGGTTGATCAGCGCGTTGAATTTTGGCAGAACGCCAAGGTCGTCCGCAAGCTCCTGACCCAAAGGGCTGGCGTTGATCAGAAGGTCATATTCATCCCGGTTGGGATCTTGCAAGTGGTATTTCTTTTGAAGCTTTGATACTGCCTCCGCGTTTCTGCCCATGACATACAGCTTCACATAGCCCAGGCGCTGGAGTTTCTGGATAAATGCTGTTGCGCAGGAGCCGCTGCCATAGATCAGGACGGAGGCGGTATTGTCGATCTTAAGCTCTTTCAGGGACTGCTGCAATGCCAGGACGTCTGTGTTTTGGGCGTATAGATATGCATCCAGCTCTTCATTATAGCGGTTTCGATCGTGTTTCACCGGGTAGAGCTGAATGGAGTTGAGCGGACTAATGCCGCAATGGAAGTATGCACCTATCAACTCTTTGAAGGGGTTGGTAATGGCGATTCCACCTATGCGGTGGACGCGCCTCAGAAACATGACTGCCGATATCGCTTCATCAATATCTTGAGCCGGAATGGGGACGTATGCTGCTTCTATATGGTTCTCTACCATGAGATGGTTGCCGATGGTGATCGATCCGCTTTGGCTCACTTTGTGGTTTCCGATGATTGGGAACAGAGACGCTTTCGGGTTGGCCAGTGTGATCGTCAACGGTAGCATTTCCTGCATAGTAGGCTGGCCTTCAAAAAGAGGTTCATCCAGCGCCATATAACAGCCGTAGGAATTGAACTGGTAGAAGATCGAGCGCTGAAACAAAGCCCATTTTCCAGATACGTTGAAGATGAATTTACGCTCAGGGGTATCGCTGATCATCGCTGAGGTTTCGATCAGTTCCTCCAGTGATGCGGCTTCATAAACCAGTTTGTACACTTCTGCCGCCTGGGGATGCTTCAGAAAGCTTCTAATCTGGTCGCGGTCAAATCCGGGAAGATGCGTGGAAAGAATCAAGCGGGAAGGATCCACAAGACTCTGATATTGTTCCAGATCGCTTACATCCAGATCTACCAGAGCGCGCGAGGCAAACATCTGTTCCACCAGTGCCGTACAGAGCAGCTCGCCTCTGCAGGTTAGGATGGTGGCGTCATCAAAGGCAGAGAAATCGATGCTTTGCCAAGCGGAATATGAATCCAGGCGATATTCGGTGTAGCGGGGGTTGTAGGTTTTTCGCAGTTTATCGGGGGAGTAGTTCAGGCATTCAACGATCATCATATAGCGCTTATCCTTAAGTTTAGCTTCATCAGCTCATCCACCAAATCCACGTCCAAATCCAGTTCTTGGGCCAGAGCACGGACTTTGTGTGCTATTTCCCGCTCCCGCTCCGGGTCTTTGGGATGCAGGTCGTGGGTTGCTTTGTAGAGTTTCACATGTTTTACCACTTCCTTGCGGCGTTTGAGCAACATTATGAGGTCTTCATCCAGTTTATTCAGAGCCTCCCGATATCCGGCAAGATCCTGATTTCGGGAGATAAGTTTTTGATATTGAACAGCGTCTGCCAGACAAATGGTGAGCATTGCTTCCACCACGGGAATCAAGCGCGGGATGTGACAACTGTCGTGGCGGCCTGAGATGCTGATCTTACGGTCAGTTCCATCGTGATCGATGGTGTCTTGTTCTATACTGATCCCGGATACGGGGCGGATGATGAGGTCAAAGCATAGCTCCTCCCCGGTGCTTACTCCGCCCAGGATGCCGCCATGGTGATTGCTTTGCAGCCTCCCCGCTTTGAATTGGTCGTTGCACCAGGAACCGGGTTTTTTGGCAAGCTCCAGACCATCGCCAAACATGATGCCGCGCACAGATCCAATACTGAGCATGGCCTTGGCGATGTTCGCGGAGAGCTTATCGTAGATGGGATCTCCCAAGCCGGCAGGGACGTTTTCGGCTGTTACGCGGATGATGCCGCCAATGCTGTCTCCGGCGGCGCGGATGCTCTCAACATAAGCCAGAAGATCGGTATAGCTGTCCGCATCCGGCCAGTGGAAGGTGTTTTCCGGAGCAGTCTTGCCCGGCGCGGAACTCATTTCGCCGATCTGAAGTGTGCTGACTAAAATTTTGATTTCCGGAATATAAGTTCTGACGAGTTCTGCTGCAATCACTCTGGCCACAGTTTCTCTTCCGGAAGCGCGCCCCCCACCCCGGTAGTCAAATATATGGTATTTCTTCAGCCAAGCGTAATCCGCATATCCGGGGCGAATGAGATCTTTGATAGCTTCGTAATCCCGGCTCCGGGCGGCTTGATTGCGAATGATGATGCACAAGGGGGCTCCGGTGGTTTTGCCTTCGAAGACTCCGGATAGAATCTCGATATCATCCGGCTCGATTCTGGCAGTGCTATATAATCCCTTGGGCGCGCGAAGTTTGAGTACAGCGCGGATTTCTTCCAGGGGGAGCTCTTTATTGGGAATCGGGCTATCAAAAAGAATCCCAACGGCAGGACCGTGGGATTCACCAAAAGTGCTGATGCCAAGTATGGAGGATAGTTTATTTGACGACATCATCAAATACTAAAATCTGATGCTTGAATTCCTCATAAAGCTCGCTCAGATGGCGCATCAAGAAGTATTCCCGCTCCATCTGCAGAATGTGACAGGCAAGGCTGTCCTTGATCTCGTCAAAAGGGATTGGGCTTTTACACTTGCGTTCTGTGAGCATGAGGATGTGGTACCCCTCCGGGCTGGCAAAGGGCATGCTGATTTCGTTGAGCTGGAGCTCAAACGCTACTTCGTCGATCTGGGGATAGAGTTTTCCACGGGGGAAATAGCCCAGGTCACCGCAGCATTCGTTGGATGGGCAGTGACTGCATTTATAGCATTCACTGGCAAAATCTTCCTGATTCCGGATGCGGGCCCGGATCTCGGTGATGCGATCCAGAGCATTATCGCCTTTGATCAGAATATGGGAGCAGCGCACCATTTCTTCGCTGCAAAAGATGTGAATCTGTTCGTCATAGAGCTCTCGGAGCTTTGCTTCTTCGATGGGGATTTCTGCTGGAAACAGGGAGGCGATATATTTGCGAATCAGGATGTTGCGCTTGATCAGAGTTTCCATTTCAATGGCGTCCATATCCTGCAGAGAGCCGGCGGGCAGACCGAAGGGTTCATCCTCATCCAGAATCTCCATCAAAGCAATATCAAACTCTTCGTCGCTAACTGCAAGACCTTTCTTGTTCGCTTTTTCCAAAAGCAGACAACGGTCAATTAAACGCCTCAGCGCTTGGGCTCCATTCCCGCCACAGGCGATTTCGCGCGTGACGTCTTGTTCGGATATTTCATGATTAACTACTTTGGCTATGATTTTCACCGGACTCCTCTTTGAACCTCATGTATCGGGTCTGAATCTCCCGGAGGATATCAGATAAACTAAAGCTATGCGGGCATATTGTCAAATCAAATCTGCAGTTACGGTACCAGGTAAGCTGGCGCTTGGCAAAGTTGCGATGGTGCTGGGCTACCAGAAGGGCGCAATCGGCAGCAGGAATGCCCGCTTCAAGGCAGGGTTGAAACTCTTTGTAGCCCATGGTTCTAAGCCCCGGATCATGCCACGTGTAGCCCCTGAGGAGCAAGCCTTCGATCTCGGCCAAAAGTCCCGTATTGAGCATGTGATGCACTCTCGAGTTTATTCTCAAATACAGTTCGTCCCGAGGCAAAGTGAGCAGGATGCGTACAGCTTGATGTCTGGGGTCACGCTTCTGCGCCAACCAGTGAGCGCTGATGCTCTTGCCGGTGCCCAGATAAACTTCCAGGCCCCGCAGAATGCGCTGGGGATCGTGCTCACTGATGCGGGCCGCGAAAGCGGGGTCCACCTCCTGCAAACGGGCATACATTGCTCTCTGCCCTTGCTCATAGAGCTGAGTTTTGAGCTCAGCCCGCAAGGCAGGGTCGATGGGAGGATGTTCAAACAGTCCTTCCACAAGTGATCTGATATAGAGCCCGGTTCCGCCGCACACAATAGGCGTTTTGCCGGCAGCCTGAAGCTGAGCGATCAAATTATCCGCATCTTTCACAAAACAACCGGCATTAAAGCTCTGATTCGGTTCAATAATGTCGATCAGGTGGTGCGGGACTGCTGTCAATTCTTCCCGGTTCGGTTTAGCGGTGCCGATATCCATATAGCGATACACCTGGCGGGAGTCTGCGTTGATGATTTCCGTATTCAGGGCTTTGGCAAGTTGCAAGGCAAAAGCGGTTTTACCGGCGGCTGTAGGTCCTTCAATGGTGATGATCATGCCAGGCGTTTAAACTTCTTCTCAAAATCCGTGAGCGTCATCTTGACAATCAAAGGGCGGCCATGGGGGCAGAAGTATGGCACCCGGCAGGCAAACAAATTGTTGATCAGAGACAGCATCTCTTTGCGGGAGAGCTTGGTATTGGCCTTGATTGCAGCTTTGCAGGCGATTGACTTGGCCAGAGAATCCCGAAAGTCAGAGTTCAGCTCCATCTCCGTTTCAAGTTGCTTGAGGATGTCGATAAATATCTTACCTCCCTGAAAATCGCCCAATTCGGCGGGGATCTCTTCTATCACGATGGAGTCTCCACTGAACTTTTTCAATGAAAAACCGATCCGCTCCAGCAGTTCCAGATTCGCATCCACCAGATCCCGGATCTCACTGGCAATATAAGGCGGGATATCAATGACCAGGGGAATAATCAGCTTTTGCCGTACAGCCGGAGCCCCGCCCGTGCGGTGAATCAGCTTTTCGTAGATGATGCGTTCGTGCGCGGCATGCTGGTCCAGAATCACAAGCCCATCCTCCACTTGCACAAAGATGTAGGTATTGTGCAACTGCCAGGGGTTGATGTAATCCTCTTCGTTTTGCAGCAGCAGCTTGTAGGGCTCACTATCGTTGGGTTGGTCTTCAAAGATCTCCTGCTGGTCCTGTTCCCGGCTTTTTTCCGGGTTTACGATGGGAATGTCCTTGAGCAGCGGCTTGTCTGCTTCAAAGAGATCATCCTGAAACAGCTGAGCATGCTCCTTCTTATACTCCGCATAGCGGGGGATTTGCACGTTTTGGACAAATAGTTCGCGTTCAAGAGTGCTCACTCGTTCCGGGCTTTGCGTTTGCTGCGGGTAGGCAGTGAATTTATCCCGGGCAGAGGCAAATTTCTGGTCTTCATAACGCTTCAGCGCTTTGCTGATTGTCTCGAAGATCAGGGAGTGCACTTTCTGATTCTCGCGAAACCGTACTTCATTTTTGGTAGGGGAGACGTTTACATCGATCTGCGTGGCGGGTACCTGGATAAACAAAATGTAGGGGGGAGTAGAACCCTTTGCCCAGGCGCGGGTCTTCAGGATGAAAGGACCGTAGGCGCTTTTGATGCTGTGTTTCACCGTTTTGTCGTTGATAAATCTTCCGTTGATAAACACATACTGGGCATCAATCAGCTTGTCGTTGCGTTCTTCCAACCCGAAGATATAGCCATTCACGGCGTATTCTCCTGCTATACCGGAGACCATGATGATATCATCGTTGAAGAAGCCGGAGCCAAAGATCTCGCCCATCCGCTGATTACGATCGTCGCTGGCGATGTAGTTCAGCTTTTCTTTGCCGTCCGCAATCAGCTTGAAACTGATGTTTGGATAGATTATTGCCTGATAGTGGAAATACTTCATGATGTGGCGCAGTTCCACGGTATCTGTGCGCAGGAATTTGCGGCGCGCGGGCAGGTTTTTAAAGAGTCCTCTGACCCAGATCGTGGTTCCGGGATTGGAAGAGGTTTTCTGCACATCGCGCAGTTTGCCGTCGTTCATCTCGATTCTCAGGGCAACTTCCAGGCTTTTGCTGCGCGTGAGCAAGCTAAAGCCGGAAACCGCGGCGATCGAAGGCAGAGCTTCTCCGCGAAAGCCCAGGGAACTGATGTGCACGATATCGTCCACATTGCGGATTTTGCTGGTAGCGTGGCTCTCAATGGCCAACATAGCGTCATCCGGCTCCATCCCGTTGCCGTTGTCGATTACCTGAATCAGGTCTTTACCCCCGTTTTCCACGATCACCGTAATGGCAGTAGCACCGGCATCGATACTGTTTTCCACCAGTTCTTTGACCACGGAAGCAGGGCGTTCGATTACTTCCCCGGCAGCGATCTTATTGCGGACGTCTTCGGAAAGGATATTGATTTTCGCCATAACTTAGTATCTGAACACAGAGCCGTTGGTGAACTCTCTGATGATCGAGTTGTAGGGCACATGAGCGTCGTCGATATCTTTGCAATGAGACAGCAGGCGCAACAAGCGGCGGGATTCGGTATAGGCAGATGAAGTGGATGGAACGCTGAGCAGCATCTTCCACGCGTGTTTCTTCAGCACACCAAGTTCATAAGTAAGGCTGCTGTTGAACATATAGTCCGCGTTTTCCTGATACGGGAAGATGTTCTTTTCTTCGCCTTCGCGCACATCCTTCCAGCGGATGATAGTCTCTTCCGCGGAGTAACCTCGGTATTGGTGATCGCGAATAATGCGGCGCAGAAGCCGGCAATCGGTAGTAGGTATGCGGTTATGGTTATCGATATTCAGCTGATTCAGAGCCGAAATATAGATCCGGGCTTTGCGATTTGCCGGGATGGCGGAGGTAAGAGCTTCATTTAGGCCGTGGATGCCCTCCATGATCACGATATTATCTTTTTCCATCTTCACGAAGTGGTTGCTGCGCCGCCTGATTCCTCTGGTGAAATCATAATGCGGCAGTTCGATCTGATCTCCGTTCAGCAGTTGGCTGAGCTGCAGGTTCAGATGTTCCAGATCGATGGAGTGGATGGATTCAAAATCATAATCTCCGTCCTCTTTGCGGGGGGTGCGATCTCGATTCAGGAAATAATCGTCCATTCCGATTACGACCGGTTTAGCTTTGCTGGCCTGCAGTTGCACGCTCAGGCGTTTGGCGAATGTAGTTTTGCCGGAAGAGGAGGGCCCGGCAATGAGCACGAGCTTGGTATCAGGGTGTTTCACGATGTCTGCCGCGATTTCCGCGATCTTCTTTTCATGAAGCGCTTCTTCTACCAATATGAACTGCGATACTTCGTAGTTAGCGTTTAGTCTGTTGATATCCGAGATGTTGTGTACCCGCAGGATATCCAGCCATTTGTCGTGTTGTTGATGCAAGGCAAAGACTTTTTTGGGCAAGCTGAAGGGTTGAGATATCTTCATCTCCGGACCTGTGGGGAAGCGCAGGATAAAACCTGGTTCTTGGAACTCGATGTCAAAATCAGTAATAAATCCGGTGCGATCTGCCAGCGGGCGGATAAAGAAATCATAGTACTTACCGCAACGGTAAATACTCACGGTTTCGCTGTAGTGGGACTTGATGTTTTTCAGGACATCCTTTCTGCGCATACTATTGAAGATATCGATGGCTTCAGCAGTCCGCACCTCGATGCGGTCGATCGGGAGATCGCTCTCGATGATGCGTTGCATTTCGGCTTTGACCCTTTGGCAATCTTCCCGGCTAAATTTTTCCGCGTTGAAGACTTCGCAGAACACGCCATCTCCGACAGAGTGTTCTGCCACAAGGGAGTGGGCATCTCCCAGTAGTGTATGCAGGGCTTTGGCCATGATGAATATTGCGCTGTCCTGATAGATTCTGTAGCCTTCAGGGTGTTTGGCAGTGATGCAGTTTACCAGAGTATCGCCGGTGGGCAGATAATCTTCATTGACATATTCTGTATGGTTAATTTTGTAGCTCAAAACGAGGTTGCGATCGATGCCACTCCCTTTTAAAACCTGAGAGATAGGCCTGGTCTTGTCGAGCTCGGCGAGGCTGTGTTTGTGTCCATCCAATCTAATATCGATCTTCATATAGTAATCCTTAATCTATATAGTTATACCCTGCTATTTTCGGGAAGATGCCCTTAGGCAACCCGAAGCAGAATGAGAAATGACAAAATATTCGACAGAGCATTATTCGTCAAGAACAATAGGAGACCTGCCAATGCCGAACAAAAGTGCGCGTAAGCAACGCATCAAAAGAGAGATCATCAATCATCTGGGAATCATTTTTGCCTCCCTGTTTTTTGCCGCCGGATATTCATGGTTCCTGCTGCCATACCATATGGCACCGGGTGGAGTGGGAGGGATTTCCCAGATTCTGAACATGCTGTTTGGCTTGCCCAACGGCGTAGGTATGGTGCTGATCAACATACCATTATTCTTCATCAGCTTCATTTTCATCGGTAAGTCCTTCGGCAGCAAATCCGTTTACGGGATGTTTGTTTCTGCTTTGATGACAGACCTGCTGAGCTTTCCGATGCTCTATCGTCTTGGCATTCTGAGCGATATCTCCCAATATACTCATATTGTGGGGGATAGAGTAGTATATGCGATGCTTCCTC
Organism: Cloacimonetes bacterium UBA5210; assembly: GCA_002412625.1. Taxonomy (GTDB): domain Bacteria; phylum Cloacimonadota; class Cloacimonadia; order Cloacimonadales; family Cloacimonadaceae; genus UBA5456. The sequence goes on from DHVK01000001.1 coordinate 14,606, forward strand.
CGGAAGAGTTATTCCTGTCCGCAATAGCAGGTTCAGTGTTACTCGGGTTGGGCTTGGGGCTCATCTTCCGCTTTCGTGGTTCCACCGGGGGTACGGACATCCCCGTCGCGCTCATCAAACAAAAAGCCAACATCTCCATCGGCACCGGTTATTACATCGTAGAGACAGGGATTATCCTGGCCGTGGCATTGTTCCTAAAGGATCCCAAACTGCTCATCTGGGGTTACATCAACCTGTTTATTACGACCAAGATCACAGACCTGGCCTCGGAAGGCTTGCCCTACATCAAGGGAGTGTACATCATCTCAAACTATACAGATGAGATTCGCGGGATCATCTTTGACAAGCTGGAGCGGGGTGTAACACTCTTGAAGGGCATGAGCGGATTTCACCAGCGCGATATAAACGTGATCTTCTGCGTTATGAACCGCCGCCAAGTGCCTCAACTAACGGACTTGGTGAAAGAGATCGACCCTGATGCGTTTATGATCCTGACTGATGTCTATGACGTGATGGGCTATGGCTTCAAGAGCCGCAATATCAATTTGAAAGATAGCCCCAAAAGGAAAATTAAGTAGTCTTTCCGAAACAGAAAGCGCTCGGAGCAGTTAACACTCCGAGCGCTTTTCATTTATTGCGGAAACAGGCAAGATTCAGGAGATCAATCGTAATACTACCTGCCACTCATTAAATATCTGTTCGAAGCGCAATTTGCTGTCATCCTTTGATAATTGGACCAAGTCCTTCTCCATCTCCGCGACCAGTTTGCCCAAAAGCACAAAGTGCATATTTTGCGCAGATCCTTTCAGGGAGTGCAGAATGCTCTTGGCTTCCTTCATATCCTCCATTTCCAGTGCTTTCTGCAAATCCGCAATTTTCCAGGGGAAGTTCTTTTTCACCAGATCGAGCAGGTTCGACAGCGTTTCCATGTCGCGGGAGATATTCTTCAACAAGGTCTCTTGGTTGAAGTGTAAGTTCATGTCAGCAGCTTCATTTATCGGTTCGGGTTTCCCGGAAGAGACAGTCGGAGGAAGAAATGGAAGCAGAGTATCCACTAATTCATTGGCCAGCACCGGTTTTGTGAGGAATGCATTCATCCCGGCGGCAAGGCAGCGATCCTGCTCTTCTTGCAAGGCTCCGGCAGTAATCGCGACAATCGGGATAGTCGAAAACTTGCGGATCTCGTGGCTGGCACTCACGCCGTCGAGATTGGGCATTTGCACATCCATCAGAACCAAATCCGGATGCTTTTGCCTTACCACTGCAATAGCCTCTAGTCCGTCTGATGCCTGCAAGAGCTCTGTTTGCGGCATCAATTGGTGGATCATCTCTTTCAATAGCGCCATGTTCAGGAAGTTATCTTCCGCGATCAAAATGCGCGGAGCTTGCTCAAACTCGTATTTTGGTAAGTGCTGTTTCACTGTAGTTTCCTTTTTATCCGGTTTGCTTCTTTCGTCTTTGCTCTCGATGGCCAGAAGCAGTTCATGCAATTGGTTGGCTTTTATCGGTTTGATCAGCCGATACCGGAGCTCAAGAGCGATGCATTCTTCCTGCAGGACAGAATCATCCGTGGAGTTATGCATCAGGATAAATCGGCTATGGGCAGCTTTGGCTTGGAGCAGCAGTCTGAGCTGGCTGATGGTCTCCAGTCCGTTCAGCTCCGGCATCCCATAATCAACCAAAATTGCGTCAAACCCGATGTCCCCGGCGGCATATTCGATTGCAACCCGGGGGGAGCTGAATGCCACCACTTCGATGTTCCAAAGAGCGAGGCAGGTCTTCAGTATGCGCAGGCATTCTTGATTGTCGTCCACAATCATCACTCTCGTGATCAGCTGGAGTTTCTTGGCACAATGCCATTCTCCCTCAACCCTGCAATTGATGCAGAAACTAAAGACAGAGCCTTTACCGATTTCACTGTTGAGTTCTATCTTGCTTTTCATCAGGCTGGCCAGATGGTTCGAGATGACCAGGCCGAGACCGGTTCCACCGTATTTACGCGTTGTGGAAGAATCCAATTGCGAGAATGCTCTGAACAAGCGCTTTCGCATTCCCGGTTCGATGCCAATCCCGGTATCTCGAACCGAGAAACAGATATCCCCGTGATCCGCATCGGTCATTTTGTGCTGCACCTTCAGTTCCACCTCACCTTGATCGGTAAATTTCTCGGCATTGGATAATAGATTGATCAGGATTTGGTTTACGCGCAGGGGGTCCAAAACTGCGTAACGCGGAAGTTGCGGAGCAATATCCAGCAATAGTTCCAGGTTCTTTTGGGAGGTGCTGACTTTGATGATATCCGTAGCGTGCTCCACCAATTCAATCAGGTCTGTTTTGATGGGTGAGAGCTCCAATTTGCCTGCTTCAATTTTTGAGAAATCCAGAATGTCACTGATGATGCCCAGCAAGTTGTAGCTGGAGTTCACAATATTGCGGGCATACATATGTTGCGCATCATCCAGGCCGGAGTTGAACAGCAATTCAGCGAAACCGATGACACCGTTCAACGGAGTTCTGATCTCATGGCTCATGTTTGCCAGAAACTCACTTTTTGCCCGATTAGCCGATTCAGCGCGATCCCTTTCCAGGATCAGCTTGTTTTCCAGTGATCTTCGGTTGCGAACGTTTACCAGTAGTTGAGCATACAAGGATAACAAAGTGACATCATTTTCGCCAATAGCTTTTCGGCTGTGAATGTAATCGAAACCCACATAGCCCGTACACTTGGCTCCTTGCATCAGGGGTAGCGAGATCATGCTCTTCACTTCCTGAGCAAGCAAAATCTCTCTTAGCTTGTCCGGTATCGGCTCTGTGGAGATGTCCTCCATCACCACGATTTCGCCCCGTTTGTGACGCTCCGTCCAAGGTTCCATCAGTTCATTGGGCACCAGTTTGCGTAGTTTGATTTCTGAGTCAAACTCATTCGCGATCCATTCATTGCTATTGATGCTGACCCCATTTGTCCAGTCGTATTCAAAGATATAAGCCCGGTCTGCCCTGGAAAACGTAGCGAGCTCGGATAGAGATTCGGTGATGGATTCATCGAGTTCCTTGGACGGCAGATTGATGTATTTCATGGCCATGCGACTAATAATCTGTTGAAGCTTGGCCTGGTGATCCATGGCCGTCTCGATATCATGTTTTTGCAGGACTTCTCCCAATAAATTTACGATCACCTGAAGATTATCGATTTCGGCTTCGCTAAAGAATCTTGCGGAAATCAGGCTGTCGAAGCCCAGATAACCCAGGATCCTGGATCCGCTTTGGATTGGCACGCAGAGAATTGAGAGAACATTCTGCTGATTCAAGATATTGTACTCGAGCGGAGCATGGGGCATAAGTTCTTCCAAATCGGTGATGTTGATGGATTTTCCGCCCAGAATATGGCTGTGCTACCAGGGGAGGGTAGAGGTTAAATACGTGCTTTGTTTTTGCGGGATCATTTCGCAATTTGGGCAATGCCATTCGTTTGTGATGGTCAATCTCGCATAGTCGCTGGAATATCTATAGATGTATGCCCTTTGCACACCGAAAAACTCACCAACTTTTTTCAAGCTTTTGTCCAAAATGGCATCAATGTTCGAAACCTGACTTTTCACAAACGCGGTAGAGACATCTGCCACCATTTTCTGAAATCGGGTTTGTTGCTGAATCGAGGCTATCGCGTTTCGTTGCTCGGTGATATCTCTGATCAGGGATATCACATGGTTTTCATCCAGGGGACTGAGTCTGGCTTCATAATCTCTCATCATTCCTTGAGTTTCAAGCCTGTACTGAAATGCCAGAGTCTTGCGCTCTTGCAAAACCTGCTCTATCCGGTTCAACACCGCTTTGGTTAAATCCGGGGGCATGATGTCCGATAGATAACGGTTTGGAATCTGGGCTTCCGGAACATACAAGCCTTCGAAGTTGCCTACCTTGAGATCAGTGATTTTTCCACTTCGGTTCAACACAAAAATCGGATCCGGAATAGCCCCCAGGAGGGATTCTATATAGGAGTTCTTATCTTTCAGCTCACGCTCTACCCTTTTTTGAAAGCTCACATCCCGGGTCACGCCCTGAAGACCGTTAAACGCTCCTTTGTCATCCCGAATCATGGAAATGTGCATCGATACATCGATTATGCTGCCATCGCTTTTGTAGTGCTGCACCTCAATCACCCTGGTTCGATTGGGGTCTGCATTCGGATCTTTCTCACGCGCCATTTCTTCCGCAAAATAGTTCATCATTACCGTAACTGATTGTGGTGGATGCTTTTCCGGCAGGCTCTTGGATATATGCTTTTCCGGGCTTTCGCCCAGCATTTGCTGCACAGAGGGGCTCACGTAAATGGTATTCAGTTCTTTATCCGTAACGAAGACTACATCTGTGATGTTGTCTGTGATGTGGCGGAGATGCAGCTCGCTGTCCCTTAAAGCCCGATCTGCATTTATACGGTCTGTAATATTCCGGGCGTTAATCACATAGCCATTGATTGCCGGTGATCCGAGGAGGTTGCTGGCAAAAATCTCCAGCCATAGATAGCGCCCGTCCGAGTGCCGTACCCGCAATTCCAGGACTGCCAGTTTATTGGGATTTGCGGATAGCCACGCGATGGTTTCATGGGTCTTGAGGAGATCATCCGGATGAATCACCGAAAACACGTCCAGACTGCTCATCTGATCGAGTTCCATACCCAAAATTCCGGTGCCCAGCCTGGTAGAATAAACTATGTTGAATTTCTTATCCAAGATTATAACCCAGTCGTTTGAATTCTCCAGCAAGAGCCGTAAACGCTCTTCGTTGCGGCTAAGATCCGCTTCGATTTTTTTGTAATAGGAGATGTCGAGCACAATCGTGAAAAAAAAGCCTCTATTCAGCGACACTGCTTTGACCAGATACCACTTGCCCAAAGGTGTGCTTTTGCCTTCAAACTCTGTCGCGCCACCTTTTAAGGCCAGTTCTCCATACTTGCCAATCCAATCTACCGCGTCGCGCTCAACACCCGGCAAAACCTCCCGGACGGTTTTGCCAATTATCGCTTGCGGGTCCAGACCGGTGAGCCGGCCAAACTCGGCATTTGCCTCCACAAAGCGATAATCGTACACCTTTCCTGAATCGTCCAATACCACTTCGTGGTAGGCGTAGCCCATCGCCGCTCTATTTATCAGTTCACCGAAATCACGGAGTTCCATTATTTCCTCATTTATTATTATGCAAGAAAACATACCTCTTGCGGGTCATCATGGACATTCCACAAATCTTCAATGTGTCAGTGTGATAGCGTGGCACTTTTTGTCAATTCGTTTGTGATGTCCGGCAGTGGGTCTTACTGCGGGAGGGCAAAGCTCGGAGATAGAGGCATGTGTTTTTTTAATTAAGAGTGGCCGCGGGCTGCCCGCGCTCGTCTGCCAGCTCAGATTATTATCACCTTGATCCTAAGCTTGTCCGGCTGTTGCCGTCCCGGGTTCAGGCTGAGATCAAGCTGTAATCTTCGCATGAGCACAGCAGAATAAGAGCTTCAGATTAGCTTTGTTCCACTTTAAACATCCAAGCTGGGGTCAAGCCGTGAATGTCTGCGGCATACGGCGGCCTCCGCGGAATGAACCGGCAGAGCCCGCTCAAGCGCCAATACGGGAAGAACATAAAAGTCCTGCTTGACATAAACCGGCATCTAAAAATAATTGATTCAAATTATGTGAATTTATACAAGGAGCAAGATAAATGAAACAGGGAATCCACCCAAAATACGTGAAGGCAACCGTTACCTGCGCTTGCGGAAACACTTTTGAAACCTTTAGTACCAAAGGCAATATGCAGGTTGATATCTGTAATGTATGCCACCCTTTCTATACCGGCAAGCAGAAAATCATGGATACCGCCGGCCGTGTCGAGAAGTTCAACAAGAAATACAAAATCCCTACCGAAAAGTAGTTCTTAACACTTTAGTTTACGCCAGTCTACCCCAATGGGGAGAGTGGCGTTTTTGTTTATAAAAAGAAGGAATAGATGAAAAAGGAAATTAGTGTAGGCGGTCAGGCAGTAATCGAAGGCGTAATGATGCGCGGTCCGGATCGTCTGGCAACGGCGATACGCCGCAGAAACGGGATCATCGAATTGAAGATCAAGCCCTTTGTGAGCGCCACCCAAACCGTGAAGTTGTTTGGCTTGCCCATTATTCGCGGCTTCGTGTCGCTGATCGAGATGATGAAGATCGGTTTTTCTACCCTGACTTTCTCTGCCGAGAGATATGAGCTTGATCTGAAAGAAGAAGCCAAAGAAAAGGGTGAAACTATCAAGGAAAAGAGCAAGGCAGCCGAAAAACGCGAAGAAATCTTCAGTTTTGTAATCGCGTTCGGTTTGGCCTTCCTGCTCTTCGGGCTTTTGCCCTACAAGCTGTCCGACTGGCTGAAGCTATCCAAGCAGGATTTTTTCTTCAATCTCTTTGCCGGAAGTATCCGGATAGTGTTTTTCGTGATTTATGTTTGGGCGATTTCTCTGATGAAAGATGTCAAACGCCTCTTTCGCTATCATGGCGCTGAACACAAAAATGTGAATGCTTATGAGCACAGCCAAAATCTGGAAATCGCAAGCATTCAACGCCAGACCACCATCCACCCGCGCTGCGGCACCAGCTTCATGTTCTTTGTGCTGCTGGTGGGGATATTGGTCTTTTCTATTACCGATACTTTGGTCTCGCAATACATCCTGGGCATAGCCATTCCGGTCTATCTGAGGTTGTTGTATCATCTGTTGATGATTCCGGTCATCTCTGGCCTCAGCTACGAAGTGCTGAAGTTCTCCGGCCGCAATCTGAAGCACCCGATCGTAAGATTTATGACTATCCCCGGCATGGCCTTGCAACGCATCACCACTCAGCCGCCGGATGACGCCATGGTGGAAACCGCGCTGGTGGCGATGAAGGCCGCTTTGGATATGGATTACAGTGCGCATCATGTAGTCCTGTTGGATAGCTGAATATGATTCCGATCGAAAAACTGGAAGCATTGCACGCAGAATTCCTTGAGCTTCAGGGCATGATCTCGGATTCTTCCCTGATGAGCGACGCCCGCAAGTATAAAGCATTGATGCGCCGCTACAAGGAACTGGATTCTATTACCGGCTGTTATGCCGAATACCTGAGCGCGCAAAACCAAATGGTGGAGACCAAACAGCTTTTGGTTGGGGAAAAAGACCCCGATATGCAAAGCCTCGCCAAAGAAGAAATTCTGGCCATTGAAGAGAGCCTGAACGAGATTGAGCTGCGCCTGAGGGACTTGTTGATCCCGGGTGACCCCAACGATGAAAAGAATGCCATCATCGAGATCCGCGCCGGCACCGGTGGGGAAGAAGCCGCGCTGTTTGTGGCAGACCTCTACCGCATGTATAGCTATTACGCGGATCTGAAAGGCTGGAAAAAACAATTGCTTGATTCAAACGAGACCGGCATCGGCGGCTTCAAAGAAATCGTGATGCAGCTTAACGGCGAAAACGTCTATGGCCTGATGCGCTTTGAAAGCGGAGTGCACCGGGTACAGCGGGTTCCGGTTACAGAATCCAGCGGCAGAATCCATACTTCCGCCGTGACCGTGGCAGTATTGCCGGAAGCGGAAGACATCGATCTCGAGGTGAGCGACAACGACCTGCGCATCGATGTTTACCGGAGTAGCGGGAATGGGGGCCAAAGCGTGAATACCACAGATTCCGCCGTGCGCATTACGCACGTTCCCACCGGTCTGGTGGTCACATGTCAGGATGAGAAATCCCAGATCAAGAACAAAGCCAAAGCACTAAAGGTGTTGCGCAGCAAGCTGCTGGATCTGGAAATCAGCCGGCAGGAGCAGGAAATCGCTTCTTCCAGAAGAGCTCAGGTTTCCACCGGCGATCGTTCTGCCAAGATCCGGACCTATAATTTCCCGCAATCCCGGGTGACAGATCACAGAATAAACTTGACAAGTTACAATCTGGATGGATTTCTGGCGGGAAACATCGATGAATTCATCCAATCGCTACGCATAGCCTGGAGGAATGAGAAGGTTAACGAATAGATGATCGAAATCTTTCTGATCCTGCTGATACTGATATTCTTTTTGGCTCTGTCCCTGATATTTTCCGGATTAGAGACAGGGCTGATCTCAATTGATCAGATTGCCCTGGAACGCAGCTCGCGCCGCAACCGCAGAGATGCTGCCCTGTTGCGCTTTATCCGTCAGCCGGATAAGTTCCTGGGTACCACCCTGATCGGAAACAACATCGCCAATGCGGTGCTGTCCTCACTAACCACCCTTTTCGTCGCCAAGATGGGAGGTTTTGCCTTTGATGCCCGCTACACCGCGTTGGTTGTGGGAACTATTGTGCTGATCTTCGGCGAGATCGTTCCCAAGGCAGTGTTTCGGGATCATGCCGATACCATCGTAGCGCAATTTTATCCGCTGCTTGTGTTTTTCTTTTATCTGTTCCGTCCCTTTGTGGCAGTGGTAAGCAAGATTAATCTTGCCCTCCGCAAGCTTTTGAAGCTTACCGAAAATAACCAATATGACTACCTGACCAAGGACGATATCAGCTTTCTTTTGGCGGAAAGCAAAGAAGCCGGCACCATGCAACCTCAGATGGATATGATCGAGGACGCGCTGGATCTGAAAGAACTGGAAGCGCGTAACATCATGGTCCCGCGCACGGACATCGTGGCAATCTCCGAAAGCGCCACAATCTCTGAAGTGATCGAACTTGCCCGCGAAGAGGGTTTCACACGCTATCCGGTGTATCGCAATACGATCGACGATATCATCGGGGTGCTGATCATCTACGACGTCCTGAAGAACGAAATCAAAGAAGATATGAGCGTGAAGGAAATCGTGCACGAGCCCTTCTTTGCCCCGGAAAACATGGACGTGGACATCCTTCTGAAGGAAATGCAATCGCAACGCAAATCCATGGCCATCATCGTGGATTCCTACGGTGGGACCGCGGGTATAGTGTCTATCGAGGACATTCTGGAAGAGATCGTGGGCGAGATTGAAGACGAGTATGACGACGAGGAAGACTCCGATGTGGAGCAGGTGAGCCCCAATACCTGGATCGCGATGGCGGACGTGGAAATCGATCGTCTGGCGGATGATTTTGATATAAATTTGCCGGAAGGGGATTATGAGACTATCGCCGGGCTGATCTTGGACCATCTGGAGAAAATCCCGCATCAGGGGCAATTTATCACAATCGAGCCCTACCGTATTCAGGTCTTGCAAGCCACAGACAAGAAGATTGTAAAAGTAAAAATTCATAAACAGACGAGGTAAAGCCATGAAATTGATGGAATGCGTACCCAACTTCAGCGAAGGCAGAGACCGGGGAATCCTGGACGCCATCGCAGCTGCGATTAAAACGGTAAAAAATGTTTCACTTTTGGACGTGGATCCCGGCGCGGATACCAACCGCACGGTTTTTACAATGGCAGGCGAGCCGGAAGCGGTGGTGGAAGCCGCGTTTCAGGCCATCAAAAAAGCCGCTGAGCTGATCGACATGAGCAAGCATCACGGCGAACACCCCCGCATGGGTGCCACCGATGTGTGTCCCTTCATCCCGATCTCCGGGATGACCATGGACGAGTGTGTGGAATATGCCCGCAAACTGGGCAAACGCGTGGGAGAAGAACTGGGTATCCCGGTATATCTCTATGAAAACGCTGCCTCCAAACCGGAATGGCGAAACCTGGCAACCGTACGCTCCGGCGAATATGAAGCCTTGCCCGAAAAAGCCCAAGATCCAAATTGGAAACCGGATTTCGGACCCCATACTTTCAATGCCAAAAGCGGTGCAACTGCCATTTCCGCCCGGGAGTTTCTGATCGCTTACAACATTAACCTGAATACCAGAGATAAAAAGAAAGCGCACGACATCGCGCTCACCATCCGCGAAAGTGGAAAAGCTGCCCGCGGAGCAGACGGTAAGATGCTGAAAGATGCGCAAGGTAACAAGATCATGGAGCCGGGGCTATTCAGCAATTGCAAGGCTGTGGGCTGGTACATCGACGGTTATAACCGCGCCCAGATCAGCATCAACCTCACAAATTACAAAGTCACTCCGGCACACAAGGTGCTGGACAAAGTGCGCGAACTTGCCGCCCAGATGGGCATTCAGGTTACCGGTAGCGAACTTGTGGGCTTGATTCCCAAAGCCGCACTCCTGGAAAGCGGAACTTACTATCTGCAAAAAATGAACGAATCCACCGGGATACCCGAGAAGATGATCATGGAAACCGCCATCCAATCCATGGGCTTGGCAGAACTTGCCCCCTTTGATCTGGATAAAAAGGTGATCGAATTTGCCATTGCCAAACATGATCGCCTGAGTGCCATGACCGTTGAAGATTTCTGCGATCTGCTCTCCACGGATGCTCCGGCACCCGGTGGCGGCTCTGTTGCGGCCCTCTGTGCGGCTATGAGCGGAGCGCTTTCGGCGATGGTTTCGAACCTGACCATAGACAAAAAAGGCTACGAAAAGGTTCAGGACGAAGCCAGAGCATATGCGCCAATCGGCCAAAGCATCAAGGAACGCGCCATGCACTGCATCGATGTGGATACGGACGCCTTTTACGCAATGATGGACGCCATGCGTCTGCCCAAAAAGACCGATGAAGAGAGCCAATATCGTGCCCAACAGATCGAGATCTGCACCCAGGGCGCCATCATCGCGCCGCTGGATACTCTGCGCATCTCTCATGAAGCTTTGAGCCTGGCAGATAAAGTGGCTGTGATCGGTAATGTAAACGCGCTTTCCGATGCCGGTGTGGCAGCCCTCACCGCGCTGGCAGCCGCCAAAGCAGCCTATTACAACATTCGCATCAATATCTCCGGAATCACGGACGAGAGCTTCAAGCAGAACACTCTGGCAGAAGCTGAAGACCTGCTGGCGAAATGCGAAGTTATGGCAGCAAAGGTGGAAAAGGACGTTAGTTCCAGATTGTAGCATGCTGCTCTATATCATCGGCTTCAGCGGAGCGGGGAAGAGCACTCTTGCCCAATCCCTGGCTCAAGAATGGAGCATTCCCGCCCTTGATACCGACCTGCTGTTTTGCCAAAAGCATCAAACCGATATCGCGGAATATGTAAAGCAACAGGGCTGGCAAGCGTTCAGGCAGCAAGAAACAGAAATCCTTCTGGGAACCCGGGATTTTGCCCCCGGGTTCCCTTCTTCATACCCCGGCTATCGTGCCATTGTGGCTTGCGGTGGGGGGATTGTCGAAGCTCCGGAGAACCGGGACTTTCTGCTTGCCCGCCGGGTTCTGTGGCTGGCTCCGCCCTGGCAAACTCTCTTCGAGCGGATCAGCAAACAAAGCTCGGCTTTCGCAGCGGGGAAGAGCGAAGCGGAGCTATATCAAGCCTACCTTCGCCGTCTGCCCCTATATCGAGAATGCTTGCGCTGAGGCACCGCTTCTGCTCTGCGGATTAACCCGGTTTATGTATTTGGAGCTCATTTGACCTTGCGTGTCTTATATGATTACCAATATCTTATACGGTCAAATGGACTTCAAAAAACAGGGGTGAAAACCATGCCTTGCCTGATTTTAAACCACCATTTAAGTTCTTTCAACAGAAAAATAAACAATAGGTGGCTTGAACTCCAGTGCATGATTTGAGTTGAAGATTGCGGTTCGCTGGCGGGTATCATCCCAAAGCGATGATTTGAGTCCCCTAGGGACGCCATCTCAGGCATACATGTCCAGATTCAGGGAAGCCATTCTGTCCAGCTTCAGCGTACGTTTCACGATTGCCACCGCCTCATCCACACTGAGATCCGTGGATAGCGCGAGTTCCAAGACCGTACTGAATATCGGCCGGTTGGGATGCCGGATAAGCTGGGCAAGGTTTTGCTGTCTTCGAGGTGGCGCTGTTTTTGTTTTGAGTTGGGTGCTATCTGACAGAAAAACGTTTCTGGAGAAAGGAGATCCTATCGGAACACGCCTCTCCGAGCCGTTTTTCTGTCGAGTACCCGCCAGATGTCATTTTGCCGGAGAATTTGTAACAACTGCTTCGCCAGCCTTGGCGGCGGTCTCACGCATCTCGGGAGCTACTTGTGCGGGGTTCGGGAACCGGATAGGGGGATCTTGGGAAACGCGGGGGATGTATGTCTTCCAGAAGGGAGTAAATCTGCATGTTAAGCTAATTAAGCGCTATAGAAACCCCGCTGGTTCGGTATTGCCGGAGGGCATGTTTCCGGTAAATCTGCAAATTAAGCTAATTAAGCGCTATAGAAACCCCGCAGAAGGGGAAGGCAGGGCTCTTTAGTGCTTAATATGCTTATTTAGTATATTATTAATATATCCTATATGTAATACATTGATATTAAGGTAGTTAGAACCATCCTTTTTCGGGGGAATTCGTGCTTAAATCCTGCTTAACATAGCTTAAGATCTTCCGAATTGACTTGTAATCCTAGGCTTTGGGTCGAAAGCGGCGGGATGACGCTTCTACTCTTTGGCGAGCGCCGTTACTGTACAGGCATACGCTGATGATAGATGTAAACAGTCGACATACAAAAGAAAAAAGCTTTATGGAAGCGAGTCAAGATTGGTAAAACTCTTGACACATAGAGCCAAAATCCCTGAGCTGTTTACACCGTGGTTTGCGGTAGATCCGGAGCACGACTAATGGTGGTTTATAGACTGATACTCAGACAGATAAAGGAAAGCTTATGAAACGAACTCTAATCGTGTTATTCGGGCTGTGCTGCATGCAATTGCTAGCCCTTGAAGGTCAATTCACCAAGCTCAATACCAGTTTTTCCATTCTTCAGCGCAGTGATTCTTCCCTGGATGTGCGCTTTAATCTTCCCGATTATAGCATCAAAGATATCGCGGTAGAAGGCACCAATTACCAAAAGATCGAGATCAGAGGGGCGGGAAGCTTGGTTGAACAAGGTCTGCCCGATCTCCCGCAGCTTAGCACCACCATCGCCATTCCGGTACAGGGCAGTGTGTCTTTGGAAGTGCTGAACGCCACCCAGCGTGTGCTGATGGGCGTGAACCCATATCCGGTGCAAGATGCCCGCTTACCCGAAAGTAGCCGGGCCTTTAGCAAAAACGAGAGCTTCTACAGCAGCAATCAAGTATATCCGCAGCATGATGTGGTGTTCAGCGAGCCCATGATCCTGCGTGAAATGAGGATCATCAGCATATCCGTGAGCCCCTTTGAATTTGACGCTGCCACCAGTGAATTACGCGTCCGCGAGAGCATCGACATCCGCGTGAACTTCAGCCCCGAGCCGGGCCTAAACGAGCTTCCCTTTGCGCCTCAAACCCTGAGCGCGGCGTTTGCCAAGACTTACGAATCGATGATTCTGAACTTTGCCGATTACCGGGATTTGGTAGTAGCCAATACTCCACCACGTTACCTGATTATTCACGGCAATACGACTGACGCTGCCTTTCTTGCTTCGTTGAACTTTTATGCCACCTGGAAGCGGCAGAAGGGCGCGGACGTGGATATCGCCACCACTGCCGCGAACAGCGCGGGCAGCTCGACTTCCAGTATCCAGACCTATATCCGCAATCGCTACAACAACCCTGCTACCCGACCGGATTTCGTGATTCTGATCGGGGATACCAGCGGCAGCTATGCCATCCCCGCCTTCATCAATAATAGCGGCGGAACGGATTACCCCTATACCCACATGAACACCGGCGACCTGCTGGGTGATCTCTTCATCGGCAGAATCTCGGTGGAAAACCTCAATCAGTTCCTCGTGGTGCTGGATAAGATCTATCTGTACGAACGTGACATGGATCTGGATAGCGCGGATTGGATGAATCACATGCTATTGGTAGGCGACAATCAGCCCTCCGGCATCTCCACCATGTACATCAGCAAATACATCAAGGAAATGGCGCAGGAAGTAAACCCCGACAACACTTTTACCGAAATGTACGGACCGGATTTCAACAGCTTTGTTTCCGGCATCAACGCAGCATTTAACCAAGGCATTAGCTTCTACAGCTTCCGGGGTTACATAGATTTCAGCCCACCAACGGAAAGCGCACTATTCAACGGCTTCAAGCTGCCTCATGCCGTGATTATCACATGTTCCACAGGGAACTATTGGAGCGGCCTGGCTGAAACCGAGCAACTGATCCGCTATGGCACCACCGCTTCTCTAAAGGGCTCGGTGACGGCCATCGGAATGAGCACTTCGTCCACGCACACGACCTTCAACAACGTTTTGCATGGCGGAATCTTCGAAGGCATCTATACCCGGGGCATGCGCACCATGGGGGAGGCCGCCCTGCATGGCAAGCTGTATATGAACGAGATGTTCGGTGTATCATCTCCCCTAAACGCGGAAAAATTTGCCCACTGGTGCAACCTGATGGGCGACCCCACCATGGAAGTGTATGTTGGCATTCCGGATAGTTTCCAGATCCAAACTGACGCAAGTATCCCTCTGGGGCTTTCGCTGCTGGATGTTGAAGTTACAGATTCGGTCAACCAGCCGGTGGAGGGCGCTTCCGTAGTGCTGTCGCTGGGCTTTGAGATCCTTTCCCGCGGCTATACGGACAGCGAAGGCCACGTGATCCTGGTGCTTCCCGCCGGGATGACCGCCGGTGACGCAGTGATCACCATATCCAAACACAATTTCAAGCCGCTGCTCCATGATCTGCCGATTGTGGATATCGCAACTTTGGTTCCGGCAGAAATGGTCATAGACGACTCCGCTTCCGGAAACAACAATGGCATCATCACTGCCGGCGAAACGGTGGATTTATACTTTGGTTTGCGCAATACGGGCAGCACTTCCATGAACCGGATCGGGGGAACGCTTTATACTGATAGCCCCTGGGTTCAGATTGTTCAGGGTTTGGTGGTTTATCCCCCGATTCCCGGTGGTTCAACCGCGATCAACAACGCCCCGCTGGTGATCCAGGTAGCCCCCAATACTCCGCACGGCACCATGTTGCGCCTCCACCTGGCTTTGGGTGATGGCGCTATCAATACTTATGACGTGTCCGAGTTTATCCCGGTGGAATCCGCCCGCGCGGAATTCATCAGCTACAACGTCTTGGACGGGGGTCCGGGCGTGCTTGACCCCGGAGATACAGCGCAACTGAAGGTTAGCGTAAAGAATACCGGCTCCGCGGCAATCCAAAATGTTTACGCGCAACTGAGTACCCAGAACGATCTGATCGAAGTGCTGGATGACATAGCGTTCATCGGCTCTCTTCCTGTGAATACCACTGTGAGCAGCATTGGTGACCATTTCCAGGTGTTCTCCCGCGATCCCACTATCCCAGGAATGATCATGCCAATGACGATCAGGCTCTACAACGCGGCAGGTTTTGAGCAATTTGTGCCATTCTCGCTCAGCATCGGCACCGTTACCCAGCAAAACCCCCTTGGACCTGACGCCTATGGCTATGTGATATATGATTATACGGATACCCAGTATCCCGAAGCCCCGGTGTACAATTGGGTAGAAATCGCACCGCAAATGGGTGGTTTGGGCACGGCGTTGCCGATCTCAGATATCTATAACTCCAGTGACGAGGGAGATCAGGTGGGCGCGGAGTCGCTTGCCGTGGTGGATCTGCCTTTCTCGTTCCGCTTCTATGGCCGCTACTATGATCAGATCACGGTATGTTCCAATGGCTTCATCGCCCTTGGGATCACCGGTAATGCCGAATTTCGCAATTTCCGTCTCCCGGGAGCGATGGGGCCCAGCCCGATGATCGCTGCCTTCTGGGACGACCTGGCGACTCATAGCGGAAGCAGCATCTCCTATTGGTTCGACCGCGCCAATCGCAGATTCATCGTGGAATGGTACAACCTGCGCAACGGAAAGGATGGCACTTCTCCCGAGACATTCCAGGTGATGCTCTACGACCAAAATTATCACTATACCAGCCTGGGTGACGGCCCCATCAAGATTCAATACCACACCTTCAACAACGTGGATTCGCAATCCGGCAGCAGGCACGGAAACTTCTGCACGATCGGCATCGAAGACCACACGGGAACCCGTGGCCTGGAATATACCTTCAACAACACCTATCCCACCGCCGCTGCTCCCTTGGGACACGGCACCGCGATCTACATCACAAACAACCCTTCCATGTACGATGCGCCCATCACTTTGGGAAATCTGCCGGCAGTTACTCTGCGCCAGGGAGAATCGCTTGTCTTGAGCGACCTCGACGCGCATTTCCAAAGTGTGGCTTTTCTGAACTATACTGTGGTCGAAAACCCCGATATCAGCTCAGTGAACACCGAGAACGGTCTGCTGCTAAGCCCGAATCCGGATTTTCACGGAGACTCGGAAGTAGGCATCAGAGCCAGTGACCCGATGGGCAGGCACATTGAGCTGTACTTCACGCTTACGGTGCATCAGGCTGTGGGGCTGTATCAGGATTTCTCCGGAGGCAGCCTGCCCGGTGGTTGGGCTGTGGGACACCTGGGAAGCACCACGATGGCTTGGCAGATTCAAAGCGAAGATGGTGAAATCTTCTTTGCTAAAACCTCCACGACTCAAGGGCATACCGCGAATGAACGCCTGAGTACCAATAGCTATAACCTAAGCGGATTCCGGAATACCAAGGTTCGCTTCCGCATGGATTTCCTGCCTTTCGGGAATGCCGCCGGAACCCTGCAATACTCGTTCAACAATTTCACCTGGATCGCAATCGATAGCTACAGCACACCTTACACAGGCTACAAAGAGTATCTGCTGCCTGTGCTGGATAACCGCAGTTCAGTGCGTTTACGCTGGACCTATGCCTCCGGCTCAAACGGTAGCGGAGCAGATAACCATTGGATTGTGGATGATATCAGCATCACCGGGATGTATCCCGCGGAACCGCGGAACTTGCATATCATTACTTCAGGAGCGAATGTGCTGCTGAGCTGGGATGCGGTAAACACGGATGCTAATGGCAATCCGATGACTGTCTCCGGATACAAGGTGTATGCCTCGGATCTTCCGGAATTTGAGCTGAGCCCTCAGACGCTGGTAGGGACAAGCGCGACAAACTCCATCACGCTCAGTGGGGCGGCGAGCGCTCCCCGAAAATTCTATAAAGTAACCACAAAGACCGATTAACAATACGAAACAGTGATCTCAGAGGAGCGCCGCAAGGTGCTCCTCTGTTTTCTCTTGAGCGGAGTTTCATCCGGTGCCTCTCAATACTATGTTGACCATACGAGATGCTATCTGAAATGTCGTGCCGATGGTACTTATCACTATGTTACATTATGCGCTTTTCACCACAAATGCCCGCACCGAACCCCGTTTCTCGGCTGGAGCTCGCCCCTCCCGGGGCGTTTTTCTGCCAGTATCCCCCAAGCTTGAAACACCTTCCACCAAAGAGATACAATATGAGATTATGAAGGATATCGTTGGCCTTCCGCCATTCTCAGGAGCTCGTCCATGTCATTGCATAGTTTGTGTGTAATTGACAGAAAAACGCCCCGGGAGGGGCGAGCTCCAGCCTCATGCCACCCCAATGGCGAGCCGAATCCTCGGTACAGCGAACACCGGAACATGCACACACCAGAAGCCCTTCAAACCGGCAGGGTGTTTAATAGCCTTGTCACCAAGCTGTTTTCAAGCTCTTATTGTGCCATGGACATGGCTTGATAAGGGCTTAACATCAGCCGCAAACAGGCGGGATAAATCAAAGACCGTTGCCGGATAAACCAAGCAACGGTCATAATCTTTTCAATGATGCGGTTGATTAATCTCTATTTGGTTTTATCCAAGAGTTCCCGGAGCCTGAGCAGGGGATTATCATGGGGTTTCAGTTCCCCACGGGCATTTGCTCTGGCTTTTACACAGAAGAATACGGACTCGAGATAGGGCGTAACTTCCGGGAAATAAAAGCTTGTATCCGTAGTGAGATCAATGATGTTGAAATCAGTAGCAAGGTCATCCGGTCCATTCAGGATATGCAGTGAATAATCTGTGACGCTGATCGGGTTTCCGGAAGTGTCGGTCGTAACCGGATCCCAGCTCAGCGAAATATCCTCTCCGAAAATCTCGATCTGCAGATTCTGCGGAGCTGCGGGTATGCCGCCAAGTTTCTCCAATGGATTCGAAAAGCTGGCGCTGGAAGATACTTCGTTGCTATATCTGGCTTTCACCGCCCAGAGATACTCGCCTTGGGGAATGGCGGACCAATCGGTATCGCTGAAAGAATTACCGGCAATGGGGCTGGGGTTAATCTGGGTCCAAAGCTCCGGATTGGTCTGGTGTGCGGCACTGAAGCGCCAGAGATCGTAGCCTTCCAAGGCACGCTGGTTTCGGGTGAAAGCGGAAACGACTTGCACTTTGTCGATAAACCATTGGTAATAAAGCCCATCGTTGGAGGGCGGATCCTCAGCATGGAAGGCAATGCGAATCGGTCTGCCGCTATACACGGACAAGTCTATCACCACAGGTGCGGCATAGTAGTTCCAGCCCCCACTTTGTTCGCTGGCATTCCAGAGCGTGGTCCAGGAGCTTCCGTCATCCGTGCTGAGCTTCACATAGTAGTTATCCCCGTCCACAGAACCGTAAAATACATAGCTATCAAAGCTCAACACAGCGTCTGAAGGGCAAAACAGGGATGGGCTGATCAACCATTCATCCTGATGCGAGTAATCCCACCACAAGCCGGCTTGGTAAGTACCATCCGTGGGGCTTACCGGTGTGGTGCCGCCGATCACTTCCTGGTTTCTGTGCCAGGTGGGATACGCTCCGTTTGGCAAGATTCCGCTGTTGTTTAAAATAATCTGCTCCCAAGCCTGGGGCGGGAATTGAGCAGCTTCAAAGCTTTCCACGATGCCGATCGCGTCCTGATTAGGGCTTTGCCAGCTGAGATTAACGGCGTTCTGGGATGGCGATAGTTCGGCGAGCAAGCCATAGGGCGCAAAGGCAAGCTCATTCATCTGCATTGCGCCAAACGAATATGCAGTCTGGCCGATTTGAATGCTGCCCACCAGGCTTGTGTATTGGGGATGGGTGATGCTGTAGCTATAGCTGAAGTCACCATACACCTGGGGGAACATAAAAGAGCCGTCTGCCGCGCTGATATCCTGATAATCCTGGTAGCCCAGCAGAGTAATGGTGGCTCCGGCAATGCCGGCACCGGTATCGCTGGCCAAAATGGTCCCGGAGACGCTTACTCTGGGCATTGCTTGCATGGTGATGTTCAGTATTTCGGTTTCGTCTTCTTCAAGATTGACCGTCACGGTCTGGTTGAGATAGCCATATATGCTGAAGTCGATCGAATACTCTCCGGGTAAGAGGTTCAGGATCTGGAATTGACCGTTGCTATCGGTAAGTGTCGCTTCCACATCATTCAGCGCGATCCGCACACCGGCCAGCGGGGCAGAGCTCTCACCCAATACGGTTCCGGTGATGTGTCCCACTCCGCCGGGTATCACCATGAAAGTAGTCTTGGGGAATTGTCCGCTCAGGGTTCCGCCGTCGGGGGCGGTGGGATCGTAGTCAATGGTGTCGCTTTGCAGTTTACGGCTGCGGTTGCTGCCTACGGTCTGGGCTTTGAAGTTATCACTGGAACTATAGTAAACCGTATCCAGCGGGCGTTGCACCATCATGGCCAGGTTCCCGCCTTGTAGATACATAAAGGGTTCCGGGAACTCAATGCTGATGGTGTTTTCACCGCTGGGATAGTTCACATTGCCATCAAAGACCAGAGTGAGATCGGTGGAAGGGATCCAGCCATCCGCAAGGTTGTTCTGAGCGGTGTTGCCCAACCAGATTTTGGTGGGCATATTGGGTAGGTCTGTCACAAAGCTGTTGTATAACCTGAGCCCGGTGATCATACCGACGAAGTTATTCAGCTCATCTGCCGTATAGATCGTCTCAAACATAGAAGCCTTGTACCAGAAATCCAGCGGCATCTTCGCGTTTTGGTCGCCATCCCCGATGCTTAATTCGTTCACGCCATTTCCGGTGAGGTTGATGCTGTGAATAGCGCGCGCTTCATTTCTTTGGTTGTCATATATTGTGATTGTAGCGCTTACTTCTCCGGGAAAGTTTGGACTGAACGTGGCAGTGAAAGTGATGGATTCTTCGCTGGCAAGCGTTGTGGGTAGAGTGGGCAGATTGCTGAGGGTGATGGCGGGGTTTCCGCTGATGCTGATGGAATTGATCCCAAGCTGGCCTCCACCCGCATTGGAAATGGTGATCTGCTTGGCACTGGAACCCCCCAGGCTGATATCCCCGAAGTTCCATTGCGTGGGATCAATCAGGATATTCGGGATTCCAAACAAGGAGAAATTCTGCACACTCTCCTGGTTGTTCAATATCGTAACGGTATGGCTTACGGGGGTATAGCCGGGCTTTGATGCGGTCACTGTGTGCGCGCCGACCGGAACATAAGCAAAGCTGTAGGTCCCGTTTACCTCCGTGGTGGTGCTGTAGGCGCTGTCTTCTATGTTGATTGTCACGTTGCTGAGCGGGGCACCGGCTTCGGTAACGGTTCCCCTCAGGCTGCCCATGTCTTCCACGTTCAGGTAGAAGCGTGTATTGGAACGATTGCTGGTCACCGTACCGGTGGTCGCGGTATCCGCGGCAACGCTGTCGCTTTGATAACGCAGGCTCGAGGTGAATGGTGTCGGCGCGAAAAAAACAGAGGCGTTTTGCGTGTAGGCAACTGGGATCAGATCGGTGAGGATATCCACCAAGATGTTGGATGCTCCATCCCATGCTAAAGGAGTTTGGAAGACGTGGATGTTCCAGCCTGTGTCGGGCAGGAAGTTATCGTGGTGCCAGACCTGGGTATATTCACCCACTTCAAAAGTGTTGGTAAGTGCTGTCTGATTTGTCTGCTTGACGCGGATGCGAAAGTTCGGCATCGTGATGCAATTATTCAAGGCCTGCACGTTGAAAGCCAGAGCGGTAATCGTACCGGGGGCAGCTCCGGCAGCGAAGAGCTCTGAGGCGGAATACAGATACTGCTGGCGGAAGTTCTTGTAATAAGTGCCGTAGGGAGTGGGGTTACCGGTTGTGCCGTTTGAGGTAGTGCCATCGCCGATGGGGACGATCATTTGAGCGTTTAGGATGAAGAGGGTGCCTAGGATAAGAAAGAGGGTCGAGAACAGTTTCTTGGTCATTGTTTCTCCTAAAAAAATCTGGTCTGTGAAGTGTTCATTGTATTAAGTTCCTAAGTGTTTCCGTGTCGTTTGAGAACGTGGGGTAAGCACAGAGATTCTGCAAATTCTGTAAAGCAAAATTATTTGAAAGCCACGCTTTAGCTGGCTTTAGCAGGGATCCGTAAGACAGGCACAAATAGACAATATATCAACGTATCATGATATTTCTCAGTTGATTGCGCAATGCAATATGTTCAGCTCCCTGCAGTATCAGAACAAGCTGAGATGACGGTCGAGAACCAAGAAGCCGGGGCATGCTGATTCAGGAGGCGATTTTTCCCTTGACATAAAACCTAATGTTTTGAATTTGAGTGCATTATTGGATTTATGCTATATCATATCTGATAGAACATAGGAAGAACTTTAAGGAGAAAAAACATGACAAAAGCTGATCTCGTAAAGGAAATATCGGAAAACACCGGTATCATCCGCAAAGACGTCGCCGTTGTAGTTGATGCCCTGTTCCAGGGAATCAAGGATATACTGGCCCAAGGTCATCACATCGAAATTCGTGGTTTTGGCACTTTCCGTCTCAAAACCCGCAAACCTCGCGTTGGCCGCAACCCCAAGACCGACGAGAAAGTCCCCGTACCGGAACGCACTGTTCCCACTTTCAAATTCTCCCGCGAATTTAAGGGCAGTGTAGTCGATCTCAAGATCAAGAGTTAGGAGGCAACTATGCCTTGCGGTAAGAAGAAAAAACGCCATAAAATCGCCACCCACAAGCGGAAGAAACGCTTGCGCAAGAATCGTCACAAAAAAAAATAAATAATGCTTAAGGCCGTTTCGTAAGAGACGGTCTTTTTTTTTTGCCCACTTCCCGAATCGCGCTATCATATAGTTACCGCTTATCTGGAGGACTCAATGAACAACAAGCTTCTCAAAATAGTAAACCCCTTGCTCTTTGTAGCGTTTCTGACCAACCAAGTGGCCATGTTGCTGTACAAAGTGCCGGGTCCCCTGCAATACTCCGAACAGATGACCAATCTCCACACTTGGGCGGGTTTGGGCTTCCTTGTGCTGGCGATAGTCCACATCACCCTGAATTGGCGCTGGATCAAGAGTCAGATCTTCAAAAACAAGAAATCCTGAAGAGGGCGGCTATGTATCTTTTTAGAACAGATCTCGAAGCTAAAAGCGCGCCTCAAGTGAATGTACCCCAAGCACCGCGCATGATGTGCCTCAATGAAAGCTGTTTGGATCCTTTTCCGCAGATCAGCAATAGCTTTTTGCGGATCATGCAAAAGACGCGACTAAACAGGTATATGGCGGATGTATCCGCGGAACTGCAGCACGAGCTTGCGCGCTATGGCGGAGTTCGTGAGGATATGCTACTCTTTGGCAATGGCGCGGATGACATGATCTATCACATCATGGCCGCGGTGAGGGAGAACCGGGATTCCTTTGCGGTCTCGCTTGATCCTTCATATTTCGACTACAAGACCTTTGCCTCAGCCTTGAATCTCAAGCTGCAGCAAGTGCCCCTGGATGATGCTTTTAGCTTTGATCCCGAGCAGTATTTGCACACAGCCCGGCACCCGGATTGTAAACTGGCAATCCTGTGCAATCCGAACAACCCGACCGGGAACCTGCTCCGTAAAGAAGATATGGATTACATTATCCAGCATCTGCCGGATAAACCCGTCCTGGTGGACGAGACCTACTTCGAGTTTTCGGGGCAGTCCTTTGTTCATGAACTTGATAAGTACCCCAATCTGATTCTTGTCCGCAGTTTCTCCAAGGCTTTTTCGGCAGCGGGACTTAGGTTTGGCTATGCGCTGGCAGTTGCGGACACCATCGCTCAGCTACGCAAAGTGCAGACGACTTTTCACACCAGCATCCTAGTCCAGGCTTTTGCCCTGGCGATCCTGCAGAACAGCGATGTCTTTGCCGATCAGGTGAAGCAAGTGCTGAAGCTGCGGACTGAGCTATCTCTCTGGCTGAAGAGCAGACCCGGTTTCACCGTTCACGATTCTGCCACCAACTTCCTCACTTTCAAAGCCGGTGAGCGGAGCGCGGAGCTATTTCTCTTTCTCCAGAAACGTGGTATCGCTCTGCGGGACGTGGGGGCACATCCCCTATTGAAGGGCTTCCTGCGCGTCACAATTAGTTGCGCTGATGATGTTCAGGCTTTTATGGAAGCTGTTCAGTCCTTTGAACGCTAGCGCCTACCTGCATCGGTCAATGCCCCCGATAATCCAGCACAAGATCATAGATATCATTGTAATATATATGTAGCGCAATCTCGCTGCTAAGATAAATCACATAACCCGATTCCAGATCCACATCCAAGCCGGGATCGTTATGAAAATCGCAGACTCCATACACAAACCAATCTTCCCATTCCCAGTCGTCTTCTGTATAAATCGTGTATAGCCAATGGATCAGATTATCGTCTTCATCTGCGTTAAGAATTATCTCCGCCTGATAACCGTACATATCTCCGTAAAACACGTTTGCATTGGTTGTGCTTGGCACACTACCCCAGGCAGTCAGGCTGTCCCGGGCCGCGCTGATGGGCATCCCCAAAGCTAATCCGCTGATATCCGTTTGAGCCAGAAGCAGCGCACTGAACAGTAATAAAACAGTTATAAATACTGTTTTCTTCATTATTGTCTCCTATTTGTTAGTTGAATTGTCGAAAGTCTAATCAACTCCATGGACATTGCAAACAGTATCTGATGAAAACGCCGGATTTCTCACTTTGAGCTTGACACATAAGCCCCGGCTCCAAAAGTGCACTCTATAATAGATTAAATGTCATATAAGGAGAGATTGTGAAGTATCAACGTTTTTATCGCATTCACAGTGTGCAGGAAGCCCTGTACCAGGTTCTGGCGAAGCTGAACCCCATCCTTATTGACGATGTGGAGGTGTTAGTTAAATTGTCTGCATTTAACGCAACATTGACACCTCAAACTACCTCATAAAGCCCCATCAGCGCAAGCGCCTTTCCGCAATCATCTATCTTTGAACTCCGGATATCCGTGCAGCTTCTTTGCATAGGTGTTCTGAAAGGTCTGCATCCCTATCAAATCTAAGCGCAAGCTCACTCCGATCGCAGCGGCGCACCGCAAAACAGCAAGACATGAATAATATTCAAGCAATCAGCATGAGGTAAATGCAATGCAAGCACTTGGCAGACAAATTCTCGTAGAATTCTACGATTGTGATAAAGACATTCTCACCGACGAAAAATACATAGCAAACGCGATGGTGGAAGCCTGCGTGGTGGGCAAAGCCACCGTTGTGGCTCACACCTTCCATTCTTTCAGCCCCTTTGGCGTTAGCGGAGTGGTGGTGATCGCGGAATCCCACGTGGCCATCCACACCTGGCCGGAATACGGTTATGCGGCAGTTGATATCTTCACCTGTGGTGAGACCATCGAACCCTGGGTACTCTTCAACCACCTGAAAGCAGCCTTCAAATCCCAAAAAGCCAGCAATATGGAAATCAAACGCGGGCTGTTTGAGACCGAACCCGGCACCAAGCTGCTGCATAAACCCGAAGGAGCATAAATGCAGAACTGGCACATCGACTATCACACCCCCACCCGCGGCTTGGGCTTTGCCGTGTCCGAGCATCTGTATCGAGAAACCAGCCCCTACCAAAGCATAGATATCGTCCGTAGCCCAGATCTGGGCGAGGTGATGCTGCTGGATGATGTGCTGATGGTGAGTTCGGTGGATGAATATGTTTATCACGAGATGCTGTCTCAGCCTTCATTATTCTGCCATCCACATCCGGAGCGGGTCTTGATTATCGGTGGCGGAGATTGCGGAACGCTGACCAGAGTGCTGTTGCACAAACAGGTGAAGCAGGTGATCCAGGTGGAGATCGACGAGATGGTGACGCGGGTTGCAAAACAGTATTTCCCGCAGCTTACCGCCTGTCTCAGTGATCCCCGGGCGGAGCTTATATTTGCCGATGGCATTGAATACCTGAGGAACAATCACAACAGTTTTGATCTGATCTTGATCGATAGCACCGACCCCGTTGGTCCCGCTGCCGGGCTTTTCAGAAAGGAGTTTTTTGCGGATTGCCACAGAGCCTTGAAGGACGACGGCATGCTTTGCATCCAGTCCGAAAGCCCCTGGATACCGGATTTGCTGGATCTGATTACTGAAGTGAACTGCGATCTCAGAGCTTTATTTGGCAATGTCTTCCCTTATCTGGCAGCGATCCAAACCTACCAGGCCGGGCTGTGGATGTTTCAGCTTGCGTCCAAGCGCTATTCTCCTCTGGAACAAAGCGTTCTTATGAAGATTGATGCCGATGCCATGAACTTCCGCTATTATAACGCGGAAATCCATCGGGCTGCCTTTGCCCTGCCCCAGTTTATCAAGGAGCGGCTGAGCTAAAAGCTCTGACCCCGGCTATTACCTGGAAATCAAAGCCCTGGCATCATTGCGGGGCTAATTCCACCTTTGCGGAGTTGAGCAGTCTGTTGCAGCTGTCGTTATATTCCTGGATCAGTTCCTTGAAGAGCTCTTTCACAGTGCTGATCTGCTTCACCAGATAGGCGTTTGCCCCGGCGAAAGCAAAACCATCGTTCAAAGCTCCGTTTCTGGCATTGATCAGAGCAAGTGCGATGCAATAGGGCGAGACCTTGTAGTCGCAGGTTTTCAGGCATTTCCAGGGACAGACAAAAGGCTTTTTGATGCCTTGGGCGACATCATCCAAAAACTCGTTGCGGATAGCTCTTCCGGGTAAACCCACCGGGCTTTTGATGATCACGATATCCTGCTCTTCGCAATCCACATAGAGCTGTTTGAAGGCGGGATCCGCGTCGCATTCTTCAGTCGCGACAAAGCGGGTTCCCATCTGCACACCATTAGCGCCAAGCTCCATGATCCGATGAATCTGCGCTCCCGTATAGATTCCGCCACCGGCGATGACGGGGATAGTTTTGGAATACTTTTGTTCGATTTCCTCTACCGCCTGCTTTACTTGCGGCAGCAGCTCTTCCAGGCTGAACTTATCGTCAAAAATCTGCTCTTGTTTGAAGCCCAGGTGACCCCCGGCATTGGGACCTTCCAACACTACCAGATCGGGTACCCGGTTGAAGTGCTCTGCCCAATGACTCAGAATCAGCTTTGCCGCTCGGCCGGAGCTGACAATTATGCCGATCTTGGTCTTTGTGTTTTGCAGATACTCCAGAGTCATCGTTGAAGGCAGCTTCAGCGGGAGCCCGGCTCCCAAAAACACGATGTCTGCTCCTTCTTCAAAAGCGGCGTTGATCTGGTCATCAAAATCAGTAAGGGCGACCATGATGTTTACGCCGATGATACCCTTGGTCTTGGCTCGGGCGGCGCGGATTTCTTGTTTCAAAGCCAAGGCATTTGCGGCTTTATAATCATTTCCCGGCTGCGGATGCAGGATACCCAATCCTACGGAGGAGATTACTCCGATGCCGCCTTCATTGGCGACCGCCGCGGCCAGTTTGCTCAGCGATATTCCTACTCCCATACCGCCTTGGATAATGGGGATCTTGGCGATTAACTCGCCTATCTTCAATTGTGGCATTTTGTTAAGCATTTTGTTCCTCGATTTTTAGCAGCTCGAAATCCGCTGTGCGGAGCCCGAACCGGTTTTGCACGAGCAAGAGATTTTCCAATAATCGAGATTGCCAAGCCTTTCTGTCGATATCGTTGGTAGAGCTTCGGTAAAGGGGACTATTCAGAATTTCTGATTGTTCATAGTTACCATGATTGCGAAGCTGCCCATTTTCGTCAATATATATTCAGCACTTCGGGTTTTTTCTACGCGGCAGATCGCAGGATAAAGCGCTGAATTGGCAGACCGGGTATCGCTCGTTCGCATTATTGAGCGCTCATAGCATCTGCTTTTTCGGAGCTTCGCAGCCATCTCATCTCATTGCCTACGTGGTTTCTGCGCTTGGGATTAAGCGGATATTAAGCTGAGATAAAGCTGTTATCATCCCATGAGCACAGCATAATATCAGCTTAATATTGCTTTTAACCCGGTTTATGCAATTGGAGTTCATTTGACCTTGTGTATCTTAAATAATTAACAATATTTTCTACGGTCAAATGGACTTCAATATCAAGGGTAGAAGCCATGCATTGCCTGAAGTCGAAACCACCTTTTAAGTTCTTTCGAAAGAGAAAGATACGATAGGTGGCTTCAACTCCAGTGCATGATTTGGGTTTAACCCAGCTTGGATCAACAATCGGGCAGTAAATGCCTTGGACTCCAGCCCCCGGACAACCACGCCCGGAGCTCCCGAAGAGCTCCCGAATGCGGCTCAGGAACTGCTCGGGAGCTCTAAGTGAGCTTATCAGGAAGGGAAAAATCACCCGAACAATGGTCTGTCTCCACCGCAAGGGGCTCAGTGCGAGCTTCATTGCTGAGAAAACCTGGATGCGAGCGGCCTTTCCGCGGTGAAGACCAAGGGAAACAGAGGATTTCTGTCGGTAATTCTAAACAGACAACCAATCTGGCAAAGAATCTGCTTGACAGTGTGCAAATGGTGCTAACTATTGTACCGCGCTGGGCTTAGAAACAGTGGATATTGAAAGGAAAGCAGTGTTTACCGCACAGACAAGAGGAGAAGGATTATGCCAAAGGTCAATGGGGCTCTGATTCCCGGTTTTATCTCGAAACAGTATCGCGAAGCAAAGGTTTTTCCTGATTCGCAGAGCATGAAAGGCGCATTGCTGTTTATTGATGTCTGCAAGTTTACCAATCTGACGCAGCAGGTTTCCCAGGGCGGTCACTATGGTGTGGAGATCATCACGCAGATCTTGAACAGCTATTTTGGGGCAGTGAACGCGGCAATCAATGAACAAGGCGGAGAAATCGTGAAGTTTGCCGGAGACGCGATCCTGGCCTATTTTCCCGGGGACCGCACGGAAAGCAATCTCTGTCTGAATTACGCGGTTAAAAGTATCGAAAGCAAGTTATCACGGCTCAACAGAAAGTTTGGCAGAAAGTTTGGCATCGAGCTTGCCTTTCATGGTATGAGCGCGTGGGGTGGCTTCAAATCCTTGATTATCGGAGAGCAGGGCCGGCATCTGGATTTCATCCTCAGCGGAACGGCTCTGCGCAAACTGTTTGCCAAAGAGATTCCCGCCGGGGAAAACACAATCCTGCATCATGGCAGGGTTCCGCAAAGCCCAAACTGTGTGGAAAAAGCAAACGGCAGAAAAGCGAGGTTCAGCAAAGCAGCGGAAAACGCCTTCTTGCCTCCTTCAATCCGGGATACCGCGCGCTACAGAACCTTCACCGCGGAACTGCGCAATGTGGCGATCCTCTTTATCCACATCGATATCGGGAAGTTTGGCAAGTCCACTTTCAGCCAAGATCTGAATAGTGCTTATGTCCATATCCAGCAGTGTGTTTACCGCTACGAAGGTTTGGTAAATAAGATCGATTTTAACGAAAAAGGGCTGGTGGTGCTCTGCAGTTTCGGGCTTCCGGTGGCACATCTGAATGATATCGAACGAGCAGTGTTCGCGGCCCGGGCAATCGTGGGGTATTCCCGCAAAGGCTTGTTTCGGATCGGCATCACATACTCAAACATCTTTTGTGGAATATTGGGTGCGCCTAAGCGTTATGAATATGGAGTGATCGGAAACGGAGTAAATGCCGCGGCACGGCTGATGATGGAGGCAATGCCGGATCAGATCTTGGTGGAAGAGCTCTTTGTGAGCAAGACCAGATTGCGCTTTGAGCTGAAATACCTTAAAGAAGTAGCGGTCAAGGGCTTTCCCGAGCCGGTACGGATCTACTCCATCGAGCAGGAACTGGCGGTGAATCAGCACTCTTTGGCTCAAATCTATGGTGCTCGCAGCCAGGTCGCGCAGAAGATTGAACTGCGGGAGGTTCTTGAGCTGATGTCCGGGCCGGATGAAGCGGCAACAGTGTTTTTGGGGGGAGAACCCGGAACCGGGAAGACCTTCTTCATCTGGCGGCTGATCTCGAGGATGCAGGGTAAAAAGATCGCGTTTCTGGCCTTGGACGAGTTTAACAAAGCAGAGCAACTCTTTGTGCTGAAACAGCTTTGGGAACAACAGACCCAGAGTGACCTTAGTGATGCCGAGGCCACAGAATTGGACGCGTATTGTAGTCTGGAAGGCTTTAGCGGGGAAGTGCTGCTGCGCTATTTCCGGGAGACTAAGGACGAGGTGAAGAGCGACGGGGATCGTCTATTGATGCAGGACGCGATGTTCAATTCGGCTCTCTTGCTGCTTAGCACTTTGTGCAAAGAGCTGGACTTGCTGATTGTGGACAATCTGCATTGGGCAGATCACCTCAGCGTGCGGCTGCTGGCGGAATTCCATAATTGCGAGACGCACCCTCACATCCTGCTGAGTTCGCGACACAATATTCATGCTGATGAGTTTGGGCTGGCGCAGAAGATTGTGCTAACCAACCTTGTGGTGGCCGAAGCCCGTTTGCTGCTTGCTTATGAACTGTCCAATCTCGCCGAGGAGGCGTTCCAACACATTTATCGGGTCAGTGGGGGAAATCCCCTGTTGATGGTGGAGCTGTGCACTCAGGTGAAAGAGCATCTACCGGATGGGAACAGGCTAATCACGCTTGCGGATCTGGTGGCGCTGGAACGCGTCGGCTTCTTGCCGCATACTATCGAAAATATCTATATTAACCGCCTGAACCTGTTGCCGGAGGAAACTCAGGATTTGCTGAAGCTGGCGGCCATCATCGGCAAGGCCTTCAGCCTGGACGAACTGAAAGTGCTTTCCCGAGAAAGCATTCAGGCAGAAGTCTTGAAGCTGCTCGGCAGTCTGGATGATCAACGCGTGATCAACATAGCGAATATCACTCCGGAAATCATCTACATCTTCAGCAACAACCTGATGCGGGAAGCTATCTACAACACGATTCTGCTCTCGGAGAAGCGGGGGCTTCACAAAAAGATTGCGGAACACTATGAGCAGATTGAAAGCGGGCAACGGGGGGTGGAGCTGATCGCGAACCACTACATACTTGCGGATCATGCCGATAAAGCATTTGATTATAGCGTGATGGCGGCGGAAAAGAACTTCGCCGCGGGTAGTTTTGAGGAGAGCAGCTACTATTATCAACAAGCTTTGAAGCACTGTGCCGAGCCCTTCAAACGTGCTCCGCTGAAGCTCGCGCTGGTGGATTCCTTATTTTTCCACAGTGAGATTGAGCGGGCGAAGAAGCTCCTGGAGGAAATCGCGCACTCCGCGCTGCCGGGTTCACTGCAGAATAAATACATTTATCTGCAGAGTAAAGCCAGATACCTGGTTTCCGCATGGGGGGATCTGTGTGAATATCTGGAATCCAAACGGGGCCTGATGCAGAGGGACGAGTACTATCGGCTGGCAATGCTGTTTCTGGCAGACGCGTTGCGCAGCATGAACCGGAGTGCCGAACTGCAGAAACTCTTGACTGAGCTGGAAATGGACAACCAGCAAGATATCTACTTTATGTGCAAACTGGAGAGCATCAGGGGTCAATTGGCGATTGACACCAGCCGCTATCCCCAGGCCCAACGGCACTTCCGCAAAGCTTTGAAGCTGGCGGGTATGATTAAGGACAACATGTCCATCCGCATCGCCCTGCAATCTCTGGGCAACATTGCCCGGCGCAAAGGAGATCTGCAGACTGCCATGAACTATCTTCACAAAGCACGGCAGCTGACCGAAAAGGGCGGAGATCGCTATGGCTATATGAAGGTGATCATGGATATCGCGCTGATCTACCGGCAAGAAGGGGATTTCTCCAAAGCTATCGAGTTTTACAACAAGAGCTTGAGCATGGCAAGGGTGATGGGCAACAAATCCCTGGTGCAAAACATCAGCTACAACATCGGCGAGCTGTTCTTTCAGGAAAATAAGCTTGAAGAAGCAAGAAAGCACCTCTCACTGGCGCTGGACCTGGCGCAGGAAATTCACGACAGCTGGGGGATTAGCTACGCTATGGATGCCATGGGTGACCTTTGTATGGCGGAGGGAGATCTCGATAAGGCAGAGGCCTTGTATCTCCAGAACATCAGTGTGCAAGAGCAGATGGGGGCTCTGGAAGGAAAAGCTCACAGTTTGGGGAATCTGGGTAACGTCGCCAACGCGCGCGGACAATATCACCTGGCTTTGGAGTTTTATCTGAAGAACCAGCAACTCTGTAAAGAAGTGGGTGACCTGGATGGTGAAGGCAGGGCTTGGTACAATTCTGCCATCGCAAGCTGGAATCTGGAGGAGCTGGGGGAAGCAAAAACCAAGCTGAAGAAGGCAGAGAAGTGTTTCGTTGACGCGGGACAGCAGGTCTTTCTGGTTGCGGTAAAGGACGCGCTGCAAGCTTTGGAGGAAGAGGCATTGAAACAGCTCTGAACAAGCTTGTGGACTAAAAGGCTTGACGAAATTGGCAGAAGAGAAAAGTCTTGCCGTTTAAGGAGTACTTCATGAAAGCAGATATAATCATCATAAACGCGAAGCAGATTGCCACATTTGCCTCAAACGCTTCAGCCAGGCAGGGTGCCGCGATGGACGATGCCGGGATTATTGAGCACGGGGGCATAGCCATAAAAGACGGCGTAATCCTTGAGATCGGCTCCAGCAGAGAGATCGAAGCCAAATATACTTGGGATGAAGCGATCGATGCCACGGGCAAGGTTTTGAGCCCGGGATTCGTGGATTGCCATAGCCACCCGGTCTTTGTGCATACCCGGGAGGATGAGTTCGCGCTGCGCTTGGCGGGGAAGAGCTATGTGGAGATCGCGCTTGCCGGAGGCGGAATCCGCAGCAGCATTGCGGGAGTATTGGCAGCTTCGGAAGATGAATTGGTGCAGCTTGCCCTGCCGCGCATCCAGAAAATGATGCAACAGGGCACCACAACTCTGGAAGCCAAGAGCGGATACGGACTTTCCACGGAAAGCGAGCTGAAGCAGCTGCGCGTGATCAAAAGACTAAACGAGATTTTACCGATCGATATCGTGCCTACCTTCATGGGCGCGCACGAGTTCCCCGCACAGTACAAGGATGATCATGAAGCATATATCGACATTCTGATCAATGAGATGATCCCCGCTGTAGCGGCACAGGGTATTGCTGAATTCTGCGATATCTTCACCGAAGCGCATGTTTACAGCATTGATGAATCCCGCAGAGTGCTGACTGCCGCCAAAGCCACAGGCCTGAAGCTGAAGATGCACGCGGATGAGATTGAAGCCATCGGTGGGGCAGAGCTGGCGGCGGAACTGGCTTGCGTATCCGCGGATCATTTAGGTGCCGCTTCCGATGCCGGGATTCTGGCGATGAAGGAAGCGGGAGTGATCCCCGTGTTGTTGCCGGCAACGCTGTTTTCGCTGCGCGCCAGGAACTACGCCCGGGCGCGGGAGATGATCTCCAAAGGGCTTGGCGTAGCAATAGCCACAGACTATAACCCCGGCAGCTGCAATTGCGACAGCATGGCGCTCACGATGAGCCTGGCCTGTTTGCAGATGGGCATGAGCCCGGTGGAAGCCCTATGCGCGGCCACGATAAACGCCGCATGCGCTTTGAACAGGCAAGACAGCGTGGGTTCGCTGGAAGTCGGTAAGAAAGCTGACATCCTGATCTGGGATATTCCGGGGCTGAACTTCATTCCCTATCACCTCGGCTCGTCGCACATCATCAGAGTCCTCAAAGCCGGAAAAACCATCCATTGTGTTGCGTGAAATGGCGTTAAACAGTTATAAAATTCTGGACACTCTGTATCATTCAAGACGCTTCTTGCTATACAAGGCGGAGCGGGTTAGCGACGGCATGAAGGTCTTGATCAAGACTCAAGATCCCGCTCAGATCACGGACAAAGCTCTGTACGGGAGTCTGAGAGCAGAAGCGGCAGCGGCGATGAAGCTGGATCACCCCGCCATCCGCAGGGGACTGGGATGTTTTGAAGAGGGTTTAAGTGTTTACCTGGTAGCAGAATATGCTGAAGGCGAAAGCCTGGCAGAACGTATCCTGCAGCACCCTCCGAAGCTGGAGCAAAGCCTGATCTGGGCCCGGGACATCCTGAACTCCCTGATCCATGCTGCCCAACTGAACGAGATTCATGGAAATCTGAACCCGTACAACATCATCGTGGGCTACGATGCCAGCCTCAAGCTAATCGGATTTGGCAAAAACAGAGCTGCCTGGAAGCACTCCGAGGGCAACTTCAAGTATCAACTGCCCATGCTGTATGTCGCTCCGGAAATCTTCAACACCACAAAAGCCCATCCCAATTCCGACCTCTATTCCTGGGCAGTGATAGTGTATCAGACGATTTGCGGGCAGATGCCTTGGCGTCTGGATAGTTTCAGCTCGCCGGAAGAGCAGAAGCATCAGAGTTTTAGCCGCGCCATCATCATGCCGGATAGCAGTGTAATGCCGGATTGGCTGTATAGCATCTTGCTAAGCTGTTTCAAAATAGATCCTTATGAACGCCCCGCAAATGCCCTGGAGCTTCTGGAACTGCTGAAAAGTGAATCTGCTGATTTTGATTGGGGCAGCGTGCCGGAAACGGAAAAGCTCAGCACCGAACCGGAGCTTATAGAACCCAGCCCTCTGGAAGAACCTGTTGCAGAACCAGAGCCAATCGAGGAACTGCTGGCGGAAAGCGCTGAACCTGCGGTAGAAGACGAGATCGAGCCGGAGATAACGGTAGAGCCTGAACCCGAGCTGAGTATCTCGCCTATCCCGCATCACGAGCCAGATTCAGAGTTGATAGCCAAAATCTTGGCAGATGCCGAGCGAGTGGTGGAGATCAAGAGCGAGCCTGCTTCGGAAGAAACCGTTGAGCCCGAATTTAGCTTTATCGAGGAAGTAACTGAACCTATATTTGATATTATTGACGAGCCTCGAAAGAAAACATTTGAACCAAGCCAAGAACAACCGGAGCCAGAACCGGAGCCAATCCCGGAAGAGGCGGGAAAACCGTTAGCAGTAGCACCAGCACCAGAGCCCAAACCTGAAGCAGAGAAACCAAAGATCGCAGAGCTCCCGGCTCAGCCAATAGCTTCCACAAGCCCCAAAGCCGCGCAAGCCCCCCGCGCCAAACCGGTGTACAATGTCCCTGAACCGGAGCGCAAGGATCTGAGCGGGATGCAGAAAAGCTTCCGGGTGCTGATGGCGCTCAGTTTGCTGATTGTGGCATACATCGCAGTGCAACACTTTTTGCTGAAGGAACGCCCGGATTTTAGCATACCCGAGCCGGAGATCGACACGGAAGCCATTCTGCAGCCGGAATTGACCGAGAACATGCCCATCGAGATGGTGCTGGTTCCCGCTGATACCCTGGTCATGGGCAGCATCCATCCGGAGGCCAAAGACGATGAATTCCCGCTTCTCACAGTACCGCTGCGGTCTTTCATGATTTCTGCCACAGAGATTACTCAAAAAGAATGGAGCATGGTCTTTGCTGCCAATCCCTCACTCTTTCGGGGAGAGTATTTCCCGGTGGAAAACGTATCATTCTATGATGTCATCGAATATTGTAACGCGAAGAGCCTGAAGGATGGTCTGACCCCCGCATATGACTATTATGGCACCGAAATCATCTGTGATTTTGATGCAAACGGTTATCGCCTGCCCACCGAAGCGGAATGGGAACTGGCAGCTAAAGCCGGAGTGGGCAATAGTTTCCTGCGTTTTAGCGGATCCGATAAGCCGGATGAAGTGGCCTGGTTCGCCGAAAACTCCAATGCCCGAACGCATCCCGTGGGCAGCAAGAAGCCCAATGCCATAGGAATCCACGATATGAGCGGGAACATCTATGAATGGGTATGGAACTGGTACACGCCATACAGCCACCGCATCAGCAACCTGTATAGCGGCCCCGAATCCGGCACCGATAAGGTGATCCGCGGGGGCTCTTGGTACCACAACGAAGCCCTGATGCGCAATACCGCCAGAAACTATGCGAAACCCTTTGTGAAAAACGGCTACATCGGTTTCAGAGTGGTGCGCAGCCGATAGCGCAAGATTGCCCTTCCCTCCCGGCAAAACTGGATGTCTATAGAGATAGTCGATAGGGTTCGTGGCGGAGATCCGGGATCTTTTACCCGGTGCCATTGTCTGTTTCCCGGATGAGGTAAGTGGCACGGACTTTCTCAGCCTGATTTTCAAAGCTGTGCCAAAGCTGCTATGAAGCTGTTATCAAGCTATGCTCACCCGAGAATCACAGCTTGAGATCAGCTTGAACTTAGAGCAATTGATCAAGCTGAGGGTGATAGTGCAGCTTTGGAGTGCAAACAGCATATTTGCCGAGTCTTCGTACTGCGTGAAGTCCAAAGCGCTGTGAAATATGGAGATATGATTATGTATGGTCAAAGCGTTTTGAACTCCACGTGATGCATCTTGGCATTTTGAACCCTTGCTTCGGGGCGGTTTCGTCACGGTTTATCCCAAATCATGCACTGGAGTTCAAGCCATCTAATGTATCTATCTCTATCGAAACAAGTTCAGGGGTGGTTTGGAATCAGGCAAGGCATGGTTTCCACCCTTGATATTGATCCCATTTGACCGTATAACATATAGGTAAACATTAAGAGACACAAGGTCAAATGAACTTAACAGAAAGCCAGCTTTCGCCACCGAGAATGAAAGCAGGAAAAAACACCTGCGGAAATGGCAAATTTGCCCAAAATGTAAATGGTTTATATGCTGTATATTAGAGAGAGCTTTCATGTAAACTCCTATTGCAAAAACCGGGTTTATTCTCCCCGGAACACGAAAACAGAACCGGGGAAACCTTTGGAGGCTTCCCCGGTTTATGGATGTTGAGGGGTTTAGTACATTATTACTCTGCGGGTGTGTTGGATTTCCTTTGAGGAGAATTTTAGCAGATATACACCGGAGGGTAGCTTGGAGCCGTTGCTGGCTCTCCCGTCCCAGTTTAGCTCAAATGTGCCTTTGGCAAAACCGGATCCGGAGTGCACGCATTCCCCGCGGATGTTATAGATCTTGAACTGATAATCCTGATGGCCATCTTTGATGCCCAAAACCACGGTCAAGTTATCCTTGAAGGGGTTTGGATATGCGCCCTGAATTCCGGAGATAACCGGAGCAGAGGGGCCATCGGGAATGGAGGTAGGGAAGTCGTAGAACGCTTCAACGATCTGGCTTGGCAACCAATCCGTCAAGAAGGCGCAGGCCTTCACCGTGGTGTCTTCTTCCAGAGGGATCGGGACGGTGTACATGGTGGAACTCTGTGTGGGTTCCGCGCCATCCAGAGTGTAGTAGATCTGAGCTCCCGGAGTGGCACAATTGATTTGCACGTTAATCGCTTCTTCATATTCTCCGCCAGCAGGATTGAAGGTCGGATTTGCGACCGTTCCGGTAATGATATAGGCTGCGGTGGCAGTCAGGCTGGGGTTCCAGCTTGTGAGGAAAGCTTTCGCTTTCAGGGTTGTGGTTGCGTTCACCGGAATAGGCGCGCTATACAGAGTGGAAGTCGCGGTTGGCTCGCTGCCGTTTGTGGTATAGCGGATCTGAGCTCCGGGGGTGGCGCAGGCAATGGTCACGGTTTGGGCACTGGTGTAGGTTCCGCCCTCGGGAGAGAAGGCAGGAGTAGCGACCGTTCCGGTGATGACATAGGCTGCGGTGGCAGTCGGGCTGGGGTTCCAGCTTGTGAGGAAGGCTTTTGCTTTCAGGGTTGTGGTCGCGTTCACGGAAATAGGCGCGCTATACAGGGTGGAAGTCGCGGTTGGCTCGGTGCCGTTTGTGGTATAGCGGATCTGAGCTCCGGCGGTAGCGCAAGCTATGCTTACGGTTTGGGCACTGGTGTAGGTTCCGCCCGGAGGAGAAAAGGCAGGAGTAGCGACAGTTCCGGTAATGGTGTAAACCGCTGTTGCAGTGGCGCTCGTTGCCCAGTTCAGAAGAAATGCTTTCGCTTTCAGAGTTGTCGTTTCACTCACCGTGAGCGGGGCACTATACAGAGCGGAAGCCGCGGTTGGTTCGCTGCCGTTTGTGGTAAAGCGGATCTGCGCTCCGGGAGTGCTACACGAAATTGATACCGTCTGAGGACTGGTGTAAGTTCCTGCCGGTACTGAGAATGAGGGTGTGGCAACAGTCCCGGTGATCGCGTAGGTAGCAGAGCTAATCGGGCTGGGCAGCCATCCGCTGAGGAAGGCCTTTGCCTTTAGGGTGGTTACGCTGTTCAGCGGCATAGTGATGGGTGTGCTGTAGAGCGCGGAAGTCTCGGTGGGATCATTTCCGTTTGTGGTATAGCGGATCTGAGCCCCGGCTGTTGTACAAGTGATGGCAACGTTCTGGGCTGTGGTGTACACTCCTTCCGGTACGCTGAAAGCAGGAATCGCGACTTGCTGCGTGGTACCCCCGGCATTGATGACATAAAAGTCGTTCGGGTAGGATCCCACAGTGCCATCGACTACAGAGAGCAGCGTGTTCGAGTCTGTAACGATCTGCTGTTCACTGAAATCCCAGATCTTGAAGGTGATTACTTCGCCAGGGGTCTCGGTGAATACCTGCAAAAGGCATCCCGGCACTCCGTCGATCACCTGGATTTGAGCTTTTCCGCGCAACTGCTCGGTCCCGCCCACGGTTACAAACGCGGCAAGCACATCATCCGCGGTGGCAGGGCTGTTGTTGATCAGTACTTGTGCCATCACAGTCATGCTGCCGGTAAGAATCTCAGGATTGCCCCAGGGGTCAAGCACCTGAGTGCTGGAGTAAGCGGTGATCTGATACATGTTGTTTGGATAGGAGCCTACAGTGCCGTTCACTTCCGAAGGTAAGCTCTGAGTGGCGTCGCATACTATCGCAGCGCTCTCGTCCCACACTTTGAAGGTGATTTGTTCACCGGTGGACTCCGTATAGACCTGCAATAAACAGCCGGGAATGCCATCGATTACCATCACAGGGCCCTTTCCCCTTAATTGGGGATTTCCGCCTACACTTACAAAGGCTGCCAGCACATCGCCGGCTACCGCAGGAGCATCATTGATGTTCACCTGTGCCATCACGGTCATGCTGCCCGAAAGAATCACGGGGTCACCCCAAGGGTCAGTGGCAAACAGGAAGGTGCTGATGGCCAAAAGGATCAAGATGGTCAAGCTTTTCAGTTTCATAAGAATTTCCTTTATTTAACCAGCATTAGTTTGATGTTCTGGTTTGTTTTACCGTTTTGCAGGCGGCAGAAGTAAACTCCGGAAGGCATCTGACGACCATTGGCATCCTTGCCGTCCCACCAGAGATTCATCGGGCCTGCTTTCAATTGACCGTTTATAAGGGTTCTTACCTTCTGGCCTCTTATGTTGTAGATTCCCACTTCCAGCTCGGGAGCGTCTTTGGCAACACTGAGTGTGATGTGGGTTCCTTGTTTGAAGGGGTTGGGATAGGCTTTGCCAAGCCCGGTCACCACTTCAGGAGTTTCAGAAGAATCAGAGAAGAGCATGTAGTATTGATTTGTATTGTAGTCGCCCACGATGCTGCCCGGTTCGGTGATGAGTCCGGGTTCCAGAGTGACTATCTTCTTGTCGGTGGGGCTTGAGAGTTTGAATACGACGTGTTCTCCGGGCGTATCGCTGAAGATCTGCAACAGCGCGCCAAACATGTTATCTACCAGTTTAACTTCAGTTTGACCGCGCAGTTCGTCGTCCACCCAAGCGCTGATGATGTCACCGGCTTTGGCGTTTCCATTGAAGCCAACAAGCACAGTCTGGCTGTTGGATTTCAGCACGGGACCTTCACCATGGGCGGGGATTTCTTGCGCTTGTGTGGCAAATCTGGTTCCCGAGGGATAGACCAAGTTTGCGGCTCCGTTTAGCTTCATCCAGTAGCTTCTGCCGGGACTGAGGGAGCTAAGCGTGTTATAGGGGTTACTGGGTTCATAAACGCCTTCGGAGCCCTTGATCTGCACGAGGTAGGCGCTAATCGAGCTGATCGCGTTGGCCACCGGCATGGCGGATTGCGGAGTGTAGCCCACCAGATTCCAGCCGCTTTGCATGGGGATCGGAGTGCTTGGATTGACCGGCGCTCCGCTAAGGGTGGCGCTGCAGTTCGCGTTTACTCTGATATTGTATCCCTTTCCGTCCTGAAGCTGAGTGAGGGTATTGTAAGGATTTCCGGGTTGGAATACTCCATCGGGAGATTTGATGGTTTGGATGTGTTGGATGATGGGGGCGAAGATGCTGGAGATCGCCATGTCGTCAGGATGTACGTTCATGGAAACCATGTTCCAGCCGGTTTGCAGGTTCAGGCTTAGCTGTGCGGATTCACCCGCATGTAACCAGAAGAGGTTATTTGGCCAGGAACCAACGGTGGCATTCACTTCACTGCTAAGGGTCTCGGTAACATTTAAGACTTGGTTTGTGCTGGCATCCCAGACCTTGAAGTAGATGGTTTCGCCATTGGATTCAGTATAGATCTGCATCAGGCATCCGGGGACTCCGTTGTTTACCTGAACGGTTTCTTTGCCGCGCAGTTGAGGGTTGCCACCCACATTCACAAAGGCTGCCACGACATCACCGGCGGCGGCGTTCTGGTTCTCGATCTGTACACCAGCCATCAGGGTCATGCTTCCGCTGAGGATGATCGGTTCTCCGAAGGGATCCGTGGGGATGGGGCCACCGGGAGCGAATTCGATGTGCAGTTCGGTAAACATCACTTGCCCGCCGTCATTGGTGGGATGAGCGGGTGGGGTAATGGCATTGGCACCCCAAGTATAATCATTATAGAACATCAAGCCCAGCTTGCCCATGGGGTTTCCGGCGACAGATTGTCCGGTATAAATCACTTTGTTTGCGGGATACACCCACATTGGCTTGATGCCCGCCATTTGCGGAGTGTCAACTGCATTCAGGCGGATTGGCTCAGACCAGGTGGATCCGTTGTTTGAAGATACAGAGATCATGATTTCGGAGCCGGTGGCATAAGGGATAAACTCCGGGTATGTATCCGGATACTGGACGCCATAGCTCGCTTTTTGTGAATCCTGCCAGACGGCAGCCATCATGCCCTGGCTGTTGGGTTCCGATATCTTCAGGTTGTTGTAGTGGAAGTACATGGCACTGTCATGTAGATCTGTGTTCCAGTGCGGGAAGGGCAGGTTGGTTTCGAAGTCCAGATAGTATTGGCCATCTATCATTGTGTAGGAATCTGCCTGGCCGAAAGGAGCCTCGACGTCCCAAGGTTGGTAAAACTGATTGTAGTTGTCGTTGGGGTTCTTCTGAGGATAGATCTCTTGGACAGAGAAGCTGTTGTTAGAGGGATCGAAGGTGAAGCTCTTCACCGTCTGAAAAGCCGGATAGTAGGAACCTTCAGAGTTGTTCAATGACCAGATACCAATCACGTGGATCTTGCCGTTGCTATCCACTACGGCGTTTAAGTGGCTGGAGTTTCCAATGTTCCAATTCAGTTGATTGTCGGTGAAAGGCTGCCCGGTATCAGAGCTTGTAAAATGCCCGATTGTGCTACCAGGTTGAGATGGTGGATTCCAGGAGGGGAGATCGCTGAAGGCGGAGACGCGGGTCCATGTGCCTTGTCCGTAGTTCGGGCAGATAAATACGTCCAGATCCGCTTCATTAATGTTGGTTGTACCATCGCTCTGGGTAGCGAAATGATAACCCGCATAGTACACATTGCCGGTCTGATCCACGGTCAGGGCATGAAAGGGGCGGCGCCATTCCGGTTGATGGTTCCACCAGTTCATTTCCGGAATCGAGGTGTAAGACCAAACTAAGGGAGTTCCCATTTCCAGAGTATCCCCATCGAAATCAGCATATGCGATGTACGGGTTTTCACTTGGAGCACCGTAAGTATTGTGGTTAACCGAGTTGCGCGCCAGGACATAGGCTCTTCTCATGTTTGGGTTGGGAGAGGGGCCGATCTGCAGCGTGGGCCAGATGAACTCGTTATCAATGGAATTGTAGGCATTCCCCATGTAAGATCCAGAAATGACTATGGGGTTGTCTATGACATTCACGATATCGTTGAACAAGCCGGCAAGCCCAAATAGGAAAGCATCTGAAGTGAACTGCACTTCCAGTTCAGGATCAGCATCACCATTGGCATGCCAGGCATAAAGGGGCTTTCCGCTCATGGGATCAACGCCAACAGTGGGGTAACCTTCATTGTTGGCCATGCTGGTGATTTCGTTGATATTGATCACATTGCCAGCTGCATCCAGATAGCCGTAGAATACCCGACGGGTAGCAGTGGGCTGTCTGCGACCGTGGAAGGTGAGGAAGTAGCCTCCGCCGGCGCTATCCGGAATCACCTGAAGCGGTAGCCCGTTGTAACTGCCGATCATGTAGTCATAATAGCTCGTTATAAGAGCGGTGGGGTTCCGGGTAAAGGTGAAGTTTGGTGTGGTGCGGGATGGCTCTGCCAGTTTCCCCACATGCGGGATTTCCTGGGGGCGTGGGCCTGCAGCGGGGAGCATTTGCCGGGCAAACGCAGATCCCATCAGAACTAACAGACATAGGGTGAGTAGTATGGTTCTTTTCATGGTTCCTCCCATTCTGATTAAATTGTTAATTGTGACCCGGTGAAAGCTCATCGGGTCACGACCTACTAAATAGAGTTTTGTATCTTTGCTGAAATCCTTGAACGTCTTCATTTGCTTAATACCGTTTTGGCAGTCTTGCGATAAGCGCCTGCCTGAAGCTCTATGATATACAGTCCGGAACCTTGAGGCCGACCGGCTTGGTCGGTGCCGTTCCAGACAATTTTATGTAAGCCTTTATTGTAGTTGTCGTTTATCAGGCGGGCTACTCTTTGGCCGCGCAGGTTGTAGATGTTCAGGCTCACCGGGGTATTATCTTCGGCAATACTGAAGGAGATAGTGGTACTGGGATTGAAGGGATTGGGATAGCTGCCCAGTAGGGCGTTGTTGAGCACAGGGCTGCCCGGGGTGTCGGTGGCTTGATGCAGCTCGATGAATTCCGGATAGTGCCCCAGCGTAGCCTGTGGCATGCTGCTGATGCGGTTGGATACGGGGATCAGCGCGCCATCCGGCTTCATGATCCAGAGGCTGAGCGCTTCATCGGCAACATCGCAATAGATCTGTAGCAATGCGGCGGGGAAGCCTTCCAGATCGATCAGTTCCTGGGCTCCGCGCAGTTCATCGCCCACCTTGGCGAGCAGCATGTCTCCCGGTTCTGCCCAGTCGCACCGTGCCAGAAGCGTCATGCTTTGGGGCAGCACCGTTGGTTCCGGCAAGCTCTTCTGTGCTTTTGCGGTAGGCGCAATAGCCAGACGCGTGCCAGCAGGATATACCAATTGATGCGCTCCGTTGATCTGGATCCAATAGCCTTTCCCGGGAAACATGGTGCTTAGCGAGGAATAAGGATTATCGGGGATATAGACTCCGTCCTGCCCTTTCACCTGCTGCAGCCAGGGAGAAATACTCTGCATTGCCGTTACAACCGGCATTGCGG
>DHVK01000044.1 GCA_002412625.1 Cloacimonetes bacterium UBA5210
AAAATGATTGAACTGACAAGAGCATTTTCATTTCACATTCCCACTCTATAAACTTTCTAAAGATCAAACTCGCCGTAAGCATCAAGCTCAGCAGCAAGGTTTAGCCATCTTCGTTAGGGGCCTTTTTTTGTCAATAACTTTCTTTCATCTTTATCTGAGTTTGCGGCACAAGCACATGATAAAAGCATGAATATCATAACGTAAGAAAATGCGAAATAAATCGCTGAACTATGCATAAATCAGGGATTGTGACCTGATGCGTGCTGATCCACGGCAATCCGGAAGAGCCCAATCCCCCCTTTTACATCATAAATGAAGCAAGTATCAGGCTATTCTTGGCGCGTAATCCAGCTATGGTCATAGCAGAATCACAGCTTGATAACAGCTTGAGACCAGGACAAGGCAAGCGGCAGGCACAAAGAAGCCCGCAAGAATCTCGCGGGCAAACAAGCTGAT
The DNA here is from genome assembly GCA_002412625.1 of Cloacimonetes bacterium UBA5210. GTDB lineage: Bacteria > Cloacimonadota > Cloacimonadia > Cloacimonadales > Cloacimonadaceae > UBA5456. The sequence continues at coordinate 457 of DHVK01000044.1, forward strand.
CGTTCCAATCGATGACCTAGAACAAGAACTCCACGCCAAGCGCGAAGGAAGATATCACTTCGTTCTTTCCCCGAATCTTCCCATCTCCGTTCGTATCCGTATATGACTCGCTGTATCTTCCCACAATGTCTGCGGTATCAGAAATGCTATATACCACTCTGCCCATCACAGCGGCGTTCGCATTGCGCGGTTCCAAAAAATCGATATAGCGCATGTGGGTCTGGCTATAATACAAGCTGGCTTCTTTGAGGTTCAGGATGTTCCGCGGATTTGCCGTGATGCTGCCCCACAGTGATTTTCCGGTATTCATCTGTTTGCCATACATATCTTGATATGCCAGCTTTACGTGGCCAAGATCCAGAAAATCGGCACGAAGATAACCAAACCATCCCACGGCAGACTTAGTGGTTTGCAGAAAATCTTCTTTGGTGCTTAGGGAATAATAGGTATAGCTAAGCGTATCAGTCTCCACTTCAGTGATCATCACTGCGGAGCGATGTTCATCGTATAGGCGGTCAAAGTATCCCGGCAGAAACTTATCCGTGAAATTGCGCATCTCGAGCTTGGTCTCGAAGATAAGAAACTTGCTGGCAAAGCCGGGAAAGGTGATGCCGCTGCCATACTTATTGATCGTGGCATATTCACCATAATGCTCCAGCGTGAAGAAAGGACTACTAACCAAAGGCAATGTGTAATCCACGCTATACACCGTGATCGGTTGCCACGGACCAAACTCTTGCACCTGATCCGGCATCACCAACCAGTTGAAGCTTTCGGGATCAGCGCCTTGGGTAATATTGGGATATGTGGCAGCAACGTGAGGGTTTACACTGGGATGATCGATCAATCCGGTGCCGTTGATATCCACATCGATGTTATCCGGCACTCCGTCGTTGTCTGTATCCAACCAGGCGGTATTATCATTGGGGAACTTATCGTAAACGTCGGGGACATTATCTTTGTCCGAATCCGGATACTTGCCGTGCTGATTGCGATCAACACCCAGATTCAGGCCCAGCTTGAAGTTCCGTAAAAAGGGAACCTGAGTATAATGAAAGGGGTTCACATGAACCCGTGCCGCCAGGATTTCGTTTTTGTGAATGTTGTGGGTAAAGAACTCCAGTCCGCTATTTGAATAAGGCAGATTCACACCCACATATCCACCGACGTTCTTCACTTCGGGGTAACGGAGCATGTTTGAGTAATGGTCGAAAATCAGACCGTGCCCCAGAGTATATGAAGGGATGCAGCCAAGCTTGAAGTACAAGGGATCCTGCCTTTGCGCAAACCTGATGTAGAAAATCTTGTTTACAAAATCCTGCCATTCGTCCCAGTCTTCCCGGCGGATATCGCCTTCACTATCAAACAAGAGGTCGATATCAAGGCCGAAACCGAACTTCCCGATGCCAATTTCGGGGCGTAAGCGCACCTGAGAATATGTGGATCCGTCCAGGGTTATCGCGCCAACCGTGCCCCCGAGACCATAACTGAGCCCTTCCGAATCTTGATAAACTTCGTCCGGAGAAGGATCTCCCGGAATCGTGGGCTGCATTCCTTGCGCCAACATAAGTATCGGCATCACAAGCACTAAAAGCGTAACGGCAAACTTCATCGTAACCTCCAAACATGGTGAACTCATAGTCAAACAAAAAGGTCCGTCTGTCAAGGGAATTCTGCCTGATTGATCGTGACTCTAAACAGATACTGTCCAAAATCCTCCACGGAATCAGGCAGCCTGCCGCGGTAATCAGCTCAGAAATGCCTTTTGAAGCTGGGCATTGTCCTTACTATAATAGCAATCCCAGGTCCCTGGCGGGATACGGATATTTGATGGGGGGCTTGCTTCATGACGACCACCCATATACCTCCCAAAGACTTCCCGAATGTGGCTCAGGAACTCTTTGGGAGGTCCATGAGTGGTCGTCAAGGGATCAGAGGCAAAGGCATATCGTGTAATCTAAACTTGTCCCTGGGAAAATGCGCTGAGCAATTGTTTTATTGCCCATTATGTTCGCGCTCTGAGAGCTATCCCCAAGGAAAGGGACATGAACCAATGCTCAAACTCGATACTCACTCATGGAGGAGAACTCCCCCATCCATGATCCTCGTGATCTCAGCTTTAGGGGCATAGTACGATGCTTCCGGCATGTCCTGCGTAAGCTCTTAATGGCACAAATTCCTTCATTTTAAGCAATGCCGCTTAGCCACGAAATCAGATAATTTGCTTGACACATAAAGGGGTTTAGGAGCATGTGCAGCTATCGGGTATCAATCATAAAGGGTTTGTGAATTCGTGATTTTATAAAAAAATATCCGCTTCAACAAGGAGAAATATATATGAACATGCCAGCCGCAAGATGTTGCTCTGCGAGCAGCAGTTCCGCTTGCAGAGCCGTATCCGGAAGCAATTGCTTTCTGAATAAGAGGAGTGTAACTCGTTTCGCTGTTCTCCTTTGTGCAGTTGTTTGGCTCATCGCTCTTAGTGCTTGCGCGGGGTTTGATGCTTCGGTGTTGGATTCTGCGAAATGTATGGGAAAAGGGCATATCTCCACCGGAATAATATATGGAATGGGAGTTGATGCCCCCGGATGGTTGGAGATAGATCCACAAAACATCTTTGATAGTGATTCCGCGGGTATAGTTCAATCCCTTGAGATCAAATATGGATTGCAGGATGATTTAGATGCCGCAATCCGCGTATCCGCGCACGAAGCCGGTTCTGCCGGCAAACTATTATTGAAGAAAGAGTTGCATCAGCATGACCGGTTCACTAGTGCGGTAGTCTTTGGCGGCGGAATTGTCAGCGGCAGAGAAGACTATTGGAGAGATGGTAGCGATAACGGGCAGGATTACCGATTTCAGTTGCTTTCAGCCGAAGCCCAGTTGTTGGCGACCAAAGATTTCCCCAGGAACATCTTTCTCACGCTTGCCGCGCGCGGTAATTATCATCAGTTTGAGCGAAAACTATACGGAGCAGAGACCTTGCGCGAGCAGTTTCATCATGCCGGAGCAAGAATGAATATTGGAAGGACTTATGGCGGGTTTACGATGATCTTTGAATTGGGCGTGGAAGTGCCTTTGAGTGCCGGTGACATTGACCAGGTGTACCCCTGGGGTGGCTATAAAATGGCGTGGGAATGGAGTTCTAAACACAAAAAATGAAAGAGAACAAACTATACGTCCTGGAAAACATGCCCGTGCCGCGAGCGATCATGCATCTGGCAATCCCCAGCGTGCTAAGCATGATGGTGAATATTCTATACAACCTGACCGACACATTCTTCATCGGCAAGCTCAATGATCCATATCAGGTGGCGGCGGTTTCCATCGCCATGCCATTGTTCATCATGCAGATGGCGATGGCGGGGATCTTTGGCATCGGTGGTGGCAGCTATCTATCGCGATTGCTTGGGCGAAAAGACATGGATTCCGCAAAGAATACCCTGGTTACCTCTGTAATCACATCAGCCTTGCTGTCCATCGTTCTGGGCGTTTTGGGCATCATCTTCATCCCGGCCTTCATCAGCTTGGTCGGTGCCAGCGGAGAAACCATGCACCATGCCCGCGACTATATGCTCTATATTTTGATCGGCAGCCCGGTGGTGCTCTTGAAGTTCACCTTGGTGCAATTGTTGAGAGCAGAAGGGGCAGCCAAAGAGGCCATGATCGGGCTGTTTATCGGCACCGGCATGAACATTCTGTTGGATCCGCTGTTCATCTTCGGCTTTGGCATGGGAGTAACCGGCGCGGCTGTGGCAACAGTATTGGGCAATGGCTGTGGAATGCTGTATTATCTGCAGTTTTATCTGCGTAAAAAAAGCCTGGTTCCGCTATCTTTCAAGAACTTTAAACTGCGATGGAACTGCTACAGGGAAATCCTGTTGATCGGCATCCCGGCTTCGCTGTCCCAGGTAATGCTGAGCGTCGGGAACACGGTCAGTTTCCGACTGGCCTCGAACTACTCAGACCACCATGTAGCCTCACTGGGAGTGGCGTCGCGGGTCTTCACTATCCCGATCTTTATCTTTATCGGGATCTCGATCGGAATCCAGGCACTGATTGGCTATAACTATGGGGCAAAAAACTACGCCCGGATGAAGGAAACGATCCGCACTTCGGTGTTGATCTCCCTTTGTTTATCCGCAGCTCTGACGCTGCTGTTCGCATTGATCCCCCGGCAACTGATCATGGTCTTTATCAAAGATGCGGAAATCGTGAGCATCGGCACCATGATCCTGGAGGCTTATGTCTATGCCATACCGATCGCGGCTGTCGGAATGATTATGATGACCAGTCTGCAAGCCATGGGCAAAGCCTTCCCCGCCCTGATCGTATCCCTTTCCCGCCAGGGCATCATGTATATCCCCGCAATCCTGATTCTGGATAAGCTGTTTGCCTTCAACGGGCTGGTTTTTGCCATGCCGTTGGCGGATTTGCTGACCACGATTCTGAGTTCAGTACTGCTGATCTATATCCTGAATAAGCTGAAATGTAGCGAAGCCAAGATCGCAATGGCTGAGGCACAGCCCCAACCCAACCGCTGAGCCTAGCCGCGAGTCCCAAGAGCTGAAGCGACCCTCAAAAGATCGCTGATTAGGATTTGCCTTGACAGTTAAACTGAGTTTAAGATACGGGCTTATGTAAAGAATAATAGTAAAATAGAACATGGAGGAAACATGTCCGAACAATTAAAATATGGAAACGTGAGCTCAAAGAGAGCTATGGAACTTGAGGAAGAATACGGCGCGCACAACTATCATCCGCTGCCCGTAGTCCTTGCCAAAGGCGAAGGCGTTTTTATGTGGGACCCGGAAGGTAACCGTTATTACGACTTTCTTTCAGCCTATTCCGCGGTAAATCAGGGACATTGCCATCCCAAGATTATCAAGGCATTGTGCGATCAAGCCCAGACTCTAACCCTCACATCCCGTGCTTTTTACAACAACAAGCTCGGTGAGTTTGAGAAGTTCATCACAGAATACTTCGGCTTTGATATGGTTCTGCCGATGAATAGCGGCGCAGAAGGCGTGGAAACCGCGATGAAGCTTGCCCGTAAATGGGCATATAATGTGAAGGGCGTGGAAAACGGCAATGCCGTCATTATCTTTGCGGAAAACAACTTCCACGGCCGCACCATCGCCATCGTCTCTGCTTCTTCCGATCCGGATTGCTACGAGGGCTTTGGCCCCTTCGCTCCCGGCATCGTAAGAGTGCCTTACAACGACGCTGAAGCACTGAAGAAATACCTCGTTGAGCATGGTAAAAACGTGGCTGCATTTATCGTGGAACCCATCCAGGGTGAAGCGGGCGTGTTTGTCCCGGATGAAGGCTACCTAAAGTCCTGTTTTGACATCTGTAAAGAACACAATGTACTCTTTATCGCGGATGAAATCCAGACCGGCATTGCTCGCACCGGAAAGCTTCTGGCCTGCGACTATGATAATGTCCGGCCGGACGTATTGATTCTTGGCAAAGCCGTCTCCGGCGGTGTGTTGCCGGTTTCAGTGGTTTTGGCAGATAAAGAAGTGATGATGCAGATCAAACCGGGTCAGCACGGATCTACTTTTGGCGGATTCCCTCTGGCTTGCACGGTTGCTCAGGCAGCCCTGGAAGTGGTAAAAGAGGAGAAACTGGCCGAGCGGGCTTTTGAGCTTGGTGAATTCTTCCGTGATGAACTGCGCAAGATAGACCATCCGATGATCAAGCTGGTCCGCGGACGCGGTCTGCTGAACGCGATCGTTGTGGAGCCCAAAGACGGCGTGGAAGCCTGGGACGTTTGCCTGATGCTGAAGGAAAAGGGCTTGCTCTGCAAACCCACTCACCGCCATATCATCCGTCTGGCACCTCCGTTGGTTATCACGAAGGAACAGCTTGCCGAGTGCATTCAGATCATCAGAGACGTTTTTGCGACTCTGTAATACATATGGAATAGGGGGCGGGAGCAATCTCGCCCTTTCTTTATGAGAACTTATCCCCCTGATTTTCGCAGTGGCTTCGTCGCCATCATTGGTCGTCCCAATACCGGCAAGTCCACCCTGATGAACCGCATCCTGGGTGAAAAGCTTTCCATCACCTCCGCCAAACCGCAAACCACACGCTATGCGGTGAAAGGCATCTGGAATACCGACAAGCACCAGATCGTGTTCATTGACACCCCGGGTTACCTAAAGCCTCGCTACGAGATGCAGGAACGCATGTCACGGATCATTAGTGACAGCTTCCGCGATGTGGACTTGGTGATCTTTATGACCCAAGTGCAGAGCTTCCCCACGGATTATGACCTGGAAGTGCTGGGCTTGCTGAAGAATGTCAAGGGCGCTGTGGTGGCGGTATTCAACAAAATTGACCTGCTGGAAACCATCGACAAAGAAGCTTTGCTGGTTCATCTGCCCAAGAATGTGGAGCGCAGTGTCTTTGTATCTGCTCTGACCGGAGCCGGCATCACGGAACTGGTAGAGTGCATCCGGCACTTCATCCCTTATCACGAGCCCTTTTACGATGATGAGCAGCTCTCCGACCTTCCTTTGCGCTTCTTTGCCAAGGAGCTGATTCGCGAGGCCATCTTCCACCTCTTTGAAGAGGAAATCCCCTATGCCACCGCGGTTCTGATCGAACGCTTTCAGGAGCTTCCCACCAAAGTCGTAGTGGATGCCGTGATCTGGATCGAACGCAACAGCCAGAAACCGATCCTGATCGGAAAAGGTGGCGCAAACCTGAAGAAGATCCGCGAATACGCCGAGCTGCAGCTCACAGAGTTTCTCCAGTTCCCCTCGGAAATCCACTTGTTCGTGAAGATCAATGAGAACTGGCGGAAAAAGCCTCACGCGCTGAAAGAACTGGGCTTCGAATAGCGTTTAGCAGTGCCTCAGCGACACCAATGCGAGGCACTTATTGATTAGAGCCTAACTACTGATAATCGCTGAGATCAGGTTCTTTTCGTCGATCTGGATCAGCATGATATTGATCGCGGAAGTGATCGGAACCGCCAGCACCATGCCCACGATGCCCCACACCCAGCCCCAAAAGATCAGGGAAACCAACACCATAATCGGGCTCAAGTTTAATCTCTCACCCTGAATCTTGGGTTCAAGCACGTTGCCAAAGAGCATCTGAGTAGCCACAATGAGTATCGAGAACATGATAGTGCGTATATCAAGGCCGCTTTGCAGGAAACAAATCAGGATAGGGACGCCACTGGCGATGATACTGCCGATATTAGGAATGAAGTTCATGATAAACAGCAGGATGCCGCATACCAACACAAAATCCACCCCGTAAAGCATCATCAGAACCATCCCCACAACCGCAGTGCACAAGCTGATGATGGTCTTGGTAAGCAGATATTTCTGGATCTGCAATTGGATATTGGAAAGCATCAGCTTTGTCCGCTGTTGATCCGCCGGATTCAGCACCTTGTTCAGCCTCAGATTCATCGCGCCATCTTGCGCCACAATGAACATCAGAAAGATGATGATCAGGACAAAATTCCAGCTAACCCCCACAGTGGTAGTCATCACGCCGGAAAGCGCTCTGGAGATCGAGAAGCTACCGGGCGAAAGCAGCTGCACAATATCATATTTCAGGTAATCCCCCATAGCCAGATCAAAGCGGGCTGAAAGCCCTTCAAAGCCTGATATCAGAGATTCTACCCTGATCATCAGATTGGTCTGATAGCGGGGGAACCCGGTTACCAGAGAGTTTGCCGCCGCGGTAAGCAACATCGTGGATGCAATCATCAGCAGGATAATGATAATCAGCATGAGGGTCATCGTAATGCTGATGTGCACTTTCCTCTTGCGCAAGTATCTGATCAAAGGCGAAAATACAAAGCTCAGGAAGATGGCAAATACCAGCGGAATAAAGATCGATTTCAGGGTTCTGAAGATCAGAACCACCACCGGAATCGCAACAATTGTAAGCAGTATGCGGATCCACCGCAGCTCTCTTTCTTCTGAACTGATCTCTTTCATTTTGTGATACTCCTATCTGCAATACGCTAAGACGCATGGTCTTTTTTCTCAAAGCTGGGCAAGCGGTCTATTCTGTCAAGCAATGCCTCAGCCTTTCTTTTTCCAGATACTTATTTCCAGGCGTCGGGCTTCATAGTTGCGGTGGTCTTTGCGCAGTTTTTGCCAGATCTGCTGTGGCGCGTGGACAAGTTCAAAGTCCTTCCTCAGTTCTTCTTTCAGCCAATCCATGCCCCGGTAGGGTTCACCGTCTTTACGGATGCCGGCAGGCTTTTCTGGTGCCATGAAGTGATAGCTATCCGCCAAAACCAGATATCCGCCGGACACAATGCGCCCCGGAATCTCCCGCAGAAATGCGCCCGGATCGCGGGCTTCTTCCAGGGTATTCACTGCCACCACGACATCATAGCCGCTGAACTTGGCAATCAGATTGGAGCTATCTGCCTGCCAGAATTCGACCTTGTCGCGCAGCATATCCAAACCGAAATCTGCCAATGAATGCTCCGCAGTGCTGATGATCTCGCCTTCATCTACCCGGATGTAGCGAATATGACCGTCTTCTTTCATGCGCGTAGCCAGTTGGATGATCCGCGCGCTGGCATCCAGGCCAAACACCCGTTCCGCAGACCGTGCCAGTTCAAAGCTCAGTCTCCCGGTTTTACATCCGAGATTCAGCAGCTTCTTTCCGGATAGATCAAGCCCCTGTTTTTCGATCTTGGTCAGAAGGTCTTGGGCAAATCCGGAATCCCAATCCAGATCACAGAATGGCACAATTTGGGGATCGTTTTCATACAAGTTATCTTCCACTGCCGGCTCCGCCTCGCTTTCAAGATAGCGGAATCCGGCGTGTTGGTAGAAGTGCCGGCGGAAGGCATAACGAGAAGCGCGCAGAGCTTCATTTCCAGTGCTGATGAAGCTGCCACCTTTGATCAAATTGTGTCGGGCATCAAAAGTCGGTACGCTGAAATCGTCGTAATAGGGATGCATCTTGAAACCCGGAAACCCGGATATCGGCGTCTCAGTCCATTGCCACACATTGCCGATGAGATCATAAAAATCCCCAAAAGCAAAGCGCGATACCGGGCACGCGGAAGCATAGTGTTCCAGGTTTATATTCCCGGGCGCTTGATCCCAATAGGGTTGATCCGTATCCAGGTGCAGGTCCCGCAAACGATACCACTCCGCCTCGGTGGGCAGGCGGAGCTTGCGCCCTTCCAGCCTGGCCTTCCAGTTGCAGAATGCTTTTGCTTCCAGATAGTTCACTTCCACCGGATGGCTCCAGGGCATGGGGATTTCCCGGGTGATAGTTCTAAGATAGAACTCTCCATTCTCCCGCTTGCGCCAAAAGCGCGGCATCCCGGCTTGTTGAAAGCTGTTCCACTGCCAACCCTCTGGCGTCCAGTGGCTTTCATCTTGATATCCGCCCGCTTCCACAAAAGCCAGAAACTCCCGATTTGAAACCAGATACTTGGAGGCTTTGAAATCCTCAACTGCAATTTCTTTCTTGCCATATTCATTGTCCCAGCCGTAGAAGGGGTCGCTAAAGTCTTTGCCCAAAACCACATTCCCCCCGGGTACAGGGAGCAATTCGTTCCGGGGCGCAATGGGGTCATCGGTGCAGATTACCCAATCCTCAAGGGCTCTCACTTTATCCGGGGGTAGTTGCCGGATCAACACTGATGATGTCTCCAGATGGATGCGTTGATGCTCGGTACCCATGATGATCGCCCACCAGGGGCTGTCCCAATCGATGCCGCCTTCCGGAGGCGGAAGAGTGCTGATCACACGATCCACCAGAGCACGCACTTGCTCCCGATATGCCTTCACTTCTTCCGGCTCAGGCCAATCGTAATGCGCTTCATTGAGGTCGTCCCAGCTCATTTCATCCACTCCTACGGCAAACATGGATTCGAATCCGGGGTTTATGCGTTCAGAAATGATTCCCGCAATATTCAGTTTATTGAGGTAAAACACGGCAGTATGCCCATAATAGAAGATCAGGGGATGGCGCAGGGGGTCAGGTCGCAAATAGAAGGTTTCACTATCTGCCAAGATCTCGTAAAGCTTCTCGTCGATACTGAAGGTTTTGTGGAAATACTCGCGCAAGCGCTCCCGAATTTCTTCGGCGCTGCCCGTTTTTAGCGATGGAGTCTTTGTTATTGTGAGCTTCTGCATTGTTTCTCCAAACTTTCTAACTGTATGTTTTGTTTTAGGATAGTGCACTATGCCCATTTGGCAAGCTAAAACACTTCCCTGGCGTTAATAATGAAGTTGAAAGAGTCACTTCCGAAGCCAAAGTCAGCGCGCAGATTCAGCCTTTCTTTCGGCAGAATCGAAAACCGGATACCGCCTCCCAAAGACAAATGCCAGTCCTTCAAAGCAATATCCTGAAGCTCCGGCGCCACTTGCCCGGTTTCCGCGAAGAGCACAAAGCCCAATCTCGTCCAAGCCCCATCCTCAAAGGGAAATAGGCGGTTTTCTACACGCTGGCTGATCCGGACTTTATCGATGAAACGTTTAGAATCATAGGCCCGTAAGCGGTTACCCAACTCCGGATAGCGATAAAAAGGCACATCCCCCCGATTCAGTTCCAGATCACTCTGCGTCGCAAATACGCTTTTGCTGCTCAGAGGCACATACAGCCGGAAGTCGTAGAGATTCTTCTGCCAGGTGTGGTCACTGCCCAAATCTGCCTCATACCAGAGCTGCTTGAGCTCGAATTTAAGCCCCCGGGTGGGATAGAAACCGCCATCACTGGAATCAAACCTCAGCGATGCGCCGATGCCGGAATGAACCGCATCCTCTTTGCCCGGGATTTGAGCGTTCTCCAGCATCCCGGACTCTTCCACCTCCTTCAGTTTGTGCAAACCCAGATCCATCTGCAAAGATGCGCTGAGGCTGCGCCCCAGGCGATAGCTCAGGGAAGTCTCGGTGGCATAGTAGGAAGAAGTAAAGGCTTCCCATTCATCCGGCGCGGTGAAGTTCCCGGTTCCATAGAAGGTATCCGGCCAGGAACTGAATTGCATGGAAGAATCCAGACTGAAGGCACCGAGTTCGTAGCTGGGAATCAGCGCCAGCATAAACTGCTTGTTCTGAGAGTAAATGGTATTGCCCAACAGCGATATCCGATGCGGATTCGGTTCGGTGAACGGTTTGCTAAAATCGTAGCGGGTAAAGGTAAAAGCTCCACCCATCCATCGGGTTTCCGAGGAATATGCCAGATAGGGATACCCTGAAAGAGTAAGCTGCGCAGATAACATGGCGCTTACCCCGATCAAGAAAATGAGTACCATTGTTATAGATTTCATTTATTTATTCCGAGGTTATTATTTTTGCTTCGCAGACAAGATAGCTGAAGCAGCGCGTTCGACACAGTTTTTTTCTTAGTTCTTAGTTGGGGGCGCTATAGTTCCTGGAGTATGGGCTAAGGAGAACTCCTGATATCCGGCTGGCATAAACATGTCATTAAACTGATATTAAGGCCTTGTTATCGGGTGAATACAGCTTGATAACAGCACGATATCAGCATAAGTCCGGCACAACACAGGGGCCTGAACGGCTGGATAGAGCAGGTGTTGCCGGATCTTCATCAACCAAAATCCGGATCAAACTGTATTCTTTAAACCGGCGTCAGGTGGAAGGAACACCGGTTGCTGCAAAACAGGGGCATCTCATCCTGCCTTTGAGCAGACACATTTGCTGAGACTCCAGCTAAGCAAAAGGCAGTGTAGATAATTATCAACGCGGTACTCAAAGCCGCATGCCATGAGCTTTTCAGCGCATCCCATCGCATCTTTGAGGCAAAATAAAGCAAAATCTTCACCAATAAGTGCTTGACATAGTTAAACGCGCATATCACTCTGCCCCCAGCATTAGTATGGAGGAAACAATGAGAAAAACATTGTTCGTTCTGGTGGTTATTGTAGGCTTAATAACTACTGTCGTTGCACAAAAAGAAAAAACCGGTTCCCTTGGCGGAATCGTGCGTAGTAGTGAACGGAGCGTGATCGAAAAAGCGAGGATCACGCTCACCCATTCCAATCAAAATGTCGAAACTCAATACACGGATGCAAAAGGTAAATACCGTTTTAATGGCTTACCAGAGGGATTTTATGAACTCAGTTTTGAAGCTGATGATCATCTTGTCGGGAAAAAACGGGTCCGGGTGAAAGCAGATCATCACAGCATCTGCAATGTAGTACTAACAAGCACGGCCACTGTGGCAAGTCGCGAATCTGAACAGCTGAGCACGCAAGCCCCGTCCCATCTGCCTCAAACCACAATACTCAGTGACGCCGGAGGGGCGACTTATGGGCGTAGACCCCCCAGCCACCACCCCGGACCGGGGGCTGCCGGCAGCGCTACAGGAAGCTCAGGTAGCGTGCGCGTTAGAGAACATACGCCCGCTTTCCGTGATTTTGTAAGTAGACCTGAGGATTATGCACATTATCCTCAACAGCATGAGACCAGCGAATACAGCAACTTGCAGGAAAACATCTTTCACAGTCCGCTGGATAAAGCGCTTTCCACTTTCTCCATCGATGTGGACACAGCATATTATGCGCAGATGCGCAACGCGCTGTTCTCTGGCCGGATGCTACCCCCAAACAGCGTGCGCATCGAGGAAATGATCAACTATTTCTCCTACGATTATCCCGCGCCAAAAAGCGGTGAAGTGTTCTCTGTCTATACCGAGTTGGGCGAAAACCCCTGGAACAAAGAACGACAACTGTTACATATCGGTTTGCGAGGCAAGGATGTGGATCTCAGCAAAGCCCCGCCTTCAAACCTGGTGTTTTTAGTGGATGTAAGCGGTAGCATGAATCAGGCAAATAAACTACCTTTGGTAAAACAATCCTTGAATATTCTGCTGGATCAGATGCGTCCCGATGATAAGATTGCTGTAGTGGTCTATGCCGGATCCAGTGGTTTAGCGGTTCCGCCCACAAACGGAAGAAACAAGGAACAGATCCGTGCTGCCATCGACCGACTGCAAGCCGGAGGCTCTACCGCCGGTGCCGCGGGCATCCAGCTTGCCTACAAGACTGCTGTGGAAAACTATGTGAAAGGCGGCAGCAATCGGGTGATCCTCTGCACGGACGGAGACTTCAATGTGGGCACAAGTAACACCGCGGAACTGGTTTCAATGGTGGAAACCCAAGCCAAGAAGGACGTGTATCTCACTGTTCTGGGCTTTGGCATGGGCAACTTCAAGGATAGTCGCATGGAAGAAATCACAAATAAAGGCAACGGCAATTATGCTTATATCGACACAATTGCCGAAGCTCGCAAAGTGCTGTCCGAAGAGATGGCGGGAACGCTGTTCACCATTGCCAAAGACGTCAAAATCCAGGTGGAATTCAATCCCTCCAAGGTGAAGGCCTATCGCTTGATCGGCTATGTAAACCGAAATTTGCGCGCCGAGGATTTCAAGGACGATGCCAAAGATGCCGGAGAACTTGGTTCAGGGCACACCGTTACCGCTATTTACGAGATAATGCCGGTACATTCCAAAGAGGATATCGCCGAGCTGGACGATTTGAAATATCAAAAGAAAAACATCAAAGAAAGTCCGGAACTTGCTACTGTGAAATTGCGCTACAAAATGCCAGATTCCGATACCAGCATCCCGCGGGAGTTTGTGGTCGCCGCGAAAGCAAGAACAGCCAAAGAGTGCAGCAGCAACTTCATGTTCGCCGCCGCGGTTGCCGGCTTCGGAATGCTGTTATCGGAAAGCGATTTCACCGAAAACCTGGATCTTGAGAAGATTCGCAAGCTGGCAGCGACCCATATGGAGACCAAGGATGCGGAAAGACGTCGGGAGTTTGTAAGCATCGTGGATAAATATGCCAGAACCAAGGGCATAGGCATAAATAAGAACTATTGGGATTGATCATCCAAGCTTCAGTGCGCCGGCTTAAGCATGTCCTCCCGGTCGCATTAAAGTGTATATCTATCAACAGCCTCCTGATCTCAGGGGGCTTTTTTTTCTTTACAAATATTCCCATCCTGTGGGAATGGCGCCCGGATTTCAGTAGGATTTTCTGCTTGGCTTTCGGCTCGGCTGTGTATATAATATTGTAGTACAGCATTGAATCGGGAGCTGGTATTTGTTTTTTGTTTTTACCACTAAACAGGAATTCTATATAATTAGGAGATCAGAATGAGATTCGCAAAAAGCATTATGCTTCTGCTGGTGTTGATCGGCCTCAGCAGTTGCGCACAAGCTAAAACCGATATGATCGGTCCGGATGGACAAAGCCCGGTAGTAAAAGTAGTTCGCGATGTTCGGGAAGCAGTGGTACAGATAAGTGTGGAAAGGGTCGTGACTCCTCGCCAGAACATTGATCCGTTCTTCAATGATCCTTTCTTTCGCCAGTTCTTCGGAATGCCGCGTCAGCAACAGGAACAGCAACAACAGAGCCAAACCAGGACAGATCCGATCGGAACCGGGTTTATCTATGAATACAATTCCAATACCGGTGAAGCCTTTATCATGACCAATAATCATGTGGCAAAATACAGTGAACATGGCACTCTCAAAGTTGCTTTGGCAGATAAAAAGACCTACGACGCAACGGTGGTGGGAATGGATTCCAACACCGATGTGGCCGTGATCAAGATCAATCCCGATTCTAAAAACAAGATTACCATTACCCCTCTTGGCGATAGCTCCAAGCTCGAGATTGGCGAGTGGGCGATTGCAATCGGCAACCCCTTTGGAGACAGCATGGAACGCACAGTAACCCTGGGGGTTGTTTCGGCTCTGGGCAGAAGCAATATCATGAGTGGCAGAAACGAATTGCTCTATCAAGACTTTATCCAAACCGATGCCGCCATCAACCCCGGAAACAGTGGGGGACCCCTGTTGAACATCAGGGGCGAGGTAATCGGGATCAATACTGCCATCATCAGCGGTAGTGGCGGAAACATCGGTATCGGCTTCGCGATACCCATCAATCTTGCCAAAAGAGTCGTGGAAGATCTGGTCGCTACCGGCAAAGTTCAGCGCGCCTATATCGGCATCCTGCCCCAGGAGATTACCTCTGATCTGATGGAAGCCTTTGAGATAGACGAGATGAGCGGCGTCCTGATCGCCAAGGTGGAAGAAAACAGCCCCGCTGCTAAAGCCGGATTGCAGGCAGGTGATATTGTTCTGGAAGTAGGCAAAGAGAAGGTTGCGAACGTTGCCAGATTCCGCCTTGTGGTTGCCACCGCCAAGATTGGAGACAAAGTACCGATTAAGGTCTTGAGGGATGGCAAAGAACAAAGCATTAACGTTACCTTGGAAGGCTTTCCCGGCGAAGTGGTCGCAACCGATGCCGAAACCGGAGTAAAAACCGCTATCAGCACCGGCATCAAAGTAGATGAAATGGATAGTGCTTTGGCTAAACGCCTGAACATTGAAGGCAGCGGAGGCGTCTTGATCAGTTCCGTTGACCCCAATACTCCTGCCTCGCAAGCCGGGCTGAGCCAAGGAATGGTTATTTTGCAAATCGACGGCAATGTGGTCAACAGCGTTAGTGATTTTAACACTGTGCTTTCCGAGGCGATCACTAACATGGAGCGGAGGGGACGCAACACAATCCGGCTCTATGTGCTGGATCGCAATAAGGTGCCCAGCTTCGTGGTGCTAAGGTTCGAGAAATAACATAGAAATCGAGCATAAAACAAAGCCGGAGCTTCTTGAGTTCCGGCTTTGTCCGCTAATGGCGTTTCTTATCGCGAAGCGGTAATTGACAAAAAATGCGCGGGGATAAGAATTGCGCTCATGGAGAAGAAACAGACGGCACCCTCAGCTTTATCAAGCCCCATCATGTATATGAAGGGCGTGGGAGAGTATCGTGCCCGGCTTCTGGCAAAGCTGGGAGTGCATACGGTTGGCGATCTGATGGAGTATTTCCCGCGTTCCTACATCAGCCGCATCGTGAATCCCACCCTGGCAGACCTGCAAGTGGGAGAAATGGTTTCACTGACAGCCACCGTATCCTGGGTGGATTTGCGCCCTACCTCCAAAGGGAAACAGATTCTGCACGTGGGAGTCAACGACGGTTCCCTGGGCTTGGTCTGTGCCTGGTTCAGCTATCCCAAGAGCTATCCGCAGATGTTCAGACCGGGGATCACGATCTGGCTGAGCGGAACCCTCTCTGCCTTCAACGGCGAACTTCAAATGACCCACCCGAACTTCGAGATTCTGGACGACAACAAGGATGAAGATGATTTCTGGAAGCAAAGAACCTTGCTGCCGGTCTATCCGCTCACAGAGGGGCTTGCTCAGGCTCATCTGCGCAGGATAGTGCTGAACACCTTTGCCGCTCATGCCGAGCATATCGAGGAAAGCCTGCCGGACTTCATCTTGGAGCAGCACGGCTTCCCGCCCCGGAGAGATGCTTTGCAGATCATGCACTTTGGGCAGAACACGAGTCTCATCGAAAAGACCCGTACGCGCTTTGCCTATGAGGAGTTCCTCTATTCCCAAATCCTATGGGCCAGGCACAAGCGAACTCACAAAGAGACGGTACTCGGCACTCACTTCCAAAACCGGAAAGAGCATACCACAAAACTAAAGAACAGCCTGCAGTTCGAGCTTACCGGAGCGCAAAAGCGGGTGATCCGCGAGATCTTCGAAGACATGTGCAGCGATAAACAGATGTCCCGCCTGGTACAGGGCGATGTGGGCAGCGGCAAGACGATTGTTAGCCTCTTTGCCATGCTCCTGGCGGTGGAAAACGGATATCAGGCGGCACTGATGGCCCCCACGGAGATCTTGGCCGAACAGCACTTTCAGAACATCAGCAAAGCCCTGCAAAGCCTGCCGGTGAAGGCCGTGTTGCTCAAGGGCGGTATCTACAAAGGGAAAGCAGAGATCAAGAGCGAAATCACCGAGGGTAGCGCGCAGATCATCATCGGCACCCACGCTCTGATCCAGAAGGATGTTACGTTCGCCCGCCTGGGTCTCGTGGTGGTGGATGAGCAACACCGCTTTGGCGTGGAGCAGCGTGCGCGGCTTGCCAAAGCGCAAGGCAAGCCCGATCTATTGTATCTGTCCGCCACACCTATCCCCCGCTCCCTGGCGATGACCGTTTACGGGGACCTTGAGGTGAGCTGCATTGACGAAATGCCCAAGGGCCGCAAGCCGGTGCAAACATACATCAGATCTGACCACAAGATCGACACCGTGCTCACTGAAGTGCATAAAGAGCTGCAGAAGGGCAGACAGATATACTTTGTTTGCCCGCTGGTAGAAGAGAGCGAGAAGGTGGCGCTGCTGGATGCGGAAAGGCTGTTTGAACACCTGAAGCACAAGGTGTATCGGGATTACTCCATCGAGCTGATCCATGGCCGGATGAAGGCCGGGGACAAAGACGACATCATGCGCAGATTCAAGGCAGGCAAGATCCGCGTCCTGGTCTCCACCACGGTTATTGAGGTCGGAGTAGATGTGGCGAATGCTTCGGTGATGGTGATCGAGCATGCCGAGCGCTTCGGGCTGGCCCAATTGCATCAGTTAAGGGGCAGGGTAGGCAGAGGCGGGGATCAGGCATATTGCTATCTGATCTGGCACCAACCGATGTCCGGTGTGGCGCGGGAGCGGCTGAATACCATGAGCAGAAGCACAGACGGCTTTGTAATCGCCGAGAAAGACCTGGAACTGAGAGGTCCCGGCGAGCTTTTCGGGCAAGAACAATCCGGGATGCCGCAACTCAAACACGCCAACCTGATCCAGGATCAGGGTATTCTGCAACTTGCCAGAGCAGACGCCTTTGCCATCGTGGCCGAAGACGCAAAGCTGAGCCTTCCGCAACATGAAAAGCTAAGAAATATATACATTTCCAAGTATTTGCCAAGAGAGGAACTTATCCTTTATTAATGTCCAAAGAAGGCAAAAAGGGCTTGACGATATCTCCCCCCGGAGAAAGCATGTAAGAAATTCAATCTTGAGGTACCCATGAAAAAGCTGATAATACTATCCATGCTGATCATAATCAGTGCCGCGGCCTTTGCTGTGAGCTTTGATCCCTATTGGTTTCAATCCCGCACAATAATCGGCTGCTTTACTAAAGACGCTATACCAAACCCTGATGGCAAGCTGGAGTTTGAGCTCCGGGACGGAGTAATCCATACCGGGCTGGAAAGCTTTGACGCGCTTGCGGTCGAGTATCAGATCGTAGATATGAAACAAGCCCACACCGATATCATCAAACCGGAGTGGAATGACAACGGCAAATACATGCAAAACGTCTATCGTTTCTTCCTCGCTTCCGATGATCGGATCGACGAAACAGTGCAGAACTTGCACAAAAACCCCTGGCTCCACTATGCGGAGCTGGAAGCCATCAACCGCACGAAGTTTGTACCAAACGACCCCATGCTTTCGCAGCAGTATGCCCATCCCCTGCTGCAGAGCTTTGACACCTGGGACTATGTAACCGGAAGTCACGACGTGATAGTTGCCATCACAGACAGTGGTGTGAAATGGAATCATCCGGATCTGATGGCAAACATCTGGATCAACCCCGCGGAATCCCCCGGAATGAGCATCAACTGGCAAGCCGGGACCATTTCCGGTGGAGACGGCATTGACGCCGGTGAAGGCGGAAACAAGATCGACGACCTGGTTGGTTGGGACTTTTATGACAACAACAACAACCCGATTCAGAACTATTCTCACAACGACCACGGAACTCACGTAGCCGGTTGTGCTGCCGCAGTAGGCGACAACGGCATCGGCGTAGTAGGTTCCGCACCAAATGTATCCATCCTGGTCTGCAAAGGCGCTCCGAGCAATTCCCCTTCAACCGGAATCTCTGCCGGATACGACCAGATCACTTATGCCGCGCAGATCGGCGCGCACATCATCAATGCCAGTTGGGGCGGGCCCGGCAGTGGCAACTACCCGAATCAGGTAGTGAACTATGCCTCAAACCTCGGCGCGGTAGTAGTTTCGGCCGCAGGTAATGCCAATACAGAGCATACCAGCTCTTACCAGGACTATCCTGCTGATGCCGAGAATACTCTGAACGTTGCAGCGACAAATTCCAACGACCAGAAAGCTAGTTTTTCGGATTACGGCGACCCGATCGACATCAGTGCTCCCGGCGATAATATCCAATCGACCATCATCGGTGGTAACGGCTATGCCAGTTATGGCGGAACTTCTATGGCCAGCCCGATCGTGGCAGGCGTAGCCGCTTTAGTGCGTAGCCTGCACCCTGAACTCAGCTCTCTGGAATTGCGCCAAAGACTTATGATTACAGCCGATCCCATCGACCATCTGAACCCCAGCTATGCCGGAAAACTCGGGCTGGGCAGAGTAAACTCCTTTACCGCCACAATGTACGACAAGATCCCGAACATCGTGAAAGAAGACATCAGTCTCACTGAAGTAATCGGCGATGGCGATGGCGTGCCGAATCCCGGTGAAACAGTCACCATGAATATCCTTTTGGGCAACGTGATGACCGGACACGGCATCCTCTGGAAGGACGCGACCGGTGTGACCGCATCTCTGAGAACCAGCTACCCCGGAGTAACAATCATCGATTCCGTTTCCACCTTTGGTCAGGGCGGATATTTATACGCGGCGAGCTCCACCTGGAACATCAGCCCCTACAAGTTTAACACTATCGCAAATCTGCCTTCCGAACCGATTCCTTTTGAATTGGTCGTTAGCGCAAACCAAGATCAAGCATTCCCTTATAATAAAGTGATTCCCTTCAATGTGGAACTCTCTCTGATCCAAGCCGGCTGGCCGGTCGATACCGGTGGCGCCGCCGCTACTTCCGCAATACTCGAAGACGTGAACGGAAACGGCAGCAAAGAAGTCATCTTCTCGGATCAATCCGGAAACGTGCACATCACCACTGCCGATGGCGCCGCCACCATCCCGGGCTTCCCCCTGAATCTTGGTAGCTCGGTCGTCGGTTCCATCGCTATGAGTAATCTGCAGAACAACGGAACCTACGGTTTTGCCGCCTCGCTGGCAAACAACCACATCGCAGCCTTCAATTCCAATGGTGAAATCCTGTTCAATCAATCTGCCAGCGGAACTCTGCGCAGCGGTCCGGTAATTGCCAATCTATTCCCCGGTCAATCCGCAAAGATCATCGTGATCACTCAAGCCGGCGATATACACGTGCTAAACCACGATGGCAGCTATGTGCCGAATTTCCCCTTATCCTTGGGTGTAGCCTTCCTTGCCCCGCCTGCCGTGGCAGACCTGAATGGTGACGGCAACCTTGAAATCATCGCCTGTGCCCTGAACGGCCATGTGTACGCGATCAGCGCTGTCACAGGACAAAGCATCAGCGGATTCCCCGTAACCAACCTTTCCGGTGGTAGTCAGAACCCCATCACAATTGCCAATCTGGATGGTGACGAACATCCTGAAATGCTTATTGCGACAAGCACTTCCGGACACCTTTATGCCCTCAATCACGACGGCAGCGTGCTCTTCCAAAAGACCATCGGTTCTGCTATCAAGACCAGTCCCGTGGTCGCGGACGTGAACAACAACGGCTCCAAAGAGATCATTCTGATCGCCGCCAATGGCGATATCTACATCATGGACAGCACCGGCGCGAATCTGCCCAATACACCGTTATCGGTGGGCACCAGCGTTGAATGCACTCCCGTGGTAGCCAGATTCGACCATGCCTCAAATCTCTCCGGTATCATCTTTGGCGATATTAACGGCAGATTGCATTCCGTACGTTTGGATGGCACAGAATCCCCGAACTTCCCGATCAAGCTAAACGGCAATGTGAAAGTCTCTGCCGCAGTCTCAGATCTGGATGGAGACGGTGATCTGGACATCGTGATTCCGGATAACGGAAAGTTCTATGTGATCGACATCAAACGCAGCATTCAGGACATCCAGTGGCCTTGCTACCTGGGTTCATACAACCGTGCCGGCAACGTTTTCCAGCCTACTCCCAATGTGGATCAGGTTAGCGAACTTGCTGCCACCACTCTGTTCAGCGCGTATCCCAACCCCTTCAACCCCAGCACCACGCTCAGCTTCAACATTCAAGAAGCCGGAGATGTAAGCCTGGAGATCTTTAACCAGAAGGGCCAGAAGGTACGCGGCCTGATCAACCAAACCATGCCTGCCGGAAGACACCAAATGGTATGGAACGGCGCGGATGACAACGGCAGCACAGTAGCCAGTGGCCTGTATTTCTACCGTCTGAAATCCGGAAAATACAGCTCTACCCGCAAAATGATCCTCATGAAATAGACCTGATTCAGCTTAACAATAGATCCGGAGCCTCTTGTATAAGGGGCTCCTTTTTTAGCCCCGGTTTCTCCCCCGAGCCCGCTTGCTTCATTGCAGCTTGATAAAGCTGATCTTATGCTGTTATCATCGTGTGGGCATAGCTTGATAACAGCATAAAATCAGCCTGAAAGCAGAATAAGTAGCCAAGGGTGAAAAGTCCGCCCGGAATCCAGTGTCAATTTGTCCGGATGCGGAATCCCTCAAATTGCCCTGGGGCTGCATCGCAGGCTATCACCCGAACCAAACACCGGCATTGACAAAATCGGCACTTTCAAAATACTGGAACAAATAGCATTTAAAGGCAGCATATAATGAGAAAATACATTGTCTCGATCCTGGGACGCCCAAACGTGGGTAAATCAACTCTGTTCAACCGGTTATGCCGCAAGCGTATGGCCATCGTTGATTTTGAAGCAGGGATCACCCGCGACCGCAAGTATGAAGATGTAGAATGGAACGGAAAAGTGTTCAAGCTCATCGATACCGGCGGAATCGTTTACGATAGTGGCGACCCCATGGATAAAAACATCATGCATCAGGCACTTCTGGCGGTTGATGAGAGCGATCTCATCATCTTCATGGTGGATGCCCAGACCGGAACCACAGACCTGGATCAAGCCATTGCCAAGATTCTCTTCCCGCACCGGGACAAGGTCATGCTGGTGGCAAACAAGGCCGATAGCGAGAAGCTTGAGTGGGAAGTGTATGACTTCCTCCAGCTTGGTTTTGGTGACGCATTTGCCATCTCCGCGTCTCATGGCAGAAACACCGGCGACTTCCTGGACGAACTGGTAATCCGCATCCCGGATACCATGGATGCCGGAGTGGAAGTAAAAAGCGAAAACACCCGAATCGCAGTGGTGGGCAAACCGAATGTGGGTAAATCCTCCATTGTGAATCTGCTTTTGGGCTCTGAAAAACAAATCGTGACCGACATCCCCGGGACCACCCGGGACAGCATCGACACACCCTTCCGCTATCATGGCAAAGAATATGTCCTGGTCGATACCGCCGGATTGCGCCGGAAAAAGAAAGTAACCTACGGGGTAGAGTATTTCAGCACAATGCGCACTATCGAGGCAGTTGACCGCTGTGACATCGTGGTTTTGGTGCTTACTTCGGATGAAGAGATCAGCACCCAGGACCTGAAAATAGCTTCCTATGCCCAGCGCAAAATGAAAGAAATCCTGATTGTGTATAACAAATGGGACTTGGTCGAAAAGGACAGCGCAACCACCGGAAAATACATCACTGAGCTTCATTATCAGATGCCCTTCCTGCAATACGCGCCAGTGATATTTATCTCGGCAAAGACCTCGCAGCGCATTCACAGACTGATGGAAATGGTGGTGCAAATCGAAGACGAAAGCCAGAAGCGCATCCCTACATCGGAACTGAATCGCTTTATGGAAACAGTGATCGCGCGCAGACCGCCTACTCATCCTTCCGGCAAGCATGTGCGGATCTATTATATCACTCAGGCCGCGGTAAAGCCCCCGATCTTTGTGTTCTTTTGCAACACCCCGGCTCTGATTACGGAGAATTACCGGAAGTTTATCAACAACCAGCTGCGGGAGGTATTTGCCTTTTCCGGAGTAACGATAAAGCTGATCTTCAAGGGTCGTAAAGAAGGAGTATCCGAGGATGAACGCTCCTAGCGTCTGGATGCCAATCCTGGCCTATCTTTTGGGCAGCATACCCATCGGATGGCTGGTCGCAACGATATTCTATAAGACTGATATTCGCAAGCAAGGTAGCGGAAACATCGGCGCTACCAATGCTCTAAGACAGTTCGGCACCAAAGTGGGCGTGATTGTGATGATCCTGGACATGCTGAAGGGAATAGCGGCTGTGTTGCTTGCCCGGCATTTCTTCGGCGGCGGTCACGCGATGGTCTCCGTCTGCGGTCTGCTGGCCATTTTGGGACACATCTTCCCGATCTGGCTAAAGTTCAAAGGCGGCAAAGGCGTGGCAACCGCTGCCGGTGTCTTCGCGGCACTTTCAACGCTGAGCTTGCTGATCGCACTATCCGTTTTTATCCTGATAGTTGCCCGTACTCGCTATGTATCACTGGGTTCGATTATCGCCGCCACGGTGTTTGGGATCGGGACCTTTTTTGATCAGCTCACCCGTCCTTCCACGGATTGGGTTCTGCTACTGCTCGTGGGGGTGATCGTATTGATGATCATCGTCAAACACAAAGATAACATCCAACGCCTGTTGAAAGGTGAGGAAAACAAGATTAGCTTCAACCAAAAAGGAAAATCCTGATGTGTGGAATACTGGGTGTCTTTGGCAGCCCACATGCCGCTAAGTTAGCGGCTTTGGGACTTTTTGCCATACAACATAGAGGACAGGAAAGCTGTGGCATGGCGGTTTCTGATGGCAAGGTGATCCGTCTGCGCAAGAAGATGGGATTGGTTAAAGAAGTGTTTAACGACGGTGAACTGGCAAATCTGCCGGGAACGATCGCCGTGGGCCATGTGCGTTATCCCACCAAAGGATCTGCCACCGAGTTTAACACGCAACCGCACATGGTGGAAACTCTTGCCGGCCCCAGCTATGCTTTGGCATCGAACGGAGATCTGGTAAACTATCACGCCATGCGCCGCTATCTGGAAGAACAAAACGTATATTTCAAAAGCGATAACGACGGTGAACTGCTGGTGAAGTATATTGCCTGGCAGGTCATGCGCCGGGGTGAGGGCATCATTGAGGCCATCCGCCATTTGATGCGTGATATCAAAGGCGCTTATTCCACAGTGCTTTGCACCCGGGACGCGCTCTATATGTTCCGGGATCCGCACAGTATCCGCCCTATGGTTTGGGGAAAGATGCAGGACGGCAGTGTGGTGGTGGCATCCGAAAGCTGCGCGCTGGACACCTTGGGAGTAAGCGACCGCGAGGAAATCCCCTCCGCGGGAATAGTGAAAGTGAGTTCCGAGGGTATTCGGGTAATCGAAAACGACCCGGATCTGTATCGTTCGATCCCGCATCCGCGGCACTGTATCTTTGAGCATATCTATTTTTCCCGTCCGGACAGCTTTCACTTTGGTGAAGACGTCTTCCGCATGCGGGAAAGGCTTGGCGCTGCCCTGGCCGCACGGGATACTGACCTGCAAGCGGACTATGTGGTTCCGGTGCCGGATTCATCAAACTTTATCGGTCTGGGCTATAGCCAGGCCAGCGGCATTCCGCTCTCCATGGGCTTGATCCGCAACCACTATATCGGCCGCACCTTCATCAAACCCGAACAGACGATTCGCGATGAGAGCGTGAGGCAGAAGTTTAACCTGCTGCCAAATTTCTTTAAGGGCAAGAGGATAGTATTGATCGACGACAGCATTGTGCGTGGCACCACCATTCGCAAGATCGTGGATTTGATCAAGAAAGCCGGAGTGGCAGAAGTGCATTTGCGCATCGGCAGCCCCATGGTGAAACACAGCTGTTACTATGGCATCGATACCCCGTCCGGTGATGAACTGGTGGCAAATCGCATGTCTCTGGATGAGATCCGGCAAAGAACGAAGGTGGACAGCTTGAAGTTTCTCTGTATAGATGATCTACTGAGCTGCACCAATAAACCGGAAGACTATTGCCTGGCATGCTTCAATGGCGACTATCCTTTGGGTAAGGCGGAAGCCTAAAATCATGAATATCAAAGAGCTTGGCGCTGCAGTTAAGGGCATCAGGGCAGTGGTATTGGGCGATATGATGCTGGATAGCTACCAATGGGGCAAAGTTCAGCGCATCTCTCCGGAAGCCCCGGTCCCGGTCATTGAGATCAATCGTGAGGAGTTTCGTTTGGGCGGCGCCGCTAATGTGGCGCTCAATCTGGCCTCCTTGGGAGCTCAAGTTTCTGCCATCGGCATCACCGGCACCGGTCCGAACGCCAGGATCATGCGCAAGCTATTCAAGCAGCACGGGTTGGACCCCATCGGTTTGATCGCCGAAAAAGGCCGAAAGACAACCATCAAAACCAGGATTGGCGCGGCTAATCAACAGATCGTCCGCATCGACATCGAAGATACCAGGGACATATCTGAACAAAGTTTACACGCGGCATTGGAAGCCATCAAGAACGCTCTGGAAACCGCAGACCTGCTGATCATTGAAGACTATGATAAAGGCCTACTGCGCCAGGAACTAATTTCCGCTTCGCTGCTGCTGTGCAAAGAACGCAAGATCCCGGTGGCAGTGGATCCGAAGCAAAAGCACTTCTTCGATTTCAAACATGTGGATATCTTCAAGCCAAACTATATTGAACTGCAGGCAAATCTGGGCAAGCGCTTTGAGAATGATGAAGACTTCTTTGCCGCAGCCCGTTTCTTGCAAAATAAAATCGGGTGCAAACATCTGGTGGTGACCAGGGGTTCCAGGGGGATGTATATCTTCAGCAAAAAGAGCCCGATGCAACACCTTCCCAGCTGTGCTCGCGAGGTCTTTGATGTGTCCGGTGCGGGCGATACGGTGATCAGCGCGTTAGGGCTGGCATACTGTGCCGGAGCGGACATCCGTAGCGCTGCGGGCTTTGCCAATCATGCCGCCGGAATAGTATGCGGCAAGATGGGCACTGCCACCACCACAATAGAGGAGATATTGGACTATGCCGGAGCTTAAACAACCAAATATGGACCAAGAAGAAGATCTGCGGGAAATCCGCAATGCCAAATATCTGTGCAGCAAAGTTGTGTTTACCAATGGCTGCTTTGATATCCTGCATGCAGGGCATGTCTTGTATCTGGATGAAGCTAAAAGCTTGGGCGACATCCTGGTAGTGGGCTTGAACAGCGATGCATCTGTAAAGCGCTTGAAGGGCCCCACGCGGCCGATCAACAATCAATATGACCGCGCCTTGGTCTTGAGCGCCTTAAAATCGGTGGACTATGTGCTGATCTTTGACGAAGATACGCCTTACCGGCTGATTCAGGAAATTGTTCCGAACGTTCTGGTGAAAGGCGGGGACTGGAAACCGGAAGATATCGTGGGCGCTGATATCGTGTTGGAACACGGCGGGATTGTGAAGAGCCTGAGTTTTATGGTCGGGCAATCCACCACCGCGATTCTTCAGAAACTGAGAGAACAGAAATGAGCGAAGAGATTCAGGATTCAGGACTGGTGACGGAAGTCTCCGACGGTGTGGTCACGGTTGAACTGCAACGCGGCGGCGGCTGCACCTCGTGCGCGATGCGGGGTTTCTGCTTCAGCAAAAACACGCCCTCTGTATTCAAATTGAAAACGGATTTGGCTTTGCAAGCTGGGGACAAAGTGGAGCTGGAAGTATCCGCGTCCGGCAGGGTGCTGGTAAGCACATTGATCTTCATCGTCCCGGTATTGTTTTTGATCATGGGATTCTTGCTGGCCAATATCTGGATTACGGAGTTGGGTAGCATCATGTTTGCTTTTGCCGCAATGGCGCTTAGTTTCTTTATCATCCGCCTATGTGACAGACGCTGGGGAAATCGGTTGAAGATAGAGATTGCGAGGAAACTGTGATTATTCACCTTAATGAAATGGTATTCTACGGTTATCATGGAGTTCACGACGAAGAGCGTAAGCTGGGGCAACGCTTTGTGGTAAGCGCTTCTCTGACTACGGATCCGGGTCTGGATTCCCAGATCCGACATCTGGATGATACGGTGGACTATACCAAGGTCTATGCGGATATCAAAGAGATCATGGAAAGCCGGCAGTTTCATCTGCTGGAATCCTGTGCCAATACCATCGCCGATCATCTTTTGCAGAGTTTCAGCCTGATCTGCAGCGTGGACATCAGGATCCAAAAACCCTCTGTGCCGATTCAGGGTAGCCTGAGAAGCGTTGAAGTTCAGCTTCACAGGGAGCGCTCTTGATCTACCACTTGCTGCTGGGCTCCAATATGGACAACCCCGCTCATCAACTGGGGCTGGCTGTCGCGGAAATCGGAAAACTGCCTAATGTTACCTTTCGCCGCATGACCGGAATTGAGACTACCAAACCTTATGGTAAGATCGACCAGGACGACTTCCGTAATCTGGCAATGGAGATAGAGAGCAGCCTGAAACCGGACGAACTTCTGGACCGCCTATTGAAGATAGAGCACATACTGGGCCGCATCCGCGAGGAAAAATGGGGTCCCAGGATCATCGATATCGATATCCTGCTGGCGGAAAATACCGTGCTCTCAACCGCGTCTTTGACCATTCCGCATTATGATCTGCACAATCGCGAATTCGCTTTGAAGCTAATGTGTCAATTGGCTCCGGAGGCGATTCACCCGATCTTGAACAAAACTATGCGCGAGCTTTTGCAAAGCTTGCCCGGAGGAAATAGATGAAGCCATTAGCAGCGATAGTACTGGCTGCCGGCAAGGGCACCCGGATGAAATCCGAGCGTGCCAAAGTTACTTTCCCCATTGCGGACAAAGCGATGGTACAGCGAGTGGTGGAAACAGCACTGGCATTGAATTGTGAGAAGATCAGCGTAGTAGTTGGTTGGAAGAAAGAAACCGTGATCGGTGCTCTGGAAGAAGATGAGCGCCTGGAATTTGTGGAGCAAACCGAGCAACTGGGCACCGGACACGCGGTTCAGATGGCGGCAGAGGGCTTCACAAACTTCAGCGGAGACGTGCTTATCCTGTGCGGGGACGTGCCCCTGCTCTCTGCAGAGACCGTGCGCAAGCTTCATGAAAAGCATGTTCAGACCGATGCGGCAGTTACGATCCTGACCGCGGTGTTGGATGATGCCGGAAAATATGGCAGAATGCTGCGGGACGCCCAGGGCATGCTCTGCGGCATCGTGGAATACAAGGACGCAACTCCCGCTCAAAGGGACATCAAAGAATTTAATACCGGGATTTACTGTTACAAATCCGACAAGCTATTCACCGCCCTTGGTAAAATCACAAACCAGAACGAACAGCATGAGTATTACCTCACCGATACACTGGAGATCCTGTATAAAGCCGGAGAACTGGTGGAGAACGTGATTCTGGAAGACCTGATGGAGGTTTCCGGAGTGAACTCCCAAGAACAACTGGCGTTTCTGGAAGATGTATATATGGATAAAGTCCGCAAGAAATGGCTCAACAGCGGCGTGATGATGCACAATCCCGCCACGATCCATATCGGGGATGACGTGATCATCGAGCCGGATGTGGAAATCGGCCAGGGCTGCGTGCTGAAAGGCAAAACCACCGTGGAAAGCGGTGTGGTGCTGGGCCCCAATTGCTACATCGAAAACTCCATTATCTCAAACGACTGCATCCTTCCCGGCCACAACATCATCATCGACAGCTTCATCAAAGAGCATGAACTGCTGGACTTTGGTTTCCGCGTGATCGAAGAAGAGGATTATGAATAAGAAATACCTGTATTCTCCCTGGAGACTAGACTATATCATGGGGGAAAAACCGGGTGACTGTGTGATGTGCCGCGCAACAGACACAGAGCACGACATTGAAAACCTGATCCTATATCGGGGAAAGAGCTGTTATGTGATGCTAAACCGTTATCCTTATAACAACGGGCATCTGATGATCGTGCCTTTTGCCCACAAGAGCAGTATCGCGGAACTCGCACCGGAGACCTGGCAGGAAGCCTGTGCTTTGATCGGTATTTGCGAATGCGCCTATACTCAAGCCTACCACCCGGATGGCATCAACATCGGCATCAATCTGGGCAGTGCGGCAGGCGCGGGTATCGCGGAACACTTGCACATCCATATGGTGCCCCGCTGGCACGGAGATAGCAATTTCATGAGTGTGGTTGCCGGCGAACGGGTGATCCCGGAGGCTTTTGAGACGAGCTATGAACGCCTTAGAACTCAGATATTAAAGTTGATAAAAGACCATGAATGAGCAGTTCGATTTGACAACAGAGCCGCCTGAGAAAAAATGGCACTCACGTGCCTGGATTTGGTATGCGCTCGCGGCGATCGTTGTTATTGTACTGGGATATTTAGTGATTTCCCGTGGGGCAAATGCCCAGGACGGACCCAAAGAATATGAAGAAGACCAGCTGCCCGCAATCAAGGTGGCAGTACTAAACGGATGCGGCTATGTACAGCTGGCTTCCGAATACTCCGCCTATCTGGCGGATAAAAACGTGGATGTGGTAAGCCTGGGAGATACCCCCCGCCCGATTTACGACAAAAGCATCATTGTGATGCGCAAGGGCGATGAAAAGGATCTGGCCAGACTGCAACGCATGACCGGAATTCAGCGTTGGACCAGTGCACTGAATGAGTATCACAACGCGGATTTCGACATTATTGTAGGCCGCGATTACGAAGAGTTTATGAAATGAAAATGGAGGAGATATTGCAGGACAATATCAAACTTGAGGCCATCTTAGAATGGCTGACCGAGAAGAAAGCCGAGAACGTGCGTGTCTACGAAGTTCAAGGTAAGACGGATTATACCGATGTGATAGTCGTTTGCGAAGGCAGTGCAGACCTGCACAACAAAGCCATTGCAAGTCATCTGGTCGATATGGCAAAAGAAAACCACCTGAAAGTGCTAAGCAAAGAAGGTGTAGATACAGCTCACTGGATATTGATCGATATCGGAGACGTTATCGTGCATATCTTCCTGCCCCAGACACGGGATTACTACAAGATCGACGAGCTTTTTGAAAAAGTGAAAAACCGTGACCCTGAAGAGGATATCCAATGATCAAGGACATTATTCATGATCACCTGATTGAGTGCCTGGACAAGCTTGGCATCTCCCGGGATAAAGAATTCACCGTGGAGATTCCAAACAACACCGATCATGGAGATTACTCCACAAATTGCGCCATGATATTGGCCAAAGAAAACAAAAAGGCTCCCAAGACTCTTGCCGAAAGCCTCATCAAAGAGTTGAAAAAGAAAAAGGACTATAAGAAGGTGGAAATGGCCGGACCGGGGTTCATCAATTTCACCCTCTCCCCCGCCTTTTTCCAGAGAACCTTCCGCGAAATTCGCGAAGCCGGGGCAGACTTTGGCATCCAGGATTTTGGCAAAGGCGAGAAGGTCTTGTTGGAGTTTGTGAGTGCCAACCCCACCGGGCCGCTGAACATCGTAAGTGCCCGAGCCGCCGCCTTTGGCGATACAATATACAGGGTGATGAAGAGAGTAGGCTATCTGCCCTCCAGAGAGTTCTATGTGAACGATGCCGGAAACCAGGTGGACATCCTGGCCGAATCCCTGGAACTCCGCCTGCGTGAACTGCATGGCGACAATATCGGCGAATTCCCCTATGAAGCCTACCATGGAGAATATGTGGTCCACCTCGCCCAGAAGCTAAACGCCAGCGAGGGCGTGCGCGTCTTCATGATGACCGAGAAAGACCGCATGGAGCACCTCAAGGAATTCGCCCTGAACGAACTCCTGGAGATGCAGAGAGCCTCTCTGGAACGCTTTGACGTGAGCTTCGAGGGCTGGGTATCCGAGAAAACCCTGCGCGCCGAAGGAGTGGTGGAAGAAGTGCTGTCCTACCTCACCGAAGCTGATTGCACCTACGAAAAGGACGACGCAATCTGGTTTGCCTCCACAAAGTATGGTGATGACAAAGACAGAGTGCTGATGAAATCCGACGGCTCTATCACCTATTTTGTCCCGGATTTGGCCTATCATCTTACTAAGATCCAGCGAGGTTTCGACACCTTGATCGACATCTTTGGCCCGGACCATCACGGCTATGTACCCCGCATCAAGGCTGCCTTCAAGGCGATGGGTTACGACGACGGTATTCTGGAAATCATCTTCCTGCAACAAGTGAACCTCTTTGAAAGCGGAGAACGGGTAAAGATGAGCAAACGCGCCGGCAAGATCGTAACCATGGACGACCTCATCAACGTGGTCGGAAAGGACTCCGCGCGCTATTTCTTCATCGCCCGCAAAGCAAGCGCGCATCTGAATTTTGACCTCGAACTGGCCATGCAGCAGAACAATGAGAACCCGGTTTACTATTGCCAGTACGCTCATGCCCGCATCTGCAGCATCATCAAGAAAGCCAAGAAAGACAAGATGTGGCCCAAAAGCTTCAAGAGTGAGCTCGCGGCCAAGCTGAATAAAACAGAAGAGTTGGCGATTATCCAGAAGCTCAGTGACCTCCCGGAACTGCTGACCCTGATCTCCATCCACCGGGAACCCCACCGCCTGGCCACATACATCGAAGAGCTTGCGGCCATGATCCACAAATATTACGCTCGTTATCAGATCGTGAGCGCCAAAAGCAAAGACCTCACCCACGCCAGACTGATGCTCCTGGAAACCACGAAACAGGTGATGGCGATCGTTTTTGAGCTAATGGGAATCTCTGCCCCGGAAAAGATGTAGATATTACCATGATGCGCATCACCCGTACGATGCAAGAGACTGACCTTAGCCTGGTGATCGGGATCGAGAGCCGGGCTTTCTCGCATCCATGGCCACCAAAGGCATTTGAAGATGTCCTGAGCATGCGCCCCTGGGTGCTGGTTGTGGATGGAATTCTCTGCGGATATATCTTCTATCACACCGTGTTGGACGAAGCAGTTATTCTGAATTTTGCCATTGACCCTGATCTGCAAGGCAAGGGCCACGGAGAACACCTGCTCTCCAGCACCCTGGAACTTCTCCAAAAAGAGGGTTTTACAAACTTCTATCTGGATGTCAGACAAAGCAATGCAAGCGCCATTGCGCTCTATGTAAAGTACGGTTTTTTAGCCCTCGGGATCCGTAAAAGCTATTATTCTGACCCCGTTGAAGACGCAATCGTGATGGGGAAGAAACTCCCTTTACCGGAGCGGGAGACTCTATGACATACGAATATGATTTTCTGGTATTGGGCAGCGGAATCGCCGGCCTGATCTTTGCCCTGCAAGCTTCCGAGAAAGGCAGGGTGGCGCTGATCAGCAAGCGCGGACTGTTTGATTGCAATACAGATTACGCCCAAGGCGGCATAGCCGCAGTACTTGATGCCGCGGATTCCTTTGACGAGCATATCGATGACACCTATAGTGCCGGAGCCGAACTGGGCAAGAAACAGGTTATCCGCCGGATCATCGAACAAGGGCCCAAACTGATCCAATACCTGATCGATCTGGGCACAGATTTTACCCGAATCGATGACAGCTATGACCGCCGCCTGGAAAACCTCTCTCTGACCATGGAAGGCGGACACACCCATCGCCGGGTAGCCCACGCCGCGGACAGCACCGGGCACCGCATCATGGAAGCGCTGATCACCCAATGCAAAAGCAATCCCGCTATCGATATCTATGAAAACCGCATCGCCATCGACCTCATCACTCAACACCATGTGACAAACGATGATGGCTACATTCCCGGAATTTCCTGCTGGGGCGCGTATGTGCTGGATTCCGGCACCAACCAGGTGGATATCTTCAAGGCCAGCAAGACCATGCTGGCCACAGGCGGTGCAGCGCAGATCTTCAGCCACAACACCAACCCCGATGTCGCAACCGGAGATGGCATGGCGATGGCGCGTCTGGCCGGCGGCAGGCTGGCGAACATGGAGTTTGTCCAGTTTCACCCCACAGCGTTTTACAGCCCGGAAGGGGAGACTTTCCTGATCACCGAAGCCCTGCGAGGCGAAGGCGCGATCCTGAAGCTTATTGACGGCAGCCCTTTCATGGAAAACTATCACCCCAAAGGAAACCTCGCCCCGCGTGACATCGTATCCCGCGCGATAGACAGCGAGCTGAAGCGCCGCGGCGAAAAGTACTGTTGGCTGGATGCCACCGGGATCGACACAGAACATCTTTTAAGGCATTTCCCATATATCAACAGTCGCCTCAAAGAACGCGGCATAGATTTTACTCGCGAGCCCATCCCGGTTGCTCCCGCTGCCCATTATTTCTGCGGCGGAGTAATCTCCACGATTGATGGCGTAACTGATATCCGTAACCTCTTTGCCGCCGGCGAAGTCTCCTGCACCGGCTTACACGGAGCCAACCGCCTGGCATCAAACTCTCTTTTGGAAGCGCTCGTGGTGGCATACAACGCCGCCAATCATCCGTCCATGACCGAACCGGTCACCTTCCCCAGAATCCCGCCCTGGCGTTTAATGGGGGATTTCAACGAAAACGAGTGGGTGGTCATCAGCCACAACCGGGAAATCATCGGCACCATCATGCAGGGCTATGTGGGCATCCGCAGATCCCGCCGGCTGCTGAAATACGCCCTTTCGCGCATGGAAAACATCTACAACGAGATCAACAACTTTTATCAGCACAACGCGGTACGGCGGGAAGTGGTGGAAACCAGAAACATGGCGGTGATCGCCATCGCGGTAATCCGCAGTGCCTTGTCCCGCAAAGAAAGCCGTGGCGCGCAATTTCTGATCGACAATCCTCAGCGTGATGATCTTCACTATCAGCACGATACAATCATCTAAGGAGCAAGGATGCAAGGCATTTTTATCACGTTTGAAGGCATCGAAGGCAGCGGAAAAAGCACCCAGGTAAAGCTCTTGGTGGACTATTTGCACGGGCGCAAGCTGCCCTATCTCACCACCCGGGAACCCGGCGGCACCCCCATCGCTGAAGCCATCCGCAAGATCTTGCTGGATCCCCTCTGTGCCGAGATGCTACCTGAAACCGAACTGCTGCTCTACAACGCGTCCCGGGCTCAACACACCGGCGAGCTTATCCTGCCCGCCCTTAGAGCTGGCAAAATCGTGATTTCAGACCGATATTTTGATAGCACCTATGCCTACCAGGGAGCAGCCCGCGACCTGGATTATGAAGTTATCGACCGGCTGACTGCCTTTGCTACCTTCAACACGTCTCCTCATCTCACTATCCTGCTGGATCTTCCGGCAGAAGCCGGATTGTCCCGCATTGGCAATCGCGAACTGGATCGCCTGGAACAAGAGGATATTTCCTTCCACCGAAAAGTGCGGGAGCAGTTTTTATTTATTGCCAAAAAACACAGTTCCAGATACATGGTTATTGACGCTCAGAAAGCGTCTGATGAAATACATAAGGATATCATTCATAGAATTGAAACCCTTTTAGGAGATACAGCATGAAGCCAAGACAACGTAGAGCCATCGCCACCATCATCGGTTTGTGGGTACTTACCGCCACCCTCCTGATGGTCGCCACCAATGCCTTTGCTCAAAACGCTCCCAGCGGAGGCAATGTTTACAATCAGCTGCAGCTATTTTCGGAAGTTCTGCTCAAACTAAAACAGAATTACGTTACGGAACTTTCCGACCAAGAACTGATCGAAGCAGCCATCAAAGGTATGCTGCGCTCCACAGACCCCCACACCACATACTTTACTCAGGATGAGTTCAAAGATTTTACCACCAGCACCAGAGGCTCCTTCGGCGGACTGGGTATCCAGATCGATAAGATTGGGGATTACATCACCGTGGTCTCCCCCATCGAAGGCACTCCCGCCTATCGCATGGGCATCACTGCCGGAGATAGGATCATCAAAGTAGATGGCGAAAGCATCATCGGCGTAACCACGGATGAATCGATCAAGAAGATGCGCGGAGCAGTGGGCAGCACAGTGATTATCACTATCGCCCGCCCCGGAATCGCTGAACCCATAGATTTCACCATAATTCGTGAAAACATCAAGATCAAAAGCGTGCCCTACAGCTTCAAGCTGGATAACGGCACCGGATATATCCGCATCAGTCAGTTCAACGAAAATACCACCACCGAATTGCGGGACGCCCTCACCGCGCTGGAAAGCGATGGCATCGCCGGGTTGATCATCGATCTGCGCTTCAATCCCGGTGGCTTGCTGGATCAAGCAGTGGATACGGTGAATGAATTCATCGGCCACAACAAACTCGTGGTAGAAACCCGGGGACGCACGCGCCAGGACGCTCTGCATACCCGCTATAGAACCAAAGAGCGCAAGTACCCGATCATCGTCCTGGTAAATGAAGCATCTGCTTCTGCCTCCGAGATCTTTGCCGGAAGCCTGCAAGATTGGGATAAAGGCCTGGTGATGGGCAAAACCACCTTTGGAAAAGGCAGTGTCCAACAGCTGATCCCGCTTTCAAACGGCAATGGCGTAAAGATCACCACTTCATACTATTACATCAAGAGCGGTCGTTGCATCCACAAAATGAGCAACGATAAACTGCTGACCGGCCAAGAAGTTAGCGAAACAGAACTGAAGACCGAAGACGAGCAAAACCACCGCACGATTTATTTCACCGAAAACGGCAGAGAAGTATTCGGTGGCGGCGGCATCACACCGGATATCGAAATACAAAACGATATCCTCCCCCGCTTTGGAGTTGATCTGCGCCGCAGTAACATCTTCTTCAATTTCGCGGTGGATTATTTGGTGGATCATGATCGTCAGATCTCCAAGAATCCGCAGATTACACCCGCCATCATGAACGAATTCCTGAACTACGTAAAGGCGCAGGACATCTCTTACACACCGGCGGATCTGGATAGCACCCGTTCTTACATCGAGAACAACATCAAAAGCGAATTGGTTCGAAAAGTCCATGGCGATCTTGAAGCTTACAAGATCACAATAGGGATCGACAAACAACTGCAGAGTGCAATCGGACTGTTCGATAGATTCCGCACCCAGGAAGAGTTGTTTATCCATGCTGAAAGTTTGAAAAAGCAGAGGTAAAACAAATGCACAATTTTGAAGAAATCAAAGATATGATGATCTATGTGGCAGACGATGATGAAATCAACCTCAGGTTGATCAAAGCGGTGCTCAACCAAGCCGGCTTCTCGAACCTGAAGCTATATTTCAGCGGAAAAGCCATGATGGAAGAGCTCACCCACAACCGCCCGGATCTACTGCTCTTGGATATCATGATGCCCGGCTTCAGCGGCTATGAAGTGCTGGAGTGGATCAAAGAAGATCCGCAACTGAGCGATACCCCGATCATCATGATTACCGCTGCCTCACTTGAGGATAACATGGAACCCCTGGCGCGCAGCTTTGAACTGGGCGCAATGGATTTTATCAGCAAACCCTTTTCCAATCTGGAACTGGTGCAACGCGTGAAATCTGCCCTGCGCATGGAGAAGCAACGCCAAGATCTGGAGCTTGCCGCAAGACAGATCCGCTCTCTGGAAAAGCTACTGCCCATCTGCTCCTATTGCAAGAAGATCCGCGCGGACAAAAACTATTGGCAGGAAGTGGAGGGCTACATCAGCGAACATACCGATACCATGTTCTCCCATTCCATCTGTCCGACATGCTATGAAGTGCATGTGAAACCCCAATTGGAAAGCTTGAAACACGATCACGACCCCGATTAATCCATTCCCCTGAATTCACTCTTGTTTGCAGCGCGACACTCCGGTGTCGCGCTTTTCATTATCCTGATTTTGAGCTGAATTCAAGCTATTATCAAGCCATGACCATAGCACAATACCAGCTTGAAATCGAGTAATACCTGGCTGGGATAAAAGGTGATGCCGGAGGGGACAGCGTCCCCGGAACTCGCTGCTCTGGAGCGTTTTTCTGCCAGTTATCCACCATCAATTTTTAGCCTTTATGCACGCAGCACGATGATTGGGTATATACAAACCAACTGTCCGCATGTTTTGCTTGGGGCTAACTGACAGAAAAACGCCCCGGGAGGGGCGTGACTCCAACACCGTGGAGTTCAAAGCGCATTGCCTCTCTTTGCACCTATCTCAATACTATACTGCGCTTTGGACTTCACGCAGCACGATGATTGGGTATATGCTAATCCACTGTCCGCATGTTTTGCTTGGGGCTAACTGACAGAAAAACGCCCCGGGAGGGGCGTGACTCCAGGAAATCTGCGTGCTATTTAACTTCAGCCCACGCCCTCAGCTCTTTTCGATAATCACTTTTTCTATAAATCGGGAATACATCAGCTTTGCCACTGCCATATATTTCAATTTGAAGCGGATCGTATCGCCTGCTTTATAGTTAGCGGGATTATCGCCCAGATCATAGACTGTGAGATCGCTGCTATTGCCAAAAAACTTCATGTTCTGCTCTTCCGGAATCAGGTGCTCGGCATCCACATCAAGCACCCCAAAATCCAGGATCGCCTTGTAACTGGAGCCTTCTTCCGCGCTCTCATCTTCCGCTGTGCTACCCACAGCCGCGTCCGTGATCACGCCGTCCGGCTGATTCTCTTTCTTATAGAGTTCCACAATCGTAGCTTCAAAAGTGAAAGCGCCGGTATTCAGCCCCAGGATCGGTTTGTTGTCCAAAGGCGAGGTTCCCAGGAACGCCGCTTCACCGATGCGGAAATGGTTGATTCCCTTGGGAACTTTGCCCTTTTCCAGGATCGGCATGGTGATGCTGCTGGCACCGGAGACCAGCTCCATGCCCCGCTTGAACTTGGCTTCAATCAGCTGTTCATAGAGGACCAATTGGATCAGTTTATCATAGGTAGGCTGGATGCCATACATGCAGCCCAGATTGGTCCCGATGCCCACCACCTGGATGTTTGGCAGCTTGAAAATGCTTTTGTAGAAAGGGATCAGGCCTTCGCGCTTGATTCCTTCCCGCAGTTCTCCCATCTCGATCATCACGATAATCTGATGCGTTTTGTTCTGTCTCACAGCTTCGTCACTGAGGGCCTTGATCGTACTAAGCGTGGTATTCAGCGAGATATCCGCATACTTCACGATATAGCTGACGTTTTTGGGTGAGGGAGGTTTGATGTACATCGTCTTCAGGCTGGGATTCAGGTCTTTTACCATGCGCAGGGATTTCCATTGGGATACGGCGATGGAGTGAGTGCCCAAAATGGCGGGATCCTGCATCAGCTTGGTCAGCACGGCTTTGTCCGTTCCCAATACTTTTACTACCAAAGACCATTCTTTGTCGTGATTTTTCATAAAAGCGCTGATGGTCTCGATATTCTCGATCAGCCGATCGATATGAACTTTCAAGCGTGCCATTATTTACTCCGTTGCCAGCGCATTTCCGCGTATTTGGTGCTAAAGCCCATGCGCTCATAGAGCCGTTTGGCAGGGTTGTCGTATTCAACGTGCAGCGCGATATCGCCATCGGCAGTATCAAAGGCTTGTTGCAGAAGCTTGCCCCCGATTCCCTTGCCGCGTTGGGACGCGTCCACAGCGATGTAGATCAGGTAATACTCCGGAATAAACTCCTCCATCCCGGTGTTGTTCATCACTACCGCTCCCACCGGGAGCTTGTCTTCAAAAGCTACTATGAGGTAACCGCCTCTGCCGGGATCTTTGCTGAAAGCATAGTCAATGGCTTTGGAAATGGCAGATTTTGTGTCTCGGAATCTGTCCAGGTGGGTGAATAAGAATTCTATCAAGGCATCTTTACCGATGTGTTGTTCAAGAGTTTCCAGGTTCAGAAATGTTTCAATCTTTAGCATGTTTTACTCCTTACATTTGAGATTGTTGTTCGTCCGGCACCTTGACGCGCCAGTCTAAGTAACTGTATAATATACGGATAAGCCATGTCAAGCTTTTTCTCGCCACAATTTTGCGGTGCCGGAGTTCTATCCCTGTATCCCTGCCCGGAACAGATTTCAGCAAAGTAAACATATATATATCAGATTTAGCTTGACATCAGTTTACTCCGTGCCAGACTTTGTGACACATAGCGATTAGGAGTCCAAATGAACAGACATAGATATCAAGCAGCAGCTGAACTTATCAACACAAAACTGGAACAGCTGACAGAAAGCATAATGCAGCGTAGCGGGATCTACGAAAACACCAAATATAGCGCCTATCAAACCCAAAAATGCCGCCAGGATACCCTGTATAACTTGCGGTATCTGGCAGAATCGTTAGCGATCGGGTCCGTCGGATTGTGGGAAAGCTACGTGCGCTGGCTCATCCTCCTGCTGGGACCATTGGGGATAAACATGGTAGAGCTGGCAGATCACTTCCGGATGATAGCTGAAGTCTTGCGGGATGAACTTGACGAAGAAGCAGCTCAATACACGCTGTTTCTCACGGCTCAAGCCGAGAATCTGATCTTGGGAGATACTCCGGTCCAGGATCCCGCTCAAGATCCTGCTAACCTTCATTATGAATCTGCCAACCACTATCAGAAGCTTCTGTTATCTTCCCAAAAGCATCAGGCTCTGGATTTCATTGATGATCTCCTGGAAAAGGGCATCCCGTGCCGGGAGATATATCTGAACATTCTGCAACCGGTACAGCGGGAAATCGGGAATCTGTGGCACGCCAACAAGATCTCTGTGGCGCAGGAACACTATTGCAGCGGAATTACGCAATTGGTGATAGCCAAAATGTATCCGCGGATGTTTGATGCAAAACCAAGAAAACATAAGATGGTGAGCACTTGCGTCAGCGGAGAACTGCACGAGTTGGGTCTGCGCATGGTTACCGACATCATGGAGCTTGACGGGTGGGATACCTGCTATCTGGGAGCCAATATGCCCCATGAGGGGATCGTGAGCACCATCAAAGAAAAGAAAGTTGACCTGATCGCGATATCCGTCACCTTTCCTCTGAACTTACATAAAGCCCAAAGCCTGATTAGCCAGATTCGCGCTGAAGCGCAACTGGATGGGGTCAAAATCCTGGTGGGCGGGTATCCCTTCCTGCAGGATCCCTTGCTTTGGCAAAAGATCGGAGCCGACAGCTTTGCTCCGGACGCCAATATCGCCAGCAGAATCGCCACATCTCTGGTGGAAGGAGCGATATGAAGGCACAGCGCTTTATTCTGGAATCCACGAAGCTGAAGGACATCCATAGTGCGCTGGTGAAAGCGCTTTCCCTGGCGGGACTTCAGCCGGGTGAAGATTACCATATCCACCAACTGGATGATGCCGATACTGATGATCCTCAGTTGGTTGATGACAGGCGATTCTATCTCAACGAGATGGCAAAGCTGAACAACGACCTCACCAACATGCAGCGGCAGCTGGCAAAAGCAAATGCCGAGCTTACCCACCTTGCTGAGATCCGCAATCGCATTGTGGGCATGGCTGCTCACGACCTGCGCAACCCCCTCGGGATCATCAAAAGCTTCAGCGAATATCTGCAAACAGATCTGCGCGGCATCGTCAACGAAGAACAGCTGGATATCATTCAAACAATCCATAGCACCAGCATCTTCATGCAACGCCTGGTAGAAGGTATTCTGGATTTCAGCACTTTACAAAATGGTGATGTAGTCTTGCACAAGAGTCGGCAAAATCTGGCGGCACTATTGGAACAAAACGTGAAACTGAACCAGACCCTGGCAAACCAGCACAATATAGTTATCCACTTTCAGGCTCCCGCAGAGCAGCTTTATGCTATTCTGGATGTGGTGAAAATCCGCCAGGTAATCAACAACCTGCTTGGCAATGCCGTAAAATATAGCCCGGATGGCTCCAAAATCTACTGCAGCCTGAGTGCCCGGGATGGCTTTGCCCATGTCTGCGTGCGGGATGAAGGGGTAGGCATTTCTGCCAGTGATCAAAAGACTATCTTCGAGCCCTTCAAAACATTGAGCAACACCCAGAATCGGGAGAAATCCGTGGGCCTGGGCTTGTCCATCGTAAAGAACATCGTGGAAGCTCATAATGGCACACTAACCCTGGAGAGTGAACCGGGAAAAGGTTCTACCTTCTGCTTTAACCTGCCTCTTGCTTGACATCTTTGACCGATGTCCTGGCAAGCCGGCAGCGGAACTGCTACCGTAAAAGGTTTTGGGGCTACCGGAGGTCTGGTAGGGTCAAACAACAGCGTCGAAAAACAGCGGGTGCCAATAATCCGCTTTAGTCATGCTATCGTAACCGTCTCTGCCACTCACCCCAATAATACCGCGGTCAATCCTGCTGATTTTCCTAACCCCTACAACATCAAATATGGTGGCTTGGTGGGTTGTAACGAAAACGGAATTACCCAGGATAGCTTTGCCCGCGGCAATGTCTCCGGAGGAGATCGCGTAGGCGGCCTGGCAGGATGTACGATCGGCGGAGCCATCTACCGCAGCTATTCTACCGGGACAGTAACCCGGGGCATCACACCCGGCAGCTGGACTGGCGGCATTGGCGGCTTGGTGGGCGTAACCACCGGCACCTTGCCCCCCGGCCTGGGCGGCACAGGTGCCACCGGCTCTTGCGAAGATTGCTTCTGGGATACTCAGACATCAGGGATCAGCACATCTCCCGGAGGCACTGGATATACCACTGCTCAGATGAAAATTCAAGGCAACTTCACCAACTGGGATTTCACCAATGTATGGGGAATTGATGCAGGCGTGAACGATGGCTATCCCTATCTGCTTGCAAGTCCCAGCACTGCTTTTTATTATCGGACGCAAGCAAGCGGCGATTGGAACGACATTGACACTTGGGAGTATTCATCTGATGAAAGCACTTGGATTGATGCCGTGGTAAGCCCTGATGCCAGCAATTCCATCAGCATCAAGATCCTAAATGGCCATACTGCCACAGTGACCCAGGATGTCAGCATTGATGCTACCACCATCGATACCGGCGGCAAGATTCTCATCGCCTCCGGCAAAACGCTGTTTGTAGAAAATGGTCTCGGCACAGATCTGCAGGTAAACGGCACCTTGGAAGTTACCGGCGCTTATGTCCCCGGGATCAACAGTGAAACGAAGTTTGGTTCAGGCTCTGAACTCATCTACAATGGCACAGTAGCCCAGGAAACCGGAGTGTACTTCTTCAGTACCGTGGATGCGACAACTGCACCTGTGGTTTATGAAACAAAGATATACAATCTCACCCTGGACAATTCTGCCGGGCTTACCTTCTCGAATCCGGTTATCATCGAAAACGTGTTTAGTGTGCTTAGTGGCGCTTACGCTCTGGACACCGGGGTCGAGATCAACACAGATGGTGTGTTCTCCCCCAATGTGAAGTTCTTTGAGTTTCCAGGCACCAACTTTAATATCGAAAACTATTCTGCCACAATGTCTCAACCCTCACTCTATCCGGACTTTGTGAACCGGCAGTGGTCAATCAATGGTAACATCGATAGCACCACAGAAGCAAATAGGGTGAAACGCATCACTTTCTACTGGACCAGCACCGATGATCAGGATTTTGATTGGACCGGGCTGGGGCTGGCACCTGCAGTTTTTGCCGGAGCTACAAAGCTAACACCAAGCAGCTATGTTGTAAATACAAGTCCACGCTCCGTTACAGTTGATTACACCTTCTCAGAAGCAGCCAAAAACGGCGCGAAAGAAACCTTCAAGATTGGCAGAGACGATGATCAAACCCTGCCGGTGGAGCTTTCTGCTTTTACCGCCACGATAAATGCCAGCAACTATGTGCAACTGCTTTGGGCAACCCAATCCGAGACGAATGTAATGGGCTTCAAGATCTATCGCAACGATGAGAGCAATCTCTCAAACGCTCTGGATATGAACAT
The DNA here is from genome assembly GCA_002412625.1 of Cloacimonetes bacterium UBA5210. GTDB lineage: Bacteria > Cloacimonadota > Cloacimonadia > Cloacimonadales > Cloacimonadaceae > UBA5456. The sequence goes on from DHVK01000044.1 coordinate 43,008, forward strand.
CCTGATTCCCGCTACTAATACTTCTCAGATGCAGACTTACCTCTGGGTAGATCAAGAGCCTTTGACTCCCGCCACTTATTACTATTGGCTGGAGAGCCTGGATTTCGACGGCAGCAATGAGTTCTTCGGGCCCATCACCCTGAACATCGAAGGTACAGAATCCGGCATTCCCAGCGTACCCGCCATCACCGGAATTTACAAAGCCTTCCCGAATCCATTTAATCCACATACAAACGTGATTTATGGAATGGACAAGAATAGCCACGTTCAGATCGAAGTGTTCAACGTTCGCGGACAGAGAATCCGCACTTTGCTTGATGCCACCGTAAACAAAGGCTGGCACACTATGCAATGGAATGGTAAAGACCAAAATGGCAATAACCTGCCCAGTGGTGTTTACTACCTGCGCATGAACGTCGAGGGCAAGAGCTACAGCTACAAAACTACCTTGATGAAATAACAAATCCAATAATAACAAAAAACCCGGAGTCTCCAGCTGGAAATTCCGGGTTTTCTTATATCCAAAAATTATGGGGCATCATAGCCAAGCCTGGGGTTTATCCCGGTTTGTGCTTCTATCGAAAGAGATAGATACAATAGCTGGCTTGAACTCCAGTGCATGATTTGGGCTAAAACAGAACCCCAGTTTGAAGCAAAAACACCACCAAAATGAATATACCACATATCCCTTTGCAAAACCCACCACCAAATCTATTTCTCCGTTTTTTTGGGGCTCTTCAGCAAAATGACCTCTGGCGGGTAATCGACAGAAAAACGGCTCAGAGAGCCGTGTTACTATAGGAGCTCGTTTCTCCCGAAAGGTTTTCCGTCAGAAAGCACCCAGTTTGTGATAAAGCAGTACAAAGCTTGAGATACCATCAAACTCGATTTGAAAGTAAGCCAAAACTGTCATCCAAAGGCCAGAGTCCCAGCGGGACGATATCTCGTTTATCAAGACTATAAGCCCTACCGCCTGAGTCCCATCGGGACGGCATTTCAGATAGAAAAATCAAACATACCGATAAACCCTCTGAGTCCCATCGGGACGGCATATTGATAACCCCAACCTGCGCGAACACATCAATACCTTTTCGCTCAAACGATCTACGCTATGTTTACATCATTCGGTGATTATGCATTTGATACTATTTTTGGATCACAAACTTCTCTTTGAGCTGGAAGTCCTTACCCTCCAGAACCAAGAAATATACTCCGCTGGGTAATCTGCGCTGGATAGGCAGGATCCGCTGAAAATCCCCCTCGGGGCATACACCCAATGATCCGCGTTCCACCATTTGCCCTTTGCTGTTATATACCGTGAAATCTAATAACTGCATTTGTTCAAGCTTCAGCTGCAGGGAGACTGACTCTCCCGCGGGATTGGGGAACACGCTCAATCCGTTGATCTCCGGGACTTGCGCGTTGTCACTACTCTCCGGTTTGTTCTGATACACAGGCCCATAGTAATGCTCGTCCCCATCGTAATCTGAGGCCAGAAGCCAGTAATATGCCGGCAGCACAGCTTCCGAGTCGGTATAGGAGTAGGCACTGGGCTGCGAGCTGTTTGTGGCAGGAATCAGGGGGCTGATGTATTCGGCATCATCCAGAAGCGAACTTGCAGAACGCAGAACATGGTAACCCCGCAGCTGACTCTCGGACTGGCTCAGCCAGGTTATCAGGCAAGAAGTTCCCGCCAGATAGTTCACAAAGAAAGAGGAAAGCTGCACCGGAAGCGTGTCTCCGGTTTCCAGATACAAAGTTAGGTTAGCCTTTCCTCCGAGACCTGACACAGTGAAAGACGTGATCTCGTTAACCGAGCTATATTCAGTTATCTGCCCACTGCTGGTGGTGCATCCTATTACATTCAGACCTGGATGCGAAATACTGTAAGCAGCGTTTAAGGCCGTTCCGTCTTCGCAAGCGATAGTATATGCAAAGCTTGATTCAATAAGCTGCGCCTGCACCGAATAATCGTAGATTCCGGGGCTTGCAGGCAGGATGGCTATGTTTTGATAGCTGCTACCGTTGTCTGCCGTAACCGACATCTGCGCCGGCTGCTCAATGATGGCTGTTCCTGCCGATTGTCCTGAGTTGGCGGATATTGTCTGCACGTTTATCCAGTCCGAATATTGGCCCGATGCTGGCTTGGCGCGGAAGATGTAGTCGGTCTCTGCCGATAGCTGATTCACTCTGATCACAGGTTGCTCTGTGCTAACTTGACTTACCGAATCAAGTGAGCACAGTTCTGTGTATTGAAGATCGTCAAGTATAAATGACCCGCTGTTGATGGCAGTAACCACAAACCGCAGGCGATAGGTTCCGGCCAGGTTAATCCCGACCTGGTATCTGGTGTAAGTGGATCTTAAATTGCCAAGATTGCCGCTGATAGCTTGCAAAGTCAGCAAATCTGTCCAGACACTACCATCAGAAGAAATCTGCAGCTTGGTGGTGAGGACATTACTTGATGCTGGCACACGCGCAAAGAATGATACCGTCCCGGGATTTGAAACTACACCGGTCTGAGCATATCCATTTAGCCTGTTGATCACCGCACAACGTTGCCCGGTGTGTGCATAGACTGCGTTGTCAAAAATTGTAGCATTTTGAATGCTCCATGCTCCAGGAAACTCGGAGCTTCCTTCAAAATCAAAGAAACTTGCAAACCCCTGTTTTACTTCCAAATCACAGCTTTCCGCCGGGGAAAGGGCATCCCACCGTGCAGTGAAACCATCGTGGGCTATCGCCGTTGCCCTTAGATTCGTAACTTGGGAAGCGCTAAGCACTCCAAACATGAAAAACACAAAGAGAACAAATACAAACCGCTTCATAAATAACTCCTTATAGCCTTGTTTTCCGATTGTTACTTAATTCGACCGCGCCCTTTTGATAAATATATTCCAGACGCTCTTCCAAAAATATCGCCAATCAGTGCGAATGGGATGCTCCATCTTTTGCACCAGATATCTGCGTTCGGATTCTACGATTTCTTCAAAGGTCTTGGGCATGTCCGCGTAGAAAGGCGGCAACAAGCCGGGCTTGACCCTTAGTCTCAACTCCTGCATGTCCGGTGGATACAGGCTGAAATAGTGCTCACTGAGCGCGCGTACACCCACCAAAGTCAGCTCTCCCGCAAAGAAATTCAAAAACTGTGGCAGTTCATCGATCCAGAGCTTGCGCATCACTTTGCCCCAGGATGTGATGCGGAAATCATCCTTGAACTTTCCGCCTTCCTGCAAATCGTTCGTAGCGTGCACATAGGCTTGCAGATACTCGCTGTAGGGGTGCATGGTGCGGAATTTCTTTACATAGATTGTTTTCCCGTTCAAGCCCTTGCGCTTCAAGCGGATCAGCGGTCCATAAGTGGGGTTCGCGTCTGCGCGCGGTTCGCGGCTTTTGCGCAAGATGAAGTGCATGGTGCCGTCGATTTCACGCTTGTGAATCAGATCAAAACCACAAAAGTAGAACCTACCCAGGATTTCAGTCTCAGACAGCGCGCGGCCCCTGCCTTTTGTGAGCGCAAAATACCAGCCCTGAAGCACCGGAAGCTTGGGCATAACTCTGCAAAAGAGGAAATCCATGAAGTACACGACTCTGCCCAGATATGGCGTAAAGTGATTGTAGAAGCCCTGTTTGCGCTCGGTGATGGTCTGCCCTCTGCAGATAAAAACTCCACCCAGGCTTAGCATTTCGTTTGCTCTGATGAAATAGGCGTTCAACCGGCGGAAGTCATTGATTTTATGCAGATTGATAAACAGAGCTTTGCTTTCGGCAGCTTCGTTTTCGATATTGAAATACGTCTCGCTATTCAGCACCAAGGTTTTCGCTTTGCTGAAGCGGCTGAGATCGACATAGTCATTGATGAAATCCAGCAGATTGCGATGGTCTTTCAGATAGGTCTGGAAGATCGGGACCATGATGCTATCTTCCGGGATTGCTTTGGAAAAAGGTGGGATGTAAGCTTCGTTTGAGATCACCGGGATCTGCAATGGCTCATCAAGATAGAACTTCGGGCTCTGCAGGTTCTCCATTTCCTTGGAGCGGGTATAAAGGCCCGTGGCAGCGAAGGTCTTATTCTCTTTGTGGAAGCGGAGGGCGTAATACAAACCGATGAAGATAAACAGCTCCAGCACCACTACTCCCAGAATCGTGCCCAATACTATGTATCTGGAATAGTGAAACTTACCAAACACATACATAACAATGAGCAGAAGCATGATCGCCGCCGCGTCACACTTGAGCAGGCGTTTCAGCAGCTCGGCGCCGCTGGCTATAGTCTTGATCGAATACTTCAGACCCCAAATGCCGGAGCCGATCCAGATCAAAGTGAATGGGATCAGGGAACGCCAATACACGCTGATTATGACCCGGGTACCGCTGCGGAGCTTCGCCACAAATAGGAAGGAAAATAGCACAATGGCGATATCCAGCAGAAACATGCTATACATCCCCAGTTTATGCTTCATCGGTTAGTCCTAAACGATGTATCCGAAAATATAATACTGAAGCCCGGAAACTCTCTCCGATGATTTCCAGCTCCAGTACTAATTGCTTTATTGATGCGCTGCTCTTCCATCTTGCCATTGAAGAGCATCGGTACATATCAAAATTCTTGTATTTATCGGGTCTTATTCGACCGGCTTGCGTCGCCGATTTCTCCATCACTTCCCCTGTTGATTAATTTCATCTGATAATCTTTCTTTGGCTCAGCAAAATACTAATTAAGAAAGATGTCAACTACTTTTTTCTAATCCTCCGCTTCAGCCAGCCTACTTCGAACATTATCAACCATATAGCCCGCTTCATTGTTCTCTGCCGGGTTGAAGCCTGTTGTCGCGATAGCAATCAACTACCGAAACCACGAGCCCTGCTCGGGGGCGATTCTCTCACCTGCCTCCCATACACCTCCCAAAGAGTTCCCAAACAGCGCATGGGAAGTGTTCGGGAGCTCCATGATTGGCTCCGCGGACACCTGATTGAAGGGAGCGCTCCACTGTCCAGTTAACCGGTCAACGGCGGCTTTAACCCGGTTTATGCATTTGGTTTCATTTGACCTTGCATATCTTACGAGTGCATGATTTTGGTTAACGATAGAACACAGATTGGGCGGATTGAGCGGATAGGACGGATTTTCTGATTGCATAAGAGTACGAGATTGATGTGTAGCTGGGTTTTGATTCAATGGCTGCAGTGAAGTACCGGGCTTCAGTGTAATTCAGACAACAAAAAGATCATGAAGATCATGGGGATCCCGTAGATCACAGTTCTATCATCACACAATAAATCCCACTAACCCGTTAAATCCGCTCAATCTGCGTTCCATTCACCATTCATCGTTAATCATTCTTCGTTAATCCTAAAAAGCTACCTCCACTCCAGCCGCACGATCATCCGATCCACCATGTTTCCGGCTTTCAATCTTCTACCCAGATCCTGCACATTCTCAATCCTCAAACCGGGCTTAAGCTCTCGATAGCCACCATCTTTTTGGCGCATCAGGTACTCCACCCTGTCTCCGCTTACTCTGAAGTACACAATGTCTTGATTGCGCAGATCCATTTCGGCATCACAACGAATATGCATCGTTCGGTAATTATGGTCGCGCCACAGCAACGTATTGTCCACTCCCAAGGGGCGATTGTATGCCGCTGTGCAGGTGATGTTTAGCTCCAGGTGATCATTCAGGATGTTTTTGAACTTCATCCAAGCGCTGCCTTTGATGTCCTGCTCATTATGGCCGATCTTATCGCCAATTGTCGTCTCCAGGCAATCGTAAAGCAAGCCCAAATCATGCTTCATGTCCCAAAGCTCTTTGGCAATTTCCTTGGTCATACAATCTGTTCCTGGTCTCACAAAATAGGTCGAGCGCCAGCCCAAGGAGTGTTCAAGCCTGGCCAGCTCCATCATCCTACGCGCATTTGAGTGCACATCGTGGTGCAAAACAAAAAAGCTCGGCTTACTCAGCCGAGCTACGTGTAAATATATCTCATTGGTGGGCTTGTAAGCCTCAATGTCTTCCAGGAAGTCCCGATATTCGGCCAAGCGGATCCTGCCGACCGAGAAGCGCTGGTAACGCTCTGCCAGGCTTCCCAGGAAGTAGTTCAGGGAATAAAGATATTTGTGCCTGTAGGTCTTTATGTGGCTGCTATTCTGTTTGTCCATGATTCTTTTATAGAACGCAGATCCCCATGATCAGCATGATCTTCATGATCATTTGACAGTACAATCGGTGTAAAATAGATTTCGGGGTCTTGCTTGATTATGCAGAAAAATAAACACTCTCGCTCCTGTGGACGAAGCACATCAATTTTATCCTGTCTTGGACAAATTCTCGGCTTCACTTCTGGGAGTTCCAAAATGTCTTTCTTTTCACTTCCGGCTCTTTGCCGAAGTTTAGCAGAAGTCCAATCTCTTTATCAGTAGCCCTTAGATAGTTCAGAAGTTGTAAAGCATGTTCCTGGCGGAGCGACTCGGCAGCCTTCAGTTCCACGATTACAGTGTCATTAATCAACATATCAGCGTAATAGTCACCAACCTCGATACCTTCATAAAAGACATTGATCCGGTGTTGGCACTTAACATCGTAACCATTCTTCTGAAGCTCGATCCTGAGAGCATTCTCGTACACTTTTTCCAAAAAACCGTAACGCAGCTTATTGTAGACAGTGTAAAAGCACTTGATTATTCCTTCGGTCAATTCACTGTGAAGACACTTTTCATTCATCACACTCACCTCTCCCAGAAATCAAAAGATCAAGATCATGCAGATCAAAGTTCCATCTAAACTGATAATCCCTTCACTCAATACACAGTGAAGATACCTATAGTACTTAACATCCCACTCATCCAAAACAAAATCCCGGAGATCCTGGAGATCATGGGGATCAAAGTTCTATCTAAAAAACTCCACCGTCCGGCGTAAGCCTTCCTTAAAATCCACCTTCACTTCATAGCCCAGCAGCTCCTTCGCCTTCTCAATCCCCGCCAGCGAATGCTTCACATCCCCGGCGCGATCACGCTCGAACTTCGGCTCAATCTTCTTGCCCAAAATCTCATTGATCATATTCACCAAATCGATCAGGGTATAGCGTTCTCCGCAAGCGATGTTGATCACTTCACCCGCTGCCTTCGGTGCTGTGCAAGCCTGGATATTCGCCCACACATTGTTTTCCACAAAGGTGAAATCTCTCGATTGACTGCCATCGCCGTAGATCACCGGCTCTTTATCTGCCATGATCAGCTTGATGAATTTCGGGATCACCGCAGAGTATTGGCTGGTGGGGTCCTGATTGGGGCCGAAAACGTTAAAATAGCGCAACGCGACTGTCTCCAAGCCATAAATCTGGGAGAAGATCTGGCAATAACGCTCTTGCGCGTATTTGGTGAGCGCGTAGGGCGACATCGGGTTGATCGGCATCGTCTCTACCTTGGGCAAGCTTTCGCTATTGCCGTATATCGATGAAGATGAAGCGCATACCACCCGCTTCACGCCAAATTCCTTCGCCGCTTCCAGGATGTTCAACATACCCAGAATGTTCACGTCGTTGGAAGTAATCGGATCGTTAATCGAGCGCGGCACCGAAGGCAAAGCCCCCTGATGTAGGATGTAATCCACACCCTTCACGGCAGATCTCACGATGTGAAAACTGCGTAAATCACCCTCGATCATGGTCAGGTTTTCGTTCTTCATCAGGGGCAGGATGTTCTCCCGCTTCCCGGTGGCAAAATTGTCCAGTACTACTACCTGCTGCCCTTGTTTGAGCAGCTCGGAAACGATGTTTGAGCCGATAAAGCCGGCTCCGCCTGTTACTAAATACTTCATTTTTTATCCTGTTGTAGGGTTGTAGGGTTGTGGGGTTTTAGGGTTTTGGGGTTTTGGGGAATTGCTTAACTTATTGATTAATCCTATTAGCATCATTCTCAATACCTTCATCCTGTCAGTCAGTTCGGTCAGGTCACTTATCAATCCAAGTCTTTCACAGATAATCAATTGTGTCTCAATCTCAGCCAGGGATCCTTTCGCGATGTAAAGAAACTGGACGAATTCTTTCACATTTCTTCTACCCTGACCCTCTGCAATGTTTGAAGGAATCGATACAACTGCCCTTCTCATTTGCGAGACCAATCCAAACTGCTCATTAGCTGGGAACTTGGCTGTAAGACTGTAAACATCCTCGACCAAGTCAATACCACGCTTCCAAACTTCTAAGTCCTTAAAACTATTCATAACATCTCCAAAACCCTAAAACCCAACAACCCCAAAACTGTAACAGACTTATCTGCGTGATCTGCGTGCCAACATTCCCTTGATCGAGTTCTTCACATTCTGCCCAACCAGCTCCACCACCCAAGGCACCAATTCATCATTCCAGCGCTGGGGATGCGTATTGATCATCATCTGTTTCGGCATTGCACCCTGTTTGATCAGTTCGATAAAGTGCTCTGTGCTCTTCACCTCAATCTCAAAGGGACTCTCCACCTTATCCCGGATGCTGGCATCGCGATTATTCCATTTCCTGCCCGTGTCCGTAATGTAGAACAGCTTGTAGTAATCAATGTCGAAGTAAGGCTCGCCAATGATCCCATATTTTCGGTAATCGTAATGTTTCCATAAGTCCTTGTTGTCATACTTGGAGAGCGGACTGCCATGCATACAGATCGTATCAATAGGTGCCATCTTTCTCAGCTTTTCAAGATTCTGTTCAAAGCTTCTAATCGCCTTTTCGGGATCACCCTTAGCGGGATCCATATCCTCATAATGATAACCGATCTCATGCCCCAGCTTTTTGATCGCCAAGAGCCTATCCACATGCAAGGATTCCGGTACTATCCGGAAATAGTAGGACGCTTTTAGCCCTTTCTCATGCTCGATCTCTGCAAAACACAACGAATTGCCCGGTTTCTTATCCACGTCGTGCCTCAAAATCACTACTTTCTGCTGCGGGGCATTCAAATATTCCCTGAAGGTCTGGAACTCGAAGCCTGCGCTTATCAATGCCTCTAGCATCTCGCGATATCTTGCAATAGTAAAATCAAACATCATTTAAATCCGAATAATCCGTCAAATCCGTGTGCCCATTAATAAAGCCCACTCCACTGCTTATGTAGCTTCGCAGTCCCCATCACGAGCTTCAATACCCTCATCGCGGTATTCTCAACTTCATACTCTGGACAAATCTTGGCATATTGCGCACCTTCATCCACTACCAGATCGATGGAACCCATCACGACTTCCGGATCAAAGCCTGTAATCACGATAGTTCCCGCATCGATAGCTTCGGGTCTTTCCATTGAGTTCCGAATTGTGATCGCGGGGAATCTGAGCATTGCGCTTTCTTCGCTGATGGTTCCGCTATCCGAGATAACACATAGGGCATTCATCTGCAGATTATTGTAGTCCGAAAAGCCAAAGGGCTTCAAAAACTGGATGAGCGGATCGAAATCAAAGTTTTCCAGCATCTCCAAGCGCTTGCGAGTGCGGGGATGCGTACTCACGATAATCGGATAATGATATTTCTCGGCAAGCGTGTTGAGTACAGTTCCGATCTTTCTCAGATTATCAGGATAATCCACGTTCTCTTCCCTGTGTACCGAAACCAGGAAGTACTTTCTCTGTTTAAGACTGAGCTCATTCAAAGCGTCAGATTGATTGATTTTGGGCAGATAGCGGTTGAGCACTTCAAACATGGGCGATCCGGTCACGTATACTCTTCGATGAGAAAGCCCTTCTGCCAAGAGGTGCCTGCGTGAATTTTCGGTATATACTAAGTTGAAATCCGAGATATGATCTATCATTTTGCGATTGATCTCCTCCGGAACATTGGCGTCAAAGCTGCGATTCCCCGCTTCCATGTGGAAAATTGGAATATGCTTCCGCTTTGCCATGATCGCTGCAATGGAGGCATTGGTATCTCCCAAAATCAGCATGGCATCCGGCTTTTCCTGATCCAGGATCTCTTCGATCTTGATCAGAGTTTCCCCTAACACATGTCCCAGGCTGGAGGTATTCACATTCAGGAAATGATCCGGTTTTCTAAGCCCCAGATCATCAAAGAATATCTGATTCAGTTCATAATCATAATTCTGCCCGGTATGCACCAGGATGTGTTTGGTATATTTATCGAATAAGGGTATCACGCAGGCCAGCCTGATTATCTCCGGCCTCGTACCTACTACAGTTATCACTTTTAGCATATATGTTTCCCGCAGAGCACGCTGAATGTTGCGCAGATTCCGCTGATTGTTTTGTAACTGGTAAGCATTAATTAGTCCTCATTATGTCGTTCTGTGGTTTCAAAATAAATGGATATTTCGCGAGATCTGCGTATCAATCTGAGCAATCTGCGGGAAACCTAAACTTCTTCAAAGTAGGTATCGGGGTCAGCTGGATCATAAAACTCATTGATCCAAAACATTGTCAGCAGTTCCCCATCCCCAACATTTGAGATATTGTGAGTGTACCAAATCGGCATATCCACATATCCGGGATCGGAGCCATCCACAATGTATTCTATCACTTCTTCACTACCGAATTTACGTAGCTTGATTGATGCCTTGCCCTGAATCACAGCAAACCGTTCCACCTTACGGATGTGGAAATGGTTCCCTCTCGTTATTCCCGGAACGGTGGTAGAAAACGCAGCCTGTCCACCGGAGCAAAACTTCATCGCTTCGACATACACGCCTCTGGGATCAGAATTCTTTCTGTATTTAACCGGAAAATGCTCCTTTGATATGTAAGACCGGAATGTATTGAACAAACAAAGATCAAACCTATCCTTCAAATCTGGGAAAATCCCTTTGACTTGATACATTTCCCGAAATCCCTTCAATTTCTCCAACAGCTCCGTCACCTTGTACTCTGCCATATGCTCTACATGAATAAGCCGTTCAGGCTTTGCCAATGGAGAATTGAGAGTTGAGAATTGAGAATCAATATCGGTGCCTTTGCTGCTTTCGGTGGTGTTATTGATAGTATCTGATCCCTGTATATCCGTCCCATCCGTCAAATCCGTGTAACTATCAACAAGTCCAATCACCCGCTGCACTAGATCCCCCACATAGATCAGCTTCAGTTCCGCGTCCACCTCTATCTTTGGCTCCAGGTTATTCACAACCTGATGCGAGAAGGTCGATATCACAGAATTGTAAAAAGGCACCCCAAAGGGTCCAAACACATTAGGAATAATCAAGCCGGTAAAAGCCGCATCATTTCGCTCTGCCCATTCGTTGAACAGCACACGTCCCTCACGTTTAGACCTGCCATAGAGATTATCCCGTTCTTCTTGAAGGGATGAACTCATTATTACATATGGCTTGCTCTGTGTCCTCTCCATGGAGAATACTAGTTTCTGAACCAACTCTATATTTGTTCTATATAGCACATCCGGATCGTTATGTCTGTTCATCGCCGCCAGATGCACGATCACATCGCACTGTATTACAAAAGCATCCAATGCTTCTTGCGCCTGAAAGTAATCATCCCTGAATGGGATACATTCGTACTTCTCTTCGTTCAAACTCAGGGTGTTGTACAAGTGTGTGCCGATAAACCCCGCCTGCCCTGTAATACCTATTCTTATCATCTTTTTTCCCGCTGAACTCGCAGATCGTTGCGCTGATTGCGCGGATACGATACTGTCATAGATTATTCACTTTCCTGACTATGCCTTGATTGATATCTGCGGTATTGAAGTTGACAAGTATTCCTAACTTCAATTCTGTAAGCCGCAGATAAGTTAAAAGTTGCTTATGATGAACTGGAAGCAGTGTTTCAACAGACTTGATCTCAACTATTACTTTGCCCTCAACCAGTAAATCCAACCTAAAAGCTTAACCCAGATCCACGCCTTCATAAACTGCAGAAATTGGTACTTGAGACCTGACGCTCACACCCTGTTTGTTGAGCTCTGCAATCAATGCTTTCTCGTAGACTGACTCATAAAGACCCGGATATAGAGCCTCGTACACAGTATATATGCAACCCCTTATCTTGAAGGATATCTCGTTTTCGGTCATATTTTTCTGCGAAATCTGCGAAACGATCCGCGTTATCAGCGGGAACTTAACTCGTCTCGCACATAAGCAAGCGTCATCAGCTTCTCTTTGATCTCCGCTATCGATAAACGATGGGTATTCTCCGAAGTATAATCCACTGCTTCAGCTACCTTAGCTTCGCCACTCTCAAAATACTTCTCATAGTTCAGATCCCTGGTATCCGCCGGTATCCGGTAATAGCCGGGTAGATCAATGGCTTTCGCCATTTCCTCACGATTCACCAGTGTCTCATGCTTCTTCTCCCCGTGGCGTGTGCCGATGATCTTTATCTCAGTATTGGCTTCAAACATCTCGATCAAAGCCTGTGCCAAATCTGTTACGGTGGACGCGGGGGATTTCTGCACAAAGATATCTCCCTGCACACCATGCTGATAGGCATAAACAACCAGTTCTACCGCTTCTTCAAGAGACATCAGATATCTGGTCATGGTGGGATCTGTAATCGTAATCGGCTTCCCAGCCTTGATCTGCTCTATAAATAGTGGGATCACCGAACCCCTGGACGCCATCACGTTACCATAACGCGTACCGCAGAGGACAGTACCGTTTTCCGGCTGTTGGCGCGAATTTGCCACCATCACCTTCTCCATCATCGCTTTGGACATGCCCATCGCATTGATGGGATACACCGCCTTGTCAGTGGAAAGCACAATCACTTTTTTCACTTGATTGGCAATTGCTGCCCTGAGCACGTTTTCCGCACCAAGTACATTGGTTTTCACCGCCTGAATCGGAAAAAACTCACAGGAAGGAACTTGCTTCAGCGCTGCGGCGTGAAACACGTAGTCTACTCCGATCATGGCGTTGGCTACGCTCTCATAATCCCGCACATCTCCAAGATGGAACTTGATCTTGGGATTGTTATACAATTTGCGCATATCGTCCTGTTTCTTCTCGTCACGGCTAAATATGCGAATCTCTTTTACATCGGTATTCAAAAACCGGTTGAGCACTGCGTTTCCAAAGGACCCGGTGCCGCCGGTGATAATTATTGTTCTATTCTTGAACATATCCCTGTTTTCCTCTAGTAATTTTAAAATAGTGGCTTATCTGAATCTGTCGAAATCAATTTTACCAGCTTTTGTAAGCTCAAGAGATTCCGGTGCAGACTCAAGTAGCCATACCCAAAAAGCAGTTACATCAATTTTATCGTTTAACAAGCGCAGTCGTTTCTCTGCCCATTCCGGTTTTGTTTCAGGATTTTTAAGTAGCTGATCCATCTTTCTCAGCATCCAGTGAAAGTGCCTGGGGTGGTAGCTGTAGGCAAGGTCATAATACTTTTCTACTTCTTCTATTACAGTTAGCTTCCCGGCAAATGTGTTGCACCGGAAAGCCGGTGTGCCCAAGATTGCAGCCTCGGTAGTCATCGTTTGACTGTCGCAAGCTAGCATTTGAGCGTAATACATCAATGAGTGCATCTTTTCCGGTGAAATTGGAGCGGCGTACTTGGCAAAATCCGGATCGTTAACTTCGGACGTGATCAGGACCTTTCCATGTTGCTCCAGCAAGTTGATGAGCTGCCATTTCTGATCTGTCGATAAGCCATACATGCCCACATCATGGTGAGCTTTAAATGCAGTAAACCTAAGAATATAAAAGGGATCATCTTCGGTAAGTCCGCATTCCTTCAAGACTTCAGGGTTCGGGGTGAACCGATTGGGATGCAGATATGCCAGTTCCTGATACCCAGGATAACATATCTGCTTTGGGTGTCTTTGGAAAGCCAGGGCATCCGGCATCATCAGGTAATCTGCAAAGGGATACACAAACTTGGTGGCAAGCGGTAAAACTGCCAGATCACTATCCGTGGTTGCGATTGATATTGCTCTCGTAAATTTTGCCGCATGCACATTGGAGGCCGAAGTCCCGAGAGCTATATCAATCTCCAGCTCTCTAAGATGCTTTAAACATACCAGATCATACCTTAATTGTTTAAATGCCTTATTGATAAGTCCATCCTTTTTTTCCCCATAAGAGATGAATGGGATATCATAGGCCTTGAACAAAGCCTCTATTATTGGTACGTTTTTACTACTATAGTAAACACTATGCTTGCCCTGCATTTCAGACTTGAGATTGCGAAAATAATGCACTTGAGCGGGATGATTTACATCTATTAATATCTTCATTGATTGAATACTCCAGCTGGATTAGGAGAATACGAGAATGGCAGATAGTCAACTACTGTAAGCAGTAAATGGTAATTGACATCGTCAACCGAATCACTATTTCGATCATATATCAGAGCAGCAATTTCCTCCGCATCACTCGTGAACCAATAATTCCGTGAACCGTCCAGGTGCACAATAGGAGAGCTGTAGTACATGCACCTTGATTTGATGCCATACTGTGAGCAATTCAGGTTATTGAACTGAGCAGAGAACCAAGCATCAACTTTGTCGGAATAGACGCCAATATTAGCTTCAATGTCATTGTAGTCTGCTTGGATTTGCCCACGAAAATTATAAATTGCAGTATTAGAGTGCCTGAATGTGTTGTAATGGACCAATCCCGAACCATCTTGGGCAATGAAGACATCTCTGTTGGAGTTGTTGTTGAAATAGTTGTTATAAACCGTAGCATTGGGAGTTCCCGAAATCAATAGTCCGTTCACATTTCCCCAAAAATGGCACTTCTCAATTACTACAGTATTGGAGTTTTCAAAATTCGCACCCGCTCTAATAGTTTCACTGGAACCGTTTACCGAACTGTTTTTCATCGAAAAATTGCTTACTCCAACAGCGGCAAAGCCCTGATAAAAAGCGTTTACAGAGAAATTTTCGATACTGCTGCCATCTCCGTACCAGAATGTTGTTCCCAGAACAGAGAAATCGATAGAAATATTTCTGATGCTTTTGGAATCTTGATTATGAAAAGTCACCGATTCGAATCTTTCTATCGCTTCGGAAGCATCATAACTAAAGAGTCTATCTTTCGTACTGATCTTAAGAGATGCGCTGGAATCCGTTTGCAAAGTGCCATAAATGTCTAGATTGCTGCCTGGATTCATATAGAGAACAACCCCAGTGCCTACGATTAGCCTGCCTTCTGGAAGCACTTGAACATCAGAAACAGAATAGTAGGACCTGTTATCGACCAGAGAATATGTGTCATGTACAACGCTGGGGATTTCAATCAAAGGATTGATGACTATCTGCAGATCACTCAAGCTACTGTCTATCATCATATCTAATCTATACTGTAAACCATAATCTTCTTTCATGGAAACGATATTGTATTTGCCTCGTCTTACATTTTTAAGTATGAACTCTCCGTTCATGTCTGCATTAATCATTGCCACGGGTTGATAACGACGATGATCAAACAAAAGATAAAACTCTGCAGATGCACCGTGATTGGGATATAAGGACTTCATTTGACTATTCTCATCAGACATAACAACACTCTCATACAACAATACCACAGCATTGGCAAGGGGCTGGTTATTATTATCGTACACCACACCACTCACGGTGTAATTGTCAGGTTTGGTCGGTGAATTGCATGAAGTCAAGATCAGCATTATCAATATGTGAGCACAAACAGAACATGCTGCTCTTGCTATAACGCTACGATTGTACATCTAGGTACTCCTTAATCACTCTGGCTGGATTCCCAGCAATAAGGCAGTTGTCGGGTGCACTTTTCGTCACTACGCTGCCTGCAGCAACGATCGTAGCCCTTCCGATTGAAACACCAGGTAAAATGATGCTGCCACAACCTATTTGCGCATTATCATGAATCACGACGGGTTGCTGAATGAATGGGTAATCGTTGTACCCTTTGCTTTTGCTGTAATCATGTAAATCTCTTCGGTGGGTTAGAATTGTGACGTTCGCTGCCAAACCAACGTTATCTCCGATCTTCACCAAGCTAGGAAGAGTAATATCAATACTTACATGCTTACCAATAAACGTGTTTGATCCAATACGAAAACCAATGATCCTGTATAGCAGTACCCTAGCTTCATTAGGCACAATATGCCTGGCTAGGGATTGTAGTGATTTGTTTATTAGTGTTCTAATGACCATGAACAAGGACATTCTCATATTCATTTATGATTCCCCCAGTTGATTGATTTGTTAATTGCCAACTATATACGAGTTATGGCATCCTATGCCATCGGATCCATTGGCCATTTTTGTGTTCGATTTCCAGTGAAGCACTGAGCAATACCCAGAGGTATTGTGGGATCACGTCAGTTGGGTGGGCATTAGCAAGCTTTAACGATTGCTATTTATCTATCTTGGAAACAACATATCTCATTTTCCCAGATTTTGGCAAGGGGATACTCTCCACCCTGTTGACGATAACGTCAATTCCTTCTCCGGCAAAGAACTGCATCCTAGCTTTGATTGTTTGCAGATCGTGTTCGGTTGTCGTGGTCTTGGGGATTATGTTCACGACTAATTGATCAATTTGTGTCTGGACGATCTGAAACTTATCGATAGTATCTGTCCAAGTCTCAAAAGGTATGGACAATCCGTTTAGCTTTCTTCCGTTTGCCAGCTCGATTAAATCGGTGGTTCTACCGACGATTTTTTTGATCAAAGGCAGAGTTCTACCACATGAGCATATTCCTTCTCCCAATTCTGCCATATCCCCGGGAGCATAGCGAATCAACGGCATCGCATACTCATGCAGGGCTGTTAAGACTATTTCTCCGGTCTCGCCGGGTTTTGCTTCGATACCATCGGGTCTCACAATCTGCAAGAAGGAAGTCTCGATGTTTATATGCAAGCCATTATGAACTTCACATTCATTAGCTCCACCCATACCGTCACCACAACCATAGGTATCAAACACTTTGCAGCAAAACACTTTTTCTAACAGCAGTCTCTGATGCTCCAAAAGCATCTCTGCAGTGGTAAACACGCTTTGCATAGGCAAGGATTTTCCGGAGCTACTCAAGTATTGCGCAAATGTATAGATAGCACTGGGATATCCCCGCAAAAACCTGATTCTCTGTCTGATGATTTTCTTGCGGTAGGATTCCATGATCTCATCGGTCATTATCGTGATGGGCAAGACCAGATAGTTGTTTAGGAATCGCCAAAATCTGGATTTAGCTTCAAATTTCCCTTCTGGAAGCAGCGACCCCCCTGCCATTACAGCTACTTTATCTTCACCGTATTTGTATCCGCCCCAACTGAAGGTCCTGATTTTTGTTGCCCAGTTCAAACCCCAACTTTGAGTATCGTTGTAGAATTTGAAAGCTAATCCGGTTGTTCCGCCTGTAGCACGATCCAGGGGTTGAAAACCAGCATGGTTTTTCGCCAAAAATTCATGGTGTTTGCCATGAACATCTTGCTTTCTGATTATGGGTAGCTTGTTGAGATCAGTTAAGGAAGTAAACTGTTCCGGGGTCAATCCCTCACTATCAAAATACTGACGATAAAAGGGAACGTTCTCATAGCTATGCCGGATGATCTCTATCATCCTCTTAGTCTGGTATTCTGTGATCTGTGTTTTAGACCAATACTGGTCATCATTCACCAACCGTAAAAAACTATCAAGATCAAAACCATATCTGTAGCCCAAAAGCTTGAAGGCCAATCTACTTCTTGTCATTTGCATAATATTGCATGGTATCCATAATTGCTAATTCTTGTTAACTATTCCCCTCAGCGCATCAGTCCATAAATCCTGGGCTACGCTATATGAATGCTCGGCTACCACCAAAGCTCTGGCTCGCTCTTTGATCTGTTGCATCGTAGGCTCTTGGTGATACAGTTGCTCCATCAGTTCCACCATTCGTTGCTTATCCCGAGGCAAAAAACTAAAGCCGGTTTCACCTTCTATGATCAAATCTCCTATGTTTCCCACCAAGGAAGTAAGGCAAACCATCCCGCAGCTCATTGCTTCCATCAGGGCACAGGGAAGCCCTTCACAATCAGAGGCCATAATAAATATTCTGCTTTTCTGCAGCCACATTCTGATGTCACTTTGAAACCCCATAAAGAATACATTGTTTTCCAGACCATAGTTTTTCACTGTAGTCTCATATCTTTGCCTACCGGATCCGTATCCAACGATTGCGAAGCGAAAATCAGGCAAAGACTTCTTCAATTGATTCGCTGCTTCAATCATCAGATCAACTCCTTTGTAATCTTCCAATCTGCCAGTATAAACAAAATCGTATGCCTTGGCTTGGGCAGATGGTACATAGTAATCTGTATCTATGGTACTGTGCAGAACTCTCACTTTTCGAATACCGATCGCCTCCCAGAATTCTAAGGAGTTTCTCCCTGGAACATTCAATTGTAAGGCTTTATTGAGTATGTGTCGCAAAAACATGCCTCTGAGAGGCAGTTTTGCCAAGAGCTGATCATCTGAACCAGTCTGCCCCAGGATATAAGGCCTCCCGGAAAACAGTGATGCAATATATGCAAAATAGAAATGCGGAATGTAGTGATAAGCAAGAATCAAATCAGCTTTTGTCTTCCATACTGTCCAAGTTAGAAGTATGGGTGTTATTAAAAAGTTCAATATCGGAAACTTGCAAAGCTTGGGAAGCACCACATATCTGATTTTGGGAATCTCCGGCCCTGCTTCCTTGCGCAACACAATAACCTGTCCTACGGCATCCAGCCTGACTAACGGATGAAACTTGGCTTCAAATGTACCAAATCCCATTTTTGCCGAACAAACGATAGTTAAAGGATTACTCATTTACTGATCTGCTTGTTTATCTTCGAAACTACATACCTGAACTTCCCAGATTCTGATAGCGGGATATCATCGACTAAATCAACGGCAAAACGAATCTCAGGACCCAAATGATATGTCATTATCTCGTTTATATGATCAATGTCCTGCCTGGTAAATCCTTCTTTAGGTATCACCTTGAGGATCACTTCATCTGGTTTAGTGTGCCAAAGCTGAAACTTCTCTATCTTGTCAGCCCATTCGGCAAAAGGAACTGCGATACCATTTAGAGATCTGCCATTAGGAAGATCAATCAAATCTGATGTTCTGCCAACTATGCGCTCCAGTAATGGCAAGGATCTACCACATGGACAAGGACCTGAGGCTACTTTTGCAACATCACCCGGGGTGTAGCGAACAAGGGGCATAGCATAATCATGTAAGGATGTAAGGACGATCTCTCCCTCTTCTCCAGGTAGGCAGTCGCTGCCGTTCGAGGCAATAATCTCCATGATCGATGTTTCGATGTTGATATGATAACCCTTCGCCTGTTCACACTGATTCGCCCCCCCCATTCCGTCACCACATCCATAGGCATCGATATGATTTGTCTTGAATGTATCCTTGATCAATTCTCTTTGGAAATCCTGCAGGTATTCAGC
The DNA here is from genome assembly GCA_002412625.1 of Cloacimonetes bacterium UBA5210. Taxonomy (GTDB): domain Bacteria; phylum Cloacimonadota; class Cloacimonadia; order Cloacimonadales; family Cloacimonadaceae; genus UBA5456. The sequence continues at coordinate 62,372 of DHVK01000044.1, forward strand.
GGAAGTGAATGTCGCCTTTAATGGCAAGGATCCATGTTTATCGGCAATGTACTTTGCGAATGTATATACAGCAGTCGGAAAACCTCTAAGGAATTTGATGTTTAGATCAATCATTTCCCGGTAATATTGTTCCATGTTTGTATCAGACAAATGCACGACAGAAAGGTCATGATAATTATGCAGATACTTCCAAAACCGTCCACTCAACGAGGGCTTAGCCCGGCGCAGCATCGATCCACCCTTTAGGGTAGCGATTTTGTCCTTCCCAAAAGTGTATCCGCCCCAACTAAAGGTTCTTTCTTTTGTAGCCCAGTTAAGACCCCAGCTTTTTGCGTCGTTCAGATATTTGAACGTAACTCCCGTAGTTCCGCTGGTCACTCTGTGCATTGGGTGATATTGTTTGGCATTGTCGGCAACGAAATCCTGCCAGCATTGATTGATCTCCTGCTTACCGATGATGGGGAACTGCTTCAAAATTGTGAGATCTTTTACCATAGATGCCTTGATCCCCAGCTCATCCATAACCCTACGATAGTACTTAGTGTGTTTATAGGCATGCTCCAGCAAGCTTCGCAACTGCATTACCTGGTATTCCTCAATCCGATCTTGTGGCCAGTATTGGTTCTCATTTACAAACCGAATCATCCGGCTCATGTTGAATCCGTGTTTTAAACCCAACAATGCAAAGGCTGTAGTGCTTCTATTCATGATATCTCCCCAAAAGTAAGTAGCTTCATGTGTACTTATAGTAGTTTGTTAATCACCGGTCTGTATTTACCTGATTTTGAGTTTTCAATGTCTTGTTCCAAGATAAAGCTAACTTTCATTTCACCCATTCTTTCACTTATCTTTTGTGTAAGCAGTTTCTTATCATCTTCCGACAGTGGGTCAGAAACAGTCCTAAACAACAAAGATTCCCGAGAATCCTGGACAACCTGAAACTTAACAAAATTCCTGTTAACGGCGATATTTGTGTCAAACAATAAATGCAAGAAGAATCCCCAGTGTAACCTCTGCCCATCTCTGACAATAAGATAATCGCAAGTGCGACCCAGGATGCTTTTAAGCACCTTGCTCTTTCTACCGCAACTACACTCCAGATCGGATACTTCAGCTTCATCGGCATTCCAATAACGAATGAAGGGCATGGAGAAATTATCCAGATCTGTAATGATTAAATTTCTTTCGCTATTTACTTCCACCAGAACTCTCTCTTCTGTAACATGAAGGCCATTGTGAACTGGGCATTCGTACGCAATTGCCCCAATCTCTCCACAACCATATTGATCAAAAGTGTCGGCACCAAACACTTCTTTAAAGAGGCTCCGTTGCTGAGGCATCAACGGCTCTGAGGTGGTGAGAATTGCTTTCACTCGAAATGTCCACCCCTTCTCTTTCAATTTCAATGCTAGGCCATATAGAGCTTGGGGATAACTTCGGATCAACTGAACATTTTGTTTAGAAAGCGTTTTTGCGATTTTCTCAATAACTGTATCACGTGGATCATACGCGTCAAATCCAATATTGTTTTGCGCATAATTCGCGATGAGTTTCTTAACACTATCTACATAACTATGATTAATTACGTGCCCTCCCCAATAGGATAGCACCTTGCCTCCAGGACTAATACCCATCCAATCATAGAATCTACGATAGCTTCCCCATACAGAACTTCTGGTATTTGCATCATTTCTCTTAAATAGAATGCTACCAGTTGTTCCACTGGTCTGACTAGTTTTCATGCCGCGTATGTTATTGGAATTTATAGGGGTAAATAGGTCATAATTATCTTTAATGATTTCTTTGCTTAGAATAGGAAACTGTTTAACATAAGCTATGTCCCTTACATTATTGGGGTCTATACCGCCATCCTTCATGATCTTAGTGTAATAAGGCACATTGCAATAGCAGTGCTTTATCAGCAGTTTTAACTTATTTAACTGATAATTTTCGATCTCGTCGCGGGAAAACCATTGAGTCTTATTGTACTCCTTGTAGTACCCGCGAATATTCCTTCCTGTAAGCAAGTCTGTAATAATCATAGCATCCATGTCTATTCTCCCTATTGCCAAATTGATTCGTGTAACATGTCAATACTCATGTAGCTACTTCGGCTTATTAGCTGTATAAAATGCAGTATTACTAAGAATGTGATGAGAATGCATCATCCTTAATGAGAAGTCAAGTATTTTACGAACAGCAAAAAAAAGTCTCTTACGAATTGCCCAGATTTTTACCTTTTCCATATAATATGCCCTGTAGGGCACTACGTTTTCAAAACCGGCAAAGCTTAGCAATTCGAACATCTGCCCTACAGTATACTCCGTAATATGGTGGGGGCTAATGCTGATTTGCTTTCCCCTGATTACTTTCAGAAGCATGGATAAACGATATCTACTTGGAGTAGATACAATCAACAAACCACCTGGCCTCAGGACTCTTCTAGCTTCTCTTGCAAGCATAACTGGATTGAACACGTGCTCCCAGATATTGTTCATAACGATGATATCTATGGTGTCTCTGCGAAAAGGCAGTAAATATGCATCCGCAACAAGATAGCTTAAGTTCCCACTGCTCAAATGCGCCTGAGCATGCTTTATTGCATTTATACTTGTATCAACTCCGAAAACATTAACACCGGGAAACGACTCTGCAATCCGTTTCGTAATATGCCCTTGGCCGCAACCCACGTCCAAAATACATGTATCTTCGGACATGTTTGCTTCAAGACCGCAGCTTATCAAAGATAATGTTTTACTAATTCTTGCATGCTGAAAGGCACTATCAACGTCAAACCCAAAGGGATCACCATTCGCATATTCATCTAAACCAGCGGTTTGAGCCGGAGTCAAGAATATGAGATAACCATCAGGATGACGCGTATAACCACCGGCAACTTTTTGGTTAATCCAATCCTCATACAAGCATAAAGTCTGATTAAATCTTTCAGTATTGCCAGATGCGACATCAATCATGGTATGGTCTCCTGTCTGATGTGGTTGCTCTGTGGCTAAATTCACCTAGTTGATACAGGGAACACCGTCAACAAGTATCCCTTATTATTTGCACAGTAATCAATGACTTCATTGGTATATTTTCCAAACGCAGGTCCCGTTATCAGCTGTATCACCGGACTAACGGAGTAATTGATCTCCATGATCCTAACATTGTCCGTCTCGTCAATATAAAAATCGTATGATATTTGCCTGTGGTACAATTGTGTTTTACTGATATCGATGGCAATGTTGTGAATCTTTTCAAGAAGAGGAACCTTCATTCCGCCTAACGGAAAAGCAACTTTCTCGAACTGTTCGTTAAAACCATGATCGCAGAAGCTACCATTAGCCTGGATTCCGATAATCAAGCCCCCAGAGTGCCAGTTATCGACTCTGGACCCTTGTGAGCCAACTCTTAGTAGTGATTGCGTGACAGAAACTTTTTCATCTGTAACAGATCTATAGGTGACTATTCGAAACGTATTGATAGATGAAGAATTCAACTCATCAAAGAAGCTACTTTGCTTGGCAACTGATTGAGCAACTATGTCTTTCCTTCCACTCATCCAAGTGATGATATCTATCCCTTCGCTATTTATGAAAGCCCCACTATCCTGATTCCTAGTAAAGAAACAAACTCCTTTTCCACCGGCACTATCCACAGAATCCTTAACAACAATTGATTCTTCATTTATTTCATTCAGAAGCTTGCTAATATTGGATGTATAATCATAATCGGGTGTGTAAAAAACACCACAAATCTTCCTAAACAGCACCTCGGGAAACAAAGACTTGAAATCCCTCAATCGATTTTCATAGGAGTTCTTGTCATCATGGTTAATTGAGTATCTGGTGTTTAGCAAGATGTGTTTCATGGGAAAATCGTATAAGTGGTCTGGCACATAGTTTGTGTCAACGATACCATTATTGCTTGAGTACAACTTGAAAAAGTCAAGGCTAAATCGACTTGCGATCGGACTCCATTTTTCCCGATACTCATCTACTAGTTTTTGGGGAAACATTGAGTGATCTATGGGGATCGTCTTTTTCATTCGATCAACTAACAATTGATAACCTTGCTTCTGCTGATGATACTTTCTGGCATAAATCAACCTATCGAAGCTGCTTTTCAGCAAATTCTTATTCATCATACTACCTTCATGCTTACAATATTGATGCTAAGCTCACAGTTTCTGTTTTAGCCACTTTACATGAGCAGTCGCGATCTTCTTAGCCTCGATCTCAGGGTTAAAATGTATCTGGCAAGCAAGCTTCCCATTCATTCCAATTACTTCATCAGCATTGCGCTGGTTAAACAGGTAACAAATTGCTTGAGCAACCGACTCAGCATCGATGTTATTCACAATATAAACATCTCTTAAATGAGTCAAGAACAATGGAATATCGCTAACTGGTGTTACAATAACAGGCCTCCCCGACGCCAAATACTCCACTAACTTTGTGGGAAATCCATATTCCGTTTGTTGATTAGGTATCCTAATAATCACGAGTATGCTCGACGAGGCCAAGAAATCTGGAATCTTGTCATTAGGCAAATCCGGGATCATCTCCACCGAATCTGTTAGTTTGAGGGTTTTTACCAGTTCCATAAATTGACTGAAGTTAGTATCGGTGGAAAAATAGCATATCCGCAGCTTAATATTCGGCAAACTCCTTTTGGCAATTGCCAAAGCTTCAACCAGGACATCCAAACTATCCTTGCGGTAGGATAAACTGCCCGCATAACCAATGGTATGCTCTAATGGTGTGATTTTGGAATCCCCGAATCGATCAAAATCCACGGCATTGTTCAGTATTGTTATATCTCGCTTGATACCGTACTCATCGCATAACAGTTTTTTGATGTTATGTGTCATTACGAATATCTTATCATATAGTTTCAGTGACAACCAAACGTTCAGCTTTCGTAACTGCATTCTGCTTGATGATAGGTTTTCTCGGGTTATCAGGGGATTCTCATTTAGCTCTGTAAACAAGAATGAACCACTAATTCTAGCAACTAGCCAAACAAAAAAGGAAAATTTTAGATCGTATTGGTTTGTTGTTAGCAAAACTTGGTCGTGATTTTTTGCGTCTTTAAAGACGAAAACCAGCCCATTCACAAAACCCGATAACAGATGTCCAAGCTTCTGTAGGTTGCCCCCCCCCCAAGCCTTGTTTGGAGCTGTACAATTGTACGTTATGCCTTGGTAGTTTCGAATCTCGCAAGAACCTGATCCATTGTTTATCGTGCTAATGACATGTACACCATACCCATTAGCAAGTAAGCCCTTTGCAAGTGCTAGTTTGCGCATTGTCCCCGCGCTTCCAATGGGAAACGACGCGGGAGACATGAAATATACTATTTTTTTCATAGTCGTAGTTAATCCTATATATCAGTCATGGCTCACTAAATAAGTTGCCGTGAACTATACGAAATTATCTCCCAAGAAATCATCTTTCATGGTGTCCCACTTTGGGCATAATAGTTTCCCCCTCGTGAGCACGATCACTATGATTTGCTAATTGGTTGTATGTGCGTATTTTGGTAAGCTTAATACTTTCCTGATACTGCCACGTGATCAACCCCGGCACGATAAAGAAAGGCACTAGATACATGAACCATCCGGTAACATTCTTAGCCAAACCCATCATGATAAAAAGTGCAATGCTTAGCATGTAATAAGCTCCAGCCTCCTTATCGATCCGTTTGCTTGTGCTTACAACGTTTTTATAAATGTAATAGAAATATGGAAATGCTCCGACCAGTCCAAGAGACGCCAAAAGATAAAACCAGTAGAGATGATATGCAGCGCTATGGTTTTGACTTGATGCACCCAAAATCGGGTTCCGGCTAAACGCTTCCAAGTTCCAAAAGACTCGCTGAAACCTAGTTTCAAATGTGGTTAGTTCTGTGCTAGTTTCGGATACTTCAAAGTTTCCCGCCAGAGCATAATCCACATCCCGCAATCTGAGCGCAACATCGTTCGAGGGGCTAATACTGATCAGAACGGGGATGGCGCTTCTTAGAATTCTATTGGGGCCAAAGGACACAATGATGAGAAGCACAAATATCGCTATAGCCATCGCTTGAAATCTATTCATCAGGCTGCCTATCATCAGCGCTCCGATAAGACCCAGCATCATCAGAATCAAAGGCGTAGTTACAGTACTAAGGATTATGGCCAATGCGCTGAGGATGATGAACAAATAGCCAACCAGCTTCACTGTGAATCTGCTGCTTTTTCTGATAGCATATACCACTGCTGGGATTAGCGGGGGCAGACCAGAAAAGAAACCATAACCCTCGATGCCAAGTCTTGCATAGGCTTGAGTAATCTCTGAACCTGCAGAACCGCCAACGATCTCCCTCACTGCGATCGGATGCCTGTAAAGTCCATACACATTCAAGCCCAAAGTGACTACTACAAATAGTACCGAAAAAATCAAAACCCGCACAGAATGTCTATCGAACTCTTCTACATAAAGCTGGTAAAGAATCACTGCGAATAACAGTGGTCTCACATGAGCCATCGGCCAGACCGCAGACGAACCTTGAAGATGGCCCAATGTATGCATCATCAAGACTATCGCGGCGTATATATATACTGGAAACAAACTCCTACGAAGATACAGCCTGCCATGAAAAACCAGAACAGATAATAGTAAGAGAACAGTCCATGCTTCTGCACTCAAAACCTTCACTCCGGCAAACCTGAAATCAAGATTCATGGACACAACTCGCAATAGCAGATTCATTAAAGCGATAATGCTGACAGCCGATATCAACTGTTTGTTGTTAATAGTCTCCTCCCTCTGCTAAAAGCATTCATCAGCTTTCGTCCGATCCGGTATCCTAATGGCATATCATTGTATATGCGCCTGATCCTGTGCCTGTAGTGCCACAGCATCAGTGCGCGGCTGGGGATCACAAAGGCGGGGTGTTTTTCAACTCTGAAATCCTCTTCTGATTCCACATTGTGATACTCGTTCTTGCTGTTGGTATGATCTCCCACCAGACCAATATTCTTTATCAGGTTCTTCCTTGGTATCACAAACAGACCTCGGTGCAGAACCACTTGTAAGCCAAATTGAGCCGTCCAAAAACTAGGTGTCGTATTCATTTGTTGCAGTTTGGAAAACCTCTTCTGATATGTATTGGCAATTTTGACATCACTGAACAAGTCGTAAAACACTTTGTCCTGCAACACTGCTGGCAAGGCTTTCATCTCAAAGTCAAAGTGCTCCCAGCACCTCTTCCATGTTGCCCAACCCGCATTATACCCGTACTGCGAGAATAGATAGTCACATCCGCGAAATCCCCACTCCGGATAATAGTGATTTTCGCCACTTACTGACCAGACCCGTTGATCATCCAGGAATCGCTCCAGCATTTGATCACAATACCCAAAAAAAGCCTGGGCAGGGACACAGTCATCTTCCAGAATTATCAGTCGGTCTTCTTTTTCGAAAGCCCAGGAAACTGCACTGGATACACCTAGACCACAGCCGAGATTGGTAATCGAAATGTTTGTAGAACATTCGCAGGGCCAATCAATAGTGTCAAACAGTTGGATGAGCTCATCATGAGCAACGGTGTCTTTTAGGTTCCCCTTTCTGGGGCCATCCTTAAATATGTATAGTTTTTCCACCTTAGCTTTTCTTAGGCTGGCTATCACTTCCCGGGTATAGTCCGGACGGTTGAAGGTTATCAGCAACACAGCTGCTTTTTTTATCATAAACATCCTTTTATGTGCATCCAAAAGCCTCCACCAAAAACCTCTCTGATCTCAGCACAAGGTTTTCCATATCAAAGCACTTGTAATCTGTGCAAACTTCCAAATAACTTTGCATATTCCTGTTGCATATATGGCTACTCAAACCGACTTCGGTCAATAAATCAGTTATACGGGAAGAAGCCTCCGAAATCGCAATATAGCTAAAAAACGGTTTTCTGAAAAGTATAGAAAATGCCGTGCCGTGAAACGAATCCGTAACCACGAAACTGGCATTAACAAACAAATTCACAAATTCTGGTGGATCAGGAACCAGAAGGCTAATACCTTTCCTAACTTTGGTTTGCGGAGATGAGATTAACACAATTCTCAGCCCAGTCTGTTTTTGCAATTCTTCCGCAATCAGCAGTTGCGCAGATGATCCCACCAGTGCATAACAAAGGATATAGTCTTCGGGAACAAGGGCTTTTGCTCCGGCCACGTGTTGCCATCGCTCTTTTCTAAGCAAAAATACCGGATCCATAACTACCGGCACTGTTCTTCCGGTTAATTCTTCGATTATCTGTGCCCCAGCTTTCTCTCTGCAGGAAAGATGATCTATGCCCATCAGTAAATCCGTTACTTGCTTATGAAATCTTTTATCCAAAGTTGATACACCGAAGCTGGGCGCATACGCTATGGATTTTATGCCGAGGTCATTGGCAAACGGCAAGAAATAAAAATCAGTATTAGGACCTTTGTAGCGGAACACTTGATCCGAACCCGTGACTATAGCGTCATACTTGGGTGCACTATCAATGAACTCTTTCATGCTTGAGAATGGTCTTGATTTTGGTAACTCGCTCGAGCCGAAACGCTGAAAACCGCAAAATCTTCTCTTCAATTTTTGATAATGCAATAATGAGTTTGCGTATCGAACCAAGTCCTTTGGTTTCGAGATCTTTGGCAGCACCCTGTATGCGCTAGATGCACTTGAAGGCAAATAATCTATGAATTCAACTTCTGCTCCGATCTTCTCCCTCAGATAAGTACTCATTGCAAAAGCTTGTAATTGCGCTCCATAATTATGCGCTTGAAAGAATGTCGTTATTCCTACCTTCATGCTCATTCTTCTCCTTCAGCTAGCTTATAACGGTCAAAACATCATCTACAGCATTACGAGGCGACACCGCAGTGTAAAAAGTGTCCGGTACGTAACCTATCGTGAGCAATAGGCAGATAGCTTCAGCATCGCTTAGGTGCAACAAGCGTCGCAAAGCCTCATCTTTATCTTTCATAACGCTCCAGTTCAATATGCAATTGCCTATTCCATGAAGCCTGAGAGCGTGCACTAAGTTCATCGAAAATAGCCCTGCATTGATGTATCCGTCGTTCCTTTCATTGAATCCCATCATAGAGTTTTGATCTGAAGTGACCACCAATAGCATTGGAGCCAGATGCCCAAAGCCCCGGTTACCATTGTGGATTGATAGCACTTGACTCTTAAGCTCGGGATTTGTTATGGCATATACCCTAACTGGCTGCCTGTTACATGATGATGGTGCGGACTGTGCTATGCGAATGCATGAATCCAATACATGCTTCTCAATTGGGGTATCCAGGTAGTTTCTTATGGTTCTTCTTGATGTGAAAAAATGCTCAATAGCATCCTTATCGAACTGGAAAAATTCGCCCACTTCTTGTTGTTCCTGAGAGCTAGATACCATGATACCAGTAACAGTCTGAAGCTCAAGGATTGCATGCTCCAGCTCAGGCTCTATGCTGAAGTGAATTCTCTTGTTGAACTCCAGATACTCATTCAAAACTCTAACTGCATGTGTGAAGTGCACGTTACTCTGCTGGTAACCAGCTTCATAATAGTCTTTGCACAAGATACAAAGGCTTTTTACAACCTTTTGTCCAAACCCGGCTTTGGGTGAGGGCATAGTTAGCCCTTTTTCAATCACATGATATGATACGATAATCCTGTATACACTGTGCTTATACTTGTCAGGTTCACTCGATGGGTGAAGGCAACGAATCTGACTGATGAATTGTGGCCATAAATCTTTCCCATATCTGAGAACTCGTCGAACAAGAGAGATGCTAATCATTCTATATAATCCTTGTTTTTCTATCGATATTAAAGCTGATGGCTTACCCGCTATTTACCGGCATCACTTAGAATTAGTGGCCAATCTTGGAAGCCCTTTCTTAGGGTTGTTGGATTGCGATATCCTCCGCTTTCGGGTTTGGGATACGGCATGGGGATTCCACATCTCATGTTGAATCTCTTGCATGTTATCCTTTTTTTTCTAACAATAGGCACAATGTGTTGCCAATTACTCAGTTCCTATACAGATATCAGATTTCCCTGTTTAGCTTCTCATAGCCCGATACCTTCTCCAGATATCCGGCCTCGATAGCTGCTGCCACAGTCCGGCAGGGAAGCTCGCGCTCGAACACATCTTCTCTGCTTAGAGCGGCAAAATCCAGCTCAGGATACTGCGCTTTCAGCGCGCGCATGATCTTCATATATACATTGGGCCAGGTGCTCATCGCCCTGCCCTGGCGCCTGAACTTCTGATTGAAGAGCCGGATGTATTCGCGGCAATCGTCGATGTACCCCTCACTGGCTGCTATTCTGCGCCGGAAGGCATGCATCTCCTGAGTTAGGGAATGATCCGGAGTAAACTTTGGTTTTACTTTCTTACGAGCGATGTATTTATTCAGCTTGGAATTGTAGTAAACCACTACGTCGTCCATATTGCCGGTGAAGCCGGGGAGGAGAACTTTGAGTTTTGCTTTCAATTATTTACCTACCTTAGATCTACCACGAATGTACACGAATAAAAGGCACGAATGTACACGAATGCTTGGTGTAAATGGTTGAGAAGGTTGAGCGCTGCGCTGTTTGGATGGCTATGAAAGCATGCGTAAAACGGCTCAGAGTGTCTCATTGGCTTATTGTAAGCCAAGTGTATCACGATTGCTAAAATCCTCTGGTTTCCTCGGCGCTCTCGGTGGTTTTTTGTTCCATATCCGTGTTATCCGTGTTAATCGGTCCAATCCGTGTGACTATTTGCGCCCATTCACTTCCGCTTGCAATGCGCTTGCGATATCCAGCAAACTGCTGGGGATTGCTAGCACATCTCTGGCATGAGTTACTGAGCAAGATATCTCCGATAATCGGCAGACGTTTTATGACTCCAGTTTCTGAACACTTGTGGCATATACTCATTTTGCGTCAATAAAGACTATCGTTCCTGATTTTCGGAATGTTTCAAGCAGCTAACTCATATAGCGGTACTTCAAGAGAAGTGAACGGTATTTCTTGGCCCCTTCCCCAATTTTCAGCATCCACTGATCAATGATAGAATCATATACTTCTTGATTGTGGATCGCTTTCCCGATGTAGAAGATTGAATCGTGGTTTTTGCTAAAGCTTTTCTTATATTTGAAGACAGAATCCCCTCTGGTAAGGCCTCCGCCGATCGAGTAGTTCCTATAACCTAACCCGATCAAAGCTTTAATGGTTTGATCTCTTAAAAAAGTGTTCGCTTTCATATGAAAGTACTCCTTAAGAGTTCCTGAAATAAAGCCATAGGCATTTACTCCATTAGCAAAGTATAGATCGCTAGATATAATTTTATCTTCAAATTCTACCCAAACCAGCAAAAGATGTCGCCTCAGCATGGAATAGAGATGCTCAAAATAGTGCGAATCAAAATAATAAAAACTGTCTGCCTCGCGTCTATCCATGGTGCTTAAGTAAAGCTGTGTAAACTTATCAAACGTCCCTTCTGAGATTTCATCGCCTACACAAATTCGGAAAGCCATACCGCTATCCGCACACTTTCTAAGTGCATTGCGTACACCCCGATCATACGAGTTCTGCCAAATGGTATCGTAATCGAATAACTCGATCAAAACATTGTCGAGAGCGTCTATGGGATGAGCCCATAAACAAAGATTCTCGTTTCGATGAACGGGATTAAACCTAGTAAACTCGGCCACAATGTTATTGCTTCTTACCCAATCCAGCCAAGCATCTTTTAACTTGATCAAAAAGCCATGGTCTTGACTGGACGTAACTATTCCATTATAACCGTACACGCCCTGCACATCAAAGAAATCACCGGGCAAATTATAACCCAAATCGTTTATTCGGTTGAGAAAGAATGGATATAATGCATAATCATCTTGATCTGAAAAGACGAAACACCGTGCTTTTCCATCACCATGATTCTCATACAACTGGTGGTATTCGGGAGTATAATACACGTCCCGCATCCACTGTGGCAAGCGCTCCAGATGCTCTGTCCAATCTTCTTTATCGTCTAAGTTAAATAGTCTAATATCACTCATGTTCTTTATCTTCTAATTTTTATCAAGCCTGATCTGTTTTCATATCAGTTCCATGCTTTGAGGCATACGATTCATGAAACAATCAAGTATTGTCTCATGAACCTTACAATTGCTCTAGTTCCTTGAGGACATGAATAAAATCCTTCTTTAGCACAGCCAAAGTAACGCAATCTTCAAAGCGCCCATGCTTAAATGATGCGCTTCGCAGAACTCCCTCAACGATATAACCACACTTCTCGTGCATTTTTATCGAAGCATGATTAGATACATGTATATGTGCCCAAACTCTCTCCAACCCCCAATCAAAGAAAGCATGTTTTAGGATTAGCATTCTGGCCTCGAATCCCAAACCCTTGCCAAAGCTGTCCCTGTCTCCGATGAAAGTTCCCCCTCGGGCAGATCTGTTTACAAGATCAATATCATTCAAAAAAGTGCAGCCGATGAAGCTATCATTCTCTTTCAAACATATGGCACAGGTCACATTGTTCTTATCGTTAATTCTCTGTTCTACCCAGTTTTTTTCGTTTATACTGGACGAGAAACGTACCGCACTCCTGTAGAATTGAAAGATTTCCTCGTCTTTTCTCCACTTATTTAAAGAGATGTAGTCATCAATCTCTAGTGCTCTTAAGTATACTCTAAATTTATCTTCCATACATTATTCCCTCACACTGCTGGGGATATTTACCAATCTGCTCGCAATATCCATGGATACACAAAGATCTGCACAGACGGCAGCTTTGAACATGCTCAGTTCCGGCATTAGAATCCAAGCCGGTCTGGTCATTACTTTATTCTCGTTGCTTTGTTTCAAAAATTCTTCTCGCTGCTCCAGGTCGTTTAACAGCAACACATTCAACCAGTAGTTTGATACGCTGTCGCTAGGTTCCTGAATGTATTTGACGCCTTCCATTGAGGCGAAGAACTCAGCATATCTAGCTGCAGTTTCTCGCTTATTGGCAAGGATCTCAGTCAAGCGTTCCATTTGCGCGCAACCCAGAGCAGCATTCACGTTAGGCATGCGATAGTTAAAGCCGATCATATCATGCTCGAACTTCCAGGGATGCGGCTTCTTGGCAGTGGTGGTGATATGCTTTGCCAGTGGCCCCAACACATCATCATTGGTGATAATCATCCCTCCGCCCCCGGTAGTGATAGTTTTGTTGCCGTTGAAGCTAAGGATTCCCAGCTTCCCGAAAGTTCCGGTATGTTGATCTATATAATATGATCCCAGAGATTCCGCAGAATCTTCCACCACGGGGATGTGGTAGCGATTGCATATCTCGACTATGCGATCTATGCGGCAGGGATGACCGAAAGTGTGCATGGGCACGCAGGCGGAGATTTTTTGCCTCCCACGAATGGGCACTAATGAAAGATCACTAATGTCCACTAATGGACTATTTGAAGTCTGTGAAAGGACCTTGTTATTGTCAGCAATATTGGCATTCTGTTCAATAAAGTTTTTTTGCCCTTGCTCTTGTGCCCTATTCGTGTTTATTCGTGATCTTTCATTCGTGCCCATTCGTGGTAGATAGTAACTTACTCCATCCTCAATCACTGTGTTAGCGGCTAGCCAGGCTTCCAGCGATTCAGGAGACATCCCCAAGGTATCGCGATCGATATCGACAAAGACGGGCTCTGCGCCACAATAGGAGATCGCATTACAGGTAGCGATAAAGGTCAAGGGTTGGGTGATGACCATGTCCCCTTGTTCTACTCCTACCAGTTTTAGGGCTATGTGTAAGGCCGCTGTGCCATTGACTGTGGCGATGGCATACTTGGCTCCGGTAAAGTCGCGGTTCATCTCTTCAAAGCGATCCACGTATTTCCCTACGGATGATACAAAAGTGCTATCCACGCAATCAGCCAGATACTTCTTTTCATTGCCGCCAAAGTGTGGCTCATGCAAGGGGATGAAATCGCGGTTGGGGTATAGGCTACGGATAAAATCTATTATAGGCAGATAGTTCATAATCCCTCTTCCCCACGAATGGGCACGAATGAAAGATCACGAATATGCACGAATGGCTTCTTGAAACTAGAAGTCTGAATCATATGACTACTCTTTTCCATTGGAGTCTTGGGGTTCCGAAATTGACAAGTAAAGCAAGATTGAGTTTCAGGGCAGATAGGTAGTTGAGGGCTTGTGCTGTGTATTGGTCTGTTAAACCGGTGCATGCTTTTAGCTCAACAACTATCTGATCGTAGCACAAGAAATCTGCATAGTATTTCTTTTCCAAAAGGGCTTCTTTATAGTATATCTCCAACCTATGTTCCTTACTGAATGGGATGCTCCGTTTCTGAAACTCCAATGCAAGAGCTTCTTGGTACACAGGCTCCAAGAAAGCAGAACCCAGCTCGTTGTGAACAGCCATACAAGCCCCCACAATCGCAAAACACTCGTCCTTAAAAGTCAGTATGTGCTTACCGTTATTCGTGTTCATTAGTGATCTTTCATTCGTGTACATTCGTGGTTTATCAAACGTTATACAGCCCGGGTTTATACTTCGCCAGGTTCTCAGGCTTTGTAAACCACTCCACCGTCTTCTCCAGCCCTTCTCTGATACTGTACTTAGGAGCGAAGCCTGTTAGTTCCCTGATCTTGGTATTATCGCACCACAGCCTGAAGACTTCTGAGTTTTCCGGACGGATGCGCTGTTCATCGGTCATGAAGCGCACATCGCTGTGCATTATATCTTTAATCAAGTCCAAAGTGTCTTTTACTGAGATTTCAAAGTTTGAACCGATATTGACTGTCTCGCCAATAGCTTTTTCACTTTTTGCAAGTTCGATGAATCCACGGCAGGTATCAGCTACATAGTTAAAATCTCTGGTGGGGCTTAGATCGCCCAATTTGATCTCTTTCATACCGCCCGCTATCTGGGAGATGATGGTGGGGATAACCGCGCGGGCAGACTGCCTGGGTCCGTAGGTATTGAAGGGACGCACAATTGTGATGGGCAGCTTGAAGGCATTGAAGAAGCTCATGGCGATGGCATCGGCGCCTATCTTGCTGGCACTGTATGGCGATTGCGGTTGCAGAGGATGCTTTTCATCGATCGGGACATATCTGGCAGTACCATATACTTCACTGGTAGAGGTTACAAGGATGCGATTCACGCCGCAATCTCTGGCAGCCTGGCAGATGTTTAAAGTGCCCTTGACGTTGGTATCCACATAGCTGTCCGGGGCAACATAGGAATATGGAATTGCAATCAGCGCTGCCAAATGGTAAACGACATCAATATCCTTGCAGATTTCCCGGCAGTAATTGGGATCGCGCACATCACCGGTAACCACTTCTAACTTGTCCGTGGACTCGATATCTTCCAGCCAACCCCAATAATTGAAGGAGTTATACTGGGCTAAAGCCCTTACCTGATATCCTTCTTTGAGTAATGCTTCTGTCAGGTGGGACCCGATGAAGCCATCAGCTCCGGTTACAAGTATCTTCATATTTATCCTCTACCACTAATTTGCACGAAAAAAAACCGACTATTCACTAATATCACTAAAGAACAAATCAAAACTGCTGCCATGGTTGCTAGCAATGCTGAGGCTATCCAATGAGATGTTTCCCTCTCAATCTTCCATACTTCATTCGTGTGCATTCGTGATCTTTCATTCGTGCACATTAGTGGTAAATCGTTAAAACTTCTCTTTATATATTTCTTGAGCCATTTCGTAGTCTTTCACTTGCCCAATATCCAGCCAGTACTCCTCGATCGGGTAATGCGTAATGGGCAGGTCCATCTCTATCATCTTCCGAATCAGAGCATCCATCCCAAAGTATTCATTATCCGGGATCAGATCCAGGATTTCGGGCTTAAATATGTATATCCCGGCAAGGATCGTTGTCCTAAAATCCGGCTTCTCTTCGATCCCGGTCACGAAGTCACCATCTGTATGGATGTTGCCAAACTGGAAAGGGGTAACAATTTCTTTGGTACAGATCGTGAGCAGGGAATCCCTTTGCAGGGCAAAGTCATATAGCTTTCGATATGGCAATTGCGTCAGGATATCACCATTCATAACCAGGAAGGGTTCACTTAGATGTTCTTTCACAAGTTTTACGGGTCCTGCAGTTCCTAAAGGGATATCTTCCTTACTGATGGTTAGCGTTACGCCATATTTGCTGCCATCTCCAAAGAAATTCTCAATGTAAGCAGATTTATAGTTGGTTGCCAGAAACACATGGTTGAAACCATTTGCTTTCAGGTGTTCAATCTGAATCTCCAAGACTGCTTTTTCCCCAATGGGTAAAAGTGGTTTGGGTATGACTTCTGTGAAGGGGCGGAGGCGTGTGCCGAGCCCGCCGGATAATATTATAGCTTTCAAATTGTTAATCCTTTCAAGTCCTTATCGTGTAATCAAGAGCATCACGCAAACATCATCCGTGTTAGTCGGTTTTATCTGTTTAATCCGTGAAACCATTTCTTATGGTAATTCGGTGGCTTGCTTCTTGATCTTGCTATTATGGAAATCGGCAATAACTTCTCCATAACAATCCAAGTGCTGTTTTAGCACATTCAGATTGGAATAGCGCTGTTTAATGCAATCGATCCCACGCTGGGACATGGTATTATATAGTTCTTGATCTGTTAGAAGTTTTAGGATATTCTTTGCCAGACCTTCCACGTCCCCTCTTTCTGAGAGGAGCACGTTTTCTCTATCTTCATTTAGCTCCGGAATGCTCCCGGTCTTATAGCTAACGACCGGTAATCCCAGCTGCATACTTTCGATGATCGTGCCGGAAATAATGTCATTGTACGTTGGGAGGACAGAGACCTTGGCCTTGCTGGCTTCGAGGTGAACATCACTTAAATTTGGTAACCGACCCTTCCATGTTACTCCGTCAATGATATCTAGTTCTTGCGTCAGGGCCAATAACCGAGTTTTGTAGCTCTCAGTAACACTTCCAATAACACACAGTTTTGCATCTTCAATCCGTTTTCGAATAAGTGAAAAAGCTTGCAATAGGTCCTCGATCCCTTTTTCTTTGCCAACCTGCGCGAAGAAAACTACTTCATATTCTTTTATTGCAATTATGGGGCGATATTGGGGCATCGCATATTTAACCCAGAATACCCTGGCATCTGGTCTAAAAGCCATGAAGTCTCTCTCCATGGTTTTGGTACGAATACTGAAATACTGTGCCCGGGAAAGTATAGCTTTTTCAATCGAAGCTCGTTGACCTGCTCCTTGAATAAACTCAGTGTTGATTCTTTGTAAGTTAACCACTAGTGGGAGCTTATCCATGAACTGTAGCGCAGTTGAAGAATAGTATGGATTTTCTGCACCCTGAAGATGAATGATGTCAGGAGCTATCCTTTCTATCAGTCTCGCCACCACTCTCTTGTTGCCGGCGAAGTTTGTCCATTTATCCAGCCGGAAAAAACCCGGCCAATGCCTTCCTAATAACGGCACAAATGGGTTGTAGAAATGATAGAATACTCCATTATGAACAAACTCACGAAGTGCGGGGATGTACTCATGTGGAGAAACCACATGGAGCTCTGCGCTATCACAGTTTTCAAAAGCTTTCAAGGTGTAGCTGATCCAAGGCGCAAACTGGGCGCCAACCCGCCACGGTCTTAAAATGCTTTGAATTTCACTACTGGAAAAATGGCACAGCCACACGACTCTAAGCATCAACTAACTCTTGCACGATCCTTCTTACCCAAGGCCTTATAGGCTAGAAACATAAAACTAAACAAAGACAAAATCAAAAAGGAAGCAACCTGTCCCCACGCGGCACCAATGAATCCATAGTTACTAATCAATACTTTATACATTGCAAAAACTCCTATTGTGCCAATCACTCTGTTTACCAAAGTGACTTTAGAGTACCCCAAACCAATAATAATCAAAGACATTGACGAGTATATTGATGAACTAACATTCTTAAATGAGAGGATTCTGGCATATTGAACCGCGTCGTTATATCTACCTGCTGTTAGAATATTTACAACAAATGGTGCCAACCAGTTAAACACCAGTACAATAGCGAGTTTAACTCCAATTAACAGTCCCATTAGTAGGGCTAGTTTTCTATACTTTCTTTGAGCTAAAGACTGATATATGTCCGGTTCAATTGTCATCGATATAGCAGCATAAAACACTCCAATATATGATGTTATCCTGAATGCTACGCTATACAGACCAAGATTGGTGTCATCTCTTAAGGTAGCTAAAAGAGCTCTGTCCACTCCGCTAAAGAAATACTGCAGCACCCCTGCAACAATTAGTGGCCAGCAAAATTGGAATATAGGTTTTAGTGTCTTTCTCTCAATTTGGAATTTTGTTAGAAGAGATTTGAGAAATACAACCGAGAAAAGAATCGATGTTATCAATGTTGCACCTAAACTCCCGGCCGCGCCATACCTATAAACGACACAAAGGAGAATCATCATAAACCCATAAAACAGATGATGATACAGGCTAACAAGAAAATACTGTTTAGCTCGTTTTGTTAGGCGCAGATTCAGTAGATAAAAATTGTAGATTTGTCCGAACACTACTGTTCCAAAAGATAGCACTGTGTATGGGAAAAACGGAAATCCAGGTTCCGATAATCGCAGGAAAACAAGAAATAGCAAACAAGATACAAGAGTTGAAACCGCTCCATAACTCAATAGAAGACTGACGATTGTGTTTCGTAGAACTTCCCTTTCTTTATTCTGTACTCGGAAATATGTGCGGGCATAATACGATCCCAACATAAGGCCAATCAAAGGGGTTAATAAAGTCAGAAATGAGTTAAAATATCCAACGATAGCAAAATCTCGATGGCTTAAGGTTTTTGATATCAGAGGAGATGTGGCTAAGCCTACAAAAAGTTGTATCATTGAAGCAAATAGATAAAAAGAAATATTGACAACACGTTTCTTTTGTTCGGTTACAAATGCAAGCAAGTGCGAAGCTTTGGTTAGAAATTTCAAGCTACAAATCCCAATAATCCATGTTCTGTACATCAATTCCGATCTGCATAGTTACAAGTTCCATCCTCAGTTTCTGGTTTTTGCTCACGGCCTAAAGAGTTGTCTTAGCATCATCTTGGGTAAGCATGATACATTAATCCATATTCTTTTCATCGCAGTTTCATGTGCGAGCAATCACTGTTTTACAGCTTCGCCCCGTCGCTTATGCACTACACAGCGAATGAAGCAGGTTTGTGGCAATATATCTACAAATTATGGAAGGCTAATGGGGGAATTTTCTTTAGAATGCGGGTTGAAACAGCGGAGCGGGCATAACTGGAATGGGCACAAACATCCTCTCTCAAGGCGGAATATGGTCCCCATGAGGCACTGTTCGTTCCTGTATCTATCGCTGTTTAAGGCTGTTTCTTTCGTCATTTATAAAAAATCTCTTTTTGCATTTCCATGAGTCTCAAAGATCGTGGTGAAGGGATGCTTGTCAATGTTTATTTTTTGGGGTTCCTAGTTCTGAGTTCTTAGTTCTTTGTTCTTAGTTAGTGCTGCGGTTGATTGGTGCTGCAGCGTCTATCCCCATCCAGTTTGGCCATAAATGCTCTGCAGTTCTCGGCGGGGCTGGATTGGGGTCTGCCCAGATCCGCTCGGGAACCCGGTTGGACAATCACTTCAAGCAGGATCGGACATTTCATGGCAGATAAACCATCCAGGGCAGTAGTAAGCTCGGCTTTGCTTTTGGCCTGCAGAAAGTGTTTGTAGCCTATAGCTTGAGCCAGATTGGCAAAATCGATGGAATCCCCGGCAGTGGCTTGCCCGCCCACGGATTCATGGCAATAGTTATTGATCAGGATATGGATAAAATTCCGCGGAGCCAATTTGCCGATCACCACCATCGCTCCCAGATGCATGAGCATCGCGCCATCGCCATCGATGCAGATGACCAGTTTGTCTGGACCTTTCAAAGCTATGCCTGCCGCGATGGAAGAGCTATGCCCCATCGAGCCCACGGTTAGGAAATCGCAGGGCTGCTCTCCCCTCTTTATCCGCAATTCATATAGCTCTCGTGAGGTCTTGCCGGTGGTAGAAACGATGTGGTAATCTCCACACTTCTGTAGAATCAGTTCCAGTGCGGCTTCGCGGGTCATTTCGAAGGTGGGGCAACTGCTCTTTTGGCGGGATTTATACGCCTCAAATGTACCCTTTCTGACCACCAGAGCCACTGGATTGCCGGTTTCGATGGTTAATTGATAGGCATTTGTTAGCACACTTGCATAATCCTGGACATTCGCATCCAGAACAATATATGGGATTTCCATGGCGTCCAGCAGCGCTGTTTGGACTCTACCTTGCTTCACATGTTGCGGCTCATCTTTGCGCCCGGGTTCGCCTCTCCAGCCGATCATCAGCAACATCGGAATCGCGTATACCTCTTTATCGGCAAGCGATAAAAGGGGATTTGAGGCATTGCCCAAGCCTGAGTTTTGCATATAAACCAGTCCAGGCTTCCCGGTTGCCAAATACACCCCGGCTGCCATCGCGATGGCATTACCCTCATTGGCGCAGATCACGTGGTCTTGTGGCGCACAATTGTCACTCAGGTAGGCACAAAAATCTTTGAGAAGTGAGTCCGGCACTCCGGCAAAGAAATTCAGCCCAAGCCTTTGCAGGGCAAGATAGAAGTCAGACGCTTTGATCATAATCGCTCCGGAATCAATGTGATGATCTCCTGGATGGACATCATCTTGTCTCTCGCCTCAAACGCTCTGCCGTGGCGCAGAATGGTGAGGGCGGAATCCAACATCGCCGGATAC
Organism: Cloacimonetes bacterium UBA5210; assembly: GCA_002412625.1. GTDB lineage: Bacteria > Cloacimonadota > Cloacimonadia > Cloacimonadales > Cloacimonadaceae > UBA5456. The sequence goes on from DHVK01000044.1 coordinate 83,200, forward strand.
GCGCTGCGCAGCAATTGATTGGCATAGATAACGATATTAACACCCGCTTGCCGGAGTTCGTCCTCGGTGATGGTATCAAAAGTGGAAGGCACAACCACGATCGGCACCCGGGTGGGAAAGCTGCTGGCTTGCGCGCAGAACTCCAAAATCTCATCCGGACTTGTCTCCTTGGAATGGATCATAATGCCATCGCAGCCGGCATCAATATAGGCTTTTGCCCTGGTCAGGGCATCCTGCATCCCGGCTTTCAAAATCAGGCTTTCGACCCTGGCGATGATCATAAAATCGTCTGAAACCTGAGCCCGCTTCCCTGCTTGGATTTTAGCGCAAAAATGTTCGATATCATCCTGAACCTGAAACGCGTCAGAACCAAACAGAGAGTTCTTTTTCAGCCCGATTTTGTCTTCGATAATCACGGCAGATACGCCCAAACGCTCCAAGGTTCGCACCGTGTAGATGAAATGCTCCGGCCTGCCGCCGGTATCTCCGTCAAAGATTATGGGCTTGGTCGTCACCTCCAGCAGATCGTTGACATTCACCAGGCGCGACGAGATATCCACCGCTTCGGTATCCGGCTTGCCCCTTACCGTGGAATCCGTCAGGCTACTCGCCCACATTCCGTCAAACTCCCGGATTCTGCCATCTACCATCACCTTAGTATGCTCCACGATCAAGCCGGTTAATCCGTTATGAGCCTCACAAATTCTCAAGATTGGCTTGGCATTTAACAAACGCCTCAGTGAAGCCCTGCGCAGATCCGGAGTAATACCCAGCTCGCGTACCGCTTTGTTCAATTGAGTGGAGGATATGCCTTCGGTGTATGGCACTTCGATCAATTCACCACCCCAATCCTTCAGGCAATCAATCACCTGCCGGCGGGTCTCTTGCTGCACGCCCTCTTTCCAATCGTCGCCATGAACCACATAATCAGGTTTCAAATGCCTCAGATTAGGTCTGTAATCCAGGGTCTCCTGGGGTATCACGGAAACAACCTGCTTCATGGCTTGAACGATCCTGGACCTCTGCTCGTAATTTAAATATGGCAATCGCTTGTAACTGGCAATAGCCTCATCGGTTAGCACACCCACATGCACTTCACCATAGGCTGCGGCTTGATCGATGATGTTCAGATGCCCGGGGTGGATGAGATCGGCGCTCATTGCGACGTAAACTAGCTTCATTGGCTCCTCCTGGGAGATGAATGTTTAACAATTAATGATGAATAATTAATGATGAATGATGAATGTACTCGCTACGCTCGTTGTTAAATGTTTTCTTTGGATGTCTTGATTATTGCGGTCAAGATTCTGATGATAGATTTTATCTCTTCTTTCATGTTCTGATCGACCGTAATATAAGCACTTTGATAAAGCAGATCAAGCCAATATTCAGTTTCTGCTGCTTCCTTCAAGGCAATTTGAGTTTTTGCCACAAACTCTTTTTTTGAAATGGCGTATTCAGCTTCACGGAGGTTTGCACCTATTGAAGTACCTGACCTCAAGAGCTGCTTAGATAAAACGAATTCCCTCTTACTCTCTACCAATATCTTATACAAGTCAATTATTTTCAAAGCAAAATCAAAGGATTTGTCTTTGATCAGGTTCTCTTTCATACCTACCTCATCTTAAATTATTAATTCCGTAAACCATTCATCATTCATCGTTAATCATTCATCATTAATTATTAATAATTAATTCCCAGAACCTCCCCCTCCCTAAACCTCAGCGCCGGCCGGGTCAACAAGCCATAGCCGCTAAAGGTTCGGTCCGGCATCAGTTCCAAGGGAGCTGGATCATCCGCCAGATAGGACAGGATTACCGGGAAGATATCCTGATTAAGGCTTAGTTCCTGATCATATTTCTCTGCTCGGATATGGTCCGGCCAGCGGATAGCGACCAGGGTGCCGATGCGATCCCAGATCAGATCCGGCGTGATATCCTCCAGTTTCCAGTTTTGCAGCACATAGCAATCCCCGCTCAGAGCAGGACCGTGGTCACCGATAAAGACCGCGATTGCTGTCGGGTCGTGTTCATGCAGAGCAGCCAGATCCTGTTCCAGATACTGCAGCGCTGCCAGATAGCGCTCTATCCAGAGTTCAGTTTCATTCGGCAGGCATTTTCCGCTGTTTTGCGAATGCCCGGGTTGGGAAAAATGGTCCAGCACAAACTTCGGTGCCACACCATCCTTGATCAATTCATGCTTGCGCTTCTGCCGATCATCCTCACTGTAGCGATCTTCAGCCATTATGCCTTTGGTGTCGAAGCGGAACTCTCCCTGTAAAACACCCCGCAAGAGGGTAAAGAAGAAATCGCTCTGAACAGCAGACAACTCTTTGGGCGGAAAGTATTCAGTCACCAAGTCTTGATTGGAGATCGCGTGAGTTCCCGTATAGTAGTTTTTTAGGAGCTTATGGCTGTGATATCCGGCTTGGGTCAAGAGCAGATTGGTCACCGAATTTCCGCTATAGACATCCTGCATCGCGCTCATGGAGCTGTACTGTTCAGCACTCATATTGAGCAGCATCGCCATGCTGTTCAGGCTTTCATTGCCCAGGGTATAGGTATCTTCATAGATCTTGTAGCCATACTTAGCAAAGAGTTCTTGCAGCGGTGCAAAGGGCAGATTTTGTTCCCGGAATACTCTGGGATTGGGCACGCCATCATAGACGAAGAGATAGATATTCGGTTTATCCATGATCTCCAGATTTTGCAGAAGCGCCGGGATCAGCTGCAAGTCCCGTCGGGAAGAGCTTTCGCCGCGGATGAGGGACAGCGTGAAATTGCCCAAGGCAGCAAGAAAGAGTACGATGAAGATAGAATTGAGCGCGGTTTTGGTGTGTTTAGGCGCTACAGCGCGTGGCGGTACGATGGTAGCGGCGGACGCTGATCCGCCGATTGGCTTAGCCGCTTCAGCGAGCGCTTGTACATTAAGCGCGTGAAATCTTCTGTAAAGCCAGATCAGTAGCATCGCCACCAGTAATATCAGCCAAAAATCGCCGTCATGAGCGCTGTTTTTCTGCATCATTGCCCTTAACACCGGCAAGAAGCAGAAGAGCATTGCAAAAGCCAGCGCATAAAGCGATAGCAGACCTTGATCCCGTTCATCGCCGGGCACAAAGTATTCTGTAAGCTTCAGAATCATACGTCCCAGAATGAAGATTGCGTAAGGCAAAACCAGAAATAGAGGGTAATACCACGCGCTCAGATAATCCGGATTTGCCGCTGCCAGATGCAGGGACGGAATCAGGAGGCAAGCAGCGTAGATTAGCCACGTGCCAAGGCTACCGGGCAGAGGCGCGCTTGCTGCCCCGGGCTTGCGGTGATGCTTGCGGGGCACCATTTGGTAGATCACCAGCACAGCACTCAGCGCCAGATAGTAGCCTGCCAGATAGGCAAAGATCACAAAGCGCTTATCCGATATCCGATAATGCCCGCTCAGGTGTGCCAGCCCCACCATCAGCAGCGGCACAAAGCCCAATATTCGTGAAACGCGTTTATAGGGAAATGCTCCCCACGCCAGCACCAGATAGTATAAGCCGATACTTGCCATGAACAGGGGAACGGTCTTGGAAAAGCGATAGAAGAAGATTCCTTCAGCATCGGCAATGAACTCCAGAAAGTTCGAAAACACGATCAATATCAAGAAAGGCAACAGCACCCGGATTGAAAAGGCAGGCAAAGCTCTTTGCAGCTTGATGGAAGCCGCATCCCGCACCGGGCTTCGCCCTTTATCGAGCATCCTGAGCGCCAGAACCTTCAGCAGAAAGATGAGATTGTTGCTCGTCCAATAGATCAATAGCGCCGCGGGAGCATTGTAGAGTAGTGCCAAAAACAGTATTGCGATGCCGGAAGCCTGCAGTTTGTCCTTTAGCCGAAACTCTGGATTGAGCCCCGCCGTGAGCAGGTTGATCCCGGTCATCAGAAATGGCAATACATTGTAGCCCAGGATCATTGCATCCGGCTGCGCGAGATCTCGGATAATCCAGAAACCCACGCCGCTGAGTTCCGGAAGGTCTTTCAAAGCATGATAAGCGGCGAACAGGAAGGGTAACTGAAAGATAAGCGGTAAGGCAGAACGCAGCGCGAAAACCGGATGATAACGATAACGCCGATAGAGATCGCTGATCTTCTGCTGAGCCTGCGCGCCTCGGTAGTTCTGGCGGATTTCTGCCAATTGCGCCGCCATGATGCCCTGCACTTGCGCTTCCCTTTGGGGGAATATCCGGAAGATCCGGTTCAGCAAAGTCAGCATGATCGCGGTAAATACAGAGAGGATTATAAGCGCGACGGTATAGCTGCCGCTGTGGGCAGAGAGATTTAGATAGAGGGTTTGGAAGAGATTTATCATTTTTTTTCTTGGTTCTGCAGTTGATTGGTGATGCGGTTGATTGGTGTTGCAGTTGCTTAGTTCTGCGGTAGGGCGTAGCTTCGGAAAGCTACGATACAGGGATCTCGCAGCTTCGGAAAGCTACGATACAGGGATCTCGCAGCTTCGGAATGCTACGATACAGGGATCTCGCAGCTTCGGAAAGCTGCGATACGAAAGGGATAGGGTAGGGGAGTTTTCCATT
>DHVK01000046.1 GCA_002412625.1 Cloacimonetes bacterium UBA5210
GGGGTGCGGATTTCATGGCTCATATTGGCCAGAAAGTGGCTTTTGGCGATGTTTGCAGCCTCGGCTTTTTCTTTGGATTCCAGGTTCTGAGCCTCCAGTTTTTTCTGATCCGTTATATCGATCAGATAGCCGTAGAGACAAAGGTCTTGAGTGCCCGGAGAGGGCATCAGCCGGCAGAAATCAAGCACCCAGCACATTTCCCCCGCTTTGTTCACCACGCGGTAATAAAGTGCGGCTTCCTCGCCCACAAGCAGAGATTGGCTTCGACCCAACACATATTCCCGGTCCTCCGAAAATATGAGATCCCGGAAGCTGCCATCTTCAGCCAGAGCTTCTTCCGGCGAGATCCCCCATTTTGTTACATTTTGAGATATATATATTACCCGGAAAGGCTTGAAAGCGCATTTGTAAAGAACTACCGGACCCCGGGCAAAGTCTTCCCGCCACACATTCAGTTCTTTTTGAGATTTGTCGGCTGCGTCACGCAGTTCCTGCAGTTCGAGTTCCATTCTGCGTTTTCGTTGATTGTATCCTCTATACAGAAAGAGCGCGGAGCTGAGCATCAGTACAAACAGGATGCTGACCACGATCAAGATCACCGGCAGGCTTTGTGAAAATCCGCTTGAAGAGAACCCGGCATCGAACCATTTCGCGTGCAGGGCGTCAAGCGTACCGTTTTTGCTGAGCAGATGCAGAGCTTCGTCTATATGGCTGATCAGTTGCGGATCCAGGGACGCGAAACAGTAGTCGCGTTGATGGATGCGTTGGGGGAGCACCTTGATGTCTTGCAAGCCAAGTTCACGAACAACGTACATGCCAATGGTGAAATTTGCGATGCAGGCATCAAAATCTCCATTGTTCAGCAGTTTTAGCGCGATTTCCTGGGATGGTAGCTGTGAAAGAGTACCGGTGAAGCCCTGTTGTTTCAGATATTCACCTGCTACATCATCTTGCTGGATGGCAACGGACTTGTTCATGATGTCGTTCGCGCTCAAGATATTGGAGCCTTTGCGGACAAATATAGCCCGCCAGGTGATGGTATGCGCGGAGGAAAAAGTGCTTGTTTTGGCGCGCTCCACGCTGAAGGCCATGCCCTGTACCACATCGATGCTGCCATCCTGGAGCCAATCCATCACCAATGCCCATTTGCCCATGCGAAACACGGGTTCCCAGTTCAGAACTTTAGCAATCTCTCTGCTGAGTTCCACATTATAGCCATCCGGGAGACCCTGGCTGTTTATGTATTCATAGGGTGGGTAGTCCGCGTCTCCGCCGATCACTACCGTGCGTTTGGGGATGGTTGTTTGCGAAAAAAGCCCCAGGCACAGGCAGCTGATCAATAGTCCCAATATGGCTCTTTTCATTCTTTACTCCATTGTTTTAGATAAGCTTCCATGTCGAACTTCCGGTTCAACCCGCCGGCATTCATGAAACGCACCATACCGTAGATCGGGCGGGTAGCCCAGGGGCGGTCGTGTTTGCCAAAACACCAGGCAATTCCTGCCCAGCCATTGGCGTCGCGACCATCAAGCTCATATTTATTGTTCAGGTAAGCCAGGATCTGGTAGGCTTCATCCACACCGGGGCACCAGGCCAGCAGCCGTTTACCCCAGTACATTCTCATATAATTGTGCATCTTTCCGCTGTGTAAGAGCTGCTTCTGCGCAGCATTCCAATATATATCCTCTGTTTCTCCAAGCTCCAATCTGTCAAGGGAATAGTCCGTTTCGCGAGGATCTCCGAGGTGGTCGTTCAAACTCTGCCGTGCCCATTGGGGCAGGGAATTGCTATTCTCATAGGCGGGGTTGTAATGGCAAAAATTCATCGCAAGCTCTCGCCGGATAATCAGCTCTTCGGCATAGGCACCAATGCTTTGCGCCATGCCCGTCAAGCGGTTTTTGTCCGCGATCATGTTCGGGATTGCCTGTGGCGGGGTGCCGGTGTGCTCCAGAACGCGGTGCATGATCTCGATGGGGGAGATCTGGCCAAAATGCAGGTAAGCACTCATGTTGCTCTGGATGTCCAGATTGGGATGGTTGCGCATTGTGGCATAGTCCTTTAGCTTGGCCCGGATAAAGCTATCAAGCTCATAAAGCGCTTCACTGTGTGAACCCTGTATGGCATAGCCGGGACCGGTTTCGGCGGGCAACTTCAGCTCTATTGCAGCCCAATCCCACAAGTTCTTGCTGTCTTCAAAAGAACCGGAGTGCTCCGTAGCTAATTTGACGCTTGGCAGCTGGGTTTTCCGGACCTCCATCTTAACAGGGTCTGCCAGCAGAAAATCGTTGAGCAGCGGGAGGATCTTCCTCCGCAGTGTGGCTGCCGAATACTCTTCTTTGGGGCTGGCCAAATGCACCGGGACAGTGGCTTCGGTATCTATCTCCACAATGCTGCATCCGGATTGTTCACAAGTGGCATAGACCTCATCCCGCCAGCGCTTCTGCCAATCCAGATAGCCATGATCCATCACCAGGCAGGCGGCATCTTTGAACGGGGCCTCCGGGATTTTGCCGTCATCGGCTACAGCGATGTGGAGCGGGATGTTTAGCTTCTGCAGCTCACGCCCGGTTTCAGCCAGCCCTTCCAGCATGAAGCGGTAGTGCTGGGCTGTGGCGTCGGGAATCGCGTTGGACAGGAAAAAGTAAACCTGCAGGGGCAGAGCAGTTTCCACGGCTTTGCTTATCGCGTAATCCAGCGCGGGGTTATAGGCCACTCTCTGGGCTTGCTGCATCCAATAGACAATTCTCTTCCCGGGTGGATTTGCGCTATGTCTCTGGCGAAAAACCCGTTGCTGCACGGTCTGTGTTTGCGTTTCCATTATTCGTCCTAAGAACACTTGGGATTATCAATAAAGACACAAGAGAATCCATAGGTCACATAAAAAACCTTAGCGGAGTAGCCACGGCTAGCTCCCAAAACAAAAACAAACATATCCACCTCTGGGCGTAGATTGAGAGTTGATGCGGGCTTGTCAAGAAAAACCAAGCGCTGAAACCGGAAAAACCTTGCATTTGTCCATTCTTGTCCACAAAGATCAGAGATACCAAGGTTAAACCCAAACAATGCCCTGGAGTACAAGCCGTGTTGTAGTTTGGAGTTCAAGCCGGCAAGACAAACTATGCATTTACAGATTTTTGCAGCCGGCTTGGACTTCAAACAACTTGCTCAATCACATGAAGTCCAAAGAGCCTCCAAATATGTGCTCATTTCAAAACTGGGAAAGGCTCTTTGAACTCCGTGCACCCGTAAGATACACAAGGTCAAAAGAAACCAATTGCACAAACCGGGGTAAATTGCTCATGACCGAATGGTGACAAAGCCTTGCCCAGAAAAGCTTGGCAGGCGATGTGTTTACGATTGTCAACAAAGATTGCAACAAATTCTGAAACATTTGCGATTTGCTGCTTGACAGCCAAATACGGAAACTTACACTGTCGTCAGCCTAAAGACCCTACATAGAATGCCCTCCAAGACGTGGGGAATACCGCCCGGTGTTCCCTGCGCGTTTTTTTATCCCTTTGCCACTTTGTCCTTTCTGTAGCGTAAGCGATCTTCCTTGCTGAGTTTCTCGGTTGCATATTGAATAATCAGGCGGGCAGCGGTATTCCTGTGGTGATAGAGGAACGCTTCCACTTTTTGGGGTTGCACCTTCCACAGCTCTCGGAGAAACCAGCCGGTTCCCTGGTGCACTACTCTCTCGGGGTCTGTCATCAGTGGTTCCACAAAAGCTAACAACTGATCCGGATCCGTGGTTTTCTTGATCTTGATAAAGGTAACCGGTGCCGCTCTTCTCGTCCAGCGTGAAGGGGAATTGATCCAGGAACTGAAATCCCGAAAACTGACGATCTCTTCTAACAAAAACCAGGGCATCACCCTGGAACACAGATAGTCCGCATGAGCCCAGTTGTTCACGCCAAAATCAAACCACTGCTGAAGGCCGTCGAAGGTGTCCCGATCTGCCTCGCTAAGTCTGTTTTCCAGCAGCAGGATGGCGAGGCTGCCCATCTCGTATTTACCATGCTGAAAGAGAAGTTTGCCCAGCTCCAGCAATTGCCCCACGCTAAGCTCCGGATACTCGTACTGAAGCTCCCGCGCCAACGTTTTGTGCTCTACTTCGCTGCTTCCCCAGGCATCGTAACCTTCCTTGAAGTAGCGGGAATACTTTGCCACGTTTGTCGGATTTGCGCGTGCCGAAAGATAGGTATCGGCTTTGGTGATGATCCGTTTGAACATCTGTGCGTCTTTGATATGCATATTGTTACTCGCTTTCCATCATGCTTTTATGAGTCACGCCCTGCGCCACAAGCTCGTCCATCGCTTTCAGCCAGGCGTCCAGCCCCAGCTCGCGGATGCGCTCGTTGTTTCGAATTACGAAGGGGTATCTTTTACCAAAATCCTGTAGCAAGGAGCAGGGGAAATCCTCGCAAAAGGCGCATACTTCCAGCCCTTTAGCGCTGGCGCAAACGCGGATCGCGCAGCTCGGATCACCACAGCCTGCTTTGCAATTTGGGCTGCTTTTGTCCAATTCCTTGAGCTCCAAAAGCGTATTCCAGAAAGCGCCAAACTCCGGATAGACTTGGGTCCCGAAGTATTCCCAACCGTCTTCCTGCATCACTTCATGCAAAGCCTTTGCGGCTTTGGGCAAGCCGTTGACGATGCTGCACATCTTGCAGTAGAGGCCACAATAGCAGAGAAAGTCCTTTGATTCTTTCATATCAAACTCCATGTTGCTTAGTCGCTTCCCAAGCTGCTATCGCGCAAGCACCTGTCAAGATAATTCTGCCGGTTCACCATAGAGATATGGATACTTTTTTGTAGTTCACAAGCTCAAAACAATTTGTGCGATTGCCCTGATCGGATTATCCTGATTGTAGATCAACACAAAGGAGCGAACATGACAAAGATCAATCCATATCTGAACTTCAATGGCGATTGCCTGGAGGCTTTTGGGTTCTACAAAGACATCTTTGGCGGAGAATTCAGCTATGTCGGCAGATACAGCGATATGCCGGCAGATGAAGGAAATCCAGTTCCGGACGAGGCGAAAGACCTGATTATGCCCATCAGCCTGCCCATCAGCAAAGAAATCACCCTGATGGGCTCTGATGTTCACGAAGCTTTCAGTCAGAGCGTCCAGCCGGGCAGCATGGTGGAACTGCTCATCAGCGTGGATAGCAAAGCGGAAGCGGACCGGATCTGGACGAAACTCTCTGAAGGGGCCACGATCCAGATGCCGCTGGAAGCTGCCTTTTGGGGAGATTATTACGGCAATCTGATCGATAAATTCGGAATCAGATGGTCGGTAAACTGCCCCATTGAGGAATAACTCAGGATAGACAGAACCTGGCCGGATTTCCCGAAACCCAAGACAATCAGGGTTTACTGTCAAAGTGCGACCCCAGACGGTTGTGCACAAAGTTATGACTTGCGATCTGGATAAACACCTGCTAATATCATAGTTTGTGTACTTCAGAACCTCAACACTTGCTGTCCTGCCGACAGATGCTCACTGAACATCGCCAATTGCAGTTTTCAGTGATCACTTATATCAATCCTCTGCGAACTTAGCATAGTGTTAGTGACAGCCGGTTCTTATTTTCAGTTGACAATTGTTGTGCCTATTCATTAACTGGAGATTAAAAGATCACGACCCCAAAATATCGCACCGGAGTAATTGTGAAATGTGTCTTAAGCCTGATCTGGCTCTTGTCTGTTTTTAACAGTTTAGCCGCGCTTGACCTAGCCGAATGGAGCAACATCCGCATCATGGGCGAGGATCAGCCTGCCAGGATTGTTGTGAGGGCAGAGATAGCTTCCGCCAACCCGGTGTGAATAAGGTCTTATACCGAGCGGAAGCAGGGATTGTAGAGATCGATTTCAGTCCCGGTCTTACCTCCGGAAGCCATCAAGCCGTTCTGCCGGGGGCTGCAAAGGGCTATATCGGTTTGCGCAGAAGCCTGGCAAAGGGCAAGATTCATTGTGTTCCCTTGTTCTATGAAGGCAAGGCGCTGCCGGGTCTTGCACAGCTTAGCAGAGTGTCTGTCGGTGAGCGTAATGATGTAAAGACAGATCACTACGACCTCGTGGCAGATTATCTGACCCATAGCACCACCTGGATCTTCAGCGCCATCCAAAACCGTGGTGGAGGATTTCCCACCAGCCTCAGTTTGGGCACCGTTTACCCCTCTTACATGTCCGTGATTGCCAATCCCGCAGACGATCCCGAGGATCCCCGGGTAATCATCTGGGCATTGGTTTATATGAAGGTGCCCCTGGGAGGTCTTTCACCGGGGCTTTATCGCATCCAGAACAAGAAGCTGACCCGCATCGGCGACATCCAATACCAGATATTGGCCGATAGCAATTTGTTGGTGATGAGCTGCAACAAGCAGACCTTCTGGCAGATCCGGCTTTCGCCGCCTGGTACGAGCCCGGCAATCCCGGGTTTGGCTTCAAATCTATCATCAACCGCACCACCGTCATCCCTTTTGCCACCAGGGTACAGGATGAAAGCCCGGGCTCAAACATCTATCCAGTGCCGTTAGAGGTGGGACTAAAGGACAATAGCAAGCCCGTCTCGCCTCCAATCCGGCGCCCCGGGACAAAATAGAAATGCCGGCAATAAACTCGAGAATGGAAGATAAAAAAAGGATACTTTTATGCAAGATAGCACAAACTCAGAGCGCAACAGAACGGAACTGAATGTGGATACGATCCGGGAACTATGGAGCCAAACCTACAACCGGCATGGGAAACCGGATTGGTCGCACATTTTTCCTTACTATCACAGGGATATTGTGTTTCAGGATTCGATCCAGCGTATCGAAGGCAGAGACAAGTTCATCGCCATGTGCAAGCGGCTTACCCGGCGTACACATCAGCTCCGGATGGAGATTCCGGCTATTGCGCAAGCAGGCAACGTGATCCTCTTTGATTGGATTATGACCATGGAGTTCAAAAAGTATCCCAATACCCCGATCTATGGCTCCACCAAGCTGATCCTCAGCGAGGATGGCTTGATCAAAGAGCAGCGGGATTACTATGACCTCTGGGGCGATATCTTCAACAACATCCCCCATTTCAACAAGATGTATCGCCGCTTTATGCACCAGAAATTCGGTTGAGGGAGATCATGCGCAAGAAAACCCTGCAATACATTCGTGAATATAGGTGGTCGAATATCTTCGCGATGGTGCGAAACGGTCGGCAGACACCCCAGCTTTGTCACGCAGACTGCCGGGATAAACTGGTCGTGATTAGCGGAGCCACTTCCGGAATCGGGCGCGTTACAGCCCTAAAATTTGCTTCCAAAGGGGCAAGACTGCTCTGCATAAACCGCAATCCGGAAAAATCCGCACGCCTGAAAGAAGAAATCGAGAGCAAGTTCGGCACGGTATGCGACTACCTGATAGCGGATCTGAGCCGTCTGGAAGACATCTACCGGGTGGCAGAGGAACTGTCCCGCCTCCAGAGTTCCATCGATGTGCTGATCCATAACGCCGGTGTGTATCTCACAAAGCGTGAGCTTAGTTCCGATGGCTTGGAAAAGGTCTTTGTGGTCCACTATCTTTCCTCTTTCATTATCAACTACCTGCTGGTGGATAAGCTGAAGGCTCAGGAAAAAGCCAGAATCATCATGGTGGGCTCCGAAGGACACCGCTTTGCCGCGTGGGGATTGCGTCTGGATGATCTGAATTGGGAGCAGCGCCGCTATTCCGGCTTGGGCTCTTACGGCTCCGCAAAACTGGCACAACTGCTTTCGATGCTGTGTTTTGCAGAGCTCTTTGATAAAACGGGAACGAGTATCATCACCATGCATCCGGGCGCGGTAAAAACTGAGACCGGGCAGGATAACGGACCGCTGTACCGCTGGCTGAAAAGACACTGCCTGGATAAGCTTCTGACAACAGCCGAGATTTCGGCGGAGGCGCTCTATTACCTTGGAGTATCGCCTGAAGCGGAAGGCGTGAACGGGAAATTCTTCCACCTGACCAGCCCGGAAGAACCAGCTCCTCCCGCGCTGGATAAAGCAGCCGCCCTCAAGCTGTGGGAACAGACCCTCAGAATCAGCGGGCTTCAAACCAAGACGGGACTTCATGATCCTTTGGGCGATAAAGCGGGGGATAGGGATGAGAGGAGATATGATGCAATCGTAGTAGGCGGCGGCATCGCGGGGCTGACTGCCACGGCATATCTGGCAAGGGCAGGGCTCAAAGTAGCTTTGCTGGAAAAGAACAAAGAACCGGGCGGATTGGTAAACAGCTTTTCGCACAATGGATTCCGCTTTGATGCCGGAGTGAGAGCTTTGGAAGATGCCGGGATAATCTTGCCCATGCTCCGGGATTTGGGCATTACGCTCGAGACCGTGAAAAGCCCTGTTTCAGTTGGCATCGAAGCCGACATTTTGCACATCGAAAACTACGAGAGCCTGGGCAAATATCAGGAGCTTCTGAGCAAACTATATCCTGGCAGTGAAGCCGATATCGCCGCCCTGATCAAGACGATTCGCAAGATCATGAAACACATGGATGTGCTCTACGGCATCCAAAACCCCGTGTTTACGGATTTGAAGCGCGATAGCCGGTATGTATTCCACAAGCTGCTGCCCTGGTTGCCCAGATTTGTGTTCACGATTGCCAAGATCAACCGGATGGGCTATCCGGTGGAGCAATTCCTAAAATCCACCGTCAGCAATCCCTCGCTAAGGGATATCATCTCACAGCATTTCTTCAAAAACACGCCCGCCTTCTTTGCTCTCAGTTACTTCAGCCTCTATCTGGATTATTTCTATCCCAAGGGCGGCGTGGGTAAAATATCACAGGCGCTGGAGGATAAGATCCTGGAGCTGGGAGCAGAGATTATGACGGAGGTGCCGGTTTGCGAAATCCAGCCCGGCACGCACTCTGTGATCACCGCCTCCGGTACCCGCTATCGCTACAAGACCCTGATCTGGGCTGCGGATCTGAAGAACTTCTACCGGATCACTCAAACGCAGAATCTGCCCCCTGAGGCAAAGCTCCGCTTCGAGACGATGAAGGCAAAGATGTTGCGGCACAAAGGAGCGGAATCCGTCTTTAGCCTCTTCCTGGAAGTGAATGAGCCCCCGGAAAGCTTCGGCTCGATCGCCCATGGTCACTTTTTCTATACCCCTTCCCGATTGGGTCTGGGCGAAACTAATCGCAAAGAACTGCAGGAGCTATTGAGCAGTTTCGATGCTGCCGGTAAAGAGCAGGTGCTCAGCTGGCTGGATAGATTTATCTCGCTGAATACCTTCGAGATTTCGATTCCGGCATTGAAGGACAGAGACGCCAGCCCCGCCGGACAGACAGGGCTCATCATCAGTTTTTTGGCAGATTATGAGCTCTTTGCCAGGGTCAAAACCGCGGGCTGGGATGCGGAGTTTGTCACCGAGATCGAGAATCGCGTCTTGGAACTGCTCACGCGCACGATCTATCCCTGCTTGAAGGACAAGGTGAGCGCGCGGTTTTCATTCTCTCCGCTCAGCGTGGAACAGCGGGTTGGAAGCTCCGAAGGGGCGATCGTGGGCTGGGCGTTTGAAGCCGATATGCCGGTTGTCAACCAAATCCAGCTGGCAGCCCGATCCGTTCATACACCACTTCCCGCAATATATCAAGCGGGACAATGGGCATATAGCCCGGCGGGAGTTCCGATGTCCATCCTTAGCGCAAAACTTGCCGTGGATAAGATCTTGAAAAAACATCAACACCAAGATCGAATCTAGTTCGGCGCCGGGGCGTTTACCAACGCGGTGAGATCAGCCGGAGAAACGCGAGAAAAGCTCGATCAGAAGCACTACGATGGGCACACAGATCAAAGTGGTCCAGGTTACGGCATGAGCTGTGGCGCGCTTATCCAGCCCATAGGCAACCAAAAACATGTTTGTCCCGGTGATCGGTAGCGCTACATTGATCAGGATGACAGCCATCCACGCCAAGGGGATGATTCCGGAGAGCATTAGGGTGCCCAGGATAACAAAAAAGATCATGGGCGTAATTACGCTGGTCATGATAAAGATCTGTCTTACCCATTGCCAGTGTTCTGTGGCACTGTCGGTTGTGATGCCCAGGAGTTTCTTGAGTTCCGCGGTCCGGATATCGCGGATATGCACACCAGAGCCTACATAATATAGCGCGGCGGGGATCGTGAGAGCGGTGTAAAAACGCAGCAGTACGCCCCAATCTCCCATATCCCGGCTGGTGATGTGAGTGGTTTTTTGCAGGATTATCGCGGCGAGGACAAAAGCGATGAAATACCAGGGGTAGAGCCGCAAAAACCAAGGCAGGTGAATCGCTTCAAGCTTGCCTTTTTGCTGTTTCCTGCTCATCTGGGAGAGGATGTAGGGCATCACGGCAAAAAGCGTGATCCCGGTGATGGCCATAAAGATGCCCGCTTCCACCCCCCAGGCTGGGATGGCGAGCATGGCACCGCCCACAAAGGCAGAGCTTCTGCCTTGATTGGTAACCACAGTCTTCAGATACAGGGAGGCGGCATCTCCTTTCAGCCCTTGCCGGCGGATTTGGTATTTGGCATACAGCCAGGCGATGAGATACATCATGGTGATGGAGATGCAGGTGAGGATGAAAAAGCGCAGCTCCGAGATCCCCAGCGGGGTATCCAGAAAGATGCGGAAGGCCAGCGGCGGCACAAAGCAATACAGGATGATCAGGCCAATGTTTTCATCGCCCGGTCCAGGCGCTGCTGATCGATGAAGATGCCTAACAGGGCAGTGATTACAAAACCTACCAGAATCCAGGGGAGAGTGTATAAACCGGAAATATAGGGGATTATCTTCTGCATCAGTTCAATCATAAATTCTACCACCTTCGTCATTCATGGGGATGAGTGCCATCAGCGTCTCCTCTGTGGGCTCAAGCTACATGCGGATAAACTCTTAGCACTGGAGTTCAGCTTTTAGCAGAGTGAGCCTGAGAGTCAAGCACTTTCTCTTTGAACCGGGTATCTTCTTCTCTGCAGCGTGAACCGAAACAGGACTGTTTTCAGCCTTGTGGTTTCCCTCCTGGGTTTTTTGAGGGTTCGGTACTGGGTTTTGTGGTTTCCTTTCAAATTTACCGAAATGCAAAAGCCGCAGCTTCGGAAAGCTACGATACGGGGCGGTGCAGCTTCGGAAAGCTACGATACAAGTTTGCGATACGTGGATGAAAACCGCGCAAAACATAAGGGAGCAAAGCCATGCTTGCAGAATCCACTTGACAAAACTTCGGTAACAGATATAGTCGATAGCGTCAGGTGAAAAACGCATACTTTACGCTTTGACAAGGGAGACGAATTGCTGTTACAGAAGTATTTTGAGACACGAATGCAGATGGTAGATGAGTGCTTGAATGAGGCCATGACCTTCGATAAGCGCTATGCCGGGCAACTGAAGGAAGCAATGGTAAAAGCCGTGATCCCCGGTGGAAAACGGTGGCGTCCCTTGCTCCTGATCTCCATCTTTGAGATGCTGACGGGGCTGAAGAAGAACAACAAACAACTTCCGGATGTGGTTAAAGCAGCTTGCGCGGTAGAACTGATTCATAACGCGGCAATAGTCCACGACGACCTGCCCAGTGTGATGAACAAGAAAGACCGGCGCGGACACCCGGCGATCCACCAGGAATATGGCAACGCGGTGGCGATTCTGGCCAGCGATGCCCTGTTCACCTTGGCTTTTAAGCTGATGGGGGAGATCAAAGACGCGGCCAAGGCAAATCTTGCCATCCGCAGTCTGGCGATCAATTCCAAAAGTTATGGCATGATCGGTGGTCAGGCCATTGATCTGGCCAGCAAGCGCAAAGTGATGAAGATCAACACCCTGCGCTTCATCGATATGAAGAAAGTGGGCAGTTTGCTGCTGGCAAGTTCGGACATCGCCTGCATCATGGCGGGAGCGGAAGAAAACACGCGGCAAATCATGAATACATACGCGGTGAACCTGGGCATGGCATACCAGATGATCGAAGATATCGAAAAAGATTATGCCCGCGGTAGCGACGGACTGGACTTCTCAGACGATTATGTGCCGGTCTCCAAAGCCAGCTACACCGGACTTCTGGGCTTCGATAAAGCCCGCAAACAGGTCGAAAGTCTATTGGACGATTGCTCCCGCAGCATCAAACCATTCCCCAATAACGCGGTTCTGATGGAATTCATTCAGATGATAAGTGAGAGGTTACCTTAATTTTCCCAATGATAGATATCCACAGCCATATAATCCCCAATATCGACGACGGTTCGCAAGACCTTGACCAGAGCTTGGAACAACTGAAAAGCATGGAAGCCGGAGGAATGCAGGAAGTATTCCTGACCTCCCACTACTTCCGGGGTCATTACCATTACTCCCGAGCAGAATATGATGCCAAAAAAGATGCTCTGACGCAGGCCGCGCGCGAAGCCGGAATCGGGCTCAAGCTCCATAGCGGGTTTGAGATCTTTATCCAGCCAGGCATCGTGGAAGACATTCGTGAAAAGCAACTTACGATGGGTGACAGTACATACGTTCTGGTGGAAAGCGAGCTAAATGGTCTTCCTACAGATTTTTACGATAACATCTACCCTCTGCTGAGAGCCGGATACCGCCCCATCCTGGCACATGCGGAGCGCTATGTGAGCATCATGAAAAAGCCGGCGCGCGCCAGGGAATTGAACGACCGCAATATCTATGTGCAGACCAATGCCGGAGCGCTGGTCGGCTTGTATGGCGAGAAGGTGAGGCAAACGGCATGGACTCTGATCGAAAACGGCTGGACTCACTTTGTGGCTTCTGACGACCACGTGCGGGGAGACTACCGCGTGATGTTCGAAGCCTATCAATTGATTGCCCAAAGAATCGATGAACACACCGCCAAACTGCTTTGTAATGATTTTCCGGCGATGATCTGCAGCGGAGAAAAGATCCCTTATAGCTATGTGCTGGTGCGGCGACCCCGCAAGCATCACCGCAAGAGCTGGCTCAGGAGAGTGCTTGGATAGAATATTGATCACCGGCATCACCGGTTTTGTGGGCAGGGCGGTATTGAGAAGCATCCTGCCGCTAAACTACGAGATCCACGCTCTGGTGCGCCCCGGGACCGCGAAGGACCGGGTAGCGGAGTTTGAACAGCAAGTCCAAATCGCCTCCATTGATCTGGCAGATACAGTTTCCTTGCGCGATTATCTTGCCACCCAGAGCTTTTCCGCGATTCTGCATATCGGAGCCTTGAGGGGCGGACGCAAAGCCAGCCGGGACCAATATTACCGCAGCAATGTGAGCAGCACGGAGCAGATGGTGGATTATTGCCTGAAGCGCTCTTGCAAGCTGATCTTCTGCAGTTCCGTGGGTGTGTTTGGTGCTATCCCCGGTGAGCTACCCGCCAACTCGCAGACCGCCAAAAACCCGGATAACTATTATCATTATACCAAGATCGAAGCCGAGAAGATCATCGGAAAAACCATCCTTCACGGTCTCAAAGCGGCCATCATTCGCCCCAGCATCACCTATGGCAAGGGTGATTTTGGCTTCCCATATCAATTGGTGAAAATGGTTCACAAGCATCAGTTCCCGATGATCAATAAGAGGGTGTGGGTGCATTTGTGCCATATCGACGCCCTCGTGCAAGCCTTCAAATGGGCTCTGGAAACGGATTTTGACAGCCATCTGATCTGGAATGTGGCAGATCGCGAGCCCGTGCAACTGCAAGCCTTGGTGAACTTCATATCGCGGCAGGTGCATGGCAAAAACTACCCCAGACTC
This sequence comes from Cloacimonetes bacterium UBA5210, assembly GCA_002412625.1. GTDB lineage: Bacteria > Cloacimonadota > Cloacimonadia > Cloacimonadales > Cloacimonadaceae > UBA5456. Next base: position 13,751 of record DHVK01000046.1, read on the forward strand.
TTCACTGTGGATCGCTTCTTTTTTGATCTGGGTGAGCGCGTTTCCCGGGCTCTGAAGAATGAGCTGTTTATCAGCCGCTTTGAGCTGATCTCCAAAAGCTGGTTTTATGATGTGCAGGATTATTATGCCCAAATGGAGCAGCTGGGACACAAGCCCCATTTCACCATACCTGATGTTCAGATCACCATCGACGACTACCTGAGGAAATAGTGGCGATCCCCATTATCAACACCTGGAAATGCTATTATCCCACAGCTCACGAAGGGCTTGGCTCGTCTTACGAGAGAATCGTTCTAAACAAATTGCTTTCAAAGATATATAATGAATATGACATACACTCTGCTCTTGAAGCGCCTTGCTTCGGTTTTACCGGAGTTTCTGGCATCAATCTGGTCGCCCTGGCTCAAGCCGGGTGCGCGGTGCAGCTGCAAGATCACGATCCTTCCCGGCTGGAGCTGATCCGGGAAACCTGGCTGAGCCTGAAGCTGTCGGTATCTACCGGATTCAACCGTGATTATCGCCATTTGGACTTTCCGGATAAAGCCCTGGATTTTGGCTTCAACTTCAGCGCGATGTGGTTTGTGGAAGATCTTCCCGCCTTCGTAGCGGAGCTTTGCCGGGTTATCCGTTCCTGCATCTTGATCTGCGTGCCAAACCGCGACGGCATCGGCTTCAAAGGGCAGCTGAAGGGTTACAGTCCGGACCGGTATCCCGATCTGCATCCCGCCGCGATTGATCCGCCCAGCATTATCTGGCTGATGCGCAAACAAGGCTGGAAACTGGTGGCCGAAGATTACATCGATTGTCCTCCCTGGCCGGATATCGGGATGAACAAGGAGGACTATGTGAAGCAACTGTTTGGCAAGGAAGAAGCAGCCGATTTGACAGAAGCGCGGGAGCTGCCTCAACAGCCGCTTTCGATCCTGCCATATTACCGTGGGGAAGACCCGGATTTTGCCCGCCGCATGCTCCGCTTTGGGGCCTTGGAACTCATTGCTCCCCGATCCTTCAAACGGATTTGGGCGCATCATCGCTACCTGCTATTCACGCCGTGAACAAACGCAATAAACTCGTTCTGCTCCTTGGCGGCATTCTGGGCCTTGCGCTCATCATACTTTGGCTGAACTTCGTTCCCCTGGATGAGGTAGTAGGCTATTTTAGAGAGATAAAACCGGGTTTTGTGATCCTTGCCTCCGTTTGTTATCTGTTTGCCTATTTTGTGCGATCCTTACGCTGGAATCTGATCCTGCGGAATACCGTGCGCATCCCGGTGAAAGATAGCTGGCTCTACGCGATGGGCGGGAATCTGGTGAACTATCTGATCCCGATCCGCGCCGGAGAGCTGGTGAAAACCTGGTTTATCAAGAAGAACCACCATGTCGGCATGGCGCAGACCCTGCCCTCGGTGTTCATCGACAAAACCTTCGACACGCTTGGGATTGTCAGCGTTCTGATCCTGATTCCCTTTTTAACGATTCGGATCAACCTGGCTTTGGGGATATTGCTATTGCTATTGGGGCTGGTGTTTCTGCTTTCTGCCAGCATTTTGCTTCTGGCAGCTTGGCGTAAAGACATGGTGATAAGCCTCTTGGCGGTCTTTTTGCGGCTGTGTCCAAAGCGGATCCGGCCGCGCTTGGAAGGGTTTATGCGGCAGTTTGTGGCTGGCTTGAATCTTTTTGAACACAAACCCCTGATGTTGGTAGGAGCTTTGCTCTTAACCGGCTTCGGGATCTTTCTGGATGGGCTTTACTTCTATCTGCTCTTCGTTTCTTTCGGGATCGAATTCAGCTTTTTGATGGTGCTGTTCGGATACACTCTGATCAACCTGAGCTATGCTTTGCCGCAGCCTCCGGCACAACTGGGCAGCAATGAATGGATGATGATCATCATCTTCAGCTTGGGATTTAGTTTGACAAAGTCCAGTGCCTCGGCGATCATGGCATTCGCGCATATTCTGACCGCATTCCTGATGGGTGTGGTGGGAACCGCGGCTTTTGCCATCTCCGGTTACGAGGTGGTACAGATGATTTTCAAAGGAGAAAAAATAGATGGATAACAGCATCGAACGGATTCAGGAACTCAGCCGCGCGGTAAAAGGACTCAAAGCGGAAATTGCCAAAGTGATCGTGGGACAGGAACGCGTGATAGACCACGTGCTCACCGCGCTTTTCGCGAATGGACACGTGCTGATCGAGGGGGTGCCGGGCTTGGCCAAGACCCTATTGATCTCTTCCCTGGCCAAAAGCTTGTCGCTCAGCTTTTCCCGCATTCAGTTTACTCCGGATCTGATGCCTTCGGACATCACGGGTTCGGACATCCTGGTTTCGGATTCCCAAACCGGCAAGCACGGCTTTGAATATCTGAAAGGCCCCGTGTTTGCCAACATCATTTTGGCGGATGAAATCAACCGCACTCCTCCCAAAACCCAATCCGCTTTATTACAAGCGATGCAGGAAAACACCATCACAAGTGGTAATAAGACATGGAATCTGGATAAACCATTCATCGTGATGGCTACTCAGAACCCGATTGAGCAAGAAGGCACCTACCCGCTGCCGGAAGCGCAATTGGACCGCTTTATGTTCTATATCACGATAGATTATCCCTCCTACGAGGAGGAACTGAAGATTGTGGAAAGCACCACCGGGGGCGAACTCCCGGAGATCAAAGCCCACCTGAGCGCGGAGCAGATCATCGCTTTGCAACACTTGATCAGAGAGCTCCCGGTGAGTGAACACGTGCTGAAGTATGCTGTCGAACTGGTTCGTGCCAGCCGCCCCAACAGTCCGGACGCGGATCCGGAAATCAAGCGCTGGGTAAGCTGGGGCGCGGGACCCCGGGCATCGCAATATCTGATTTTGGGTGCCAAAGCCGTGGCAGCGCTTTCCGGCAGATTGACTCCTTCGGAAGATGATGTGCGCCAAGTGGCAGCCATTGTGTTAAAACACAGAATTTTGGTATCCTTTGCCGCCGAGGCAGAGGGAATAAACTCCGGCGAGATTGTTTCCCGCCTGTTGAAGGGGAGAAGCTAAGCCCAAAGGGAGGCTGATTGTGAAACGCCTGATATTGCTAAGCCTGATGCTGATAGCCGCCATGATGAGCGGCGCAGTGGATAACCGATTTCTGTATCCGCTGGGCCACATCAAGGGCACGGAAGCGCTTAACATCGATGTCACAGACGGTCAGGTGCTGGTGCGCAACCAGCGGCAGATTTGGATATACAGCACCTTCAATGCCTGGCAACCCAGATTGGAAACCGGCTACACTTCCCTCTTCCGGATCGAAGACGTGAACTTCATGGGGGGTAACTATATCTACGTTTCCAGCCGGGAACCGACCAATATGATTAGCCCAGTAGATTCGCTTAATCAGTTTGGCAAGATATACTTTACGAACACATTGATCGGAGATAAGATTACCCGTGAGGGGTCAACACTATATGTGGCAGATCGTTATCGTGGAATTGATATCATCAACGTAGGCAGGGGTGGTTCAAACGATATGATCGCCAATTTCTCCGAAAAATGGGGCGTGCGAGATTTTGTCGCGGAATATCCCTATCTATACGCGCTCAACGACTTCGGTCTGGTGACGGTGGATATCAGTGATCAGAATTTCCCGCTCAGCATCGCCACAAACTACCAGCTTCCTGATGCCAGATACCTGGCAAAAAACCGGGAATTCCTCTATATCGCTTCCGGCAAAGACCTTATTGTGCTCTCTGTACGGGATCTGAGCAGCCCGGTCCAGATCAGCCAGACGCGGTTGTTTCACGATATCCAGGCTCTTGCCGTGAAGGACAACCGGCTCTTTGTGGCCCTGGGGCAGGGCGGAGTGAAGATCTTCGACATCTCCATACCCAATCGCCCGCTGGATCTGAACACCTTCTACCCTCCCCATCCGGTCTATGATTTGGCCTTGGAAAACGATTATATCTATATCGCAATGGGTAAAGAAGGCTGGATGATCTATGAATATCGCTGATCAAACAAGCTGAACCTGGCTCTCATCCGCCCGTGCTGTAATGGTTCCATTGTTAGCCTGAGTTTGGTTTAGGCTGAGTTTAAACTGTAATTGAGCTGTGATCAAGCTATGGACTCACGAGAATAAGGGCTTGATATCTGCTTGATCTGAGCTTTGTAGCCCATAGGAACCCCGCTCGTCCTTGAGCGTGGGAAATCTAACTAGGCAAGAGGGCTGAAAGAGTAATAGAGAATTATTCAACACAGATGTGACTCTATCGGGCTTCTTCTGAGCGTGAGGGCTAACTCAATTACCGTCCCGCTGGGACTTATGTCGGCCTATATGCTTGCATGGAGTTAACCAGAAAGCCATAGGATTCGATACGTCCTCGTGTAGAGAGCGACCGCAGGCCGCTACCAAGGTAGAAGCGGCTTCCAGCCGTTTGATAAGCGTCGGGACGACGCTTCCACTCTTCTGTGTAGACGAGGACGTCTGCAATCCTAAGCCCTCGGCTTTCATCCCCGGTGACGACAGCTGGCTTCATGTTAATTTTATTGGATCGCTTAGAATGACTGATACATCGCTAATACAGTTTTTACAAAAACACTTGCAACGGTCTTTTTAAGATATACAAGGTCAAATGAACTCCCAATGCATAAACCGGGTTATTTGTGAAGCTTTCATTGATGGTCCAAGTAAGAACTACAGGATGCCTGCACAGTCTCCCTCTTCGCAGATATTCACAACAGGAACAAATATCTTGACAATTATCGGAAACAGAAATATCTGAAATTTGCAAGCTGTCTTTGCCATGATCAGCCAAGCGAGCAACATTGAGTGTCCTCGCGTAATCTGATGGATAAGGATTGGTCTTAGCATCCAGATGGATTTCACTCGTCTGTGATTAGATTGATGTGTTATCGTCTTTGTCAGGAGGAGAAAGAAAATGAACAAACGCGTGCTTTTCCTTGCGCTTATCCTTGCGGGATTAACGCTCTTAAACGCCCAAGCGACAAACATCGAACTTAGCCAAGTGTTTAGCAGAAAACTGGGATATCCAAAGAAAGTGCTTTCCCACGGCAACTATGCTTATGTTTTGGGAGTTGAATACAATAGCATTTTGGCCACATATGAGGTTTCTGATGTTCAAGATACTCAGTTGATCTCGATGATTGATCTGGGGAGAACATACTCCTATTCAGTGGGCAACGACATGGTTATGGAAGGTAACATACTCTGCGTGATCATGTACAATAGTGTGCAAGTATTTGATATCAGCTTGCCTCAGGATCCTCAACTACTCAATGACTTCGATATCCCTGATGGCTATTTGAGTGCTGTTTTGAAGAACAACCGTTTGTACATCCTGATATCTGGGATGATCTTATCTTATAATATCTCGGACCCGTTACAGCCGAATCTGGAGACTACATACGCTCCGGATATGGGTCGGGAGTTGCATGTGGTGGGAGACAATCTGATCATCTATGAATCCCCGATGGCTACCTATCTGGTTACAGATATCAGCAATCCCGGCGAGATAATCTATCTGAATCAGGTTTCGGGTTTGATGGGCAACATCATCAGCTTTAGCGGAGATAAGTGCCACAGTAGAGGCTCGCACACTTTCTACGTTTATTGCGTAACCGAACCCTTGAATCCTTCATTATACTGCAGCATAAGTCCTGTAAACTCAAATTATCATGCGAGCTTTCTGGATGTTTCGGGAGATAAGTTTTATCAGGTTGGCTGGTTTTATGACGGAGAACCTTCGGGCTTCAATGTTGTAAATCTCTTCAGCTACGATATATCTGATCCCAATGACCCACACCAGACCCAGGAGGCAACTTTCACCAGGGGAATCAATATCGAAACTGATAAGCATGGTCTTTTTCTGATGAACTTGCAAAGCTCTTACGGTTTTATCGACATGAGGGGGCAAGCAGTTCTCGGCAATAGATTTGTGAATACCGCCGTAAATGAGGTGGCGGCAAATGCTAATCTGGCCTTTGTTGATACCCGTGACTACGGAATTCATTCATACTTTCTGAATCAGCCCAATCCCTATTATCAAGCTGAAGTACTCTCAAACCAAGTTACTGCGATGAAAGCAGAAGGAGATTTGTTTGTTACTACAGAAGGCCATAATGCATGGGAGGAAGATATCTGGGTGAATGGTCCCATTCGGCTATATGATGTTTCCGATCCGGATACAATCCGAGCTGTATCAAGCATATCCCAAGATTTTCATAATGGCGTGACCGAAGAGATTAGAATTTATGGCGATAAACTTCTGGTAGCCAACGGCTATGGCCCTGTACTACTTTATGATATATCAAACCTTGAACAGCCTTCTTTGATCTGCGAGATTCAGCTTCCAGGCAATTGTGTATCTGCGGTTTTGCATGGCAATTCCCTATACTTGGGCTCAAGAATCCATAACGATCTATCCCGCGTAACGATCTACCAGCTCGATTCAGGTCCCAGCCCTCAAGAATTATCTATCCTGGACTTTCCCTATTTTCTGAGCGAAATCCAGATTCACGATAATCTCCTGTACGTCGGGGCTTATTCCTCCATCAAAACATACGATATTAGCAATCCCGCGATAGCAGTGGAAACTTCGGGTTTGAATATTGATCAACCACTATTAAGCTTTGAGATCAGTAACAATTCTATTACTGCATTAACAGCCGAGAACTTGATGATTTATAGACTTTTCGGGGAACTGAATCGGACACCTGTAGGCTCTGCAGTGCTACCTTCGATCGGGGTGGGCATGGCGATCAGCGAGAATCAGGTGCTTGTAGGTTCTGTTTTGCAGGCATTGAGCTACGATTGTTCGGCTGCTTACGACATTACTGCCAATGCGGACATCATAGCCTCTCCTGCCCAAAGCACTTTGCTCAATACCCCCAATCCCTTCCGTACTGAGTGTCTAGTCCATTTCAAAGCAACCGGCAGCGGATCTACCCGGCTCGATATCTATAATATCAAGGGGCAATTGGTTAGAACTCTGCTGGATAAACATCTGATGGCGGGAGATTATGAAGTTCATTGGGATGGCAGGGATAGCCGCGGCATCATGTGCTCCGGGGGCATATACTTGATGCGTTTACAAACGCCAAGGTCATCCCAAACCAATAAGCTGGTCAAATTGTACTGAAATATTGAGGATCTTCATACAGCAAGCCCATCAATACCTACAAAGGGTGAGGTTCTTCAGCGAGCGGCAGTAACGTACAGGCGGACGGTGTTACGGCTAATCTAACCACGCAAATCTAATCATGTATCGATCCGCTTGGTACGGCATAGGTGAGGGTTGGTACACCAAAAAATCACGTATTGATTTGATGCTTTTCGATTGACAAAGATTTGCCTTCGGTATTTTTGCACCCATAGAGGTACGCAAATTGAAGACAAAAATCATCATCAAGGGTGCCGGTGAGCACAACCTGAAGAATATAGATTTGGAGATCCCCCGCAATAAATTGGTGGTTTTCACCGGAGTATCCGGGAGCGGTAAAAGCTCTTTGGCTTTCGACACACTTTACGCGGAGGGTCAGCGCCGCTATGTGGAATCTCTTTCCGCTTATGCCCGGCAGTTTTTGGGGCAGATGGACAAACCCAAGGTGGATTATATCGAAGGGCTATCTCCGGCGATTTCCATCGAGCAAAAGGCCAGCAGCAAAAACCCCCGTTCCACGGTGGGCACGGTTACCGAGATCTACGATTACCTGAGAGTGCTTTATGCCAGAATCGGTGTACAGCATTGCTATCAGTGCGGAGCTCCGGTTGGGTCTCAGACGGTGGATCAGATGGTGCAGCATTTGATGCAAAGCCCTGAGGGCACCAAACTCCAGATTCTGGCGCCGATTGTGCAGAACCGTAAGGGCGAACACAAGGAAGAGCTGGAACAGCTACGCAGCGAAGGCTTTGTGCGGGTGATGATCAATTCTGTAGTCCGCAACCTGGAAGAAGACATCGTGCTGGACAAAAAGAGCAAACACAGCATCGATGTGGTGGTGGACCGGCTGGTACTCAAAGAAGGTATCCAAAGCCGCATGGCGGATTCATTGGAGCTGGCACTGAAGCTGACTGACGCGGTGGTCAAGATCGATTATCCGGATCTGGGCGAAGTGGAACTGCTTTCAGCCCAAAACGCTTGCGCTGCATGCAACATCGGCTACGAAGAGCTAAGCCCGCAGAGTTTCTCTTTCAACAGTCCCATCGGCGCATGCCCCTTGTGCAACGGGTTGGGCTACCGCCTGGAGTTTGATCCCGATCTGGTAGTTCCCGATCCCGAGCGCAGCATCATGGACGGCGCGGTGGTGCCCTGGGGACGTCTGCAAGCCAAGAAAGACAGCTGGACATTGAACACGGTGGAAAACCTTGCCAAGGCCTATGGTTTCTCTCTGGATGTGCCGTGGAAGGATCTTAGTGAGATGTCTCAACAGCTCATTCTGCATGGCTCGGGCAACAAGAAGTTCAAGGTGGCATGGCAAAATGTGCGCGGCAAAGGTGAATTTATGATCCGCCATGAGGGCGTGATTCCGCAGCTGAAACGCCGCATGCACGAAACTACTTCAGACGATATGCAGCGCTATTATATGCAATTTATCAGCGACAAAGCCTGTCCGGATTGCGGGGGCTACAAGCTGAAACCCGCTTCAATGGCAGTGAAAATCCAGGACAAAGCCATCTCGGAAATCACCGCGATGAGCGTGAAACAAGCTCATGATTTTTTTGCCGGGCTCAAGCTGGACGGAAACCAGAAGATAATCGCCGCGGAAGTGCTGAAAGAGATTCAAGCCCGTTTGGGATTCTTGCTGGCAGTCGGTTTGCACTACCTGAGTCTGGATCGCCGCTCACCCACCTTATCCGGCGGAGAATCTCAGCGCATCCGTCTGGCAAGCCAGATCGGTTCGCAATTGGTAGGGGTGATGTATATCCTGGATGAGCCTTCGATCGGTCTGCATCAGCGGGATAACGCCAAACTGGTGAGCATGCTGTTGCATCTGCGGGATCTTGGCAATTCAGTGATCGTGGTGGAACACGATGAAGATACGATGCGTAGCGCGGATCAGATCGTGGATTTTGGCCCTCGCGCGGGGGTTTATGGGGGGCAGATCGTGGCCATCGGTAAGCTTGAGGACATCAAAAACAACCCGGATTCCATTACCGGAGCCTATCTATCCGGCAGAATGTGCATCCCGATCCCCGATAAACGCATGAAACCGGATGAGCGGATGCTGAGCATAATCGGCGCGAAGCATAACAATTTGAAAGACATCGATGCCCATATCCCCCTGGGGATGTTTGTGTGCGTCACCGGGGTGTCCGGCAGCGGCAAGAGTTCGCTGATCAACCAGACCCTCTCGCCATATCTGCACAATCACTTCTTCCGCGCCAACCACAAAGTGGGTAAGTTCACCGAGATCAAAGGCCTGGAACTGATCGACAAAGTTATCAGTATCGATCAGCAGCCGATCGGGCGAACTCCGCGGAGTAATCCCTGCACCTACATCAAGCTCTTTGATCCCATCCGCAATCTCTATGCCGAGTTACCCGCTTCAAAGATGCGCGGCTACAAGCCGGGACGTTTCTCCTTCAACGTGAAGGGAGGCAGGTGTGAAGCTTGTGAAGGAGCCGGAGTGCGCCAAATAGAAATGCATTTCATGGCAGATATATATGTAACATGTGAAGTATGCAAAGGTAAACGCTATAATAACGAGACCTTAGCAGTGCGTTACAAGGGCAAAAACATCGCTGAAGTGCTGGATATGGATATTCAGGAAGCGATCAATTTCTTTGATGCCATTCCCAGCATCAAAGGCAAGCTGAAGACACTTCACGAAGTAGGCCTGGATTATATCAAACTTGGGCAGCCTTCCACCACTCTCTCCGGGGGTGAGGCGCAACGCATCAAGCTCTCCCGGGAACTGAGCCGCCCCTCCACCGGAAGTACGCTCTATCTGCTGGACGAACCGACCACCGGTCTGCATTTCGACGATATCAACAAACTGCTGAAAGTGCTGAAGAAACTGGTGGTAATGGGTAACACGGTGGTGGTCATCGAACACAATCTGGATGTGATCAAATCTGCCGATTGGGTGATCGACCTGGGTCCCGAGGGCGGGGAAATGGGCGGCAGGATTCTTGCCGAAGGTAGCCCGGAAGACATCCTGCAAAACACCGAAAGTGCCACCGGGGAATATCTGAAAGTGCACTATGAGCGTGAAATGGCAATCCTGGGCAAAGCGATGCCAGGCAAACGCAAAAAGAGCAAAAAGGCGTAGTTTTGCACAAGAGATTCAGCTATCAGGCTCTGACCGCCGGCAAATATGAAGTGGGCATTGCCGGGGATTTCACTAAGTGGAAGATCCTCTCCCTGCAGGATTTCGGCGGGCTGTATCTGATCGATTTTGACCTTAAACCGGGACGCTATCGCTATAAATACATCATAGACGGGGTGTGGAAAACGGATCCGGCGAACCCCAACCAGGAAGCTGATCCTTTTGGCGGAGCGAATTCCGTAATCGAGATTCATGAAGAATTGCCGATTAGGACCTGGTCGGAAGCGCTGTCCCAGGCGGCAGAGCAAGACGCGCGGTCGTTCATCAATTGTCACCGGCCGGCTGAGGACGCGTTGGAACTCCGCTTCAGCTGGTATTACGGCTTGGCTGATGAGATCTCGCTGGTGTTTTCTGATACTGAGCTTTCCCTGTATCCACTTGGCCGCAAAAGCGGTTTGATGCTCTGGCATACACAGCTCGCGATCCACAAACCGCGCCGCTTCCATGTGCGGATTGGGTTTCAGGGCTATACCGTGTACCTCGGCCTGGAAGGATGCTTCGAGTCCCCTGCGCAATGCGCGCCGCTGGTCGTGGATCCCTCGGCATATCCGGTGTTTCAGGTGCCGGACTGGCTTGCCGGTTCTGTGATCTACCAGATCTTTGTGGATCGCTTCAATAATGGAGATCCCGGCAACGATCAGGATTTCAGGGAAGCATACTATGCGGGATGCCGGGAGCAGCCTCAAGCCGGAGAGCTGCTGGGACCGAATCGCGAATACTTTCACCTGGTGCGGGATTGGAAGGAAATCAGTAATCTGAAGCAAAGCCCCTGGCAGGAAGCCGGAATTCCTGATTGGCACTGCTTCTATGGTGGGGATATCGCGGGAGTGCTTCAAAAGCTTGATTATCTATGCGATATCGGGATCAACCTGATCTATTTTAACCCCTTGTGGGAAGCAAGATCAAATCACAAATATGACGCCGCGGATTTTAGCAAGCCGGATCCGCACTTTGCTACTGAAGCGGAAATGAAACAACTGGTGAAGATGGCGCATGCCAAAGGGATCAGGGTGATCCTGGATGTGGCATTCAACCATAGCGGAGAGTGCTTCTGGGCCTTCCGGGATACCGTGGAGAAAGGCAAAGATTCCCCTTTCTGGCATTGGTACGATTGGTACAAATGGCCTTTGCCGGATCCTCTGCCCGCGGATTTTAAGCCCAAAGACTATTATCAATGCTGGTGGGGCATCAAGGATATGCCGGATCTGAACTTCGATCTTTCCCGCCGCCACCCCTTTGAAAACTACATCCGGGATATCAACAACGCGGAAGTGAATTGGGATCTGGTGAATCATATCTTGGACAGCGCTTCACGCTGGATTTCGGTGTTTGGCATGGACGGATTCCGGCTGGATGTTCCGGATGAGGTTCCGTGGTGGTTTTGGCAACTTTTCCGCGAGCGCATCAAGAGCTTGAAACCGGATGCCTGGCTGGTGGGGGAGATCTGGCACAATGCCGATGCCTGGGTCAGCGAGCGCTATTTTGACTCCGTGATGAACTACGCCTATTTCAAAAACCCGGTGCTGGAGTTCTTTGTCCAAAAGCTCTGCACTGAGGAAGATTTTAAACTGCGGATCGAAGAGGGGCTGGCGGCATATCCGGCTCATGCCGGCAAAGCGATGATGAACCTGCTGGGTTCGCACGACACCCTTCGCTTGCGGTATCTGGCAAAGGGCGACTTTTTGAAGATCAAACACGCGGTTTTCTTTCAGATGACTTTTATCGGAATCCCCCATATCTATTATGGAGATGAGATCGGGATGGATGGCGGCAAAGATCCCGATAATCGCAGACCCTTCAATTGGGATTGGGAAGCCGATGCAGGGGCTACAGAGCTCCGAGAGTTCTATAAACGGTTGATCGCTACTCGCGCCAAGCACAAACTGCTGCGAGATGGCGAATTCAGCTTTGTCAATGCGCCCACCGCGGTGCTGGCATACAAGCGCTATAACCGGGAAGAGAGCTTGGTCTGCGCGATCAATTGCTCTGAAACAGACAAGCTGATGCCGGAAAGCGGCACGATCATCTTCTCTGCAGGCAAAGCCAGGCATAGCGCCGAGGGGCTGATCATACCAGCCGGGGCGATGTGCATCGTCCGCATGACGTAAAGGTAGAATAATCCCGGGCTGAAACAGGAGCAAGAAAAAAGCCGGTGTTGCAGACCGGCTTTGCTGTGAACTGAATCTTCTATAGGATTTTGCCAACCTTGGGAGCTCTGAGGCGGTGAGCGACCGGGAATCCGGAGCCCAGCAAGGGGCGCAGATAATAGCGGAAATCGTCCGTCACGCCATTGCCGTCGGCGTTGATGTAGTTATCCGGCATGTGTCTGGTCTTACCGGCGATATCTTCCAGCTTTTCCAGCTGATAATTTACGGAATAATATCCGGTGCGCTGAATCGAGATCGAGCCATCCAGATTGTACCAAAGGGCGTAGTGGGCCGCGCGTTCACCTACTTCCCGAGCTTCGCGTTGGTCCACATCGGAGACGCAGCCCAAAAAGGAACGTTGCAGATAGCCAAATGTATCGCTGCGCACGCGCTTGATCTTCAGCTTGTCCCGCACCAAATCGCAGAGCAGATCGCCCAGCATCCCGGTTCCGGAAAGCTGCACATTACCATGCGCGTCATATTCCACATCTTTGGTTAGTTTAAGCATCATCGGGGTGCCTTCTTCATCCACGATACCTTCCGATACCGCTACCACGCAACGGCCGTGGGCGTCGTAAACCCGCTTCACATCCTTCAGAAATTGATCCCGGCTGAAAGGACGCTCCGGCAGATAGATCAAATGCGGTCCATCATCCGGATACTTCTGCCCCAAAGCCGAAGCCGCCGCCAAGAATCCGGCATGACGCCCCATTACTACCCCGATATACACTCCGGGAAGGGCGCGGTTATCCAGATTCACTCCGGCAAAAGCGGAAGCCACAAATCTGGCAGCAGAGCCGTATCCGGGAGTATGATCGCTAAGGACGAGGTCGTTATCGATGGTTTTGGGGATGTGGATGGCGCGGAATTCATACTCTGCCAGCTGGGCTTGCTCGTTCACAATGCGCACGGTATCCGAAGAGTCGTTTCCGCCGATGTAAAAGAAATAGCGTACATCATGCGCTTTTAAAACCTTGAATATCTCCTTGCAATAGGCTATATCAGGTTTGTCACGGGTGGTCAGCAGCGCGCTGGAGGGAGTATTTGCCACCTGTTCCAGATTGTGTGTGGTTTCTTGGGTCAGATCAATAAAATCTTCATTTACAATGCCCTGAACGCCGTGGAGAGCGCCATATACTCTGGTTACCTGGGGGAATTTGCGGGATTCCAACGCGGCACCAACCATAGATTGGTTGATCACAGCGGTGGGTCCGCCCCCTTGGGCAACTACCACTTTTCCTTCAAGCTTCATCAATTTCCTCCTTTCAGGGATCAGCATAGTTATCTAATGATTCAAGCTTTGTGTACCCTGCACTTTTTGTCCAGCAGAAAATACTTGCCTAAATCCGCTTTACGAAAAGCATGACCTTTGGAGGTAGTATGAGTTACATAGTACTTGCGCGCAAATATCGGCCGCAGAGCTTTTCGGAAGTTTATGCGCAGGATCACGTCACAAAGATTCTGCAAAGCGCCATCGCGTCCGGCCGCATCGCCCATGCCTATCTGTTTACCGGTCCGCGCGGAGTGGGGAAGACCTCTTTGGCCCGCATCATGGCCAAAAGCCTGAACTGCGATGAAGGACCCACCACGCATCCCTGCAACAAATGCACAAACTGCACGGAGATCACTTCCGGAGTTTCACCGGATGTGATCGAAATCGACGGAGCCAGCAATACCGGCGTGGACGACATTCGCGATCTGCAGAAAGAGCTGATGTATGCCGCCAGCGGAGCGAAGTTTAAAATATATATCATAGATGAAGTTCATATGCTGTCCAAAAACGCCTTCAATGCTCTGTTGAAAACCCTGGAAGAGCCCCCGGAAAACGTGATATTCATCTTTGCTACCACCGAGCCGCACAAGGTTTTGCCCACCATCATATCCCGGTGTCAGCGTTATGACTTCAAGCGCATCCCGGTGGAGGCCATCGTTGCCCGGTTGCAGGAACTGAGTGAGTTGGAGGGCATCAAAGTAGATGCTGAATCTCTGTATCTCATTGCCAGAAAAGCTGATGGAGGCATGCGTGACGCTTTGTCTCTGTTGGATCAGACTATAAGTTATTGTGCCAACGATATTAATGTGGAACAAGTCCGCCAAATATTCGGGATGATTCCCAATCAGGTTTATTTCGACTTTATGGGTAAAATCAAGGCGCACGATGCGCAGAATCTGATTATCGGGATGCATCGGATCTTTGAGGAAGGCACCGATCTGCAGGAGTTCATCGCGAACATGCTGGAGTTTCTGCGCATGGTCTTGCACAGCAAATTGGGGATTCAGATCAAGGACGTGAGCCAGGAAGAGATCCCGCTCTTTGCCGATGTGGCAAACATGTTCAGCCAGAATGACCTGCTCTATATCATGAGTCAACTGGTGCAAACCCGCAACGACATCCGGCACAGCAACAATCCCTATTTGCTGATAGAGGCTACATTGATCAAGCTTACCCGCCTGGATGAGATCGATGAGATCAGCAGCCTGATCGCGAGCCTGAAACAGGGAGGGATGGGGTCTATCGCTCCGCCATCCCGTAATATCGGGCAAACAGGGCATAAACCGGTGCAAAAAGCCCCGGTTTCCGGCCCCATAGCATACTCGCAGCCCGAACCGCAGGCAGATCTGCCGCGCCTGGAAGCCACCGAGGAGAACCTGAGGGGAAACTGGGATGCGCTTTCGGCCAGGATCAGTAAGAGCAGCAAGATGGCTGGCTTGGTCTTCAAAACCGCACAGTTCGTCGGCCTGCGCGCAAACGCGGTGGTGCTCAGGTTGGATAGCGTGTCGAACTTAAACAGCCTCAAAACGCAGCTCGAGCGCATCGAAGCGATCATCGCTGATGTCTTTGGCAAGCCCCTGAGACTCGTGTTGGAGCTACAAGAAAAAGAAGCTCCGACCAAAGTGGAGATCAAGCGCCGCACAATCGAAGACGTCAAGCAGGAAGTTCCCGAACTCAAGAGTTTTATCGAGCAGACTGAAGCGAGGCTGATCTGATCTTCAGCATATTGTTTAGCATAGTAACTGTGCCATATTTAGCGCTGTTAATCTGGATGTCAAGCGGGCTTAAGCGTGCTCTGCCAAAGCCCGGAAAGGGCAGCCATGAGCCGGAGCCCATCAGTATCATCATAGCAGCTCGAAACGAAGCTCAAAACTTGCCCAGGCTGCTTACCTCCCTGGCACAACTACACCCCTATTCTGCTGCTTACGAAGTAATTATCGTGAATGATCATTCTACCGATGAAAGCATGGAAATCCTCAATAACTGGGCCGGGCAATTCGGTATCCGGGTGCTGGATTTTCAGGACGAGATCCCCGGTCTGATCGGCAAAAAGGCCGCGTTGCAGAAGGGAATAGAGGCGGCAAGCTTCGATATCCTGGCATTCACGGATGCGGACTGCATTATTCCACCCACCTGGCTGGATGAAATCTCCCGCGTGATGGACCCGGAGACGGACTATCTGCTGGGCTATTCCACCATTCTCGCGGAAGAGAATGAAAGCAGCCTGACCCTGGTTAACTTTGAACGCAGCATATACTACATCCTCGCTGCCGCCGGAATCAGCAATCACCGGCCAATCACCGCCAGTGCCTGCAATATGATCTACCGCAAATCCTTGTTTGAGAAGGCGGGTGGTTTTCAGGGAATCGGTCATTTGCCCAGTGGTGATGACGACCTGATGTTGATCAAACTGATGCCGTTCATACGCAAAGCCTGCTACAATCCCGCGCCTGCCATGCAGATCACCAGCATCGAGGGCAGAAGCATTGCCAAACACTTCAACAAGAACATCCGCCGAGCCTCCAAGTTTCGCTATCATCCGCCCTATCTTAAGGCACTTTCTGCCTTTGTCTTTCTTTATTTCTGCATGTTTTACGCCGCGCTGATCCTGCTGGTAGCCGGCAGGGGAGACTTTCTGCTCCTGGGAGTTGTGGGTTTGAAATCCGCTTTGGAACTTGCGATCTCGCAGCAGCACCTGGCATTGGCGCATAAAACCCACCTCGGAATTCTTTATTTTACACAGATCCTGATTTTCCCGCTGCAATTTGTCTTTTACGCCATTCGCGGAAGCCTCGGCCGATACCAATGGAAGGGAACTTCGCAGTCCTGATGGCCGTCATAATCCCGATTTTCATTGACAAAAGCCTGCCATTGGTTTAGATTGAAAAAAAGATTGATAAATGGAGTCCAAAATGCTTAGGCAGATACTCTTATCCAAGCTTCACCGGGGAACGGTGGTGGAATGCGACATAAACTATAACGGCAGCATCAAGATCGCTGAAGATCTGCTGGAAGCCAGCGGCATGCAAGAATTTGAACGCGTGGAAGTGTTCAATATCACCAATGGCGCGCGCTTCAGTACATATATCATCAAAGGTGAAAGAGGTTCCGGGATGATCGGCATCAACGGAGCTGCGGCCCGCCTGGCCCAAGTGGGCGACAAAGTGATCATCATCAATTATGGCATCCTGGATCACGCCGAGCTCCAGGCGCACAAGCCCATGATCGTGATCCTTGGCGACGAAAACAAGATAGATAGCATCATCTGATGAAGCTAATCCAAACTCTTGCCGAAATGCAGGCGATCAAGCATCCGCCGTCTGCCAAAATTGGCTTTGTGCCCACCATGGGCTTTCTGCATGATGGTCATCTGAGCCTGGTTGCAGCCTGCAGGCAGGCTTGCGATATCACGGCGGTCTCCATTTATGTGAATCCCACCCAATTTGGCCCCAATGAAGACCTTTCCAGCTATCCCCGCGATCTTGATCGCGATCTTGCCCTCCTGCAGGAGATAGGCGTGGATTATGTGTTTTTCCCCAATACTGAAATGATGTATCCCGCTCCATACCGAACCTGGGTGGATGTGGATGACGTGTCCAGCATCCTCTGCGGCGCCAGCCGTCCCGGGCATTTCCGGGGAGTCTGCACGGTAGTTCTGAAGCTTGTCAATATCGTAAAGCCACATTACATGTACATGGGCGAGAAGGATTTCCAGCAGCTAAGCATCTTGCGCATTATGCTGAGGGACTTGAACCTTTGCACCGAAATCGTTGCCTGTCCCATTGTCCGCGAAGCAGACGGGCTTGCCAAGAGTAGCCGAAACGTATACCTGAAAGGAGAGCATCGCAGTATCGCTCTGTGTCTGTTCACGGCTCTTAATCAAGCCAAACAGGCGGTGTCTGAGGGGGTTATAAAGGTCTCAGACATCATTGATGCGGCAAAACAGAGCATATCCAAAGCCGGAGCAGTGGTGGACTATGTGGAGATCGTGGATGAGCGGGATTTCCAGATCCCAGAAATGGTTGATGAACATAGCCGGATGCTGATAGCAGCCCGGGTAGGCAACACTCGCCTGATCGATAACCAGAAACTTATCTGATAAATAACACAAGATAAACAATCTTAACAATCTGCAAAATAAGCAGATGGTGCCAGTATAAAACAAGCTCAGACGCGCGAACAAGCATAGCTTCGGTATAAACAGAGAATATCCTTTCCATCCTGCCTCAGCAAGTACAGGATTATTAATACCCACGCCTATAATCCGATGTGGATTTTAGTCCCCTGGAAGGTCCCTTTTTGGCGATGATTTATCATACATTCCAAAATGCTGTCCCGAGGAGGCTCAGCAGAAACAAAGCTGGAAAATAGTCCGCTACCTAACTCTCGTCTCGCTGGGACTCAACCATATACTTTGGATACAATCATGATACCATCAATCACACAAACCCCATCAATCCTATCCGTGTGAATCCACCTTATCCGTCAAATCCGTGTAACTATTCCTATCTGTGCAACTATCCTAATATTCATCAAAGACTACCGGAGCAAGATCAGCTTCCGAGCCTTGGCTGTTCTTCCTGTTTCCAGCCTGCAAAGATAGATCCCGGCTACTACCGGCAAGCCCCCATCATCTCTTCCATCCCAAGCGATGATGTGTTCGCCAGGTGACTGTTTTTGACTGCTAACCAAGGTGCGAATGAGTTGTCCCTTGATGTTGTAAATAGAAATAGTGGTTGGACTATTTTCGATCTGATTGAATTTGATAGTAGTGCTACCACGAAATGGATTGGGGTAGCAAGTAAGGTTTAAATCGAGAGCGGGAGCTACAGGGTCATCATTGTTTACCGGATTCCCAACCTGGAGACGGTAAATGGATAAGTTATGGGCAATGTATAAATATTCACCCCAATAGCATATTCCATATGTCTGACCACTTTGATCCGGCATATAAACTGGTTGGACAATCCACTGCCAGCTGGTTCCGTTATTTAGTGAACGGATAATACCCGGATGAGTATTATTGCCATCCCAAGTTGAAGCAATAGCGTAAATATTGTCCGCTTGGCTACTAATGTTACAATTAGTTAATGCTCCAGCAACACAAAAATCTTCACCCAAGCCAGTGGTATCAACTGCTGACCAATTAATCCCCAAATCATCTGAATAAAAATAACTGGAAATACCAACGATTAACCGGCCATTATTAGCTAAAACCACCTCTGGTGAATAACTTAAACCATCTTGATGAAACTGCCAATTTAAGCCATCGGTGCTAACTAGAACACCTTTACCCTGAGGATTAGATTTAGCGATAATCATGAGGTTCGAGCTAAAATCGGCCGCCATGTAAGAACCATAGATGCCAAAAACTAAATTCCAATTTTGACCTCCATTAGTAGTTCGATAAATCTTTAGATGCTCACCGAAAACATTAAACGGCTCAATTACAACATATCCCTCTGTTTCAGAAACAAACTGGATATGCTTCAGCCACTGACGACCTGTATAATTTTCAAATTGATAGGTCCGGGTCCAAGTTTGACCACCATCAATGGTTTTGTACAGAACTGGTCGACTCAAATCTTCATTAGATGGAACATAGATTTGTCAGCCACAATAGCCCACTAACGGAGTAATCATGTGAGCTGATTCCAAATAAAGCGAGTTAATATCGGCGACCATGATATTCTGAAAATCAAGACCGTTATTAGATTTGACGAAATATTTACCACCAACTCCATAGATTAACCCGGAAGACTGTCTAATCATCTGATATTGGACAAAAGTTGAATAACAACTTTGCCAATCTCCAATGACCTCTCCAGCCAAATGCTGGAGAGTGACCAATAAGACCAGAAGAATTAATATCTTTTTCATTAGCCACCTCATAATTTCTTCAGCTCCCGCAAAGGACTTTCTTAGCCCTTCCAGCCATGCAAGATACTGAAAGCTCTACTAAGCGCAAGGATGTTGTCCTGCAAAAACTTGTCAATTTCTTTCACTCAAGTCCAGCATTAAAACAGATTTCTATAAACTCTCACCCAAAACTTCAAATCGACATCACTTGGACATTTCAACCTATCACAATATCAATTAATATAATATGAGCTCTTTAGGAAACTTGGTTGGACTGGGACTATGCTATGGCACTATTTTCTCATTAAAACTTCAAATTTTGCTGGATTTAAGCAGCAATGGACATTAGTGGACTATAATCTGTGCTGACTTGGCAACTAATAAATAGTTGATAAAAATGCTATTAGTATATGGAATCACATTTCTGATCATCAGGGACTTGGACACTTGAAGTTATGGTGATGAAAAATGAAGTTCTCAGGGATGGTTTATAGCTTTTGGGGCACGCTTCCGATATCTCAACGGAGCAATACATTGACAGTATACGCACTATGTGAAAATTGCACTAACATTCAATACAATTAGACGGGAGACTATGATGTATAAGCATAAGAGAGATTTTGGCATGCCAATCGAGCGTTATACTACTGTTGTTATGGCGATACTGGGCGGAATAACGATGATCTTTTTATCGCTGAAGGGTCCGCTCTTCTTGGGCGAGATAAGCTTCCGCACGCATCCTCTGATCGTTAATCAGCTTTTGGGGCAGGATATCATCAACATCTTACCGATGAGTTTGCTAATGATCTGTGGCGGGATCCTATTGCTTTACAAAAAGGAAATTGGAAAATATCTGCTGATCTGCACTCCGTTGTATCTGTTTTACTATGCAATGTGTTACGCCATGGGCTGGGAATGGATGGCTGCAGATTATTCCGGAAACAGCGAACAATACTTCTTCCATTATCTTTTTGTGTTGATCAGCGGTGTGGTCATCCTATTGTACTGTCTGGAAACTTTCCCCAAGCACCGGAAGGCCAATTTCAAACCGCTGTACCTGGGCATATATTCCTTCCTGATGATCGCTTTTCTGGCTGTCTTTTCTGCGATGTGGGCAAAGCAGGTGCTGGAAGTGCAAAGCACGGGAACCACTCAGGGCTATGAGATCGCACCGATGGCGTTTTGGATGGTTAGAACAATAGATCTGGGCTTTTGCGTCCCTTTGGGATTGATCTCAGTTTATTTACTGCACAAACGTGCCAATCAAGCATTTGCTATTCAGTTTCTGTTTTATGGCTTTTTCGTTACCCAAATTCTGGCGGTAAACGCGATGGGTGTGATCATGTATCTGAACCATGATCCCAACATCAGTCTGCCGGAATTGCTCTTCTTTATCGCTATGGCGCTATTGCTGCTTGGCGGTTTTGCCTTTGTAATCAATGGCTACAAAGCAGAGAAGAAAAAGATCCCGGGGAAAAGCTGATAGTGGCAAATAGCTTGGCTCATGCGATAACTAAGAACTCAGGTAAAACAATGATGAAGAACATTGTGCTGCTCTGTTTGTGTTTGTGCTTTGCTGCCCTGCACGCGGGGCAATGGATGTGGGGAGAAAGCATCGGTGGGGAAGGGATGGAGCGCGCCTGGGAGCTGGCGTCCGACGCGCAGAGCAATATATTCATAACCGGTGAATTTGAAGACACTTTGGTGATCCAGTCTCAGAGCTTTGCGGGGATGGGTCTCACGGACACTTTCTTGGCCAAATTCGATGCTTTTGGTGCCTTACTGTGGTGCAATACCTTGGTCGGAGATACAGAAAACGCCGGCCTGGGGATTGGCACGGACATAGCGGGTAATTCATATCTGGGCGGATACTACACCGGCACCATGTATTGTCAGGGAGACTCGGTAGTATCAAACGGCATGTGGGATACTTATATCGCCAAGTTCGATCCCCAGGGGCAGTTGCTTTGGCTGCGTTCTTTTGGTGGGCAGTTCAACGACATCATCCATGGTTTGGCGGTCGGCCCCGAAGGGCAGGTATTTGCCGCCGGCTGGTTTGCGGATTCCATCGATTTCGGAGACGGACAGCTGCTGCAAAGCTACGGAGGATCTGATGTTCTGGTGTTTAGTCTTTCTGCCGATGGTGCTCTGTTATGGGCACGCCAAGCGGGAGGCCCGGCTGTGGAATATGGCTACAAAGTCTCTTGTGACGATGCCGGGAACTGCTATGTAACGGGTTCTGCAGGAATCAACAGCAGCTTTGAGGCATTGTCCTTTTCCGGAAATGGGATGTTTGTGGCGAAGTATGATGCTGCCGGCACCATCGCCTGGTTGCTGGCTTCCGATAACGCAATGGTGATCAGCATCTCAAGCCAAAAACAAGCAGGAGAGGGTCAACGCGGAGCGGTGGCGGGGCGTCTTACGGGCATGGGGGTCATCGGTGAGTTTCCCTTTGATGCAAGCGGCCTTGACAGCCAATATTATTGGGCTGAATTCGACGCGCATCTTGGTGCCTGGACGGATTTGCAAGTGCATGGGGGAGTGGATGATGATCGCGGTAGAGATCTTGACTACAGCACGGAGCTGAATGTGGTGGGCAGTTTTTCCGGAAACTGGAGCTTCATGGGGATCGAGCTTCAAAGCAATGGAGTTGAAGACATTTTGCTGTATAGCGAAAGTGCCGGTGTCGTAACCGCTGGCGGCCCTGACGCGGAGATTGCCTTTGCCATCAATCGCCTGGCCAATGGGCATATTGCCATCGGGGGCTGGCATTTTGGGCAGTTTCTCCTGGATCAACACCTCTTGGATAGTGGTCACCAATACAATCAAAACGCTTTTCTGGCAGTATATAATCCGTTTACTGCCACTGAAGACCTCGTTACAATTCCCTCACGGATCAGCTGCTATCCCAATCCCTTCAAAGCCCGGCTGAACATCAAATTGGAGCGCTCCGAAGCGCCCCTGAATATTTATAACACACGGGGACAGAAAGTTCGCGCTCTGCCTAACGCAGGCAGGGACGCAACAAGCTGGGATGGTTCAGACCGTTTTGGCAGAGCCGTAGGGCCGGGGCTGTATATTCTTGAGCATAATGGCAGTTATCGTAAAGTGATAAAACTCCGATAGCAATGACCTTAGCCTTTGCCCAGATATCCTGCTAAGTAATTGCATAAATATGTGTTTAGCCACATCACTTAGTATTTCACCCACCCTGAGCGAAATATAATGCTTGACCGGTTTTGATCCATGATAATTCTTACGATTAGTAAGCAACAAGGAGTAAACCAATGCGAAAAAGCGTGATTATGATTTTGGTCATTCTTGCCATTATTTGTCTTTCGTGCACCCGTAAAAGCGGTGAGATGACTATCCTGACCGAGAACTATCCTCCCCTCAGTTATGAAGAAAACGGTGTTGTAACCGGCTATGGGGCTGATGTTGTGGCTGCCTTGCAGCAAGAATTGAACACAGATATCACTCCCACTCTCCTGCCCTGGGATAAAGCCTACACCAGAGCCTTGAATGAACCCAATGTGGTGCTTTTCACCATAGAGAAAACCCCGGAACGGGAAGCCAAATTCAATTTTATCGGTCCCTTGGGTGCGAATACCGCTTATTTCTATGCCTTGGCAGAAAATCCGCTTGAACTTGCCGATCTGGACGCGGCAAGCCGGGTGAAAGCCATTGCTACCACCACAAACTGGTTCACAGAGCAGTATCTGGTCGCTCAAGGCTTCAATAACCTAATCAGCAAAACAGATCCCATCGATAACCTCAAGATGCTGGTAAGCACCGAAGCCGACCTGGGTGTCTTCACCGACCTCACTTTTCCCCAGATCTGCAAAGAAGCCGGCATTGCTCCCGAGACTCTGAAACCTGTGTTACATTTGATGCAAAGCGAGTATTACATTGCCATTTCCAAAGCAACAGATCCCAAGATCGTGCGCCTCTGGGAAGCAGCCTTTGCCAAATTGCAAGCGGATGGCACCCTGGCGAATCTGAAAGGCAAGTGGTTTCCGATATCGGACTAAGGTTTTGGGACACTAATATCAGGGCTTCACATAGAGTTGTTGAAATATCTCTACATCTATATCGGGGTAATCATGACATTTTATGTTGACAGGATGCAACTGGAATAGTAAAAAGGTCCATGGCTTGAATTTATCCTTTTCGACAGACTTGGCTAAATCGTTGAATTAGACTCAGCTTGCCTTAGTATAAGGAAATTTGGTTCAAGCCAGAAGTGATGTAGAATGGGAGTCCAGCAGCTGCTTTTGATCGTTCTCGGAGTTATCATTGTAGGCCTTGCCGTCGCTGTGGGGATATGGATGTTTCAATTCTATGCCTACAATGCGAACGTGAATGCGATTCTTGCAGACTTCAATAGCATGAGACTTGATGCAATCACATATTGGGCTACTCCGATTTTTATGGGGGGAGCCGGGAAAGAAACAGATCTATGCTCAATTGATGCTCTCGCCTCAGCTATTGGCTTCGATTTACAGGATTCGGAGAGCATCTTGCAGATGGCGCTGGTGAAAGAAACCATAAACGGCAGTTACAAAATTAATAGCTTCGAAGATGGAGAGCTGGTCATTCACGCATTGGGAAAGGTGACAAAAGCAGGCAAACATCCTTACATTCAATATGAGTATAACCTATGTACAGATGAGTTGTCGGTTGAGATCCATGCAGCGAGCCAGTTTCCTCAGTGATATATCACGCAGACTGTAGACAAAGCCCATAATCACAAGATTCAAACATCTGCGTCATTGATTGCTGAATCCCGTAGGGATGGCATTTTAGATAGATAATGCATTGTTTTATATATTAAGTAGAGTCCTGTGGGGACGGCATAACATCTTTTTGTTAAGTCAGTTTATAATATGTCGTCCCTACAGGACTCGAATCAGTTTTTTGTTAAGATAATGTCTATCTAATATACCGTCCCGCTGGGACTTAACTCATGATAGAAATGTTCCGTTTCATAATGAATCCAATATTATGAGAGCTTTGGATTATCTTCATATCCTAATGTAACCAAAATACACAGACTTTGTCAACAACCTGAGTGATATATCACGCAAGGTAGATGAAGCGCCAATCCACTAATCAATAGCTCTCCCTGGGGCATCGATTGTCCATCAAAAACCCCATCCGACCGGGGCTCAAACCCAAACTTATGATAGTACATGGGCAATATTGGGCATGGCACATTTAGCAGAAAGTGAAAAGATGATTGACAGAAATTGGGCTGTAAATGCCGTGGAGCAAGCTGGGAGGGGCAGATATCAGAATGGTTTGGCGGCAAGCTCAACATATAAATAATTGGAGAACTACACATGAATACTCAAAAACAAGCAAATCCCGCGGTGGTTGGCCTTGCCGGATTCTCTTTAACTACTTTGGTGCTGCAGTTTCACAACGTGGGCTGGTGCGGATTGGGTCCGGTGGTGGCACTGGGCTTGATCTTTGGCGGCATGGCACAGCTGATCGCCGGATTTCAGGAACAAAAGATGGGCAACAACTTCGGTTATAGTGCCTTTGTCTCCTACGGCAGCTTTTGGATTGGATTGGCGATTATCATGCTGTTCAATCACTTCCAGATCTTCACGTCCAGCGCCACCGATGTGGGCTGGTATCTGTTTGCCTGGATGATCTATACCCTGGGGATGTGGATCGCCTCGATGCGTATTCACACCATGATGTCGCTCACCTTCTTCACACTGCTGCTCGGTTTCTTCCTGCTGGTCCTGGGGCATTTTGTAAACCCTGTTTGGAATGTGGTAGCCGGCTATGAGCTGATGGTCTGCGCCGGTTGCGCGATGTATATGATGTTTGCGATAATCATCAACGACCTTGCCGGCAGGACGGTTCTGCCCCTGGGCAAACCCTGGATCAAAGCCGCGAAAGCATAATAATTTCCGCTATCTTAAAGACGGAGATCGTGAGATGAACGATCTCCGTCTTTCTATGAGGAGAGAATTCATATCCGGGGTAGTAGAGACCTGAAGCTGGAACAAGCTACCGTACGCGCTTCTCCTCAGCCGTTTCTCTGCCAAGTATAGAGCTGTAGGTCTTTCCTTACCAATTGAATACATTCCAAGTGGGTAAGCCATGTTCTCTGGGCAGATTTCCCCTCCCGCAATCTGCCATTTCATAGACATGTTATAGCTACTGAGGAAATGTTTCAACAACTTGGGTGTTCAACAGAACCCTTAAGTATTGGGTATATAATATTGATGTATATGCGGATACCGCATTCGCTCTGTGATTCAATAATATTTTCGACATACTGGTTTCAATATAAATATAAAGTTATTCAGTAATTATTGCTTGACGTAGCGTAGCGGCGCGATATCCGTGAGATATAAACCGATGTGCAATATTAGATATATACTCAGATCTGATTGAACGAAGGCATCCATTCCGGAGCTGCCTTCAGTGGTGGATTATCTGCTGCATCAAACGGTGATGCATACAAGATGACTATGGAGAATAGCATGAAAAAACTAATTCTTATCGCCGCAGTCTTAATGCTCCTCAGCGTGTCGTTGATGGGTATTACCTTCAAAATCGAGGTTATTAACGCAAAACCCAACACTCAGGTATATATCTCTGGGCATACCGGTACTCCCGCACCCGGACCTTGGACAGAATGGGATCACGCGCTAATGACACAGGAGGGACCAAATGGGACAGGTAACGGATACATCTATAGTATTTCTGCGCCTAGCAATGGACACAATGGCTTTAATGTTACCGCATATGCTGGCAACCAAAGTAGTCACAGGGAAGGATCGCAATATCTTTATGGTAGCTTAATATGGCTACCCACTATCACTCTAACCGATAAAAAACCCATAGCCGACCCTACACCAATTCAATACTAGACTATCCATGTATGAAAGCCGGACCTTTCGGGTACGGCTTTCATTCTTGTCTTTCTTTTACCTGGATTAAACTCATGCCAGATACCAAGTGCATGAAGTAAAAAAATGGCATATACTTGGCGGGTATGAGTCCCGTCCGCCTCACTTGTTACAACCCAGAGAACCAACTAATCCTTTGAGACGGGTCTGTTGACAGCATTTCAAGCAAAAGCAGCACTTCCCTCAGCGGTTGATATGGCCAGCAGGACTGTTCTGCCCTGGGGCAGTCCCTGGAACAAATCTGCGGTTAGCAACCCTCACATCTGACCAAATATTCTTTTCCACTTCATTGTCTCCTCAAGCTGCTAAGCTGCTGAACTGGATACATTTCATCGATATTCCGGCAATGGAATTTATTCGCTTTGCAGCTGAAAAGGACTATACTTTAGGTCTGTGGTTTAGTCCATAAATGAAACTTAGCGGCAGCCAAGCTGCCCAAGGAGACAAGATGTTGAAAAGAATGATGGTTACAATAGTGTTGTTATCTGTACTTATGTTAGGATTACAGGCGCAAACACTATTCACTTTCGCTGTGGATGATTTAACAGCATTCGGAAGAACCGGAAACTGGGTGTATGATCTGGATAATCCGGGGATGAATCCCTTGTTCCAGGATGATGGGTTTCACTTCACTGAAAGCGCGCTTCCAGGTTATCTGTTTCATTACTATGCAGAGCGCTATGTGGGAGAAGGTGCTACCACATCAATTACTTGCACCGCCGAATACACTCTTCTGGCGAGTTTTCCCGGAGAACTAAGTCTGGAGTTTTCCGATTTCAATTTAGTAGCTTTTCGCAGGGTAAACACGGTTAACCCAGATCTTCCCTGGGATAACCCCGGGCAAGCCGGAGATGAAAGAGTATATGCCAATGCCACCGGCACCATTTCCCATAATGGCACTCCGGTACTCTTTCTGACCGGAGCTACCTTTGTTATCACCACTCCTTATCCCAATGAGGCTCAAATCAGAGCCCTCCATGCAGTAACGACGAATTGGACGGGCAGCATTGGTACGGGCGCGCCCCAAACCGGGTATGGATTTGGAAATCTTGACCTGGCGCAATCCGACCCGGACTGGGCTGCACTCTTCGCCGCCTCTAACTACAAAGTTGATATGGTCATGGAAAACGTGACTTATTTTGTGAATCCGAGCGTTGATCCCGACAAAGGGTGGTTCGATTTTGAGCTTCACATTTCGCCCGCCGCAGTACAATTTAATGCAGAAAATGCGGCACCGGATTTAACAAATTTGCCTCTGGTTTTCGATTTTCCCCAAGCCAACATCGAAGTGGAAGTAATCTACGGTGAAGAAGCCGGGGCTACTGATGAAATGCACCAGATATATGTCAAAGAAGTATTGGCACAGCCTTTGGGAACGCTTCCCCCCGGTCTGAGCTATACAGTGAAGAAATACTGGAAGCTTGGCAGTACCATGGACACATTTAATGTGAATCTCAGCTTCATCGTTGAAGGCATGGATTTTGCCAAAGGTCCCGCAGACTGGAGATTGCTTTTCAGACCCTACGATGGCAGCTGGAGCGTTTGGAATGATTACACTCTGCTCAGTCCCAACACGATTCGGGCGAATAACGTTACTGAAGTGGGAGAGTTCACTGTGGCTTCTCCCTTGGATGAGACCTTGCCCATCGCTCTCAGCAGTTTCTATGCCTCTGTGAACAGCTCCAACCTGGCCGTGATTGCATGGACAACCGCCTCAGAATCGGACATGAACGGCTACAAAATCTATGCCGCGGATAGTGACGGTTTAGTTTCAGCCATTTGCCTTACCCCAAATGTGATAGAAGCGTCAAATTCCAGCACCGGCGGCACCTACAGCTATGTTGCAACGGAGATCAACGAAGCAGGTACCTGGTATTTTTGGCTGGAATCGATCTCCATAGACGGCCATAGCGAGTTTTTCGGTCCGATTTCCGCGACCATCACCGAAGAACCCCAAACCCCCGAGTTACCCAATCGAAGCAGCATTAGCGCTGCCTATCCCAATCCCTTCCGGGTAGGACAATCCGGTACTTTTGATGTAACGGTCAAAGCCTCGGAAACCGGAACGGTTAGCATCTATAATCTCAGCGGGCAATTGGTTGCGAAATACCATGTGCCTGCCGGTTCAAACCGAATCACATGGAATGGATTTGATAGCAATGGAAGAGCCTGTGCCAGCGGAGTATATCTATACAAACTCAGTACTCAGAGCATGCACCAAACCCGAAAACTGATGCTCTTTAAATAGTATCATTTCATCTCAATCTAACTAAGTAAAAGCCGTCCTCGGACGGCTTTTAGATTGTCTTTTTTATGCTTCTCCGTTTTCCTTGCTCTATTCATAAACCAAGGATTGTGTGGCAACCTTGCCGCAATCACGCCCTGATCACGCCGCAACGTGGCAGAATCGCGGCGTGGTCTCGGCGTTTTACTGGTACAATCCTTGGTTCGTGGAGAGAGGGAGCTGGAACTCGTTGCAGCGTTACAACGGATTTTTCAAATTCTTCAAATTGTGCAGTGGAAATGCAAACTGTCGCATCGTAGGACATTGGAGGACATCCTGACTCATCCTTTACATGACCTGCTTAGCTAGTTTTGTGATAGGCTTTCTGCAAATCAGATCACCGAAAATTGCAAATTGTGCTAAGGTTTCTGCATGAGATTGACTTTATTCCCAAAATTTTCTCCACCTGCAGAGCGATAAAAGAGACAGCTATAACTATCGACATTCAGGCTCGGATAGAGCAGATCTCTGAAAACGTTATCCAATAGGAAAAGCCCGGGTTGCCCGGGCTTTTCATGGTGTCATTTGATACTATTTAAGCATCATTATTTTCCTAACGTTTGATGTTTTACCTGTTTCAATGCGGACAAAATACAAACCGGAGCTAACGGAACGATTGCTCTTGTCTTTCCCATCCCAAACAACTTTATGAAATCCTCTTTGCATACTACCGTCAATAAGTTCACGTACCCGCTGTCCACGGATGTTGAACACCGATAAGCGCACTATCCCTTCTTCAGGTAGCGAAAAAGCTATTGTTGTTGATGGATTGAAGGGGTTGGGATAATTTGTAATATCCAGTTTAGTGGGAACTGGAACAATATCTGCGTTCATATTTTCAGAAATCGTTAGAATCGCATCCCACAAATGATCAATCTCCTGTTTAGCTTCCTTTAGAGACGTAATGTTGATCCCATGCGCCTGATATGCTGTACTGGTGTGGGCACCCTTTGCTTGATCCTCGTAATACATATCCTGGATTGTATAAGCGATATCAAGCAGGCACAATAATGAATCAAGCTCTGTATTGCAGAGTTGTAGTTCATCTTCATATCCGAGCAAGGCATCAGGATATAACCCATCAAACCTGTCGATCATGATGCTTTTGATATTAGCGTTTTTAACCAGGATGCTGTCTGAGCAGATTGCATAGAATGTATTATAAATTGATCTTAGATCGCTGACCATCTCAGGACTATTGGAATAGATCGCATTCAACCGTCCCAAACTTTGCAGAGCATACAGACTATCTGGTTCTGATGCTACAATAGTTGAATAAAGCTGTTTAGCGGTGGGGAGATTACCATTTTCTTCTGCAGTTAATGCCTGTTGGAATAGATTTTCCCCCTGATGAAGAAAGAACGTATTGGGCTCTAAGCTATAGGGCTCATATATAACTCTCCAACTTGTGGGATAAAATGCTTGTTCAATCTCAGTAGGTCTGATAGCACCCCAGTAGTTATTTGTTGCCTTTAGCTGATTGAGCCTTCCAGCGGGATTTGATTCATAGTACAGAGCATAACCAATCCCGTCAGCATTGATATCATTGCGAGCATCGTCTATTATCGGATAGGATTCACTCTCCAGCCGAATCTCAGCTCGGGCAATGCCATTGGCTTCGGTGTATGCTATCTTAGAGTCTTTAATAATTGGCTCAGACCCACGGACCATATGGATTCCAGCCCGAGTATTGTTATGAATGTCATTGCCAGCGGTCTTTGTATTACTGTTGTAGAACACGATACCTATTCCGTTCTCACATAATTCATTACCAGCGATTTGAGCCAATGAAGAGCTTGAATAGTGGTTAGACACCACTATCCCGAATGGATTCAGATGAATCTTGTTTCCATCTACAGAAAACGGCGTTGCAGTCTCTATGGCAATCCCTTGATAGCAGTTTAATATCTCGCTGTTTGTAATGGATGCTGTCCCACGGATACGTATACCAGTAGTTGCTCCATCAATGACTGCTCCACTACAGACAAGGTTTCCATTTTGGTATGTTGTAATACCCGCCCAAGGTTGAGATGCAGCACTGATAAGCACGGGTTGGGAATCGCCTCCACTGACATTGAAAAGCCCATGATTCAGAATACTAACCCCTTCAGAGATAAGCAAAGTACTATCTTCTGCAATGTCTAAACTGGCTCCGGGCTGGATTGTGAGATTTCCTGTTATCTCTACGAAGCCGTCGATGTTAAGACCATTGTACAAATCCGCTTGCGGAATCTCTCCTTTCACCAAGAAAAGATTATCGTCTATCAGATTAGCTGCCTCCAGATCAGCCCAACTGTAATTGACGTAGAAATACTGATTATCGTAGGCTAGCTTTTTTACGTTGCTGGCTATTGTACCACGGGCTGAAGAAGTCGTATCATTTAACGTCTGTACTTCTATGCCATATTCTGTTTTCGAAAAGAACTGGGATGGCAAGACATCGCACCTTTTAATCTTGTACTTTGGGTACAACGATTGATTTGTTTTAAACGTTACATGTAGTCCGCCATCTTTCCAACTGGCTATCACTTCATCTAGCCCATCAGATAAGCTTTTAAAAAGATCCTGAGCAGGAAAAGAGTCACCAAAATGGGGTGATGCAGTTAATGCTGTCCCATTGCTTAAGATCATGTCGTGAATTGAACCAAAATCCGACTCTGCATCAACAACAAAAAAGTCTCCATCGGTGGCCAATCGATAGTCTTCATCCGGATACACCAATGTCGAATCGGAGCAAAGTGATACAAACACCTTTCTTGACCCTTCAGTTATCGCTAATCGATAACCTGATCCATCGTGAATTGCTTCGGTGACAGGATTATAAATTAAATCATTTTCACTGGGATATAGAAAGGTGATAAAACGCTCTTGGTTATTGGGGCTTGAAGCTGTTATCGAAAGCCTCATCATCGAGCCAATTCTACCACCACCAGGTGATTTCCAATCGTACGGTGTCCAGGCAAGCCTCGTAGTGTCAAGATGTGAGATACTATACGAAATATCTCCAACTATTGATGATCCCATAGCAATAAACATATTCTTATATCGACCCATAATGAATTGGTAAACCCCAGGCTGTCCCGGATTCTGAACAGCCGATCCGAGTATATTGTGGACATTGCCAGACGAAGTGCGTAGTTCCTTTAACAAATTCATCTGGTTTCTAAAGACATTGTTACTGGTTTGAGGATTTTCAAATATGGCTTTATCCAGAACAATATAGTACTTGTCAGCTACTTTATAGAAGTTTCTAAACACGAGGCAGGGATTGTCTTGGTTGACATTCTCAATGGATTCAGGGGTTGGATCAAACGAAGCAGTCATACTGTTATTGTATTTAAAGCGAATTCTGAGGTGTTCAATATCGTCAGCATCATGAGAATTGATGTTACTCAGCAGAAATAGTTTGCTTGCCTTGTTGTAGTATGGGCGGCTATCCTGATTCACCGTTAGCCAAGAAATTGGCCTACTATGAAAGTTCATCGGGTCTTCATATTTCAGCTTGAAGTTGGCTACCTCATTCGGAGTTTTGGAAAGATATAATACTTCATCTATTCTTCCATCGCCTGTGGGGCTCTCAGGATTGATTAACAGTAAATTCTGGGAGAAAGATGACTGATACCAATCACAGTACTTCGCTTCTCCGAGGATATAGGGGACATATCCAGGCTCTACAATGGCTGGTTTTCCCCATAAGTAAAACTGATATGCTGTATTATCATCGTTGTTGTGATATGGCACAAAGGAATTCTCGTGATTGACCACCAGCATGTGTGATGTTTGATAGCCTAAATATGAGCTTGTGGGACTCCTTAGAATCGTCGATTCAGAATTACTATAGGTGCCCTGACTTATGTGACTGGGTAAATAACCGTCAGTTGTCACTGAAGCAGGACCTCCGTGAGTGGTAGCTTGATAGTTCATCACAGTTTCAAAACTGGAAGCAAAATCGTTCTCAAATATTTCCCTGGGCCACGCTCCGCTCTTATTTTTCAGCCTTTTCACATACCAGCGAATATCATTATGTGAAGCAGGATCATCGGTGTTTTGATAATAGAAGCTGAGTAAACCCCGTTCTATCTGCATTGAGTGATCCATCTGTGTGTTTTCATCGCCATTTGATTCAATTCCATTATATCGCCAGTCATCGCCAAAGGTAATATGATGCAATTCCGGGTCTATCCGTCTCAGCGTGTAGCGAACCATTCTGGGGATCATATCACAATTCCAGTCGTTGGTTGAATTGTAGAGATTAACACCCTTGGTTCTTTTTAAAGCGGTAAGGAATAGGTTGGACATATAGAAAAATCTGTTTTGATAGGTTAGACCACCTATGAACATCCCACTATTGGTGGTCAGATAATCGTTAAACCCAAAAAAAGGCGTGTCTGCGGGGAGTGGAGAGGAGGATTTGAATTCTTCTCTTACAAACGTATTCAAAAACGTATCTTGCCCGGTCAAGATGCTTGCATAACCCAAACCACAAATCAAATGGAATCTGGAAACACTGTTGACTAATGAGGGTAGCCAGGCTCCTCCACCATCTCCATCATCGTCATAACACAATCCCTGGGGTGCATCTATTACTTCATTATTTGCCGTATAGAGATCTGTGATGTTCCATCCAATGCTATCCCAGCCATTTGCCGGAGAATTTGGCAGTCCGTAATTGAAGAAATTCTCATGTATCCAGCTCATATGGGCGTGAAGATTGCTCAGGATACTCTCGAATTGCGTATAAGCTGTTGCAGTCGGATCAGACCTGTCGTGCGCATAATACAGCATATCAACTATGTAGGACATGAGCAATAGATTGTAACTCATCTCCCTGGCCCGTTGATAGTAATCTAACTCCCACCAAGCCTCATCTTCGCCAGTAACATCACTCTGTGGTTCATCATCCCAATCATCTGGTACCACCCCCGGTAGGTCACCTGGGTAATAATTCTTGTATTTTAGCGCATTTTGGTAGATATCCCACGGGAAAGTAAAGAGGTAGTTGCGGACTTCGTCGAGTTTTGTAGGATAAATATCGGGGTAATTAGTATAATCCAATACTGCTGTGTAAGCTTTAATCGCTTGTGGTTCGAACCCAAAGCTGTCGGTATATGACCTGTCCCGTTGCAGATCACCAGGGTCTGGGGTTTCATCTCGAAATGATCGTGTATACTCAGTCCAGTACTGAGCAATTAGCGAATCTGATGGTTCTCCAGCAACCCGTCCCGCTGCAGCGCGAATTTGGTGTAGCGAATCAGGACTGATAGAATACGTACGTGTTAAGGGATAGACTGCAATTAGTTTTTGAGTCACCAATAACATGATAAACATAAAAACGATGGCTACGATTTTACCTTGTTTCATGATTTTCCTTCCTTTGTTTATTTGACCACGACCAGCTTGGTAGTGGCGATTTTACTGTTTCCCTGATCCAGACTAATCAGGTAAACACCACTGGACATGCGATCCAGAGCCTGGTTTGGAAGCTCAAAGCTTTGCTCTTTGTGATGCCCATTGATCTTTCCGGAATATACCCTTTGTCCTCTGATATTGAAAACGCTGTAGCCCAAATCTCCCAACTGATCACTTTTAACCGAGATCATTACTTTGTTGCTCGCAGGCTGTGGATAAGACATGATGGATGCCACAGCTACGGGAGCGATGGGATCATCATTGGATACCACATTGCCCTCTGCATCTGTCTTAACCAGATAAGCTACAGTACCATGGTGCATACAGAACAGGATGCTGCCGTCGGGCATAACCAAAAGGTTCTTGGAGCCTGTCCCAAAGTAAATTGCTCCCAAGGTGTCGTATGATCTGCTCCATTGATGTATGCCATCAGGGCTGTAGCTGTGGAGAATCGGACCTGTGTCAGGTCTACCACCGGTATAAACGATGTTACCATTGGGAAGCATGTCGATTGCACCATGTAGGTCAGTATCAAAGCCAGGAGTATTAGTAGCTACCAGCTCCAGTGTATGCTCGATCATATCTACTTTCCATAGCTTATAAAAACCAAGTAAATAAATGCTGTTATCCGCTGCTACGGTACAGTCCCAAAAACTAGTGTAATTAACCTGGTCATAATAGGTCCAAAGAGTATCACCTACCGAATTGATTTCGGTAAACACCCTTCCTGAGAGAGAAATCCATCCATCTTCAAAAGGCTCAACTGAACGCGCTTGGCCCATTGCCCAAAAAGGATCACTCTGCCAGATTACATTAAACTGGAAATCGGTTTTTAGTACCACAGCTTGGTTGCCTATTCTT